>CAKRTS010000004.1 GCA_934402315.1 uncultured Acetatifactor sp. | reverse complement strand
AAAGTGTAAGCCAGTACCCAGAGAAGCCAGCGGGCGAGGGTATGGAAGTGTAAAGTGTAAGCCAATACCCAGAGAAGCCAGCGGGCGAGGGTATGGAAGTGTAAAGTGTAAGCCAGTACCCAGAGAAGCCAGCGGGCGAGGGTATGGAAGTGTAAAGTGTAAGCCAATACCCAGAGAAGACACAGGGAGAGTATATAGAAGTGGAAAAATAGCGATAGCTGGTAAATTAATATGGACAGTTATGGTGACACAGTGCAGCTTTGCCAGTAAAAAAGTAATCTTCTGACTAGCAGTGACGCCGGTTACTTGATACAATAGGGGCATAAAGCAGGTAACATCGTAGGGCACACACAGAAAAGGACAAAGGATTGTTGCGGGAATGCGGCACATGGCGTTTAGCAAACACCTAGATAAAGCGTACAGGAAGCGAGGATCAATATGGAAAACAGAAAAACAGAGAAGATGTGGATCGCGGATAACGGCGACGGAACCTACAGGAACCCGATTCTGTATACGGATTATTCTGACCCGGACGCAATCAGGGTCGGCGGGGATTATTTCATGGTGGCATCCAGCTTCTGCAACTCTCCGGCAGTGCCATTGCTGCATTCTAGGGATCTGGTCAACTGGAAGGTCATTAACTATGTCGTGGACAGACTGCCCTTTCCTTATTATGACCAGCCGATGCACGGCTGCGGCGCATGGGCGCCGTCAATCCGTTTCCATGACGGAATATATTATGTATTCATTCCCATGCCAGACGAGGGAATCTTTATGTGTAAAACGACCGACCCGTGGGGAAAGTGGAGTGAACCCGCCTATGTCAGAAAGGTCGTGGGCTGGATCGATCCCTGCCCCTTCTGGGATGACGATGGGAAGGCGTACATGGTGACGGCGTTTGCCAGAAGCCGCATCGGCTTTAAGAGCATGCTGTATCTGTCGCCGATCGAGCCGGACTGCTCGGGAGTGCTGGACGACGGAAAATTCATCTATGACGGGCATGAGACGCAGCCGACGATCGAGGGGCCGAAGCTCTATAAGAGAAACGGCTACTATTACATATTTGCCCCGGCAGGAGGCGTGAAGCCGGGCTGGCAGACGGTGCTCCGGTCGAAGAATATCTATGGTCCTTACGAGGAGAGGATCGTGCTGCATCAGGGATCGACGCCGGTCAACGGACCTCATCAGGGCGCGTGGGTCGATACGCCGTCCGGAGAGGACTGGTTCCTGCACTTTCAGGATGTCGGCAATGCCGGAAGAATCATTCATTTACAGCCGATGCGCTGGGTGGACGACTGGCCGGTGATCGGCGTGAATGAGGAGGGTGGCTGCGGCGAGCCGGTTCTGCGTTATCAGAAGCCGGATACCGGAGCTGTCTGCCCTGTGGATGCGCCGGAGGACAGCGATTTCTTTGAGAGTGGAAGGCTTGGGCTGCAATGGCAGTGGAATGCGAATTACCGGAAGGAATGGTACCGGCTGGAAGACGGCAGACTGACGCTTTATGCGCAGCCTGTGGATGTGGACAGGCAGCTCTGTGACGTCAGCAGCCTTCTCCTGCAGAAGTGGCCCGCCCCGGAATTTGAGATCACAACCTGCCTGCACCTCGAGAGGCTGGCAGAGGGAGATGCCGCGGGCATGGTCTCACTGGGCGGCTGCTACACGGCGCTTGCCGTAAAAAGACAGGCGGGCGCTCTCTGCTTACAGCAGAGGACGGGAAACTGGACAATGGCGGACGAGGTCAGGGAGGAGCTTGAGGTCTGGCAGCAGGAGCGGATCTGGCTCAGAATGCGGGTCGAACGGTCGGAGGACATTTCCTTCGCAGTCAGCGTTGACGGTGAGGAGTACCATAACGTCGGAAGGACGACTAAGGCGACAACGGGGCGCTGGGTCGGCGTGAAAGCCGGACTCTTTGCAATAAATGAGGCGGGAGTGCACGGCGGCAGCGTGGCGGCGGACTTTTTCGTCTACGCAAAGCTGGAAGAAAAGGGATGAATTGTTTTCGGAATGAACGAGACCACCCGCGCAAACGGCGGGTGGTCTCTTGATTCTTTATTCTTTTCTGGCAACAATCAGATAGCGGTGAATCGTACCCTCGATGGGCTTTCCGCTTTCGATGATTTCCTGCATTTTCAATAACTGATCGAAGCATCTGTCAACTGAAAATCCGGGAAATTCCCATTCGATAATATGCGCAAACCATACGAACGCGCCGACATCGTAAAACCGGATGGGGCGGAAGGTTTCTGCTTCTTCGATGATGTGAAAGCCGGCATCCTCGAATGCCTTTCTCTGCTCCCGGAGATTCAGATGCGGAAACGGCTTCTCGGTATCAGGGAGTACCATTTCAACCAGATCGCGGTCGTTTTCGCTGCCGACCTGCTCGGTGATAAAGATTCCGGCCTTTTTCAGCAGACGGAACAATTCGTCCGCGTTGAAATCGCCGTGCCGGTTGATGATTATGTCAAAGCAGGCAGATTCAAAGGGGATATTTGCCGGATCATCACATGCCTTAAAATGGATTCCGAGCGGGGAGAGTGTTTCCCTGCATAATTCCACATTCGGCGGATAGCCCTCTGTCGCTGCGGTGTTGCGATACGGATGCTTTAAGGACAACAGGAATTCTCCGCCGCCGGTATCGTAATCCAGAAGCTGCATATCGTCTGTCAGATAACGCCCGATGATTTCAGCGTAATCCCACGGTAAATCCTGTTCCTCTTCATAGCGTCCGCGGATGTGTGAAAAATCCCATCCGTGAATATGCGCAACACGTTCTTCCTCTTTCCATATGGATCTTAATTCTTCTCTATTCATTTTAACTGCATCCTTTCCAAATAATAATCTAAAGATAGTGATTTAAAAGATTAGGATTCGGTGCAGCTTCTGACAACATCATTTGAAACCTTACATTAACCTCGATACAATCTGCTGTCAGTTTTGAAACTGCACCGAGTAGTTAATTCGCTTTTGCATCTCTGACCTCCAATGTCTGAAAGTGTCTGCTTATTGCAACACGCGCAGGCAACTTTTCCTGCTATTATGTGTTATCTTCTCTGGTAAGTATCGGCAGTCCAGCCTTTGGTGTCGGATTCTACCGTAATTGTATTTCCGTCTGAGGAAAGTGTAACAATTAAAGGCTCGTACTTGGAAGAAAGCGCGCCGTCAAAGTCAAGAGAGATACTATTCTCGTTTTCGGTCCAGGTGCCGGCTATTGAATTATTGTTCTTCTTATATTCTGCCGTGCCATCCTTATTGATGGTAATAGACACTTTATTTCCGCTTGAACTTGTTCCGCCGTATGTGCCTACCCACTTGCTTTCCTTATCTGAGCCACATGCAGTCAGTAACAGTGCAAGCATGCTGATTGCGATTAATACAAGACTGAATTTTTTTAATCCGTTTTTTCTCATGACATTAATCTCCTTTGTTTTTATATAGTTTAATTGCTGTCAATCGTAAGTAGTGGAGGACATTCCTCCATACATGTTGACGATGCTGCTATTATAGTCAATGCATCGGACAGAGTCAATTATTAATATAGCTAATGCTGCTCGAAAATTGAAAATTTTTAGAATATGAGGACTTGACAAATACCCAAGGGGGGTATATCATGACACTGAAATTGAGATACCCCCTATGGGTATTTTGAGGAAACATAACACAAATTTCGCAATCACCTGACGGATAAAAGGAAAGAAGGGATAGAAGAGAAATGGCGGGAAATACTGAAAACCAACAGAACGAGTGCTGCTGTTGCAGGACGAAGGCGACGCCGAGGGAGGAAAAGGAACTCAGGCAGCTGAAAAACCGTCTCAGCCGCATGATCGGACAGCTCAACGGTATCGGGAGAATGCTGGATGAAAACCGGTACTGTGGGGAGGTGCTGACGCAGGTTGCGGCGGTGGAGAGTGCCTTGCAGGCGTTCGGCTATGTGATCCTGCAGGAGCACATGGAGACCTGTGTCGTGGAGGAGATCAAAAACGGCAATACTGCCGTGGTGGACGAGGCAGTCGAACTAATCAAGAAGCTCAAGTAAGGGCAGGCTGCGAAACTCGCAAATTTCAAAAAACAGTTGTGCAGAATGCACCTGACCACAAGCAGCGCACTCTGGAGCCGCCGGCACTTAGTCTCCGTACTGTGGAGACTTATGTGCCGCTGCGTGCGGAAGGTAGCGAAAGCGTGCCTGCGGTGGTCTGTGCATTTTGTGCAACGTCACTGAGTAAAACACGAGTTTCGCAATTACCTATTAAGTAAAAGAGCGGAAAGGAGAAGAAATGAAAGAGAGGTATCATATATCCGGCATGACCTGTTCTGCCTGCTCGGCTCATGTGGAGAAGGCGGCGAACAAGCTGGAGGGTGTGGAAAAGGCTTCTGTCAATCTTTTGACAGAGACGATGGAAATTGAATATGACGAAAGTAAGGTGCAGCGCGACGGCATAATCCGGGCAGTGGAAAATGCCGGGTACGGCGCGGAGCCGCTTACGGCAGGAGGACGCGCGCAGGGCGGAGACACGCAGAGCGGTGCGTCCGCCGACGGCGAAGCACGACGGACAGCCGATAGAAGGTCATCCGCGGACAGGAGCTCCGTGCAGAAAAAGGCAGAGAGAGAGGCGCGCGCCATGAAGTGGCGGCTCGGCATATCCATTGCGTTTCTGCTTCCACTGATGTATGTGGCAATGTTTCATATGTATCACGAGTGGTTCGGGCTGCCTATACCGCCGTTCGTGCACAGATATCTGCACGGAACGGAGAACGCCATGACCTATGCCATGACGCAGTTCATTCTGCTTCTGCCGATTTTGTATGTCAACCGGAAATTCTTTTCCGTCGGGTTCAAGACCCTGGGGCATCTGGCTCCGAATATGGACAGCCTGATCGCTCTCGGTGCATCGGCGGCGATCGGATACGGCATCTTTGCCATGTACAGAATCAGCTATGCGCTCGGACATGCCGATATGGCGGTCGTAGAACAGTATTCGCACGACCTGTACTTTGAATCGGCGGGTATGATACTGACGCTGATTACGGTCGGAAAGTATCTTGAGAGCCGTTCCAAGGGAAAGACCAGCGAGGCGATTACAAAGCTCATGGATCTGTCTCCGAAGACGGCAATCCGCCTGACCGCGGACGGAAGAGAAGAGGAAATCCCGACCGAAGCGCTCCGGGCAGGGGATGTATTTCTTGTCAAGCCCGGCAGCCTGATCCCTGTGGACGGGACGGTGCTGGAGGGAACCTCCAGTGTCGATGAGGCGGCGATCACGGGCGAGAGCATCCCGGTCGAGAAGCAGCCGGGGACAAAGGTTGTCTCGGCAACGGTCAACAAGGCGGGCTTCTTAAAATGCAGTGCAGACCGGGTAGGGGAGGACACGACACTGTCCCAGATCGTCCGGCTGATGGAGGAGGCAAGCGCCAGCAAGGCGCCGATCGCCCAGCTCGCGGACAAGGTTGCTGGTGTATTCGTTCCTATTGTCATGGGAATTGCCCTTGTTACGCTGGCGGTGTGGCTGATTGCGGGAGCAGGAGCAGAATTTGCCATCTCCTCGGCAATCGCGGTTCTTGTCATCTCCTGTCCCTGTGCACTGGGTCTGGCGACGCCGGTGGCGATCATGGTCGGAACCGGTGTGGGGGCGAGCCACGGTATTCTCATCAAATCCGGCGAGGCGCTCCAGCGGGCGAAAGAGGTAGACACCGTCGTTCTGGACAAGACGGGAACCATCACCTCCGGGCAGCTCCATGTGACGCAGATCGGATGCTATGTATCGGATATGACGCTGGATACTCTGGCAGGTATTGCGGCGGCGTTGGAGAAAAAGAGTGAGCATCCGCTGGCGGAAGCGGTGGTAGAATATGCACAGAGAAGACAGCTGAAACTGCCGGAAATAAAAGACTTTCAGGCGGTGTTCGGGAGAGGAGTAGAGGGGACGCTGGCAGAGGAGCTACCGGCGCAGCCTTTACTTTCAGAGGCAAAGGATGGCCCCACAGCGGTATTCTATGCGGGCAAAACGACAGATGGAAAGGCAGAAGCCGGTGCGCATACCGGTCAGCTGAGCAGCCCGGTGAAGGCGGGCACCCGTTTCCGGGTCGGAAACAGAGCTTATCTGGAAGAAAATGGCGTGAAGATTCCGGAGGAGGTACTGGAAGGGCTGGAGCAGATTGCGGCAGAAGGAAAAACCCCGCTTCTTGTGGCAGCAGACGGCAGACTGTTAGGCAGCATTGCGGTGGCGGATACGGTGAAGCCCGGCGCTTCTGTGGCGATTAATCAGTTACGGAAGCTGGGAATCCATGCTGTGATGCTCACCGGAGACAATAAACGGACCGCAGAAGCGGTACGGGCGGAGCTTGGCATCGAGGAAGCGGTTGCGGAGGTGCTGCCGCAGGACAAGGAGAAGAAGATCCGCGAGCTGCAGGCGGCAGGCAGAAAGGTCGCCATGGTCGGGGACGGCATCAACGATGCCCCCGCGCTGGCGGCAGCGGATGTCGGAATGGCAATCGGAGCAGGAACGGATGTGGCGCTCGAGAGCGCGGATATTGTCCTGATGAAGAGCGATCTGCGGGATGCCGTGACGGCGGTGCGGCTCAGTCGTGCGGTCATCCGCAATATCAAGCAGAACCTGTTCTGGGCATTTTTCTACAATGCGATCGGTATTCCTCTGGCGGCGGGTGTATGGTATCCGCTGTTCCAGATTAAGCTGAACCCGATGTTCGGGGCGGCGGCGATGAGCTTAAGCAGTATCTTCGTCGTGGGAAATGCGCTGCGGCTGAGAGGCTTCCGTGCCGGGAAAGAGACGCCCGACGGGAGAAACGCGTCAGTGCCAGTACCGGCAAATTGCACGGCAGCAGAATGTAATAAAATTTCAAATACAGAGGGAAGCGCAGAGGACGCTTCGGAATGGAGGAAAAAGATGACTAAGGTAATGACAATCGAGGGAATGATGTGCGGACACTGCACAGGACGGGTACAGAAGGCACTGGAGGCGATTGAAGGTGTTGGCTCCGTGACAATGAGTCTGGAAAACAAGACGGCGACCGTGGAGCTTACCGCGGAGGTTGAGGATGCGAAGCTGACGGCAGCGGTTACGGATGCGGGCTATGAAGTAAAAGAAATCAAGTGATGACTTTACATCTTTTTTAGAGAAGTTTATACTTTGTTTATTGATTTCTATTTATACTGTGTTATATTAGTTATAGAACAGATAAAAAAGTAAACACCGGAACGCAGGAAATTGCCGGCAGGCGGGAGCGGTAAGCTGATGTCTGCCGGGATATGTGCTTTCTGAGAGGGAAGTAAGATTGAAAAATAAAATTTTTCAATCACGAGATTTGTGTCTGCGCGCACTTGACACAAACTCGCTATGCGCAAAGGACGTGCGCAGAAATGAGGGTAAGTATGAACATACAGAAATTTACACAGAAGTCCATGCAGGCTGTAGAAGGCTGCGAAAAGCTTGCCTACGAATACGGTAACCAGGAGATCGAACAGGAGCATCTGCTGTACAGTCTTTTGAAGCTGGACGACAGTCTGATCTTAAAATTGATAGAAAAGATGGAAATTCAGAAGGAGCATTTTGTCAACCGCGTGGAGCAGGCACTGAACAAGCGTCCTAAGGTACAGGGCGGCAAGGTCTATGTCGGCGAGATGCTGAATAAGGTGCTCGTGAATGCCGAGGACGAGGCGAAGGCGCTCGGGGATGAATATGTATCTGTAGAGCACCTGTTTCTGGCGATGCTTAAGAACCCCAACCGCGAGATCGCGCAGATCTGGAAGGAGTACGGGATCACGAGGGAGAGATTTCTACAGGCGCTGTCAACCGTCCGTGGAAATCAGCGGGTGACCAGCGACAACCCGGAGGCAACCTATGATACGCTGGAGAAATACGGTCAGGATCTTGTGGAGAAGGCGAGAAACCAGAAGCTTGATCCTGTGATCGGCAGGGACACGGAGATCCGCAATGTGATCCGTATTCTGTCCAGAAAGACAAAGAACAACCCTGTGCTGATCGGTGAACCCGGTGTCGGCAAAACAGCCGTTGTCGAGGGCCTGGCACAGCGTATTGTCAGAGGTGACGTGCCGCAGGGGCTGAAGGATAAGAAGATTTTTGCTCTGGATATGGGAGCACTGGTTGCCGGTGCGAAATACAGAGGTGAGTTTGAGGAACGTCTGAAGGCGGTGCTGGATGATGTCAAGAACAGCGACGGACAGATCATCCTGTTCATCGACGAGCTGCACACCATTGTCGGCGCGGGTAAGTCAGACGGTGCGTTGGATGCGGGCAATATGCTCAAGCCCATGCTTGCGAGGGGCGAGCTCCACTGTATCGGCGCGACGACGCTTGACGAGTACAGACAGTATATCGAGAAGGACGCAGCACTGGAGAGACGTTTCCAGCCGGTTCTGGTGGATGAGCCGACCGTGGAGGACACGATCTCAATCCTGAGAGGCCTGAAGGAGCGCTACGAGGTCTACCATGGCGTTAAGATTATGGACAATGCCTTAGTCAGTGCGGCAGTGCTGTCCAACCGTTATATTTCCGACCGATTCCTGCCGGATAAGGCGATTGACCTCGTGGACGAGGCGTGTGCGCTGATTAAGACGGAGCTGGATTCCATGCCCACGGAGCTGGATGAACTGCAGAGGAAGATCATGCAGATGGAGATTGAGGAGGCAGCCCTGAAGAAGGAGGATGACCGTCTCAGTCAGGAACGTCTGGCGGATCTGCAGAAGGAGCTTGCAGAGCTGAAGGACGACTTCGCGAATCAGAAGGCACAGTGGGACAATGAAAAGACATCTGTCGAGAAGCTTTCCAAGCTGCGTGAGGAAATCGATGCGGTCAACAACGAGATCCAGATCGCACAGCGGGAGGGAAATCTTGAGAAGGCGGCGGAGCTTTCCTACGGCAGGCTGCCCAGCCTGAGGAAGCAGCTGGAACAGGAGGAAGAGCGCGTCGGCTCCAATGACATGAAGCTGGTTCACGAGAAGGTTTCCGACGAGGAGATCGCGCGTATCGTGTCCCGCTGGACCGGTATTCCTGTGGCAAAGCTGACGGAGAGTGAGAGAAATAAGACGCTGCATCTGGACGAGGAGCTTCATAAGAGAGTGGTCGGGCAGGATGAGGGTGTCACCAAGGTCACGGAGGCGATCATCCGCTCCAAGGCGGGCATCAAGGATCCCAGCAAGCCGATCGGGTCGTTCCTGTTCCTCGGACCTACCGGTGTAGGTAAGACGGAACTGGCAAAATCGCTGGCGGCAGCGCTGTTCGACGATGAAAATAATATGGTCAGAATCGATATGAGTGAATATATGGAGAAATATTCGGTCTCCAGGCTTATCGGAGCGCCTCCCGGATATGTGGGCTATGAAGAGGGAGGCCAGCTGACCGAGGCAGTGAGAAGAAAGCCCTACAGCGTTGTGCTGTTCGACGAGATTGAGAAGGCCCACCCGGATGTGTTCAATGTGCTGTTACAGGTGCTTGACGACGGACGGATCACGGATTCGCAGGGACGTACCGTGGACTTTAAGAATACGATCCTGATTATGACCTCCAATATCGGCGCAAACTATCTGCTTGACGGCATTGATGCCAACGGTGAGATCAGTGAGGACGCCGAGAAGGCTGTCATGAATGAACTGCGGGCGCACTTCCGTCCCGAGTTTTTGAACAGGCTGGATGAGACGATTCTATTCAAGCCTCTGACAAAGGACAATATCGGCGGCATCGTCAGACTGATTATCAAGGATCTGGACAAGCGGCTGGAGGATCGTGATCTGAGCATCGAACTGACAGACGAGGCAATGCAGTTTATCGTGGACAATGCCTATGATCCGGTATACGGCGCGAGACCGTTGAAGCGTTATATCCAGAAGTATGTGGAGACAATGACGGCAAAGCTGATCCTCGAGGATAAGGTCGACAGCGGGGATGTCGTTGTGATTGATGTAAAGGACGGCGCTCTGACTGCCGGAGTGAAGAAGGAGAAAGGCGAATGATACCAAAGGATCCGGTAATGCTTTTGAGCTTTATCAATCTGAAGCTGAGAGACTTTTACAGCAGTCTCGACGCGCTCTGCGATGACCTTGACGTGGACGCGGCAGAGATTACAGACAGTCTCGCGGGAATCGATTATCACTACGACGTACAGAGGAACCAGTTCGTATAGGCGGAGGAAGCGGAGCATTGAACAGAAGGCAAAGGGGACTTCGCTGTCAGATCTGTACGGGCTGTGGGCTGTGTCCCGGTGTGGCGGCTGCGGGCAGCGCCGCCGGTAAAATGCATATATTGACGGAGAATCCGTTTACAGAGAGCCAGCCGCTTCCCGAGGGGAAGCGACTGGCTGTTGCCGATATCGGAACGACCACAATCGCCATGCTTTTATATGACGCGGACGGCACGGTGTGCGACCGGTATGTGGCGGTCAATCCGCAGACAAAGTATGGCGCGGATGTGATCTCGAGAATTCAGGCGGCGGAGGATAAGACCGCCGCGGAGGAATTGCAGCGTCTGGTGAGGCAGGTTCTGGAAAGCGGTCTGCAGCGCTTTGGCAGTCATCTGGCGCCGGAGGAAAAGCCGTTGCTTGTGCTTGCGGCGAATACAACGGAAACATATTTATTGATGGGTTGGGACACATCCGAGCTTGGATGTGCCCCTTTTCGTGTTTCCCACAGAGAGACGGTCAGTACGGCGGAGGCATTCGTTTTCCCTGCGCTGTCCGCCTTTGTCGGGGGAGACATCACGGCGGACATCTACGCCTGCGGCATGGCGGAGAAGCCGGAGATTACGCTTCTGATCGACCTCGGGACGAACGGCGAGATCGCTCTGGGAAACAATGGGAGAAGGATTGCCTGCTCCACGGCGGCGGGCCCCGCCTTTGAGGGCGGTGTGAACAGGGGAATATGGGGAGCGGACATGATAAGTCTTCTTGCCACGCTGCGCAGGGAAGGGCTTCTGGACGAGAACGGTCTCCTCGGGGAGCGCTATTTTGAAACGGGCATCCGCATCGGCAATGTCCGCGTGACGCAGGAGGCGGTGCGCGCTGTGCAGCTTGCGAAGGCGGCGATAGCGGCGGGCATCATGGTTTTGCTGGAAAAATACGGTATCGGTGAGGAGCAGGTCGATCGTGTCATTCTGGCGGGAGGCTTTGGCTATTACCTGAAGCCGGAGGATGCTGCGGAGATCGGGCTGCTTCCCGCGCATCTTGCGGGGAAGGCTGTGCCGGGCGGCAATCTGGTGCTTGCCGGTGCGAGAAGAGCAGGCGGGAAATTGCTGGCAGGGGAAAGCTTGTTGCTGGAGCGGGAGCTGCGGGAGCTACAGTCCGGCACTGAGCTGGTCAATCTCGCCGGGGAGCCGCAGTTTGCGGAATTGTATATTGAAGGGATGGCTTTGAGACGGCGGTGAGTGCCTGCGAAAGAATGGATGAGGGTAGGTGCATCAAATTCTTGGACGCTCATATATTATAGGAAAGATAGAGAAGTCGGGATCGGGCTATGAGAAAAATGGCAACGGCATTTTTAGTCTTTGATATTATGGCGGGATTGCTGTTTTTGGGGGTGTGTGAGAGCCGTGGACAGCTGATCGCGGTGGATGGGACGGCAGAAATAGAAGCGGACAGGGAGCCTGAGAAGGAAGCGGAGATCCGCAAGATTGCGATTACCTTCGACGATGGCCCGCATCCATCCTACACGGCACAGCTTCTGGACGGGCTGAAGGAGAGGGGGATCCACGCCACCTTTTTTGTGACGGGAGAGCATGCCGAGGCGAATCCGGAGATCATAAAGCGCATGCAGGAGGAGGGACATCTGATCGGCAACCACACCTACAGTCATATCCAGCTCACGGAGAGAAACCGGGAGATATTTCGGGAAGAACTGATACGGACGAACGAGATCATTGAGGAAATCACAGGGGAGGAGGTACAATATGTACGTCCTCCTTATGGCTCGTGGGACAAAAGCTTTGAGAAGGAGCTGAATATGTTTCCGGTGCTCTGGAATGTTGATCCGCTTGACTGGTGCTCAAAAAATGTCGCCTGCATTACCAAGAAGATCGTCAGCAAAACCGAGGAGAATGACATCATTCTGATGCATGATTATTACGAAACCTCCGTGACTGCGGCGCTGCGCGCGATCGATGAATTGATGGAGGAGGGCTATACTTTTGTGACGGTTGAGGAAATTCTGTTTGACTAAAGTGGCGTCGTGTCGTTTCGTGCGGAATTATGGTCGATTCGTGCAAAGCCTATTGTAAGGGGGTACTTTTTACGCTATAATTTTACTTGCCGATAACTTTAGTCTTCTCAAAGACAGAAAAATATGTTACAATTTGTAAAATATGGCACAAAACTGTTTCTAAAAAATCTACCAAAAATATGAGCACATGAGGAAGGCAAATATGAATAATAACCAAATTTATCCGTTTGAACGAAATCGTTATTACCCGGGGAAAATGCTGACAAGTGCTGATTTTCAGGCCGAGCAGAACTATTTTAATAACAAGAGAAGATTCCTGAATAATATGATGTATGGGGCGGGAATTATCTGCGGATGCGGAGTGTTCAGTCTCGATGACCTTTCGCTTCTCGTGGAGAGCGGTGCGGCGATAGACGGACTCGGAAGAGAAATTGTCATTGAATCTTCTGTGGTGAAAAAACTGTCTTCCATCGAGGGCTTTGACCAGCTGAGGACAAACCGGGCAAGCCTCTGCCTCCGGTATCAGGAGAAGGATGTACATACCGTTTATGCCCTGAACAGCCAGAATGCTGACAAGGAATACGAATTCAACCGTATCAGCGAGGAATATCAGCTGTTTTTGATGGACAGTGCGGATGCAGAGGGCGGCTTTGAACTGGAATCCGAATTTCTGGTGAAGGGAACACTGCTGGAGACGGAGGATTATCTTGTCGAGGCAATCCTTCCGGCGACCGTCTGCAGGGGAAAGCAGGTGAGAGTGCTTGCGAAGGTGCAGAAGCTGTCTGCGGACAAAAAGACGCTCACCTATCACGGTGTTCTTCAGACACCGGCATTCCGCACGCCGGACGGTGGACATGAGATAGAGATTGCACTCACGGACATTGCGCTGGAGCAGGGCGAGTCGGTGACGAAGGAATACTGGATGACGGTTCAGGATGTCTCACTGGTGGACACGGATGTTGTGTTGAAAAGTGACAGCGCCTACGCAACGGTAAACGGAGCGGAAGCGCCCGTGATGTCTGCACTTTCCCTGAAGGTGATGATCGGGGATCTGACGCCGAGAGAGCTTGTGAACCGCGAGATCGGACGTGTCAGCCTTGAGATGCAGAGCATGAGCGGCGTGGAGGATTATATCCGTCTGGCAGATCTGAAACTGGTGCGCACCGACAGTGCATATCTGATCGAAGAAGTCATAGAGAATCATGTTAAAAAATATATTGCTTCGCCTGCGCAGCACGCAAAGAGACACGAGTATCTGTCATACTTCCTGCGTGAGAACGAACTGGAAAGTGTGCAGAAGAACGGCGAGACGGGAACGGCCAAGGTTCAGAGTGCGGACAGGGATGTCAGCGCGGAGCCGCAGATCGCTACCGGAACTCTGGAGATCCCTCTCGGAAATGCGGCGAAGAAGGGGGATGTCTGCTACTCGGGCGAGATCATCCATGGTCTTGGCAAGGGAAATGTATATGTAGACATCGGTTATGAGTACATAGCGGAGGACGCAGCGCTCGGCGTCGGCGCAAAGAATACCATTTATGGAAACCCGGAGCTGTTTGAAAACACTTCCCGAACGAATGTCAACGTGGAGACAGCCGTGAAGGTGATGAATGACAAGGGCAGCTTTATGGTGGCTGCAAAGCTGCTCCAGAATGTTGACTATCTCGTGCTGACATACCGCTGGGTGGCAATGAAATTCCCGGCAGGCAATGATCTCGGGCTGAAAGAGGACTACAGTGACAGAAGCATTGCGGCTGTGACCCCGACTGTGGTTCTCGGAGCGAAGGAGAGCTATTACTTTGAAGTAAAGTGTACCAATATGGACAGCTATACCATCGCCTATGAGCTGACAGAGCCGGGCAGTGGTGAGATCACGGCGGAAGGCGTTTATACAGCGCCCAGCAAGGAAGGCGTTTACGAGATCAGAATTTACTGCGTGGATATGCCAGTGATCTGTACCTATGCCTATGCAATCGTCAAGAAGAAGGCGGCGGATGATACGGATAAAAAGTAATCTTAGGCAGATAAGGAGTACGCATAACCGAGATGATTTATGAATCCCATGGAATGCAACTGAATACTGTTCGTATTGTGCGGAAAAATGCGGCGAATGATGTGCTTGTCTGCAGGGATTTGAATTCGGATGCAGGCAGCCTGTATACGTTGTTATTAATTAAAGATCACAAGATTGTCAAGCAGGTTCTCGAGGCCTTTGAACACAGCGGAGAGGACAGAAAGAGAGCCTGCGTGGCAAGCTTTTCATGGAATGGCGATTTCTGCATGGTTTTTCCTTATAAAACAGAACGCCCGCTGACGGCATTTTATGCGGGAGACCGCTTCCCACTTTCAAAGTGTGAGGACATCTGCATCCATCTGATCCTCGCGTGCATGATGGAAGGGATTCCTTATCCCCTGTTGTACCTTATGTTACAGCAGAATCAGATCCATCTGGCGAAGGATGATTCTATTTTCCTGAGCTATCAGATCGACCTTGCAGAGATCGATCCGAAGATCACGGAGAAGGAATGTGCCGTACAGTGTGCCAGAATACTGCTTGCACTTTTGAGACCGAAGGCACCGCAGAAAGCGGTGAGCTACACGTTACTGAAAAAGAAAATAGAGAAAAGAAGCTACAGCGAATTTAGCGAGTTATATAAGGACATCAGAATTGCTGCGGTCTCGAAGGAAAAGAGAGGAATTCGCGCCAGATTGTCTGCCTGGATAACGGCATACAGAGACACACTGTTTCGGATTCTTCTTATTATATGTGTCTTTCTGGCATTGACCGTGGCGGTGACATTTCTGGCACAGCTGATTTTCGGCGATGCGCCATGGCTGCGGCTGTTTACAAACAGCTTTAAGGTGATCGGTACAGAGAATCTGAGATACAAATAGACATTGGAGATTTTAGATATATGAAGAAAAAAGTAGGTGTTATCATCAACTGCATCTGGATCGCAATGCTATTGATTATCGGCATTACAGACTGCAGCCTCGGCTACCGGAATCCGACAGGGTATGCGTCAGATACACATATGGCACAGACGGAATCGGCTCTGTATGTTACAGACAATTCGGATGGGGCATCAAAGCTGTACCGTATCGATGCAAATGACAATGTGACTGCAATCGTGGAGGCGGACGGCGCCGCAGAGGGGTATCGGTGCGCCGGTATCCTTGCAGGACAGGATCTGTCGGTTCTGATGGAAGGGCAGTACACAGAGGATGGCGTATCGAAAAGTCAGTATCGGATTGCAGAGTATACGCAGGAGCTTGCGTGGATTTCACACAGTGCACCGATCCGGTTTGAGGGAGATGGCAGGCTGACAGGGTTCAGCGCCGATGACGGAGGTTATTACCTGACTGTTGTGGACGGAAACGGTACAAGCGCATCCGTATACCGCGTGCCGAAGGAGGAGAGCGGAAAGACTGCAGAGGATGACGGGACACTGGAGCCGATGAGCGCCGAAGAGGTCACAATGACGGCGGCATCTGAGGGAAGGACGATCCTGCAGGCGAGATACCAGAGAGGAAAGATGCTCCTTTATCTGGATGATGGCTCGGGAGCGGAAAATTTTGCGCAGGATGCGGAGAGCATCGGGCAGTTCCTTGAAAGACACTATACGGTAAAGCAGTACCTCGGAAGCCATATGGAGCTGGTGTTCCGGTATGTAATCATCCTGTTTTCCGGCCTTCTGGTTCTGGTTGTCGCAGAGAGTATGCTGCAGAAAAAGAACCGGATGATCTGTATGATCGCGGCGATGGAAGCCGTGCTGCTGATCCTTGTTGCGGGCAATGTCCTGTTTGTCTTCCGCATGGATTACAGGAAAGAGGCGGATAAATGCAGGGAACTGTCAGAGGTGTATCTGAAGGGAATGGCTGACAACGAGGTCTTCCAGATGGCGGTTCCGGCGGATATGCAGGAGTATTATACCTCGGAAGCCTATTATAAACAGTTTTATGAGATGAGAAAGCTTGTCTACGGAAACGGTGTATCTGCCTATTTCCGGGAGGCTTGTCTGGTACGGGTAAGCGATGGAACAATACTTGCGGGCACGGGCATCTGGAACGGACGCCCGATCGCAGAACTCTATACGGATGCGGCACAGCAGCTGGCTACCCGCGCGGTCAACGAAGAAAAATACCAGTCGGCAGAGGTGAGAAGCGGTGACAGAAGCTATTTCCTCGGATGTATGCCTGCGGCACAGGATGGCTATGCGCTGATCGGCGTTCTCTCGACGAAGTTTGATCTGTATGAATGGAGAGATGTTCTGGTCAGGGACGGCTTGATCGGTTTGGGGGCTTATGTGATCCTTAGCGCGCTGGGTATCGGTTTTCTGACTTCCCAGTCCAGAGACATCAGCAAGCTCAGGAAGGTGATGCTCCGCGTTGCCGGTGGCAGTCAGGATATCAAGCGCCCGGATGTGCACGGCAAAGACATGGAGAGCATGTGGAACAGCATCAATGAGACAGACAAAACACTGAAAAAGATGAATTACAGCAAGCTCCAGATTTTTGAAGCTTATTACCGGTTCGCACCGAAGGAGATTGAAAAGCTCCTGGAAAAGAATTCCATTATGGAAGTGGCGAGCGGCGATGAGAGAAAGCTTGCGGGCAATATGGCAATCGTTGAGGTCGATCCCGCAGGCAGGGATGCAACGCTTGCAAACCGCAACCGTTTCCTGGAGGTGCTTGAGAGAAGACAGCGCGAGCAGGGAGGAATCACGGTATCGAGCGATGCCAGATTGTCCGTGTTGAAGCTGCTGTTCCCCTCCGCAAAAGGGGATACGGTTCAGTTCGCTGTCGACCTGATCCGGGATTTCCCGGAAAACCAGTATCAGGGCGGAATACCGGCGACGGTCTTTCTGTTCCGTTCACAGTTTATCTACGGGGTTGCAGGGACGGATACCCAGTGCTTCCCGTTTCTGGATACCAGAGAGGAATTCCATCAGGACGAATATGCTGCATGGCTCGGAAAGCTTGGGCTTCGTGTTGTTGTGACAGAGGAGATTATGCAGAGCGGATGTCAGGATAAGGATACTCGTTATCTCGGGTATGTGAACGCGAACGGCGGCAGCGTGAAGCTGTATGAGGTGCTGGATGCGTGCCCGAACAGGGAGCGTATCGCAAAGCTTCAGGCGAAGGAGAAATTTGAGCAGGCATTGCAGCTGTTCTATCAATATGACTTTTATCTGGCGAGAAGCACCTTCTCAGAGCTTCTGCGGGAGCTGCCTGAGGATCGGATTGCAAAGTGGTATCTGTTTGCCTGTGAGAAGCATCTGAATGAGGCGCATGGCGAAGCTGTCGATTGTGGATTGCATTATGATTAGAGGATGAAGCTTAATGAAAAGCAATAACATTTTTCAGATTTTATGGGCGTCGCTGACGGCGAAGATAACACCCATATTTACCAAAATCAAATTATGGACCAGCTGGAGCTTCATTAAAACAAGAGTCGTTGCAGGGATTCGCGGCTTCTTCTCGCGGATCTTCAATGTCAAGCCGAGAGACAAGAAGGATTATTACGAGGTTTTCGGCTGGCTGGTCAGCAAACGGCTTGCCTTTGCGATAGCGGTTGTGATAACGACGCTGAGTCTCATCTATCTGGTTAATCTGAATCTGATTAAGGGAATCAGCACCAGCGGGACGGAGATCAAGAAGTACAGCTACGATTCACTGCTTCTGCGCTTTGCTGAGGGGCGTGTACAGATTACCGGGGAAGGCGGTTATCTTGCCTATGAAGGCGATGTGGAGAAAGGATATGTAACAGGAAACGGTCAGCTTTACAACCGGGATGGAGTCATGGTGTATCAGGGGCAGTTTGAAAAGAACTGCTATGAGGGAACAGGCACGCAGTATTACGATGATGGTGTTATGCATTATCAGGGCCAGTTCAGCAATAACATATATGAGGGGATTGGAAAACTGTACAGGGACAACGGCTCTCTCTGGTATAACGGCGGGTTTTCGCAGGGAATGAAGGAGGGAGAGGGCACTCTGTATGACGGAAGCAACAATTTAGTCTTTCAGGGGAATTTCACGAAGGATCAGATTGTTTACAGCGATTTTCTCGGAAAGACGACCTCGGAGGCGTCGAAGGCATATACCGGCAGACGAGACCTGTATGAGGATGATGAGAATTTTGTGGTTGTCATGAAGGACATTGATGCGGTTTATGCGGGGATGCAGAATACCAATGCACTCGATGGCTCGATCAAGGTGGAAACGGTCTATGTGCTGAAAGACAGCTTCTCTGTCGGGACAGAGGCGCTCCGCACGGTGGAAGAACTGAAAAAGTATTTCGGTTCGGAAAATTATGAGGGGCAGTCGCTGATTACAATGCCTGAGGCAGTTTGCAGCCGCCAGCTGTCCGGCGGCATATCGGCGGGAGTTACAACCCAGCGTATTTACGATGATTATTACCAGGTGACAGATTACGACAGGGATCAGGAAGTATATCTCTACTCCTTTGAAAAAAGCGGTCTGATCTACACCTTTGTGAGCCAGGAACAGCAGGGAACATTTTCTTATTACAGTATTACGGAGGCGGAAGGAGGAGCCTGATGAAGAAATCCGGACTGACAGGGATCAAAAACAAAACAGTGACGCTCCTTCTGGCAGTCTGTGTACTTTTTTCGGCGGGCTGGAGCCTGTCTCCCATGGAGTGTGCAGCGGCAGGAGCGAAGACCCTGACGCTCGCCACGGCGAAAAAGCTTGCGGTGGCAAACAGTGACTCCTACGAGAAGGTAGAGAGCCAGCTTGCTGTAAAGCAGGCATCTCTCAGTCAGGCGTACCGGTCGATCAGGGAGAAGCAGAAGAATATGTCCACCTTCCGGTGGTCACCTCTGCTATCCTTCAAGTTTCCTACGAAGCCGGATCTGTCGGAGGCATATGAGTTCCAGTTCAAGCCGATTGAGATCCAGAGCGAGATCGACTCATTGAAGCACCAGCTGACGGATGTTGTGCTGGAGGAATATGAGAAGGTCAGCACACTGTTTGTGGATGCCGTGGTACTGGACGAATCGATAACCTTCAATGAAAAGCGGCTGGCGGTGTTTGAAGAACAGCTTGTCAAGGACAAGGCGAAGCTGAAGCTTGGCGAGGCAAGCCAGAACGATATTGACATTCTGAATACCAATATCACATCCCTGCAGAATAAGATAGCCACTGACAGACGCTCCTATGAGCAGAGCAAGAAAAAACTGTCGGATGCGATCGGCATGGATGTGACGACGGGCTACAGCTTTGAGAATCCTTTTGTGTCTGCGGAAATCGAACGGACGCAGCTGCAGGATCTGACCCAGTATACGCTGGATCACGACCAGAGCTATTATGATGTGTGCATGGCTGAGAGCACGGCGCTGATTAGCCTCCGCACCAACTATAACCTGATGAACGGGCAGTACGGAAGCAAGATGAATTATATTTCGGGCTATGTGAATCAGGTATACGCAGGAACCAAGGTGAACAAGAAGGCGTTTAAGAGTGCATATGAAACCTTTTTACAGAAGATAGATGAGCCGTGGCAGGGAAAGAAGAAAATCCTGTTTATCAGAATTCCCAAGGAATGGTTCAAGGGAGCGATCTCCGGTATCCGCTATGTAGAGGATGAGCCGTATGCCCTGTATGAGTCGGCTCTGGAATATGAGGATGCAAGACTGGAGCGCGAGAATGCACAGAAGGATCTGACGGATCAGGTGGCAGATACCTTTGAAAATTATGTCTCCCTGCGCAATGCTTACCTCGCAGCGGTCGAGGCGGTAAACAAGGCGGAAAAATCGCTGACAGCCGCGGAGAGCCTGAATAAGCTGGGAGAACTGACAAACGAGGAATTTACTACAGAGAAAGAGGACTACGAGGAGCTGCAGAATGAGATGTTTTCTGCATTAGCCGATTACACCAAGGCGTTGTATTCCTTTGACCGCCTTACCTGCGGCGGCGTTTCCGCGCTGCTTGAGGATGCCGGTGCAGACCTGAATGCGGGAGGCGAGGGCAACAGCTACGTTGAGGCGGAGTATGAAGGTGGCGCGTATTATTACATGGAATCGATCATTGAGCAGGAGCAGTTCCGGCTGAATGTCTATATCCCGGATGATTTCAGTGTTGAAGTCACACACTTTGAACTCTGGTGCGACGGAAAGCAGATCGGGGAGAGGACAGCAATCGATAAGAGCATCCGCCATCTGGCGCTTGCGACAGAGAGTATCGATAAGGCATTTATCCGCTTCTATAATGATACAGAGTTTGTCGACGACTGCGAGATTGACCCGTCCCAGCAGAGCGGAGAACTGCAGATTGTCATGAATTATATGGCAACCGGCGGAAGCAGTGACAAGGAGCTTGGAGAGTACTCACTCACGGTAAACGCTGCTACGGGAATTGCAACAGTGGAGTTATCCCCGCAGAAGGACAGAGAGATCGCATATTACAGGATCAGCACCTCTGACGGAGTATACCTGACGGGAGACAGCTATTACAGTATTGAGAAGGGCTTCCGCTATTTGAGCCTTCTGGAGAATGGCATTGCCGATCTGAACATTGAGTTTTATGATGCGTCAAAGAATAAGATATTTGAAGGATATTTTGAGACTGCGGGCAATAAACTTATGGAAAATTGACACAAACCCGGTATGTGTGTGTGAAGTGCGCAGAAATGGAGATTTGTATGAAGAAAGGGAAAAAGAAGGGACTTAGAATATTTGCCGGACTTCTGGCGGCGCTGTTGGGCATTATGGGCGCGCTGGAATACAGCCGTATCGATGCCTATGCGGTGCTGGATGAGTCAACAGCCGTAAGATACAGTGCCTTTTCAAGCAGGAATACAGTGGAAAACGGTACCCTGTTCATCGGAACCTATCTGATCCATATGTCGGCCATGACGGATGAGCTGTATGAGAAGGCACAGAAGAGCGCTGAGGATTCCGGACAATATAACGTCTACTACAAATCGGAGCTTGCGAACGGCGATTGGTTTGATATTTCATCTGCCGAGGGACTGGCGGACATCACAGAGGCCGCGGAGCCGGTGGAAGCTGCGGAACTGGCTGATCTCTGGGTGACCTTCTATGCGGGAGCGGATGGTATCGTGCGGAGTGCGATAAACAGTGCGGCGGTCTGCATTTTCGACCAGCCCTCACCCTATGATCTGTACCGCCTTTCGGAGCTGGAAGCGCTGCGGAACCAGTATGATAATACCTACACCTCAGAGACGGAGGGCGTAAGCCGGTATTTCCACGATCAGCTCTGGTATTTCTTCGGACTGAACCTCAGAAATTCAGTGACAGATGAGTGCGACCGGCAGATTAATCTTTTACAGGGAGTCTACAACAGTCTGCAGCAGCAGGAAAAGAGCGAACAGGCGGAAATCTTGTATGCATTGATGGGAAAAATCGATGCGAGACGCCGGGCAGAGGTCTTCTATCAGCTGATGGAGGCGGAGGACAGCAGACTGAATCAGCTGCAGTCACTCCTGGGCGGCTCATCCTACAATAAGGACTATTACAATGACGAACAGTTCGTGGCAAGTGCGGATCTGTCGGATGCGGTCGGAACAGCGATGGAGAGCTGCGAATCAAGCTATATCACACACAGCGGCAACCAGATCGCAAACGATGGCACAGTTCTCGGAGAGGCAGAGTATACGCTGAGCATGAGCATTTTGCAGAAGGCGGAGAGTGGGAATGCCAATCTGGATAAGGAACTGCAGAAATTAAAAAATCTCTACAGTATCAAGGATTCCCTGATTAAGGACAAGGACGCCGAGCTGTCCCTTCTGGAACAGGAGCTGATTCCGGAGGCGGAGAAAAGGCTGAAAAAAGCATTTTCTTCCGGGGCGGGGCAGGAATATAAGGCAGCGGTCGCACAGGGGAAGAGCGCGGCGGCATGTGAGAAGCTGCTGACGCTCCAGAAGACGGAGCAGGATAAGATCTCTAATGAATACCAGTTTCTGATTAAGGCAAAGACGGAGCGCATGGGCAGTCAGGCAGCGGCGGACTACCTCTTTGACAAGATAGAGAAAGCGGGAAATTATTATAACAACATAAAGGATGATGCCTATGCGCAAAACGCACAGGCGGGAGTAGACGCCTGTCTGCTGGAGCTTCAGCAGCTGGCGCAGAGCGTGATCGACGGTGACAGCAGTATGCGTTCCACACTTTCCGGACTGGAGAGCGATAAGGAGAACGCACAGACACTCAGGGATGCCGCGTTAGACAAGAACGATCTGGCGCTCGCAAAGAAATATGACGCAATGCTCGATGCGATCGATGTGGAGATCGCGGCAGAGGAGAAGCGCCTGTCCGACCAGTTAGCCAGCGGCTCCGCGGTGGAGCGGGCGAAGGCGATGACACAGCTTGGGGAAAAGACACAGGCGGCAAACATTGCGAAGATCCAGAATAATGCGAAGAAAAAGCTGGCAGAGGGAGATATGAGCGGCATTGCCGAAGCAGTGGACGCGCTTGCGGCGCTGGGAGCGGAAGATGCGCTGAAGGATCTGGTGTCGGGGCTCGGCACAGATGCCACGGACGCTGTCAGGGATGCATTGAACTCTGCATTGAAACAGGTACAGGATAGCGGAAGCGGCACGGGAAGCGGAAGTGGAACAGGAAGCGGCACGGGAAGCGGAAGTGGAACAGGAAGCGGCACGGGAAGCGGAAGCACAGGCGACGGAAGCGGAACAGGAAGCGGAAGCGGTACGGGTGACGGAAGCGGAACAGGAAGCGGAAACGGCACGGGCGACGGAAGCGGTACAGGTGATGGAAGCGGAACGGGAAATGGGAATGTTGCAGCCGGCTTCGGCCTGACAGGAGACGAACTTCTTGCCCTGCTTGAAGCTGCACTGGGGAATGCCTTCAGTGATATGGAGGATGCGGATCAGGCGGCGGCGCTTGGCGCACTGAGCCTGTTTGGAGCCGAGGGCTCTTCGGAGGCGGCAGCACTGGCACAGACGCTGACTGCAGACTGTATGAAGAATGGAAATAAGAGCCTGTTTGTCACATATTCCGGTTCGGGAGCGGAGAAGTACATCTCCGCGCAGACGATAGGCAGAGTGACGGACTACAGATATATATACAGTGCAAGCAGGAGAGATGCGGTGCTTTCGAGCCGTGGCAGAACCTACCGCTACAGTGTGGGAAGCAGCGAGGTAAGGCTTACCGACGGTACGATAGAGCAGATGTCATCGGAGACCGTATTGCAGGGAAATGTGGCATATATCCCGGAGACAGCCGGCAGCAAGTACTTTGGCTGTACCGTGATCTATATTGAAGGCACGAATTACGCGGTGTGCGTTACGGAGGACATGGATGCCACCGTACAGCAGCTTTTGGAAGACCTTGAGAAAGGGGCAGATTAATGGCAGATTATCCTATTATAGCGGATGTGAGCTCCTATATCGTAAAGACACTTCGCCAGAAGATGTGTCCGGAGCCGATTCCGTCACCGAACAATATAGAGATTTCTTCACCGGCAGATCAGGACGTTGACTATATCGTCGGTCTTTATCTGTACGATATACAGGAGGAGGCGCTTGTCTCACAGCCTCCCTTTATTCAGAAAGGCAGGGTACAGCTTTCCAAGCCGCCTAAACCATATGGACTTTACTATATGGTTTTTATCAACGGATCCTCCCAGATGGGACTAAAGGCTCCAGATATACAAAAAATCATCGGAAGAGTGGCGCAGATTGTCAATGACAACAGTTCTGTTCTTCCAAATCAGCTGCAGTCATGGATAGACACGCAGGAACCTCCTATTGTACTGTCTCAGGCGAAGATAAGTCTGGAGGAAAAGGTGAGGGTGTGGCAGGCGATCAATAAGCCCTATCAGGTCAGCCTGTTCTATAAGGCGGCACCCGTATTCTTATCCAGTGAGCTTGTAATCGACACACCCCGTGTTGTGGATGCGAGCTTTGGACTGCATATTGCATCAGAGGAAAGGGGGAAGGAGTAACAGGTGGAAAAGACCGAAATCCGTTATACATTGGATCTTCTGGTACGGTTGATTGACACGACCACGGGGATGATTGTAACGGAAAGAGATGTTCATTTTCGGAGGAATGGCAAGGTAGTGCAGCCGGTTCAGAGAGGAAACGGAAATTATGTATTCCTGAATACCGGAAGAGAAGATTGGGATCTTGATGTTGAGGTGCTCGACTTTGAAACTGCACATGCAGAGATCCGTTATGGAGAACTCGATAATTTTCTGCCCATCAAGGACGTGTTCCTGATACCGTCAGAGAACACAGCAAAAGGAGAGGCAGTGCTCTCCCTGACCGGACACCTTTCAGGACTGGAGGCAATAGAAGCTGTCAGATTGGGACGGTCTTATTGCGCGATAAAGAGCTTTGATGCCAGAAAGCGCATCATGAGTCTCTTCAAGGCAAACGGACCCGGCATGGAGGAGACCGCCTATGGTCTGATTCATGCGGACAACATGACGTTTGAAGCGTTTGACGTGGAGAAGGTCGTAAGTCCTGTATCTCTGAAACTAAGAGAACCGCTCCAGGAGGAATTCCGGGAGAATGCACCGATCGCACGCATTGTCCATGGCAGGACGGATGCGCAGGGAAATTACCTGCTGCGGGTAAGAGATGACGAAACGAATCTGAAGTATCTTGTCAGATATATTGTTTCGGGAAGCCCGCGGTTTCAGGTGGTGGATTTTCATCAGCCGGAAACACAACTGAAATAAAGGAGGAGGTATGGGACAGGTAGTAGTAACAGGAGGAACTGCCCAGTGTACATTCGGAACTCTGCCGGGCATGATTGCAGCCGGCGCCCAGAAAAAAGTGTTGATTGACGGAAAACCGGTGGCAACCATTATGGATTTCAATACGCAGTGCATTACGCCGTTCGGGCTGTGCACGACGTTGACAAATCCGGCGGTACAGGCGGCAACCACAGCAGCGTTGGGAGTACTCACGCCGCAGCCGTGCACGCTCGTACCCGCGGGAACATGGAAGCCCACCAAGGTTACTGTTCAGGCAGGGGGGAGTCCGGTGCTGACGAATGAGTGTCAGGGAACCTGTGTATACGGAGGGTGCATTGCAGTCACCAATCCGGGGCAGAGCAAAGTAATTGTTTAACTTAAATGTTGGAAAGGAGAAAATTCATGGCAGAATATTTTTCACCAGGTGTGTATATAGAGGAGTATGATAATTCACCTCGAAGCATTGAAGGCGTAGGAACCAGCACCGCAGGCTTTGTCGGTCTGGCTGAAAAAGGACCTACCGCCGGCGCACCTTCTTTAGTAACAAATTTCAAGAGCTTTATCAAGCAGTTCGGAGGATTTTTAAGCGAGTTCACACACGGCGAGTACCGTTATCTCGCAAACAGTGTTGAGCAGTTCTTCGTAAACGGCGGAACCAGATGCTACGTTTCCCGTGTCGTTCCCGAGGATGCGCAGGTTGCATCAAACAAGAAGGGAATCCTTGCAGTGGAAGCTGCAAATGCAGGTAAGTGGGGCAACAGAATCCAGATTTCCCTGACAACTGTTGCAAAGCGTAAGCTCCAGCTGATCGCTGAGTCCGGTGAGGGCTATGTGGCAAAGTCTGTTGAGGGCTTCCGTGAGGGAGACATCGTGGAGTGCAACGGAGAGTACAACCGCATTGCATCAATCTATGATAAGACCATCACCTTTGAAAACCCGTTTGAAGGAAAGGTTGTGGATGAGGCGATCATCCCGAAGACAGTGCTGTATCTTGTGACCTTCGATCTGAGCGTGCGCTACAACGACGAGGTGGAGAATTATACCGAGCTGAGCCTGAACACGGCATCCAGCAACTACATCGGCTCCAGACTTGCACTCAGCGAACTTATCAGCGCTTCGGTAGAAACGATGACAGAGATTGGCAACCCTGTTGAAGCAATTCTCGGCGAGGGCGTCCAGAACGGCTTCTTCACACTGGAAGGCGGTACAGACGGAACCATCTCCAAGGTAAATCCCGGAACCTTTATCGGACAGGACAACGGCCCCGGCAAGCGTACCGGTATCCAGTCCTTCGTAGAGAACAACGTTGTCAGCATGATGGCTGTTCCCGGAATTACCATGCCGGAGGTAGTTGTGGCTCTGGTAGCACATTGCGAGAACCTCAAGAGCAGATTTGCAGTTCTTGATATGCCGAAGGAAATGTATAAGACAACAGACTTGATCGAGTACAGAAACATCATCGACTCGACCTACGCTGCAATGTACCATCCCTGGATTCAGGTATTCGACCGCGCTTCTTCCAAAGCAGATTTTGTTCCGCCTTCAGGAGCAGTGATGGGTGTTTACTCCAGAACAGATACAAACAGAGGCGTACATAAGGCACCTGCGAACGAGACAGTATTCTGTACCGGTCTTAAGGTAAATTACACAAAGGGAGAGCAGGATATTCTGAATCCCGAAGGTGTCAACCTGATCCGTGCACTTCCCGGACAGGGAATCCGTGTATGGGGAGCAAGAACGGCAAGCAGCAACAGCGCATTCCGTTATGTCAACGTAAGACGTCTCTTCATCTATGTGGAGGAGAGCGTCAAGGCAAATACCAGCTGGGTAGTATTTGAGCCCAACGACGCAGCTCTGTGGCAGAGAGTACGGATGACAATCGCATCCTTCCTCGACAGCATGTGGAGAAACGGTATGCTGGCAGGCGCTTCACCTTCAGAGGGATATTTTGTGGAGATAGGTTCTTCCACTATGACCAAGGATGACATTATGAATGGAAGACTGATCTGCAATATTGGTATTGCACCCAGCCGTCCGGCAGAGTTTGTTGTGTTCCGTGTAACGCAGCATACAGCGGAAGCAGGCGGTGAAGGTGAAGAAAGTTAAGATAAAGGAGAGATAGATTATGGCGAACACATACGATAACGGAAACGGACTTGCTTATCCATTGACTAAAATGAACTTCCTCGTGACTGTGGACGGCATTGCTGGAACAGCAGCCTTCAGCGAAGTAACAGGTGTTGAAGCATCCGTCGATGTCATTGAATTCCGTCAGGGCAATGCAAACAGCCTTGCACCGGTAAAGATTCCCGGACTTGTAAAGCATGGCAATGTCACCCTGAAGATGGGCTACACTCTGGACAGTGCGTTTAAGACGTGGATTCAGGAGTGTGTAAGCGAGACCAGAGGCGAGATGCCCAGAAACAATGTGCAGATCGAGCTGATCGACATCAACACAGGCGCACCTCAGACGGTGAGCACACAGGTAACTGGCACAAGAGTATGGATCCTGACCAACGCATGGGTTACAAAGTACAATGCACCGGATCTGGATGCAAAGACCAGTGACGTGGCAATCGAGAGCGTAGAGCTTGCCTATGAAGAGCTCGTCATCCCGAACTAGGATCTGAAGTAACAAAACAGTAACCGGACTTACGCCCCATGCTGCCTGCATGGGGCGTGAGTGAACGGAAGATAACATGGAAAATAACATGGAAAATAACATGGAGGAAACATGGAAACAGTTTACGAATTTACATTGCCCAAGGGCTATATGGATTCTGCGGGAGAACTGCACCGCAAAGGGAAAATGCGTCTGGCGACGGCAGGCGATGAGATCAGTGCGACCAGAGACCCCCGTGTGTTGAGCAATCCGTCCTATCTGACCATTGTGATTCTCGGCAAGGTCGTGACAGAGCTGGAGGGTGTTCAGATGGTCTCCGCCAACATCATTGAGAAGCTGTTCACCGCAGATCTTGCATTCCTGCAGGATATGTACCAGAGGATCAATGATATTGAACCGCCTACCATGGAGGTTGTATGTCCTGACTGTGGGAAGGTTTTTCAGGTGCCCTTAAATTTTACCGAGGAGGGATAAAGCTGTATCCCAAGGAAGAGCTCTATCGGGAAATGTCGTTTATCTCGTACTATTTCCATTGGAGCAGCAGCGAAGTCCTGAATATGGATCACAACAGCAGGCGAAAGTGGTGCAGCGAAATTTCGGAGATCAATAAGAGCTTGACTCCCTCCGCAAAAAACAAGAAAGAAAAAAGTATCCTTGACATGAAACCAGACAGATAATAAGAGGTTGTGTATGGCAAAGACAGGAAATAAGGTTGTTCAGAATTTTGGTCTGAATCCGGCAACGAATTTTAATTTCATATTGCGCGTGGAAGGGATTTTTGACCTGCCGTGTAAGTCCGTTCATGTTTTTCAGAAGGAAAACGAATATGAATATATTCAGGAGGGCGGGCTCAACGATTATGTCCATATGAAGCGCAAGCCGATCTCAAAGCCCTTCACCTTTCAGGTAGAGAGATATGTGGGTGTAGACGGTCTGCTGGTGGATTATCTTGCAAACGGAACAGAGCTGGTTCTGCCGTTGGTTCTTCTGGTCAACCGTTATCACTGGAACGGCTATCCCTATCCGACGAGAACCTATGTCTTTACAGGGTGTACCGTGATTGGCAAGGAGTACGGAGAACTGAATGCGGAGAGAAGCGGACTGCTCGTCGAGACGACGACCATCGCCTACAGGGAGATGGTGAATGTCGATGTCGGAATCGGGGCAAACGGGGAAGACCCGTGGAAATACCAGCCGAAGACGGAAGAGGAAAAGAAAGCGGCAGAGGAAGCGCGTAAGACGCATTCCAAGAGGTATTGGAAGTTTGATAAGACGAACTATGCCGGAACAGGAGAGGGATCTGCCCGCCATCCGGAAAACGAGAAGAGAAAAGCAGAACTGATCGAAAACCGCCGCCTGTGGAATCCGGGAGAACCGGAAAAATCCAAGAGCAGCGCGACGAAGCCGGAGAGCAAGCTGGGGGAAAAAGAGACAAATCAGGAGACAAACAAACAGGAACGTCTGTGGGAGTTTGACAATAGGACCTATTCCGGCAAGGGAGAGATGTCGGCACGGCATCCTGAGAATGAGAAGCGAAAAGAGGAATTGTTAGAGAACCGCCGCCTGTGGGACCCGGAGCAGAATAAGGTATCCACATCCAGACGAAGCGCAAGGACAGTGGCGGATTATCTGGGAAGCCGGGAGAAAAAGGCTTCCGAAAAATAAAGAGCTGACGGACAGAGAAAGGAGAGAGCGCGATGCTGACAGTAAAAGCCCCAATTGAATTAAAGTGCAGTGCCGGTATTGTTCCCTCTTACGAAGGCTTTGTCCATAGAATTACCGGAAATTATGAGATGATGTCAACGACGGTCACGGGGGAGGATCTGCTTCACCTGGTGACGGAGCCGCCGGAGGTTTTCTTTGCCGAGGGCAGTGTCTCCACGATCATCAACCAGACGAACATCAATCAGAATCAGGAGAATAAGCTGGAGATACTGAACCAGCTGCTCAACCGCATCACGGTAGATTCCGGGCTGCACATGACCTATCAGGATCGCGTCTACATAACGGATATGCTGCAGAAGCTGGGCATTAAGAATGTGCAGCAGTTCATGCATCAGGTCACACAGCTCAAGGAAGAGACAGAAAACACGACGGAGCTGATCGACCATTACTGGAACCATATGGAGCAGCTGCAGGAGCTGATACGGAACTATAAGGAGAGCAGGGAAGAGAAGACAGAAAACAGCGAGTACCGGCAGGAGGGGAACATTCTGCATCTGCATCAGGACATCATGAACCGTCTGCAGACAGGAAGCATTTACCAGATTATCTCCAACTTTAAACACAACCAGTCGGTCTCGACAGAGTATATCAGTGGGGATGAGCTGCGTTCCGCAGAATATTACCGGATTACCAGAAATATTCTGCTGAACACGCTGGAAAATGAGGCAAAGGGAGAAAACCTGCCCTTAGAGTACCGGCACGAGAATTATTATGAAGAAATTCTTCCCCTTACGGAGGAGATTACAGAGGAGAAAATTACAAACCAGATTGCAGCGGCTGTACTGCTGCAGCTGGCAGATAACATATATCAGAACCGGCACGAGAGCATCGACCGGAAGAGGGATTCGTGGTATAACATGTCGAACGCCTTTTACCGTTCGGCTGAGAACACGATGAACCGTCTGCACAGAAATTATGTAGAGCAGTATTACCGCAATGACAGGGCGGGGGATTATCTTGTCAATCTGAATGAGAATTACAGACAGGAGCTGGCACTGCTCGACCGCATCGTCACGATTCAGGAGACAGTGGATGAGCGGGAGCGGTCGACATCGGGACAGACAACGGTAAAGCTGGAAAACTTACAGCAGTACCAAGAGGAGGAGAACTATCAGAACCTGACAGATCACAGGGTCTACCGGGAAGGTGACCGGCATTATCTGAGACAGACGGGCGATACCACAGAGGAACGGAATTACCGGCAGGATTTTTCCAACGAGGAATTGTACCTGAACAGGGAGCAGAATTCCTTTGAGGATACAGACATCAATGTCCATCAGGAGCAGCAGGATGTAATACTGGAACAGCTCGAGGAGTTTCATCGTCACAATGTGGAGAACCGCAACAAATATTATCAGACACTCGAGCAGCTCAAGAAGCAGCAGGAGAAGCCGGGAAAGGCGCCCGATCTGCAAAGGATGCGGAGAGAAGGGCTTCTGGCGCTGGAGCATCCGCAGGAGATGCTGCAGCAGCTTAAGGAAGAGGGAAGCGTGCAGCAGGAACAGGCGGCGCGCCTCAGACAGCAGGAGCTTGCGCTTTTGCCGGAGGATACACAGCGCATCTATGAGGTGCTGGAGCAGTATCTGCAGACCCCGGAGAGATACCGGCAGGCAGAGGTTGCGACAAACCGTGACATCGGAAGGCTGATGCGGGATATAGAGCTCGTAGCGAGAGAGTCCCGTGAGCAGATACAGACAGAGCTGCACACCGACAGAAAGATAAACAGCAGCACGGAGACCGTCGAGCGGAGCTGGCTGGAGAGACCGCCTGTGGAGCTGCATTATCAGGAAGAGGCAGGCAGAGATGCCGCAGAAGCTTCCCCGGAGGGAAGATCCGCAGAACCGGCGGGAACCAGAGAGCTTTTGGAGAGGCAGCTGCGTGAGCAGGAGCTGCTGAATACTCACACCGACAGACAGATAAACAGCAGCACGGAGACCGTCGGGCAGAACTGGCTGGAAAGACCTTCCGCAGAACTGTATTACGGCGAAGAGGCGGCAGGTGATGGCGGAAGAACGGCTCCGCAGGGCAGATCGGCAGACGTGGCAAGGGACCGTGAAATCCTGGAGAGGCAGCTGCGTGAGCAGGAGCTGATCCACAGCCGCACGGACAGGAAGCTTCAGGATATTTCCGAGACGGTGGTGGAACGCTGGGAAGAAAATTCCCGCAGGGAGCCCGTGCAGAGTGCAGTGACCGAGGAGGAGCGCCGGAACCGGATCGCGCTGGTACACAAGCAGCAGACGGAAAATGAAATCACCGAAGAGATCATGGAACAGCTGATGAACCAGAACCGTGTACTCCAGAACCAGACAAAGGTGATGGAGGAGGTCACACAGAATTCCAGAACAGTGGAGCGCCGCGTGACGAACCAGACCACACATGAGGTCACCCAGCAGACGGAGAATCTCACGGAGATGATAAGCCGCGGGGTACAGGGAAAAATCGGTGACATCACGGATCAGGTGTACAACAGGCTGGAGAAGCGCCTGCAGAATGAACGGCGGCGCAGGGGAATCTAGTTAGACATCGCGGAAAGGAGGCGGGACAGGAATGAACTCTATAGCAGAAAATCTTGCGAACAGTGTGATGGGCAATGTGCCGAAGGCAGTGCTCTGCGTCAGAAATATCAAGACCCTTGAGCAGATCACCTCACAGGACAGCGACGAGGAGAAGCTTCGCAAGAAGCAAGCCAATATGGCCGCCACTCTCAAAAAGGCGAATGAATTGCAGAAGTCACTCATGGAGGCGACAGCGGGTGCACTGTCCGGCACACTGTCATCGGAGGACAGGGACAGACTGATGGGGCAGGATCAGGCGTATCTTGCCATGGAGGTACAATATAATCCTTCCAGCATCCATATGCAGACGACGGCGGGATCACAGCTGGAATACAGCGGCGGCAACATGGGAAATATGTCGAATAACATGATTATCCAGAATGTAGTGCCCACCTCCACGACTATGAATGTCCAGCTGATCTTTGACGAGGTCAATATCTATGATGCTTTTATGGTCAACAACGTGAATTCGCCGGTGGGTGCCGCCACACAGGCAATTAAATATTTTGCAGAGAAAGAGCATTCCGTCCAGCATCAGATCGAGGGAATCCTTTCCCTGCTGACGATGGATGTGACGAGACAGGTCGTGTTCTACTGGGCAAAGATGTGTTTCCGTGGCGAACTCACGGCAGTACAGGCGCGCTACACCATGTTCAATAAATCGGGGAACCCGATCCGGGGTGTGGTAAACCTTTCCATAAGACAGGGAGAACAGGCAGGGTTTTATGAGCCGTCCTACTGGGAGACAGCCTATGAGAATCTGTTCAAAAAGGGAAAGGCAAACGGTAAGAGTACCTTTTCAAAGATCACGAACAACAATGTTCTCAACCTGAACCTGTAAAGGCTTTGACAGCGGGAAAGGGGCAGCTATGGATGCAGTAAATCATACACTTGGAAATATAGAAAAGGCGCAGATCCACATCAGCACCTACAATATGATAGAGGAAAAAAAGCTTCAGATCAAAGAGAGCGTTCCGGCAAAGGGAACGGCTGGCGCTCTGAGCCACATTGTGAGTCAGAGCGGACTTGACTCCGTGGGATCATCCCAGCTTGGCAAGCTTGCAAAGGCGGCAACGGGAGCCGCCATAAATGCGGTGAAGGCGGCCGCTGACCGGATGCAGTCGGGCGTAAAGACCTACACGGTACAGTTTAATCCGAGCCAGCTCACCCTGAGCGGATACGGCGGTGGTATGTACCAGAAGACCGACTACGGAACTGCTTCCAGCGACAAGAAGCAGCAGAAAAACATAGGAATTTCCTATGAGCCGGCAAAGGTCAGGCTGATGATGAGCGTCACGCTGATCTTCGATCAGGTATCGGTAAAGGATGCTTTTATGGCGGATAAGTTCGCAGCATCACCGACCAGTGTGGTGACCGGGGTGGCGTCTCTGGTCAAGGAGGCCGTCACAGGGGAGGAATATTCGGTGCAGCCCATCATTGAGGGCTTTATCGGGATGCTGCGGCAGGAGCGCACACGGTTCATCACCTTCTGCTGGGGCTCGATGCAGTATGAGGGAGTCGTGAACAGCCTGAATACGAGATATACAATGTTCAATCTGACGGGACAGCCGATCCGGGGTGAGGTAGAGCTCTCCATGATTCTGGTGGACGAGGAGGTCGGACCGACCAATATGGGCGTCTGGAAAAAGCATTACGAGGAAGCGTTTGGCGGCGGCAATGTGAGCTATAGAAATAAGACCCAGTATGTGGGCAATATTCTGAATCTATAGGAAAGCAGCTGCTGAAATCAATGCAGGGGAAAGAGAATGGCAAGCTTTGATTACAAAAATCTCTTAACTGAATACAATAAATTTACCAGTCCGAAGGCAGCCGTGCTGGTCGGCGGAAAGAATCTGTCGGAGGATAAGAATCATTTCAGTATCTCCGATGTGGAGATCGAGATGAGCGCAGGCTACGAGGCCGGCATGGCGACGTTCTGGATTCACGACTGCTACGACAGCCTGACCTGTACCTTTAAGACAGAGGAGCTGGAGCCCTATATCAGGCTCGGCTCGCAGGTCACAATCTGTCTCGGCTATGATCTCACAGTGCGCAAGGTGTTCTGCGGTTTTATTGCGAGGGTCAATTTCGACTTCTCGGCAAACGGCGACATTCCCGGTGTGGAGGTCACGGTGATGGATGCGAAGGGCATTATGATGGCGAACAACCACTCGCAGCAGCTGAAGGCGCAGTATTACTCGGACGCAGTGAAGGAAATCTTCCGGAAGCCGGCATACAATAATCTCCTCCAGAAGAAAATTATCACGGGCGTCTCCGTGGAGGATACGCCGGATAAGCCGGTGACGGGCGCTGCGGGGGAGAGCAAGGCAAGCGACAAGACGGTGGAGATGGTCGGCGAGAGCGATTATGAATTCGTGGTAAAGGCGGCAAAGAAGTTTAATTTTGATTTCTTTATCCACGGCGGAGAGGTCTTATTCCGCAAGGCGAAGAGCAATTCCGAGATTCTGATGGAGCTCACGCCAAAGACCGGGATCAGAGGAATCAACATGGGTTATGACATCACCGGACTGACAGCCGGAATCGAGGTGCGCTGTCTGGATGTCGGGAAGGGGAAGGTGATCTCCTCCTACAAGAAGAACGGCAACAAGATTTCCCACGGGAATCATGCCAAGGCGCTGCTGGCGAAATCGAAGAAGGTGTATGTTGACCCAACGACTTCGTCAAAGATGGATGCCGACAACCGTCTCGATTATCTGATGGAGGATATGACCTACCGTTTCGGAGTGCTGGAGGCGGATGTGATCGGAATACCAGAGCTTGTACCCGGACGCTTTATCAGAGTGGCGGGCTTCGGCGACAGCCTGTCGAATACCTTTTACCTGCAGACCGTGCGGCATTGTTTTACGGAGCAGGGGTATGTGACAAGAATTATCGGCAAGGCGTGCGGATTTGAGGAGTAAGCCCACATACCGGAGAAGGATGGAGGAAGAAACGTGGCACTTTTTGATGTGATAGATGAGATAGCGGAAAAACAGGTATTGAAGACAGAGACAGGGGACAACAGGATCTTCGGCATCGTTGTAGGGCAGGTTGTCAAGAATTACGACAAGGATATGCCGGGGCGTGTCTGTGTTTCCATCTTTACCCGCGACAAGGAGGCGAACGAGCTGAAATGGGCGAGAGTTGCAATGCCCTCGAGCGGCTCCAAGTGGGGACATTATTTCCTGCCGGAGGTCGGAGACCATGTCCTTGTCTGCTTCGAGCAGGGAAATATTGAAAAGCCCTATGTCATAGGCTGCATTCCGAGAGAAAACGACCAGTTTCTGAAGAAGACGGCGGATGAGAATAACCAGTACAAAAAGATCATGACCCGGCATGGGAACACCATCCTGTTTGAAGACAATAAGGAGGGGGAGGGGGATAAGGATAAGATAAAGATCGAGACCCCGAAATCCACCCACCGCATCGAGCTGGACAATGAGAAGGGGATGATGCTGATCTCGGATAAGGACGGCAAGAACAAGATCCAGATCCAGACGGGTGACTCGGGAAAGATGGAGATCTTTGCGGAGAAAAAGCTCACGATCAAGGTCGGAGATAATATTACGCTGACAATGAACGGCAATAACGGCACGACGGAGCTTGAGACGACAAAGCTGAATGTCAAGGTAAACGGAAATATGAAATACACCTCCACGGGAGGCGCGACGCTGGAGGGCTCGACCGTCAGCGTGAAGTCAACGTCCTCCATGAATCTGGAGAGCAGTGCAGCGGTGAAGATCAGCGGAACGCCGATCAGCATCGGATAAGCAGGGGGGAGCAGCGATGGAGAACAACGACTTTTTAGGCAAGGGGATGAAATTCCCGCCGCAGATCAATTCCGCCACCGGAAGATTTGTGACGGTCTCCGATCTGGAGAGCGTCAGGGAATCGGTCTACCTGATACTGATGACGCAGAAATCGGAGCGTTTTCTGCGGCCGGAATTCGGCAGTGACCTGATGGCATATACTTTTATGGATGTCAACCTGACGAATATCAATATCATGTGCGGAAACATCCGGCGGGAGATACAGAAACAGGAGCCGCGCGTCAGTGACGTGGAGGTGTCGGCAGACCCGAATATCAAGGACGGCTGTCTGGTTGTCAAGGTGGATTACTATGTGATAGGCAGCAATACGAGAGACAACTTTGTCTTTCCGTTCTATCTGAACACAGGGGATGAGGATGCCGGGCAGGAGGAATTTGCACCGGAACAGGGTGATACAGAGGAGCAATATGAAGATTGATAAGAGAACAGCGACGGATATTGAAAACAGAATAGCGGAACTTGCTGCCTCCTATGTGCCGGAGTGGAATTTTGACAGGGAGAACCCCGATATCGGTTCGACGCTTGCCATTCTGTTTGCGGGACAGATGAAGGACAATATTGACCGGTTTAATCAGGTGCTGGACATCTACCATACAGAGTTTGTCAATATGCTTGACCTGTCTCTTTTACCGGCGAAGCCGTCCTGCGCGGTGGTGTTGATGGGGCTGATCCAGGATACCATTCCGGGAACGGGTGTCGCAAAGGGGACAAAGCTGCTGGCGGAAGGTGAGCAGACACAGATCTTTGAGACGGCACACAACCTGTATGTGACCAATTCCAGACTGCAGTCCTGCTTTATGACGGAGAAGGAGACGGGAAAGATCCTGCCGCTGATGGGCAGCTTCCGGTGCCCGCAGATTCTGCCGGAGACGGAGACTGCCGAGGAACAGGAGGAGACGGAGCAGCCCGGACAGCTGAGACCATTTTATCTGTTTGGGGATCCGGAGAAGGGAATGGAGCAGAACGCAGTGATGCTCTACCACCCGACGGTGTTTGATGCAGTGGGAAACAGAATATTCATCAGAATAGAGGGAAATGAGGGATTTACACAGCAGCTCCTCGCAGGTGACTTCACCTTTCAGTATGTCACGGAGCAGGGACTTAAGAAGGTGGAAGACCTCGAGCTTCTGCCGGATGGCAGAACCCTTGCCTTCAGGGAGCCGGAGGAGAGCATTGCGGTACAGCTTGACGGCAGGGACTACGGTATGCTGGCGGTCATTGCCGAGAAGCCGGTGATGGAAAATGTTGAAGTCAGGAACATCCGGCTTGCATCTGCCGGAGAGGCACAGACACCGGAGTTTGTGAACAACGGAACCACGGATTTTGAGCCGGAGAGCTTCGCACCGTTCGGTGATACGCTTTCCCTGTTCAGCGAGTGCTACATCGGACATAACCGTTATTTTGGAAAGCCAGGAGCGATGGTGACACTCAGCTTCGAGGTGGCTTATCCGGAGCACAGGGTCTCCCTCATGGCGGTGACGGAAGAGGAAGAACTGAAGATTATCAAGCGCAAGCCCAGAACAACTGCGGAGAATAATGTTGCGGACTGCTATGCGGAGGAGATTGCCATAGAGTATTTCAACGGCATCGGCTGGAAGAAGCTGCCGTGCAATCAGGAATACAGATCGCTTTTCGGAAAAGCGGAGGCGGCAAAGTGTACGCTGGAGTTTATCTGTCCGTCGGACTGGCAGGAAATGTCTGTCGGCGGAGACATGGGAAGATGTCTGCGCATCCAGCTGTTGAAGTCGGATAACTGCTATATGCGTCCCTGCATCCACCATTATCCGCAGATCAGCAACATGACGATTGCCTACAGCTACGGGGAGCGCTATGTGCGGCCGGAGAGAGTGCGGGCGATCGCCGGTACAAGAGAGCTGGAGCTGTCGGCGAAGATGATGGAGGGAAAGCGCTTCCTGCTCTTCCAGAGCGGCGAGTACACGGAGGATTATCTGTATCTGGGCTTTGGAAAACCGATGGAGGACGGACCGGTCAGCATGCTGTTCCAGCTGGAGGACGGCGCGCGGTATGACGCCACGGAGTGCCGGTTTGAGTACAGCACGATCCACGGCTTCCGCCAGATGCGGGTGCTGGATCACACGGCGAATATGTCCCGGTCGGGAATTGTCCTGTTCATGCCGCCCTCCGATATGGCGGCGGCGACAATCGAAGGGAAGACGGCATACTGGATCAGGCTCAGCAGGACAGAGAAACAGGCTTCGGACAGCAATCCGCCGAAGGTGCTGGACATCCGGCTGAACGCGGTCGAGGTCTACAACATTGAGACCAGACAGGAAGAAGAGTACTATATCGACGAGGTTGCCGCCAATATGGTGTTCGATCTGGGAGTGCCCAACATTCTGGATGTGGAGCTCTGGGTAAACGAGACAAACAGACACACAGAGGAGAACATGAACAGATTGTACAGGGAGATGCCCGACAAGGTACGCATTGAGCGCGATATGATCGGCAATATCTCTTCCTTCTATGTTAGATGGGAGGAGACGGAGCAGTTTGGAAACGGACGGCTGGAGAGAGAGTACATAATTGACAGACTGAACCAGAGAATCCTGTTCGGCGACGGAATCCATTCCGAGATCCCGAGAGTATTGAACGATGCGGCATTCCGCATGGTGATCCGCTGCTGTAACGGACAGCAGGGCAATGTGGAGGCGGGAAGCATCAACGAATCTCTGGAAAACCTGATGTTCATAGATACGATCTACAATCCGAAATGCGCTTTCGGCGGCAGCAATATCGAGAGCATCGACAGTGCGCTGAGAAGAGGAGCAAATATTTTGAGCTCCAGAAGGCGGCTCGTGTCGGTCAAGGACTATGAGCGGGAGATATTGTCCTATTCCGACAATATCGAAAAGATCAGCTGCGTGACGGGAATTGACCGCAACGGGGAGAGAGCGGACAGCAAGGTGACGTTTGTACTGCTGTTAAAGGATTATAAGTCCGGCTCCTATTCCTTCCACAATGCGGCGGCAAATTTAAAGAAGCATCTGCTGCAGAACTGCGAGCTGATGATTGCCCCCGAGGAATTATGCCTGACTGAGCCGGTCTTTGTCTCTGTCTCCGTGGATGTATGGGCGGAGATCAGGGATATGGATGACGGCTTTGAGATACAGAACCGGATGAAGAAATGTCTGGAGGAATATCTGGATGCCGTGAAGAACGGAATAGAATCCGGATGGGACATCGGAGTGCTTCCGAAGAAATCCCAGATCCGCATGAAGCTGAACTCAATGAAGGCGAAGGCGGCAGTGAGGAGGATTGCGGTGACGGCGACCTACACGGACGCGGCCGGCCCGCACGAGATGGATATCGACGACATTGAAGTGACACCGTTCATGGTGACGAGAAGCGGAGAGCACAGAATCCATATCATGCTGTCGGAGTAAGGGAAGGAGAAGGAAAATTGCTTGTCAATAAAAATCTGAACGATAAAACTTATCAGGAACTCATAAGTGAAGCAATTATGCAGATTCCTCTCTATACGACCGAATGGACGAATTTCAACCCGTCTGATCCCGGCATGACGATATTGGAGAATCTGACGGCATTTGAGGCACTGCAGCAGGAATCCATCCGGCAGGTGACGCCGCAGATCCGGCAGAAGCTCCTGAAAATGCTTGGTTTTACCGAGAGAAAGGGAAGATGCGCAAGGATACTGATGACGGCGGAAGGTGTGAAGGAGCCTGTGGAGCTTCCGGCAAACCAGCCGTTCTATCTGGGAGACCTCACCTTTGAGACGAACAGGCGCATCCGCCTTTCGGGCTATTCGCTGACCGGAGTTTACGGACAGCATGACGGAGGGTTTCAGGATTACAGCTATCTGATCGATGATGACATTCCCAAGACGGCAATGATCTTCGGGGAGAAGCCCGGAGAGGGGGATTGCGTCTACTTCGCGGCGAACCGCCTGCCTGAGCCGGGAGAGGAAATGATCTTCTACATGACGCTTGCAAACCGTTTCAACCGCAATCCTTATGAGGAGAAGGGAAATAACACGTTTGCAAATCTCGTGTGGGAGTGCTACACCGAGAAGGGATATGAACCCATGAATGTCGCGGATTACACCTCCTGCTTCCTTGTGAGCGGCGAGGTGAGGATGCGCATGCCGAACACAGCGGCGGCAGTCTGTGAGGAGCTTCCGAAGCCGAGCTATGCCATCCGCGCGAGGGTTGTCAAGGCGGACTATGATGTCAGTCCGAAGCTGCTGGCGGTGGCTGGTTTTCTGTTTGAGGCGTGGCAGAAGGAGACGAAGTCCGTGTGCTATACCTTCCAGAAATATTCAAGGATCACGCTGAACAGTGAAATGATGGAGGAAGGGTATCTGCAGGTATTCTGTAAGGAGGAAAAGGGTTCCTTCTACCGCAGGTACGAGCCGGCTCCCGGGGAGGGAGCCAGAGGGCGCTTCTATACGATGGAGCATGAGCAGTACGGCGTGAATACCTTCAGCTTCGACAGGCGGCAGTTCGGCTTTTCACCCGATAAGCTGAAGAATGCCGTGAAGATCATGGTTTACTCGGAGGAGATGATGCGCAGGTTCTACCTTGGAACCGTGCAGGGCTATGACGCACAGGAGCTGGAGCTTCCGGCAAAGAACATTGTTGCGGAGTCCTTCTGCATCATCGCAAAGAGGACGGATGAGAACGGTGAGGATATTTTTGATTTTGTGAGACCGAACCATTACGAGGAGGATTCCCTCACCTATTACCTTCTGGAAAATGAGGGCAGGATTGTCATAGAGGATGCCGGCGCGTTTATCGGCGCGTCACTCTATATGGGCTCGTGCAGCGTCACCAGAGGCCAGGAGGGAAATATCCGTGAGGGCAGCCGTTTCCGCACGGGGAAGACCTTACAGGAGCTTACGTTTGTCAATGCGGGACCCGGGACGGGCGGCTGTTTCCGGGAGAGCATCGCGGATGTGAGGGAACGCTTCCTCGCAGATATGAATAAGCCCTATACCGCCGTGACGGCAGCGGACTACGAGACCATCGTGAAGAGTGCGCCGGGCTTATGTATCCATAAGGTCAGGGCGGTGCTCAGGGAGGAGAGGAACGAGGTTCAGATCGCGGTGAAGCCGGGAACGGATGAGCGCTTCCCGAAGCTCTCGGACACCTACCGGAAGAGTCTGGAGCAGCTTCTGGAGAAGAAGCGTCTGCTGACAACGAGGGTCGAGATCGTACAGCCCGTCTATCTGCCGATCAACGTGAAGGGTGTCATCTATGTCAAGAGACATTATGAGAGAGAGCAGGGACTGATCGAAAAGACGATCCGGGAGCAGCTGGATTATCTGGAGTCTGAGCGGAGCTTTGGCGATGTACTGAAATTTGACGAGGTGTTCCGCGCAGTGGAAAATCTGGAATGTGTGGAATACATATATGATCTGGCGCTCTATCCCCAGTACCCGGGAGCGGCGAGGATCAAGGACAATGATATTTATCCGAATGCGGATTGTCTGTGCTATGCGGGAGACATCCAGCTTGAGATCAGGAACTATGAAAAATAGGGAAGGAAAGCGATATGGCAGCAGTTACTTATTCAATTAAGAAGAACCGTATCAAGAGAGGTCTGTGCAGAGGGTTTTCGCTCGAGGGTGAAGATACTCTCACAGCTGTGCCGACGGATCAGGAGCACTATCTTTTCCTTCAGGGGATCGATGCCGCCATGGAGGATATGACATGGGGGAGACTGCATTTCGAGACGCAGCTGGAGGAGGACTCCGTCTGCCTTGTCTACGTCAAGGCAATGAATCAGGACAGCTTCTACCGGAATGGGGTAGAGACGAAGATCAGCGCCTTTCTGACGGATCCGGAGGAACAGGACAGCCTGAAGGTGCAGTTCTTTCAGGAGATCGGTGCAAAGCGCTGTGTGAACACGAGGGACATCCTGCTCTATGAGCAGAGCGGAAGGTATCTCTATCTGATGATTAAGGTCATCGGAGGGGGCAGCAATACCGTTTCCCATATCAGGGTGGAGCAGCAGGGTGACAACTTCATGGACACCTTCCCGGAGATTTACAGGGAGAGAGACAGCTTTTTCCATCGTTATCTTTCGGTCTTTTCCAGCATTTATCAGGATTTTCAGGACAATATCAGCCATGTGGACAGGCTGCTTGACCTCGACACCTGCCCGCAGGAGATGCTGCCGATGTATGGCAGATGGATGGGAATCGAGCTGGGGGATGAGTGCAAGGATGAGCCGTGGCTTAGGACGCTGATTAAGGAGGCGTACAGACTGAACTGTATGCGTGGCAGTAAATGGGCAATCGAGAGGATCGCGGAGATCGTTCTCGGGGAGCCGGTCGTCGTACTGGAGAGCAACGTCATGAAAGCCTATGTGGAGGAGACGGAGCAGGAGCAGTTTAAGAAGCTTTACGGCGACAGCCCTTATGACGTCACCATTCTGATTAACAGACATGTGACGGAGGCGTTAAAATCCCGGCTGATGCTGCTGATTAATCAGTACAGACCGATCCGCAGCCGGATACATATCGTATATCTGAAGGAAGCCGGCAATATGGATTATCATACTTATCTGGATATGAATGCCCGCATGATCCGTGAGGATGCGGGACAGTTGGATACAGAGGCACAATATATGGATGGCATTGTGACGCTACAGTAAAGGAGCAGACAGAATATGAATCTTACAGAGACAAGAAATGACAGCACAATTCAGATCAAGATTGAAGGAAGAGTGGACACCACCACAAGCCCGCAGCTGCAGCAGGCAATTCTGACGGCGTTTCAGAAGGGAAGCAAGGTGGTTCTGGACTTTGAGGAGGTAAGCTATGTTTCCAGTGCGGGCTTAAGAGCCTTGCTGATCGGTCAGAAGACAGCCATGTCGAAGGGTGGCAGCATGGTGATGGTCCATGTCTGCGAAACGGTCATGAGTGTGCTTGAGATGTCAGGGTTCAGTGACATATTGCAGATTGAGTAACGGTGAGCGGCGATGATCCGATTTGTGGATGTCTCCGCCGGATACCAGACGGAACAGGAGCCGGTGTTTACAAATTTGAATGAGACCATAGAGGACGGGGAATTCGTTCTGGTGACAGGAGAGAGCGGCGTTGGGAAGAGCACCTTTGTCAGACTGCTGCTGCGTGAACTCATGCCTCTGGCGGGGCAGGTGATTGTCGATGGGCAGGATCTGGCGCTGATGAAGAGAAGACAGCTTCCCGCCTATCGCCGGAAGCTCGGCGTCGTGTTCCAGGATCACCGCCTGATTACGGATCAGAGCGCCTATGAGAATGTGAAGCTGGCACGGCTGGTGGCGGGCGGAAGAGGCAGGGATACCGACCAGATGATATGTTCCCTGTTTTCTTTGTTCGGAATTACAGAGCTGTACAAACGTTATCCAAACGAAATGTCGGGAGGACAGCAGCAGAAGGTCTGTCTGGCAAGAGCGATGATGAATTATCCGAGGTATCTTCTGGCAGACGAACCGACGGGAAACCTTGACCCGGAGTCCTCGAGGGAGATCATGAAATTTCTGGAACTGGTTCACAGACAGGGAACGACGGTCATTGCGGTGACACATGATCTGGAGGCGGCAGAAGGGCTTGCCTGCCGCAGAATAGAGCTTTCATGATTGCGAGACGGGGAGCGGATGTATGCCAGCCTTTGAATACCGACGGGGCAGAAAGGAAAGGAATGTCGTGGAAAAAGAGTTAAAGCTGTCCGCGTGTGACGAGAATATGAGAGCGGTGCTGGAGCAGGTAGAGCAGATGCTGGGGCAGACCGCCTGTGATGAAATGACACAGATGCAGATCGTTATGGCAGCGGAGGAGCTGTTTGTCAACATAGCGCATTATGCCTATGGCGGAGAACCGGGGGAGGCAGTCCTTACGATGAAGGTTATGCAGAAACCGAAACGATTTCACATGACCTTCCGGGATCGTGGCATACCGTACAATCCGCTGGAGCACAAGGACCCCGATATTACATTGCCTGCGGAGGAAAGAGAGATCGGCGGGCTTGGAATTTTTCTGATTAAGAAAACTATGGATAAGATGGAATATGAATATCGGGACGGATGGAACGTGTTGTCCATCGAAAAGCGTCTTGCGGAGTAGGAAGGGAGCAGATATGTCAACGAAGAAAAAAATCATTTTGCTGGTAGCAGTCATTTGCTATGCATGTATACTCTATGGATTTCTGACCGACAACAGTATGTTCATGATGATTACGGTCATTCTGTACGCAGTGCTGATGCTGGCGTTTGCGCTTCTGGCGGACGCAGCTGATCCGGAGACGCTGGAAAAGAACCGCAGACAGCTCGAGGAGGCGGAGGGCAGAAACAAGGAGCTTGACGGAAGAATCCGTGAGCTTACGGCGGAGAAGGAACGCTATGCGAAGGCGATGCAGGAGGCAACCACAGCGAAGGAAGAGGCGGTCATCGGGCAGCAGAAGCTGCTTGCCAGACAGGAGGAGCTGAGCGAGGCACTCTCGAAGGCGGAGGAGGGCAGAAGCCAGTCGAAGGAGCGGGAAAAGGAGCTTCTCGCTAATTTCCTGCCGCCTGCCGGAGAGGGAGAGCAGCAGAATGAGACGATCGACATCATCCAGATCGCCAGAGAGACGGTGCAGGAGCTGAAGCCCTTTGCGGAGAAGGTGCGTCTGGATATCCGCATTTCGGCGCCCGATGAAAAGATTCTTGTCAAGGCGGATGCCTCAAGGCTGCGGATCATGTTCCGCAACATTATCGACAATTCCATTAAATACATGAACCGGGCGGGGATTCTTGTCATCACGATCTCAAACCTCGGAGACGATATTTTCATTGTGCTCAAGGATAACGGAAACGGACTGTCTGAGAAGGAGACGGCACATATTTTTGAACTCAATTATCAGGGTTCCAACCGGATCAGCGGAAACGGACTCGGACTGACGCAGGCAAAGGCAATTGTGGAATACTACGGCGGCACGATCTATGCGAAGAGCAATGTCGGCAAGGGCATGGGAATTTATGTGCAGCTGCCGACCGACTAAACAATGGAAATTCTGACAGATTTAAAGCATGGGGAGTGTGGCAGATGAAAAAGGAAAAGGGTCTTATCATTGCGGTAATGGTATTGTTTCTTGTCAGCGGTGTCGCCGCCTGTATTTTCAAGCAGTACCGTGACGGACAGGAAAACGAACCGGCCCCCGTCTATGTGAATCAGGACAGGGAGTCGCAGCCGCAGACGACGGAAAAAACGGAAGGAACGCAGGAACAGAAATCCGAAGAAACGCAGGAGCAGAAGCCGGAGGAAACAACGGAGACAGAACCGGTGCAGGAGACGGGGACAGATCAGTCCGAGGCAGAAAAGCCCGGATCAGAGCAATCCGGATCAGAGCAATCCGGATCAGAGCAATCCGAGACAGAGCAGCCGGTGAGCGTCTATTATGCGTTTACTGTGCGAGGGGACATTTCTTCCCTGAATCTCAGGAGCGTTCCAGACATGGATGGAAAGATTCTGGGCAGGCTGATGCCGAAGCAGACAGGTTATGTTCTGGAGTACGGCGAGGAATGGTCTCTGGTGACTAACGGCAAGAAGAGCGGCTATGTCAATAACCGTTACATTGAGCTGGAGGAGATCCCGGAGGAAGATTTTCCGGCGGAATACAGGGAGTGAGTCCGGCTTTGCGGATAAGGAGAGGTATATGAGACTGAATGAGAGACTTGCAAAGCAGCAGCTGAAAAAGAGTCAGGGTGGCAGCCAGACGGCGGAGGAGGAAGAGGCTCTCACCTATCTGAGCCGCAGGAGAGAGACCGCCCTGAATGAAGAGCAGGGAGTTTTTCAGGGGAAGACCTTTGAAGGAATCAACACGGAGAAAAGCGTTTTTGACCGGACGGCGGTGTTCCGGGTAGGAGAGAGACATTGAAGCAGACGGCAGGCGAGGAGGAGACAGCGTGAATATCTATGACAAGTTTAACAGGGAACTGGAGGGGGAGCCGTTTGGCGGATACCCGGAGTATATGGACTATCTGTTTGCCTGTGTCAACAGCCGGATGGATCAGTATCTTGAGGAGATGAAGGGGCTGTTTGCGTCCGGACAGGGCGGATACAAAAATGTGCTCTACCCGGATCTGGAGATTGCGCATACCATGTGTCAGGAGAAAATCCATCTCTTTTCCTCGGAGCCGGTCAAGGACGGTGAGGACGAGGAGACCGGACAGGAACCGGCGGAACTGAGCGATGAGCTGATGGCGCTGCTGGGAGATTATGCCGCAGAGATGGGAACCGCCGCGTCGGGGGAGAGCCAGAGTGTCAGAGAGCCTGACTGCGAGGAGATGATGACATTTATCGAGGCGCGCGCAGAGAAGACGCTGGAGGCGGGGATAGCGCTTCCGTTTTATTCCCTCTGTAAAAAGATGGAGTTTGAGCATTTTACCACCTTTTGCTTTGCCTGCGGCATCCTCGCATCCACCCAGACAGATTATGCGGGAGTGTTCCAGGTCATCAACGAGAACGGCAGTCTGCCCGCACCGACGATCGAATCGGCTGCGAGGTTGTATTATGGGAATCAGTTCTCCATCACAGGAGCCTATGGGGATATGTCGGTCGGACTGGAGCAGCTGCAGCCGATCCTTGACCTCAGGGTAAACGGAAGTATGCCGTTCTCCACGGTTGTTACACCGGATAAGAGAATTATCGACTTTTTGTTCGGCAAGCGTCCGATGCAGCTGGATGAGAATTACATCCGTTTTTTCAAGATGCTCACGGATGACAAGGAGCTTGATCCCATCATGGCGAATCAGGGACAGCTTGACGCCATGGAGATTTCTTACAATGAGGGTGTGCGCATCTTCTCCTTCTTCGGGGACGAGGGAAGCGGACGGAAGTTCTTCATCAAGCAGTTCTGTAAAAAGAATGGGATGGGGGCAATCTCCGTCAACTGTAAAAAGCTTTTTGTTTATGATTTCACCTTTGTGGAGAAGGCATTGTGGGCAGTCACGAGGGAGTGCATTCTGACAAACTCCTGCTGCTGTCTCGATGAGCTTACCTTCCACGAGGAGGAAAAGGATAAATTTCTGGGCTACATGGATCTCGCCTTTGCAAAGCTGGTGAGCAAGGGGTTGCTGGTCTATGCGCTGAGCAAGGAAAAAATGCCGATGCGTGACATCACGAAGGAGGAGTTCACGGAGCTGGAGATTCCGACACCCACGACGCAGGAGAGAGAGGAGTGCTGGCGCCTTTTTGCGAAGGATTACGCGCTGGGCGACGATATCGATCTGCTGGAGATGGCGACAAAGTTCCTGTTCACCCCGGGCAAGATCAAGGCGGCGCTGGCGAATGCGAGAAGCCTTGCGACGATGAACAAGGATATTCTGATTCCACGTGCGACGCTGTTTCAGGGCTGTAATAATCAGATGAGTTCGGAGCTGACACAGAAGGCGACCAAGGTAAAGGCGAATTTCGGCTTCGAGGACATTGTCATGAACCGGGATCAGAGGGAGACGCTGGAGCACGCGATCGACCAGATGAATTTCCGCAAGCAGGTCTACGACAACTGGCATTATACCAAGAAATATCCCTACGGCCGCGGCTTGTCCGTGCTGCTGTTCGGAGCGCCCGGTACCGGTAAATCCATGTGTGCGCAGGTAATCGCACACGAGCTCAATCTTGAGCTTTACCGCGTTGATCTTTCCAAGGTTATCGACAAGTATGTCGGTGAGACGGAGAAATCCATTTCCATGATTTTCAGAGAGGCGAAGAAGTGTAATGTCGTACTCTTCTTCGACGAGTGTGATACGCTGTTTGCAAAGCGTTCCGACGATGGCGGAAGCAACCAGGCGTCCAACAATAACAAGACGGCGCTGCTCTTGCAGGAGGTCGAGGCGTACGACGGAGTTTCCGTGCTGGCGACCAACTACAAGCACAACATTGACCCCGCTTTCTTCCGGCGTATGAAGTACATTGTGGAATTCCAGTTCCCCAACGCGGACACCAGAGAGATGCTGTGGCGGACGACGATTCCGAAGGACACGCCGCTCGGGGAGGATGTGGATATCCGCTTCCTTGCAGAGAAATTTGAGTTTGCGGGTGGTAATATCAAGAACTGTATTCTCAACGCGGCATTCCTGGCGGCGGCGGACGGCGACGGAAAGGAAGTGCGCATGAAGCATTATCTTCAGGCGATCCGCTACGAGTATGTCAAGACCGGAAAGGTATTCACAAGATCGGATTTTGAGCCGTATGCGGAAGAGGTATTCGGCATGGAACTGGGATGATGAGAGAGGCATAAGGGATGGGCAGGTCTAATATAGAACTCTATCTGGACAAAAAACAACAGAATCGTGCTTTTGCCTCGACGGAGGAACTGCTCGCGCAGATACGGAGGATACTGATCTACTGGCTGGATCAGAGCTCCGGGGAGAGTGATGGCAGACAGGATGCGGAGGAACTGTTCGGCTATTGGGAAAGCCGCTGTGCCGAGACGGCAGAACGCGGCTGGGAGCTTCCCTATATCAGCATGAGGGAGACGCTTTCCTTAAACCGGTTTGAAGAATTTCTGATATGGATTGCCATGGTCAGACAGCTCGACGCGGAATTTGCGGCGGAGCTGCGGAAGGAGGGCTTTTCCGAAGAGGAACTGACGCTGGAGGATGTCTTTTTGTTGTTCCAGAGGCTCACCGGGGAGAACACGGAGACAGAATATGCGCTGTTGAATCCCGACGACAGGCTGAACGTGGTTCTCTTTCAGGAATGGGAGGAAGAGCGGACGGAGAGGCTGGTGCAGAGGCCGGTGAGATTGAAGAAGACGGCGCTGGATTTCCTGCTGGGGCAGGACTGCGGCATCCATGAGCTGGGCGGCATAGCGGTCTGTCTTAAGCCGGATGGGGAGCCGCTGCTCCAGAACGAGGCGCTGTACGGGCAGTGCAGGGACTATCTTGAGAGGCTTCGCAATGGAAAGGGCAGAGGCGTTTTGCAGCTGTCCGGCGCGGAGGGAACAGGGAAGAGGTTTCTTCTGAAAAAGCTTGGTGAACAGGCTGAGTTTGTCGCCGTTTCTCTTGGCTTTCTGCTGGAGAGAAAGTGTGTGCGGAGGGATCTTCGGGAGATCATCTCTTATTGTGTGTTGCGGAGAAAGTATGTGGGACTGCGGCAGCTTCCGGAGAGTCTGGAGCCGGAGATGCTGGGGTATTTTCTCAGGCTTTTGACAGAATATATTCCGGTGGTGTGTGTGATGACGGAGACGCCGCTGCGGATTTCCTATCCGGCGGGTGTCTGTCCGATGGAGGCGGAGCTTCCGGGAGCTACGAGGGAGCAGCAGATGCACTTCTGGGAATATTTTGCAGGAAAGCATCAGTGCAGGGCAATCGACGGTCATGGCTCGGAGCTTGCAAATCTCTACAGGCTGACGGCGGGTGAGATCGAGCGGATGGTGAGGATGCTCAGAGCCCGCTTCGGGGGTGAAGAGACGGTGTCCTACGATGAGGCAAAGGAAGTGATTGTCAGTGAGCTGATGGAGGATGCCGGAAGAAAGCTAAAGGGTCTGGCGGCGCCTCTTGTGACCGGGTTTACGATGGAAGATCTGCAGCTGCCGGGGCAGCAGACAAAAATTTTGCAGTTCGCCATCTCGGCGATCCGGAACAGGTATCTTGTCATGGAAGGGATGGGTTTCGGGAAGAAGATGCCCTACGGGCGCGGGATCAGCATTCTGCTGTATGGGCCGCCCGGAACCGGAAAGACCATGACGGCACAGGTGATCGCAAAGGAAGTCGGGCTGACGCTGTTCCGGGTGGATTCCTCGAAGATCATGGATAAATATATCGGAGAGACGGAGAAAAAGCTGGGGGAGCTGTTTGAGACGGCAAAGAATACCAACGCGATCCTGTTCTTTGACGAGGCGGATTCGCTTTTCGCCAAGAGGACGGAGGTATCGAAGTCCACGGACAAATATGCGAACAATGAGGTGTCCTTCCTGTTGCAGCTGATGGAGCAGTATGAGGGGATCATGGTGCTCGCCACGAACCACAGCAATTTCTTTGATGAGGCATTCCGGAGGAGGATTACTTATTCCATCAATCTTCCGGCGCCGGATGCGGAGACGAGAAGCAGGCTCTGGCGGCTGGCGTTCCCGGAGGGGGTCGAGATCGCGGCGGATGTGGATTTCGATCATCTTGCAAGGGAGCATGAGTTCACGGGCAGCAGTATCAAGTATGTCGCGCAGCAGGCAATGTTCACGGCGGCGATTCTGCAGAGCCCGGTGACGATGGAGTGCATTTATACGGGGCTGAAGCTGATGATGGAGAGGGATTGTCAGGGGTATAAGGATGGGAGTTTGCAGGCGTGCTTTACGAGGCTGGTGTAGGGGATGCGGGTGACGCTGCACACGCGGAGTAGATTACGGCAGGGGATGCGAGTGACGCTGCACACGAGGAACAGACCACCGCAGGCACGCTCTCGCTACCTTCCGCACGCAGCGGACGCATAAGTTCCCATAGTACGGGAACTAAGCGCCGGCGGCTCCAGAGTGCACTGCTTGCGGTCTGTACCGCGCGTGCAGCTGGCAGGGGCAACGGGCAGATAGGGAGAAAGCAGCTCCGGCAAATCAGGCAGAGAATATAGGCAAAGGGCGGCAGCCCGGCAGAGAGCAAACAGAAGAAGATAAGAAAAAGAGATGAGATGGTCGGGAGTATAGATAAGGAGCAGGGTATGGGTCAGGGCAGAGAGCAGGACAGAGAGCAGGAACGGATGCAGGGCGGAGAGCAGGGACGGAGAGAGGAATGGAATCAGGAGTTCGGTTATAGTGCGGGCAATGTGCCGGTTACGGTGACGAATGATATGCTGCAGTGCAGGGACTGCCGGTTCCGGGGGCAGAAGGTCGGGGGATGTGAGAGGTTTAAGTTCAAGCCTGCGGATGTGCTTGCAGGGCGGGGAGAATGCCCGGCATATGAGCGTGAAGGGGAAGAGTCTCCGGATGACGGGGAGCGTGGGCGATATACGAGCGATTCCCCGGACTGTGAGGGTTGTGTCTTCAATTTCGGGAACCTGAACTGTGCCGTGTATGATATAAAACCGACAGCCATTGTCATCGATCATAAGCCATGCGAAAGGCGGCAGCCGGGAGGAGCGGTATGAGGCAAAACTATCAGACAGATGTAAAATTCAGCACTCTTGAGGATGCAAAGGCGATTGCGAAGGATTATGAGCAGTCCGTCTTTGGCAAGGAAAACGGTGTCAGTGGAAATGTAAAGAAATTTCAGGAGCTTCGGGCAACACACAAGAGGCATGGACAGAATTCTGCACGCTTCAATGCAGTGCTGGAGGGGATTCAGCAGATTGAACGGTTGAGGGAGGAAAGGGTTTCGCAGGAGCATCCCGAGGCATATGAAAATCTGATGGTGGCATATGCTGATCTGTGTACCGCATGTAAGGAATATATTGACTCCTCAAGGTTTCGTTTCACTTCTGTCGGCAGACAGCGCGCAGAGATTGTGAAAGAGGTTTATGCCAATGCCGAGAAGGAAGTATTGATGATACAGATGCGGTACTTTGAGATGGGCAGCCAGTTTAAGGGAGAGGGCATTACGCTCCGTCAGCTCTTTGCCGGTGAGACGCTTCCGCAGTTGATTCAGAACGATGCTGCAAACTTTTCACTCGATGAAAGTGAAGCCGGTCCGGCGGCAAAAGCGGAAAGGTACCGGCTGAATATGAGTGCCGCGGCTTTTAAGAACAGGGTTGCACAGGAGGCGCGTGTCGATGCCAGAGACAGCAGCGTGATTGCAATTCTGTTGGAATACTATCAGAGAATCTTAAGCCGCATGGATACCGATCCTGCATCAGAGGATCTTGTACCGGATATTCTGAATCGAATCCGGAGCCTATGCGCAGGGAATGAGAAAAGCAATGTTCTGGCTGAGCTGTCGGGAGAAGTGGGCAGGGTTCTGGAGCAGACAGGCGTCACAAGCGGGGAATCCAGCGAAGGCTCGGTCGGACAGAGCTTTGTGTCTGTCGGAGAATACGCAGAGGGCGTTGATATTTCTGCTGTAGAGGCGGAGGCAAATGCCGACCAGTTCAGCGATTATCCGGTGATTACCAACAGTGAAGCAAAGAGCATGGCGGAGCAGAACCGGTATAATCAGGGCGAGGGTTATACGAAACTCTATGGACTGGCGGGCGATAGGGGATATAATCACGGTTATATCCAGACATCGAACTCTTTTGACATAAACAATTATCTGCGAAGCCAGAAATTTGGCGATGTCAGCTATGAGAGTCATGAGTCAATTGGTATGTTAAATGAGGCTACGAAATTGAATCGGCTGTCTCATAAGGCGAGATTTTATCGGCTGCTGGGTGCGCCGTATCTGCAATATGCGCTTGGATTGGAGAACCTTGCAGACGCGAACGGCTTTGCGAAGGGGACGGTACAGGCAGTCAATGCGATGGCGGGGAAGGTCATCACGGATGCCGGTTTTATGTGTGTGGGACATCAGGTGGATATGATGTTTGCCACAGCACCCGTCATGCTGACATTACTGTGTGATGAGGGTATGCCCCTGATGGCGACGGCTAACTTCGGAGAGGGAGAGTACATCTTCCCGCGAAATACCAGCTATATGATTATCGGCGCCAGAAAACATGAAGGGGGCAATAAAGCGACGCCCAATGAGCGCACCTTTATCGGTATTTCCCCGAACGGCACGCGGGATAAAGGTGTTTTCCGCGGACTGGAGATCATCTGTAAGGTTCTGAACCCGGAGGGTATCCAGAATCAGGATGCGCAGTCCATCGAGAGTATGACGGAATTTAAGAAGAAGCAGGATAATTATGAAGTGCAGAGAGGATCACACGGAGACGGCATTCACAGAGCGGCTTATCTGAAGATGGCGAGACGGGATATGGAGACGCTGACACCTGAGGAGAAGGTGGCAATGAATGCTTATACCAAGGATTCCAAGGACATTAATGACCGTCTGCGCTCAGGTGAGGATATATCAGATGCTTTACAGACAAATATCTCCCATATCAAGGCGGCGATGCGCAAGCATCCTTTGCCCACGGATATTACGACCTACCGCGGTGTGGATGACGGTATGCTGCTCTTTCTGTTGAACTCTTCGCCGGATATTACGCCGGAGGATAGAAGCAAGTACATAATAAACGGCGCGATAAATCATGAAGCGATGAGCGATGGCGAGGGCTACAAGGTATTTGAGGGCATTGTTTTCCGTGATCCGGCGTTTGTCAGCACCTCGACAAATCGTTTCTTTGCAAAGAGATGGGCGAACGGGCTCAACCACAAGGCAATTTCAAAGAAAATGCTGCAGGAGGCGGAAAGCCTGCCGGAGAGCGACCCTCAAAAGCACGAGCGTATGCGGGCAGCATGGGACAGGGAATGGGTGGAGACGGACATCACCGGCTCTCATGTGATGAATATGCATATCAAGAAGGGAACAAGGGCATTGTTTTCGGATACTATGTATACATCGGCATTAGATGGCAGTCCGAGAGGGCAGAATGAGCTGACACTGGATTCCGGAGGAAGCTACCGAATTACGGCGGTAAGCATGGACACAAAGGGACAGTATGTGTTTGAAGTAGAAGTATTGTAGTACGATGATGAAAGACCTGAAAAGGAGGAGTGGGAGTATGGATTTTCAGCAGAGGAAGAAACAGGCGATCAAGTCGGAATTTACCAGACTGAACAAGTGGGATGACGAGTCGGAGCTGACCGTAAAGCAGCAGCGCGTGGAGACGGCGGAGAGGATGGTCAGACAGAAGGAGCAGCAGAACAGTGCTTTCCGGAAGGAACTGGCGAATTATGACTTCGATCAGGTACGTATCTTTGATACGGCTGCGGGAGAGCCGGTGCAGGAAATCACTCCTGCGAAGAAGGCAAAGTGCCGTAACCGTCAGGACAGAAAGATGGGCTCCAATGCGAGGGACGCCATCAAAAGGCGCTCGGAGGCAGAGGGAACCAGGACAGAGCTTTTGCAGGAGAGAGTGGATGGCGCCAGCTACCAGATACAGAGAAGTATCGAAAAGCGCATCGTGGATCTCGAAGGGAATATGGTGCCTCACAGGGAGGTGCAGGACAGACCGGATTATGCTGTCATGAAGTACTTTTCCGGGATGTCTGACGATCTGGTGGAGGATTACCGTTCGGACGATTACCAGAAGCGGAAAAAGTATCTTCGCTGGATGACGGATGACCTGATGGGGGAGAACGTTAGGGCGGATTATTTTACTCCAGAGCTTCTGGCGCAGTCAGGCGGTCCGGTGTATACGAAGGTTATGCGCTTCAAGGCATTTAAGGAGGCCTACGCCGATCCAATCAACAGGCCTTATTTTGACGGGCTGAGCAGCATGGAGAAGCAGCTGATCAAGGTGCGTATTCTGGATATGGCAGATTTGTATGAAAAGGTGCTCCGTTTCCAGTGCAGATGCTGCGGTGTCGATATGGATAACGGACAGTTCCTGAAGGATGACACCGAGCTTGCGGCAGGACCGGAGGAGCTGGAGGCTGTCCACAGCTTTAAGGAAAAGATCGAATACCGGAATGAGCAGACCCGCGCAATCATGGCAGCCAGCTATATGGCGGAGCTGACGAAGGAAGAGGAGACGCTGGAGGAACAGCAGCAGGAGAGAAAAGAGAGCATTGAGCAAGGACAGGAGCAGGAGCTGAAGGGAACCGGACTGACGGGATTTCTGGTCGGCTATAACCCGAACACCATGAGTGAGGTCAGACAGCTCTTTGTGGATAATGCGGAGAACTATGAGGCGAATAAGCCACTGCTTGATCTGATGGAGCAGGAATTTTTCCGGGTGACCGATGCGGGAAGCGAATATATGAGACGGACAAGGGCGATTGATGATATCCGGTCGAACGTTGATCCGACAGGAAATTATGGGACAGTTGCTGAGAAGGCATTTATCAAATTCTTTATTTCTGAATCGGAAAAGATTGCCTTAAAGCAGACGGTTATCACGAACCGGCTGAATGCCCTGAAGGAAGGCATGAAGGCGATTGTGAAGGGCAGAAAGCCGGAAGACGCAAGTGTAAAGAAGGTTATCAAGGAATTCCAGCAGAAGCTGGGCGGCAGGGATCAGGCACTGCAGACGCAGATCGACAACGCGACGGCAGGCTGGGCACAGCGGCGTCTGGAGGCGGTTGAGGACTCGCAGTGGAAGGCACATGAGCACTATGACGGAACACAAAGCCTGAAAACCTATTATAATTATCTGATCGGACAGGAGCAGAAGCAGTATACCAGACAACTCGACACAACATATGGTGTGGATAATGCGCTTGATGAGGATGTGGCAGCAGGACGGCTTAAGCCGTTGGCGCATTTTGTACAGACTCGAGGGGGGGCGATTACGGGGCTGACGCTCAACCGGATGGGAGGCAATATGCAGGTGCTGGCGGCTATCACCGGTAAGAGCGAGGAGCAGGCAAAGAGCATGATGCGGAAGATGGCAACCGGTGAAACGGGTGAAGGGGGATCAGAAGAGAAGGACAGGATTACGGAAGAAGGGCTGAGAGAATATAAGAGTACCATGTATCAATATCTCAAGAACATAGAAGCAAAGTACGGAAAAATGCTGACACAGCTTCACCCCGAGGATGTGCTGAGGAAAATTAATATCCACGATTTTGGTATGGAAGCAAGACCCATTCAGGATATGGTGAATCTGATAGATGACAACAAGACAGGGATTCAGCTGTTTGACGATAATAATCCGGCAGATGCGGATTACAAGGCACTTGCAATCTACTATTTCAGGGCAATTACCGCTATTAATATGTATGTGCAGTCACATGTCGCGGGCGGATCAGATCCAGACATGGTGGAGTTTCAGATAAGTTCGCTGACCAGACAGATGGATGATGCCAGACAGGCTGAAGACGGTGTGCATGAGGGACCGGCGCTGAAATCATCCCAGATGCCGTACTATGCGCAGTCAGTGAGACAACGCTACCAGAATAGCAGTGATCCATTGGGGCGGCAAGGCTTCGGAAGGTGGTAGGAATTGCGAAGCTCAGGTTTCCGCGAGTGACGTTTTTCCGCGAGTGACGTTGTACAAGATGTACAGACCACCGCAGGCACGCTTGCGCTACCTTCCGCACGCAGCGGCACATAAGTTCCCATAGTACGGGAACTAAGTGCCGGCGGCTCCAGAGTGCGCTGCTTGTAGTCAGGTACATCTTGTGCAACTGTAGGGTGAAAGTTGTGAGGATTGCATTGGGTGGAGATCAGGAAATGAGCGCAAACGAGACGTCTGGAAAACAGGATAAGTGAGCGTCGGTGAGGCAATGGGCTGGGATTATGATAGGAGATAAAGAGAGGGACAGAATATGCAGAATGAGAATGGCATGGTTGTATATTGTGCGGCAGGCGGGCAGGTGGAGCAGTTAAAGTCTCTGCTTCTGCCGAAGGCATATCAGGCATGGAAGGACGGAGAGGAGCCGCTGATCCTCGGTCTGGCGAAGGGGCAGACGGCGGTTGGCGCACTTGCGGCGGAACTGGACGGAGATACGCTCAGCGTGATTTCCTTCTATGTGGCACCGGAATACCGGAGGCAGGGCGGCGGCACGCTGCTGATGGAGCAGCTGCTGATGATCGCGGATGATGTTGCCGGGGAGGTCGTGTTCGACTTTATTGCCACGGAGAAGGAGCACTTTGAACTGGAGCTGTTTCTGTCCGCATATGGCTTTGCGGAGGAAGAACGGTATGGCGCGATCTATGCGACGACGATCGGAAAGCTGGGCGAGGTTCCCGCGCTGACGAAAGCGGCAAAGACCGCAGGAACACCGCTTCGTGAGCTTGGGCCTGTCGAGAAAAACAAGGCGCAGCAGCAGATCATGGCACTGGATGCGCCCTTTGGCGACAGCATTTTTACCGGGGTGAAGCTGGATCAGGACATTTCTTTCCTTCATTTTAAGGAGCACGTACCGGATGGCTTTTTCCTGTGTGAGAAGCAGAAGGGAGCCGGGCTGATGATTACGGGGGCATGGAATGGCTCCGGTTCGCCGGTGCTGTTTCTGATGCTTGTGCAGAGCGCTTTCAGCGCGGCAAAGAAGAAGTATCCCGCTGAGACGGGGATCGCTGCACAGGCGGTAAATCCCACGACGCAGAAGCTGATCAGGGAGCTGATGCCGGAGGCAGTGCGGATTTCCCGCTGCTATGTGAGAACGGTCTAAGGGAGGGGAGAGCGGATGATCGGACATACAGAGTTAAATAAGAATAAGACAAAGGAAGCCACTGCGACTGTCACTACAACCACCACAACCTCCTATGTACAGCAGACGGCAGCGATGCTGGATCAACAGCTCAGTCAGACGAGGAATCCCTATGCCAAATTTCTGAATAGTCTGTCCACTCCGCCGGACAGCGTACAGGTTCCGGGGGCAGCGCAGCTGGATCAGGAGAAGCTTGGCCGCAAGGAGAGAAAGCAGCAGAAGGAGAAATTTAATGCGCTGGGAAAGAAGCATACCCTGCTCAGTGCAGCGGATATGCAGGAATTGTCACAGAATAAGATGTTCACGAATGCAAACATGAGAAAGTCATGGGAAGGATCGAAATACAGGCAGTCCGAGGTCACGAACTCTGAGACGATGCGGCAGCTTGCAAACAAGGATTACTCCAACTTCGAGAATGTGCAGCCGACGCTGAAAAATGTCGTGGCGAGCAAGGAACTTCAGGAGTTCCGGCAAAAGTATCCTGAGCTGGCGACAAGGGAGAACTATAATGTCAATGCGCTCGTCCAGCACCTGAAACGTGAGGGCGGTGTGCGGGCTCTGATGAATCCGGCGTTGCGTCTGGGACTTTCGCTGGCAAGGCATACACCGGATGTACCCGATGTCGAGAAGGAGAACTATCGCAGGCTGGATGAGGCAATGTCCACGGAGCTTATGGTGGAAACGCTGACCCATAAGGCGGACGTAAACGATTACAGACAGCGTCTCGTAGCGAATTGCGGCGTCCCGGAGGCGGAGGCGGCAGGCGTGGCGGAAAAGGAGGTCAACGCTGCCAATGCACAGCAGATTGAGATCGCCAAGAGACTTCTGCTGATGCAGCTGTCTGATTTCAAGGTCTATGACAAGCAGGGAAATTCCTCGAACTGGAATGCACCGGTGGCTGTGGCGCTGAGCCACTGTCGGAGAGTGGTGCTTACCATGCCGGTGGAGAAGAACAGTCAGGCAGAGAAAGGAATGTGGGACAGTATCTTCCACTCCGAAAATAACGCGGAGGCAATGGATATGCGCAGGGCTGCTTCCACGCACTCCCTGAAACGGCGGAAGATTGGCAGCACCGGACCGACAAAGGAAGAGAAGGTCCGAACTGGAAACTTGATCGGACAGAGAGGCATGAACTGCGCGATTGGCGGTATCGGAAACACCGGAATCAGCGGCAAGATGATAAGAAACAACGGTTCCTGCGGGCATTTCTATTCCATGTATAAGGAGAGTACCAGCGATTCCTACGGTGCAATTCTGTTCGGACTGGAGTCCGATTCTAACGGTGTCATGAACCAGATGGGACATAAGCATGACTGGCATGCAACGGCGGAGGCAGCTTCCAGCCTTGGTGGTCAGAGAGTGGATGAGATAGGTGCGGATTATGGCGGAAGACAGTGTGATCTGACCAAGCTGACGCCAAAGGAGATTCAGAACTGGATGAATGCGCTGGAAAAAAAGATGAAAGAATGGGACAGTGCAGACGGCGGCCGCGCGGGCGGGGAAGGTGTCGAGGTAATGAGAATTCTCGCCGGACAGAAGCTTTCTGCGGAAGGACTCGAACAGCTGAAAAACCGCCTCGGAATGCAGTAGAAATGGAATGCGTGGATGAACGCGCAGAAATGGAGATAAGATGACGCAGAACGAAATGGATAAATTGCCTGAACTGGAGCTTTATCGCGTGGAGGCTCCGCAGATCGCGAAGTTTTCACCCCTGTTCACGCAGGAGGCGGTGGCAGAGCTGGCGGCAGGCACTGCGATAGGTATGATTGCGGTGGAAGAGAATATTGCCTGTGGAGCGATCTGTATGAAGCTCATGGAGGACGACCGGGAGGGCATGATGGATATGCTCAGTCTCTATGTTGTTCCCGAATACCGCAGAAAGGGCATCGCTGGGACGCTGTTTCTGGAAATGATGGAGAATGTCTTTGAGGCGACGGACGGAATGGTGCATTATTGCAGATACGTCGGGGAGAAGGATGCCGAGGGAGTGACAGAGTTTCTGGAGCAGGCGGGCTTTGTGTTCGAGGAAGAGGAGCTGGCAGGAGCCTTCCTGACGACTGTGAAGGAGCTGTGCAACGCCCCATTGAACGGCTTCCGTGCGAGTCTGCCGGCGGATTACCGCATGGTCTCCGTACCGGAGCTTTCTGCGCTGGAAAAGAAGAAAATTTTTCAGACTCTTTCCGAGGCAGGTGTAGCCTATATGGCGGAAGCGGAGCTGGAGAATGCCTGTCAGGAGATCAGCTACGCAGTCTTTGATGCGAGAAGGGAGATGGCGGCATGCGCATTCTTTACGGAGCATGGAAGACGAATCAGCCTTTCCCAGTTCTTTATTAAGCCGGGACCGGCAGGCGAGGGCATTAAAATGTTACAGACCTGCGTGCAGAAGGCGGTGGAACGGTACGGCGAGGGGACGGAGATTGAGATTCCGGTTCTCACGGATTCCTCACGGCGCCTGATGGAGAAGCTGCTTGGAACGTGCAGGCGCATACCGATGCGCACGGCGTATTTTGAAATGTAGATGGGAGGGAGAGTGACAATGCGAGGAGCAATTACAACGGAAAATCTGGAATGGTTTGAGCCGTTGATGACGCAGACGGCGGTAGATCTGATAAAGGAGGGTGCCCCGGTCTATGCGGTCGGCGTGACAGAGGAGCGGACGAAAACCGCGTGCGGCGCGCTTGTGGGATATATGATGGGAGGCTGCTTCCGGCTGATCTCACTGTTTGTGTCCCCGGCGTACAGGAGATGCGGCTACGGAAATCTGCTGATCGGTGAGCTTGTGGAGACATGCAGGGAAGAGGGGATCGGAATTGAGGTCTCCTTCACAGGGGCAGATGCAGAGGCGGATGCGCTGACGGAATTTCTTGAATTCTGGTTCTTTCAGCGGGAGGAGCAGCCGCAGGGAGAAATCTATGAGATTTCTCTGGGCGAAACCTTAAGGTCTGACTATAACAGAGAGAGAAGCTCTGCACATGTGCGCCGTCTGGAGGAATGTCAGGAGCGCATGGTCAGGGCGCTCAGCAAAAGGGCATATGACAGCGATGTCCCTGTCCCGGAGGGGGGCTTTTTCGCAGCTTCCATCGACAGACAGATCAGTGTTGTCTATGAGCGTGAGAACAGGATTACAGCCTATCTGCTCTTCGATCATTCGCTCGGGGGGAGACTGACTCTGTGTGCGCTATGTTCTTTTGAAAAAAATCCCATAGCGCTTGCGGAAATGATCTTTACGGCGATGACGCTCTGCCGGAAGAAATATCCTGAGGATACGGAATTTTATATGCAGGCAATCAATGAGACGTCAAGAAATCTGATTCATAAGGTATTTCCGAATGCGAAGGCGGTTTCGCATACTTATTATCTGCGTGCAAGATAGGAAAGGACAGGGGAGGCTATGTGTGACACGAATAAAACATTGAACAGGACAAAGACAGGGGAGCAGATGCATACCACGACCACGACGCGGAATGCCGGGGAGGATGCGGCGGCAGCGGCGCCTGTACAGGCGGAACAACCCGCCGTTGTACAGGAAGTCCGGCAGCAGGAGATTACGGAGGTTCTGCCTATGCGGCGTGAGGCTGTGCCGATCCCGACGATTCCTCAGGTACTGCAGAGGAGGGCGGAGCCGATGCAGCAGCCCGTGCCGGGAGGTCAGTCCTTTAAGCAGAGGCGGAGACAGAAAAAAGAAGATCAAAGGCTTAAGGAGCAGTACGGCGAGCATGCGGATCATGTTTCTGCCGCTATTAAGCAGCAGCTGGACGAATTAACCGTGGAGAGGGAAGTAGAGCAGGCGAGAATGACCTCGCTCAGGGACGAGGCGGATCGCAGGAACGTAAAAGTTGAGGTAAAAGTCCTCAATACCTTTATCACAGGCTATAAGACCAATGAGGAGGGGAATCCACTGAATGAGCAGGAGGCGGAGCGGAAACAAAAGGATGAGACATTTCTGCAGGATTACTGCTCCGGTGATCTGCAGCGGCGTCTGCCGCATCTGGAGCGGATGAAGAATGAACTGCTCAATATCAGACTCAGCCCGGATATGCTGACGGAGACTTACATGGAGAGACATGCGGTCGAATTGTACGATATCGTTGCAAAAATGACCTACTTTGAGAATGTAGAGAGGGATCCAATCAATGCGCCCTTTTTTGAAAATCTGCCGGCGGTGGAGCGGAAGCTGTTGAAATACCGTGTGGCGGACATCTGTGGGAGCTTTTCCAATTTGTGGATCTGTATGCTGGCATCCAAGGGGCTCACAATCGCGGGGTCTAATGCACAATATACGAATGAAAAGGGTTTCCTTGATGCAATGATAAACGGAGAGCCTGCAACGCGGGAAATATTGAAAAATCAGCTTCGCGAGTTGGAACAGAAGGAAGAGGAATTACGGCAGGAAGCGCTGATGGAGGCAAAGCAGCAGGGAATATTGACCTTCAACGAAGCGGTACAGAACAGTATGCCGGAGCCGGCGCTCGACAAAGAAATCGGGTCGGAGGCAGAGTATCAGAGCCTTAAGTCGCTGTTTCATGATGAAATCCATGAAGAGCTGCGTGCCGGAGAGAAATTTCAGGTCAAAGGTCTGATTGAACTGTCAGACTATGAATTTGAAAAAAACGGGGAATCAAGCGCCCTGCAGGCATTCCAGATCCGGGAGAGCTCCAAGGAAGCCGCAAAGAGAGATAAAAAGCTCCGCGGTCAGTTTTTCCTTGATATTCCGAAGGATTATGTGCAGATGTTCCGTAATATGCAGGATGCGGGCGTAGATTTTGAGGCGATGAGTTCAAAGTTCTCCAGGGTATCCTGCGGCATGGGAGCCTATGTCAGCGGAGGAGGTATTGAACAGGTGCATGACAAAATGTTCGCCAATTTCCAGAAATACATAGAGGCTCCGCAGGGGCAGGACTATGTACGGAAAATGATCTCCATTCTTGAGAACGCGAAGGTATTTGAGGGAAAGCGGGAAAAATGTGTAAACTATATTTTGCAGTGCCTGCTGAACAGCTACGGCGCCAACTATGTCAATGTATCGGCAGACGCGGACTATTACGGCGAGCACGCGGAGGCTGCAAAAAAGGTCTGCATGGAGAGCTGCCGTAACCTGTTGAGCCTGCCCAGGATTGTACAGATGTCGGACGACGAGAAGGCACAGCTTCCCCCGGCGATTGCGAGACTGGGAGAACAGTACAGACAGCTGATCGGTTCCTTTAACCAGCAGGCATAAAAAATAAAAACAGAATCTAAAAAGTCGCTAAAATACAAACAATAGCGTTTGGGTGTATTTTGGCGGCTTTTTCTTATGCTATAATTAATTTCCGCGGCGCAGACAAGAGGTTCCTACAGCATCAGTGTATCCGGTGTCGGCGACTGGGATCTGTATCCTTATTTCTGGCTGCTGGGAGGAACCCTGACAAACGATGACTATACGAAGGCAGGCGGTTATCTTGACGGCGCGGAGAGTGTTGCTGCAATGAACAAGCTTATTGAACTGCATGACAGCAAGGTGCTCACGATCCGTGATGTGGATGGTACATCCGATGCGTGGGACGGAATCAGCACCGGGGAATATGCCATGTTCTTTGAAGGCCCATGGTATTTCGGTTCCTATGAAGACAAGGCAGGCGAGAATATTTATCCTGAAGTAATCCCCAGCTATAATGGAAAGTCTGCATCTGTTGTCGGCGGTGAGAACATTGTTGTTTTCTCGACAAGCAAGCACGCTGATGCGGCATACGAGTTTGCCAAGTTTATGACCTCAAAGGAGGTTCAGCTTGCCATGCTGGATGCGGGACAGCTGCCGGTTCGGAAGGAGCTTGTAGAGGATGAGGCTGTAACAGGAAACCCTGTATGGTCTGTTTACATGAAACAGATGGAGTCGGCAAGTGCGAGAATTCCGTCCCCGAACCATACTGCAATCGGTGAAATCTGGAGTGATGCGCTGACAAATATTTTTGTCAACGGAACAGATGTTCAGGCGGAACTGACCAATGCGGCGGCATTGATTGATGAACAGCTTCAATAGGGTAAAAGAAGAGCGGTAAAAAGCAGGAGGAATTGTTATGGGTGCGTTGGGAAAGAGAGTGGGAAAAGGAATACGGAACTGGGGCAAGGCGGCGCCGTTTGTGCTGCCGGGGCTCATACTGGTTGCATTCTTCGTCATTTATCCCATGCTTTTCACTATCAGAATCTCTCTGTCAGAATATCGGATCGTGCAGGGGGAAATTAACTTTGTCGGACTTCAGAATTATAAGAGCATCTTTGCGGATACTTCGGGGAGATTCTGGTATGCCCTTCGCAACAATGTGCTGTATGCGGTTGTAACGACTCCGGCGATTATCATAAGCGGACTCGTTTTCGCATTTTTAATCAATAACCTCAGATGTGGAAAGACCTTATTCAAGGTGGGCTTTTATCTGCCGGTGATTACCTCATGGGTGATTGTCGGACTGGTCTTTCAATACATGTTTAACAGCAGCGACAGAGGACTGATTAATTATCTGCTGGTCGATGTCTTTCATATTCTGGATGACTATGTGCCGTGGCTGTTGAGGGAATGGGCGATGTACACACAGGAGAAGGAGCCGATTACCTTCGCTGACTGGCTGGTATTTATGAATATTAACCGGGAGTGCGGCTGGAGCGGACATATTCTTGAACAATTTGCAAGAGCCGTAAAGACTTTGGGGTTTCAGGGAATCCATATGGATACCTATGGATATCCAAAGAAGGCATGGACGCTGGACGGGGAACCGATTAATCTGGAAAAGGACTTTCCTGACCTGATTAATTCGGCTGCCGGGGAAGTCCGGCGGGAAGACCCGGAAGCGGGTGTTATTTTTAATGCTGTGAATGACTGGCCGGTGGAAAGCGTGGCAGGTTCCGCGCAGGACAGCATCTACATTGAGGTATGGCCGCCGCATGACACATATCTTGATCTGGTGCAGCTGATTAGCAAGGCAAGAAGGCTGTCAGGGGGAAAACAGACCATTCTGGCTGCCTATATGCATCCGTTTGCAGAGAAGAACGATCCGGAGAGTGCGGAAAAGTCATTTTTGCTCACCTTTGCTGTCATCCATGCTTCTGGCGGCTATCAGCTCGCATTGGGAGAAAACAAGGGAATCCTCTGTGACAGCTATTACAATAAGTATGCCACGCTCCGGGATGAATTTCTTCCGAAAGTAAAGGCATACAGCGATTTTGTCGTGCGTTACGGAGAACTTTTATTTGCGAAAACAATTACGGACATTTCGATGACGGCAACCGGCGGGATTAACGAGGATATTCTTTTTTCTTCGGAACAGACCGGGTTTTCTGTGAAACCGGAAGCGGATAAGGTCTGGACGAAGGCGGGGATAACGGATCACAGGATCATTCTGCATCTGATTAATCTGAAGGGCGAAAATTCGCTGTGGAATGTAGAAAAGACGAATGCTATAATTGCGATTGAAGATATCGGAATCCGCGTGCTGCTTGACCGGAGGATCAGGAATGTCTTTTTGGCAAGTCCCGATACAGACGGAGGAATGCCTAAAAAGCTGGATTTCTCGGTTGAGACGGGGGCACAGGGAAAGTATCTTTGTCTGAAGAACCAGAGAGTTGAAGTATGGAGTACCATCTGGATTGATTTTGAATAGGAGTCGTTGCCTATGTTCTATTATGACGCAGAGGAACTGCCCAGAGTCCGGCTGATCGGAAAAGTAAAATATCAGCAACCATGGAAACACTTTTATCGCTGCATAGACGAGTACCTGATTTATGTAATCCGGGACGGAAACATGTTCTTGTGCGAGGATGGGGTCAGGTATCATCTGAAAAAGAATGATTTTCTGATTCTGGAACCGGGTAGGAGCCATGAGGGCTATGAGGCGGCTGCCTGCGACTATTATTATATTCACCTGAAAACCAATGGCATAAGCAGGGTGGAACAGGAAAGAGAGAATGGATTTATCGAGGAGATGCTCGAAAAGAGAAAGAAATCCCTGCTCAGCTATAATCTGGACGAGGGGGATGTGATCGATTCCATTGCCTGCCTGCCCAAATTCTTTCATATTCCTGACAGCATGGACTACCGACCGCTTTTCAGGCAGGCGATCGATACCTATAATCGCAGAGAGGAGCATTATAAGCGGATCGCATCTACGGATGTCCACCGTTTCCTGCTCACGATCTGTCACGAATATCTTCTTTATCAGGGAAAGATTGACAATTCCGTGCATGTGCGGAAATCGGAGTATCAGGCGGAACAGATCATGAGCTGGATTAACAGCCATTACTCTTCGCGGATTTCCAGTAAAACTCTGGAGGAGATGTTTGAAGTCAATTTTGATTATATTAACCGGGTCTTCTCTGAGATGACCGGACAGACGATATTCAGTTACCTGAATATGCTTCGGATCAATCAGGCAAAGGAACTGATCCGGACGACAAATCTTTCCTTCACGGAGATTGCCTATCTCGTCGGGATAGAGGATAAGTATTATTTTTCCAGAGTATTCAAGAGGATGGTCGGAATGACACCGACAGAGTATTATAACAGCTTACACGACACACAGAGGATCAAGAGAAGGTAAGCGGATTTGAGCGGGGTAAGATTATGAAATATATTCCTACAGGAAATGAGTATGTCACTTTGGACAGAATCGGCGGGGAACATGCCGGAATAGAAGCAATTTCTGTCCTGCACATGGGCTATAAGGGAATCATGGAAATTGCCGGAGGAAAAGAGAAAGGTCTGATGCGTCCTTACTGTGTCTGTAACGGGGAGGCGGTGGAGATCAACAGTCCGGTCTGGGAGAGAAAGCACAACTGGCTTCCGTTCTTCCGGTTTGAGAACGAAAGTCTGCTGGTGGAGGGCGTTATTTTTGCTCCGCCCGGGGAGCGGGGATTTTTCTATTCCCTGACCTTATCGAATAGGAAGGCAGAGCAGCTGGATGTCGCTCTTGGACTGGAGGGCAGCATTCACGGGCTGCAGCATATCATGAATGAATCCAGGTGCATGAAGGTGACAAAAGAGGTAAAGAGCAGCAACTGGAATCACAGCGTTGTTTTCAGCTTTGTCGGGGAAACCGATATTTTGTCGCTTGCCCCGATCTTTGACAAAGAAAGGGAGACAATCATCGAGGAAATTTCGGAGAACGGAGAGGACATTGCATATTGTTTCTATAAAAATCAGAGCCTTTCCGCCGGAGAAAAGATAAGCTTTGACGGAATCTGGGGTCTGGGCTATGAGGAGGTCTCGGCATCTACCTCGGCAAAGGAATTACTGCGGCACGGGCTGGAATGGGAATACGGGCAGACGGTGCGAAAGCTGGAACAGCTCTGTGATTCCAGAAAGAAGGGGCAGGCACTTCCGAAAGAGATTCAGAGGATTTCGGACACAAATGCTCTGTTTTGTTATTACTATGCCTCGGGAAGGACAATCGACACGGAGGAGGCGGTAATGGTTACGTCGCGCAGCGACAGATATTATGTCAGCGCGGCCTTCTGGGACAGGGATGCGATGCTCTGGGCATTTCCCTGTATTCTGGAAATGGATGCGGCGTATGCGAGGGAGCTTTTGTTATATGTGTTCGGAAGACAGAGGCGCAATATCGGTATGCACAGCAGATATATCGACGGGACACTTCTGGAGCCGGGGTTCGAGATGGATGAACTGGCGGCACCCCTATACGCATTGGCAACCTATTGTACGGAGACCGGCGACAGAGAGATTCTGCGGCATCCGTATGTGGAGGAAGGAGTCCGGCTCGTCCTGAAAAGGCTGGAACAGTACAAACATCCCCGGATAGAGCTCTATGAAACCTTTTTGCTTCCCTCGGACGATGAAACGGAATATTTCTATGTGACGTATGACAATGCACTACTTAGCGTCACGCTTGAGAGGCTTGGGAAGGTAATCCGGTCGGAAGGGCTGGATGCGGAAGCGGAGCTGCTGCTTCAAAAGGCGGACAGTATCTGGCGGGCGGTGCTGGAGCACTGCGTGGTCGAGAACGATGGAAAAAAAGTCTTTGCATGGGCTGTTGACTTAAATGGAAAGTCACAAATCTATGATGAGCCGCCCGGAAGCCTGCAGCTATTGGCTTACTACGGATTTGTTGACCGGGAGGATGAGACTTATCTCAACACGGTCAGCCTGATCCGCAGCAGGCAATATGAGTTTTCCTTTGAGGGATGTTATATTGACGAAATCGGCTGCGCCCATGCAGCGCATCCATGGATTCTGAGCCTTGCGAACAGTCTGCTGTGCGGCGACAGGCAGCATGCGCTCATGCTGCTGGAGAGAATGTCCATGGATAACGGGATCGCGTGCGAAAGTGTATATGAGAATGACGGAACCTGCGCGACAGGCGCGGCATTCGGAACCTGCGCCGGTTTTCTGGCATATGCAATCAACTGCAATAAATAGAGTTTTCAGACAGCACCGGGGTGGTTTGCTTCGGTGCTGTCCTTTTATCTGTGTGGCAGAAAGTAAAGATATGGATAGACGTTAAATAAATGTTGTGATAGAATTATCTGGAAAAAATGGAATCAGAAAAAGAGGGGAAAACGTGAAGATAAAATGTGATTGGTGTGAGCAATGGATCAACGATTACGATCAGACATGTCCAAACTGCGGCGGTGTGAACCAGCATTACACGAGACAGGCGAACGATGTACCGAAGACGATAGAGGAGCTGAAGGCATGGGCAGCGGAGAAGAAGCTGCCGCTTGGCGAGATGCGTACATTTATCGGCGAGGACTATCGCGGCGCCAAGGCATTCGGCATCTATAAGGACGAGAAGACAGGAAAGTTCATCGTGTATAAGAACAAGGCGGACGGAACCCGCGCTGTGCGCTATGAGGGCACGGACGAGGCGTATGCGGTCAATGAGCTTTACATGAAGATGAAGGAGCGGGTCGCAGAGCAGAAGGCACATCAGAGCGCGCCTTCCGCACCGAAGAGAAGCAACACGCCGAACACAGGGGGAAAATACCCCAAGAAGAAAAGCTCAATCGGGAAAACCCTGTTCTGGCTGTTCTGTTTTATGTGTATTGCACCGGCGCTCGGTACGATGATACTTGCCTTTGTCCTCGACTCGAATGCCCCGGGCAGAGGTTATTACGATTATAACGGTACACCCTATTATTATAGCAACGACTGGTATGAGTGGTCGGGCGACAGCTGGATCGAGGCGCCGTATTCTTCGTGGATGGATCATGATTATGCCGATTATTATGACTCCTATGGCTATGACAGCGGGGCGGATTATGATAACTTTGCAGATTCCCCGTACTACAGCACCGAAAGTGACACGAGCTGGGATAACGGAGACGACTGGAACGACAGCTGGGATGACGACTGGGATTATGGCGATAGCTGGAACGACAGCTGGGACGACTGGGATTCTGACTGGTGATAAGGAAAAGAAATGAAGATGGGAGCAGTATTTCGTAAAAGAAGTGCTGTTCCCTTTAAAAAAGGGCATGGAACAGGCAATACTTAAACAGGCTGGCTTGAAATAATCCAGTCACCATTCATTGGAGGTAGAATATGAAAAAATTATTTTATCCGGCAATCTTTCATGAGGCAGAGGAAGGAGGTTTCTGGATTTCGTTTCCTGATCTGCCGGAGTGCTTCACTCAAGGGGACGACATGCAGGATGCTTATGAAATGGCAATGGATGCGCTCGGTCTAGCTATCGTCAGCCGCGAAGAAAATAACGAGCCGCTGCCTGAACCCTCTAAGCCTAGTGCAATAACTGCAGAACCGAACGCATTTTGTGTAGTAATTGAATTTGATCTTCTGTCTTACCAGAAGAAGCATAACTCCAAGGCGGTTAAGAAGACACTTACTATTCCGGAATGGTTGAACGAAGCCGCAACTGCTATGAATATCAATTTTTCGCAGGTGCTACAGGAAGCTTTGATACAAAAAGTTGGCGCCAAATAGATTGCGGCGGTATAAAGCAATGACTTAATGCTGCTGGTGACACCAGTTCGGCATGAGACACTCCCACACAGGGGCGCGGGTAAAAAACAGCGAGAAGACATGCTATGTACTCAATGCGGTCGTTACCTTAAGGGGCAGAGGACTGTACATGCGTATATGGGTAATATTTAAAAATAGTAGGTACATTTGCAATTAAAATACCTGCTATTTTTTGATTAATCACAATTCCGCAGGTATGATTTGAAATTTTATACCTGCGGATTCGGCGGAAATGAAATATCGGCAGGTATATTTTTGTGTTTTGTACCTGTGGAATTCAAGATGCACTAAATTAGCATGTAGCAGGCATTATATGGGCGTGGGGATATGAGATCCGCAGAGCCAGCAATTTCGGAAAAGGGATTATGTGGGCATGAAGACAGGAGATTCCATACAGCGCCGCGGAGTCAGCGGATTCGGCAAAGAAACTATGCGATGCGAAGGCAGGAGATTCCGTACAGTGCAGCAGTGTATGCAACCACGGTAAATGTCTGCAACTGTGTGCAGGTAGAGGGGATTACTTTGATGCGAAGGAATGGGAGACGTAAGAAGGGAGTGCAGACAGAAAAATACCCCAGCCTGACGACTGGGGTAAAAGATTAACAACCGAAGTTAAACATTCTGCAAAGAGTATTAAATAACTCGGAACAGCTATTGAATTTGAAACACATAGTTTTGTCCTCCTTATTTTTTTGTTTGTATTTGTATCAGCTGACAAGACGATTGTAACAATTTTGTAATAATTGAGCAATAGGAGAAAAATGGGAATTCTCAAGGGATTTGAAAGAATATATTTCCAGTAACTTCCATTGTAAAACCTCTATTTCCATGATAGGATTTGAAATGTAACAAATTTGTAATATATTTGCGGGCGCCGGACAGATGCCTGCAAGTTTATATCATTACATAAAGGGTACAGAAACTATACGGAAACAGAAGGAGGAGAAAACAAATGAATATGTTACCGTCTATGCTGATTGCAGCGACATTGATCGGAGGAAGTCTGCAGGTTAATATACCGTATGCCGGAAACAATACAGGTATTGGTTGTAAGCCCGAATTGCCGGAGGCGGCAGAAGGTGTGCAGGGACAATATTCTGCCGGAAGTGTGCAGGAGCTTCTGGAAAGATTGCAGAAGTGGGGCATTGATACTTCATTTATAGAAGATTGTCTTAAGCCGATTATCTGCCCGGGTGGAGAAAACACACCAGAGGAGCGGCCGGAAGAAAAGCCAGAGGAAAAGCCGGAAGAGACACCGGAAGAAAGGCCCGAGGAGAAACCGGAAGAGAAGCCAGAGGAGAAACCCGAAGAAAAGCCTGTAGAGAAGCCGGAAGAGACACCGGAAGAAAAGCCCGAGGACAAGCCTGAACAGAATCCCGAGCAGAAGCCTGATGTACCGGAAGACGGCTCTTCAGACAAGGAGGAGAGCGAAGCACTGAGTTTTGCGGAGCAGGTGGTGGAGCTTGTGAATGCGGAGCGTGCCAAGGTGAATCTTCCGGCGCTGACAATGACGACGAAGCTGAATGAGGCGGCGCTGGTGCGCGCAAAGGAGACAGTACAGTCCTTCTCTCATACCAGACCGAATGGAAGCTCATTTTCCACCGTGTTGAAGGAGAATGGAATCAGCTTTCAGGGCGCAGGAGAGAACATTGCGTGGGGACAGCGGACACCGGAGCAGGTAGTAAATGCATGGATGAATTCGGAAGGCCATAGGGCAAATATTTTAAATCCGAGATACACTTCGATCGGTGTGGGATATTACCTTAACGGTGCGACTCCCTACTGGGCGCAGCTTTTCACTTATTAATTTGTAGGTAAAAGCTCCGGTTCTGCCGTCTTACGGCGGAACTGTTATATTAAATTTCAGAAAACAGGGCGATTGTAGTGGATGCAGTCGCCCTGTTATGTTATATTATTGGAAAGTGGAACAGGGAAGGACAGGAGCGCAAAGAGCGTGCGCAGAAATGGAGTAAATATGGAAGGAAAATGTATTGTCATTTGTGCCGGGGATCTGACCTTGGGAGAAATTCCGATCGGTGAAGAAGATCTTGTTATCGCGGTAGATGGCGGCTTGGATTACTGTGCGGTGCTGAATGTGGAGCCGGATCTGATTCTCGGGGACTTTGATTCTCTGAGCGAGGAAGAATATGCAGCGGTAGAGCAGCTGGAGCAACAGATCCCGGAACGCGTGATTCGGCTGCAGTGTGAGAAGGATGAGACGGACGGACTTGCGGCGCTGCAGGAGGGCTTGAAGAGGGGCTACACAGAGTTCCGAATCTATGCGGGAACAGGCGGAAGGTTCGATCACACACTGGCGAATATCCAGTGCCTGCTTTATCTGAAGAACAGGGGGGCATCGGGTTATCTTGTGGACGGTACGGGAATGATGCTTGTGATAAAGGATGAAGCGATACATTTTAAGAGAAACCTTAAGGGGACGCTTTCGCTCTTTTCCATGGTGGAGGAGTCGAAGGGAGTGACGATCCGCGGGATGAAGTATGAGCTTGAACATGCCTCTGTCCGCAATGATTTTCCGCTGGGAATCAGCAATGAATTTATCGGACAGGAGGCGGAAATTCTGGTGGAAGACGGTACGCTGGTCTGCATGCTCCAGTATGCGGACTAGACGCAGCGTAGGGATTCAGACAAGGACGCGCAATCCGTAAGAACTCGGTCCTACGGGCGTCAGTGTAGTCCGGCAAAGGCATTAGACAAGAAAGAGTTCCAGCAGGAAGACCACTGCACAGCAGAGGACAGACACCGGGAGCAGTCCCGCGCCGAGCCATGCGGCGACGATTCCGACCACAAGGGCGGCAATTCCTGCAATCGGAGATTGGGTGGCATCCATGATGGCGGGAAAGGTCATGACAGCCAGAGTGACATAGGGAACATAGTACAAAAAGGACTTTAAAAATTTGTTTTTTATCTGCTTCCGGATCAGTGTCAACGGCAGGATGCGGATGCAGAGGGTAACAGCCGCCATGATGGCAATATAAACATAGATATTATGCATTTTTAGCCTCCTCCTCTTCATTGACAGGGAACAGGATCGCAGCAATAGCTGAGATGAGTACTGTCAGTATGATGGTTCTTGTGCCGTCAGACAGCCGGGAGATCAGAGGAAGATAGGTTGCGGCAAAGCTCGCGGCGAAGCTGATGAGCACAAAGAGGGCAATGACGCGGTTTTTCCTAGCCGGGGGAATAATCACAGCGAGGAACATGCCGAATAAAGCGACGCTCAATGCACTGACCGCCCGGGCGGGAAGCAGGTTTCCTGCGATAACGCCGAGAGCCGTTCCGCCTGCCCAGGCAGGGGCGGCAATCAGTATGGCTCCGTAGGAATAAAAAGGATCCAGCATTCCGGGACGGGCAATGGTGATGCCGAAAATTTCATCCGTGACATCATAGCCGACGAGGATTCGGTGAATCAGGGGCGTGTCAGGGGAAAATTTCTGACTGAGCGCACAGCTCATCAAAAGATAACGTGCGTTTGCAATCAGGGTCATCAGGAAAATTTCAAAATATGCCCCGTTCGCGGCAATTACAGTAAAGCCTGCATATTCTCCGGCAGAGGCGTTATTCAGGAGACTGACAAGAAAGCCCTGAAAGGCGGAAAGCCCGGCATTGCGGGCGGCGACGCCCAGAGAAAAAGAGACGGCAAGATATCCCAAGCCGATGGGAATCCCGTCTCTAAAACCTTCTCTTAAAACTTTATTATGTGAGTTCATTTTTCTTTTGTCCACCTTTAGAAATATTGCTTCTGGGATCTTTTCATGAGAAATCTCACGGTATATCCCTTTTCGTCACAAACTGCGCGCACTACATTTTCGGCGGCATCCTTTGCGTTTTCGTTTACGCAGATAATGCAGCTGTTCTTGTTGCGCCGGAAAATGGAGGGTTTGACCCAGCGGATAAAATAGGAAATCCGTTCCTTCAGCAATTCCCGTTCAATGAGCTGTTTGCATTCGGGATCAGATATTTCGCAAAGTTCAATTTCGTTGTTTACCTTGATGGTAGTGAATAACGGCTGTTCCATGATGTCACCTCGTCGTGATTGTGTCTTATGGGAGCTGTTTCTTTTGTCTCTCTCCGCACATAGTATAGCATATCTCCCCGGAAAAGTGCAACGGCAAGCGCAAAGGAATTAGCAGATTGCTACGAGCTGTGAAAACGAGAATTCCCGAACTGGCAATGACAAAACTGAAAACAGTATAGACAGCAGGTATTTGGTGTGTTAAATTTTAATTATATAGTGGAAACGCTTTGAACGGGATTAGAGGTAATTGCATAAAAAAGGAGCGGAGGAAACAGTATGAAAACAGGATTTAGAAATAGGTTCTGCGGTATTTCACTGGCGGTTGCCATGGCAATGCTGACAGGCTGTGGTGCGGCGGAGGAACCGGCGGCGGAGAGTCTCGCTCCCCCCGGAACGGTGAACGATGCCATGGCAGGCGGTCAGGAGGACACCGGCTCTACGGAGAGCAGCCAGACAGATTCCAATGTCACGGTAGACAGTCAGGAAGACAGCGGCACTGCGGAGAGCGATCAGAAGGATGCAGACGATCCGGAAAGCAGCCAGACAGGCACCGGTGCCACGGAAACACAGCCGGAATATGTGACGAAGCTGCAGATCACGATTAATCCGGACGTGGCGCTGTATCTTGATGAGGCGGACAGCGTCGTTTTGGTAGAGTATCTGAATGAGGATGCGGAGAAGGCATATGCCGGAACGGACATGACGGGAATTACCATAAATGAGGCGATGGACGTCATTGTAGATACTGCATTTGCAGGAGGGTATCTGACGGAGGGAAAGACAATCTCCGTGGATGTTGTGGAGTGCGCGGAGGAGAGGACAGAGGAACTGACAACACAGCTTCAGACCTTGGTGCAGGAAGCGGTGGCGGAAAAGGAGCTTGCCGTTACGCTGGAATTAAAGGTGGATGGGGAGCTTCAGGCAGAGATCCAGACGGAAACAGCAAAGGAGCCTTGTTCTGCATGCGGCGGAACAGGAATCTGTGCGGAATGCGGAGGAGGAACCCTGCCGTGTAAGCGGTGCAAGGGTACGCTGGTCGAGACCTGCGGAAATTGCGACTCGAGCGGAATGCAGAAGTGTCCGGGCTGCAAGGGAAGCGGTGTGGATGCGACAAGCGGCGAGGCTTGCCGGCACTGTGGCGGTGCGGGTAAGATCACCTGTGAATTGTGCGGAGGAACACACGGAAAGCCTTGTACGATCTGCAACGGAAAGGGCGTTGTGTCCGACGACTGCATCCTGTGCCACGGCGGAAAGAAATGTACCGTCTGCGGCGGAACAGGAGTGGCGGAGTAAGCATGTAAATAAACTACAAAAAGGAGATACCACAGTGATGAGGTATCTCCTTTTTTACATTAGTGATCTTCTTAAAAATTATTGCCCTGCGGCGGCAGCAGCGGCTGCCTGTTCGTTCCGGACATTGATCTCCCACTGCTGGCTGTTGATAATCGACTCGTAATCCGGGTTTGCGTAGAAGGTCGCATCGTGCTGACAGTGATCCGTAGTCAGCGGCGTTGTGATCGTCTGTGTGCCGTCGGGATTTTCGATGACCATTGTGGAGCCGTTGAGCAGCGAGGCATCCTCGATCAGAGGAAGTGTCAGGCGTCCGGGAACCTTGAAAGGACAATCGGGACTTGCGGGAAGCCCGTCATAGGCGCAGACGTCACCCTCGTAGTGGATATTACAGCTCTCCGTCGGAACGGAACCCTCCGCGAAGTATTCTGTCACAACGCAGTTATCTTCAGGGCTGTCGCATAATCCGGGAATGGGGAGCAGACCGGATTTGCTGCAGACCTGTGCCTGAACGAGACCCTCGGGAACCGGGAACTGTTCATTGGGAAGACTCTCGTGTATGCGCGACATCACGGCCTTCCATAATGTCTTGGAAATGCTTGTCTCGTTATTGGTCTTGGAGGAGCTCATGCCGATGCTGTTGTCATAGCCCGTCCACACCGTGCAGGTGTAGTACGGGGTGTAGCCCGCAAACCATACATCCTTGGAATCCGTTGAGGTACCTGTCTTACCGGCGATTGCCATACCGCGGTTGAAGTTGACAACGGCAGCCGTACCGGCGGACGTGACAACGTCCTGCATGGCGTTGGTCAGAAGGAAAGCAGTGGTCTCCTTGAGCACCTGTCTTGTGGTCGGTATCGTATTGTCAAGAATCACATTGCCGTCGGAATCCACAACCTTTGTGTACAGCTTCGGTTCCGCGTAGGTTCCGAGGTTGGCGATGGCGGCATATGCGGCGTTCATCTCATAGGGGGTGACACCGTAGGTCAGACCGCCCAGCGCCAATGTCTGGTTGACATCGGTATAGGTCTTTCCATTGATGACAACACCGTCCGTCAGCGTTGTAAAGCCGAAATTCAGCAGATAATCATAGCCGAGCTGAGGCGTGATAACCGTTTCGGTCTTCACGGCAATGATGTTCATGGACTGGCGGATCGCTTCGCGGATGGAGTTGATGCCGCGGTAGCCTGTCTTGTACCAGTTCTTGACCGGAGTGCCGTCGTCATAGTTAAAGGGCGCGTCGTTATATACGGTTGCAAGCGTCTGACCGGCGCTGTCCAGAGCCGGAGCAAAGGCAGCGAGTACCTTGAAGGTGGAACCGGGGGAACGCTTTGCGTCTGTGGCGCGGTTCAGGGTACGGCGACCCTCCTTGGTGCCGCGTCCGCCGACGATTGCTACGACATAGCCGGTGGACTGATCCTCGATGGCTATGGCGGCCTGGGGCTGCGGTGTCATCGAGACAGCTTCCTCGTAATTGTCTTCCACATTATCGATACCCAGTTCGTCCAGAACAGCGGCGCGATAGGTGTCGACCGCCTCATAAGCAGCCTCCTGCGAGGAGAAGATGAGGTTGAAGTTTTTGTTGACATTCTGCTTGAACCAGGTCATCATGTTTTCTTTGCTGTAATTGTTCTTTGTACCGTCAGCCGTCACAACGGTCAGGGCATAGTTCAGATACCAGTTGACCTGTGAAGGGTAGTTTTCCGCATTCGCAAACTCCTCGTCTGCGATCTTCTGTATCATGGGATCCAGCGTTGAATAGATGCGGAGACCGCCTGCGGTCAGCACCTTCTCAGCGTTTGCCTCGCTGTATCCGGCAATGTTTACCAGATCATCCTTCATCTGCTCGTAAAGCGCATCGGAGAAGTAGGAGCCGGAGGTTGCGTTCGTGCTCTCGCGGTAGTCCACGTCATAGTTTCCGATTCTCTCATACACGGCTTCGGTGTCGGCGATCGCCTCGTCGTACTGAGCCTTTGTGATGAAGCCGAGATCACGCATGTTCTCCAGACATTTCTTGCGGCGTTTCTGGTTCGCTTCGGGATGGCGGATCGGGTTATAGCCGGACGGATTCTGTGTGATGCAGGCGATAACTGCCGCCTCGGATACCGTCAGCTCGCTGGCGGATTTGCCGAAATAGCGCTTCGATGCCGCCTCGACACCGAGTGTATTCTGACCGAGGTTGATGGCATTCATGTACTCGAGAAGGATCTGATCCTTGTCGTAATATTTGGAGATCTCCAGCGCAAGGTACTGCTCCTGAAGCTTACGCTTGACCTTTTTAATCGTATTTTTTCCCTCGGAGGTCCAGTCTGTGAAGACCGTATTTTTCAACAGCTGCTGGGTGATGGTACTTGCACCCTGTGCCTCCGCTCCGCCGGTTTTCAGGAACTGCCAGCCGGCACGCAGCATACCCTTGAAGTCAATGCCGTTGTGCAGATAGAAACGCTCGTCCTCGATGGCAACGAAGGCTTTGCCGAGGTAGTCCGGCAGCTCGTCCATGGACTCCACGCGGAGACGGTTGGAGTTGGAGCTGACATACTGGTCGATCTCATTGCCCTCGCAGTCGTAGACAATCGTTGCCTGACCGGATGCAACGACAGCGTCCAGCCGGATGGTCGGCGTGGAGGCAAGGATGCCCCTGAACGCACCGATCCCCGCGGCAACGCCGCAGATGCCGACACCGACAATGGCAACCAGCACCAGCTTCACAAGGCTGAGCAGGATTTTCTTTTCTATTTTTACTGTTTTGGAATTCAGTGCCTTCTGCTTCGCACGAACTCCCTTCTTTCCATAATTCATGAAATTCGCCTTTCTGGTTAAATCATACTATCTGCTATATTATACCAAACAAAGATATGTAAATAAAGGTTTTCTTTTCATCTTAATAATTGTTTCACATTTTAGACATTTTATGCTAAGGTGAAAAGGGAATGTTTTTAAAGGAGATAACACGCGTTATGAATCAGGATAAGGATGCTTCGTACCTTGTTCTCCTCAAGGGGGGCGAAGGCGAATATGAGGAAAAGAAATCCCGTTTTATCGCTACGATCCGGGTGTGCGGGAGCGAGGCGGAGGCGGCTGCTTTTATAGAAGAAATGAAAAAGAAATACTGGGATGCCAGACATAACTGTTCCGCCTATGTGATCGGCAGCAGGGGGGAATTAACGAGGTGCAGTGACGACGGAGAGCCGAGCGGTACTGCGGGGCGGCCGATGCTGGAGGTTTTAACGGGCGAGGGCATCCGGAACATCGCCGTCGTGGTGACGAGGTATTTCGGCGGTGTGCTCCTTGGCACGGGCGGACTTGTCCGGGCATACACACAGGCGGTGAAGGAAGGGCTGAAAAATTGTACGGTCGGCCGGATGCGCTTCGGCTATGAGCTGGAGGTATGCACGGATTACGGAGGGATCGGGAAGATACAGTACCTTCTGGCAAATCATGGAATAGAACCGGTCTCCGAGGAGTATACTGACAAGGTGACGCTTCGGCTGATGGTGCCCGCCGGCAGGGAGGAGGAGCTTCGGAAAAAGATTACCGAGGCGACATGCGGCAGGAGTGAAATAAATAGGGTCAGGGAGCTATATTTCGTTGACAAAGAGAGAACGGACGGATAAAATGAGGTAAGAATTAAAAAGTGAATGCAGAATAATGACATTCCGTGGCAGAAAGGTGGTGGTTTTTTTATGAAGAGTAAGACAGTCAGTTCCGATAGCCCTCTTCCGGGTCGAAGTTGCACTTTAATAAAAAAATCGCATAAGGAGAATTGCCATGGAAAGAAAGATGGAATTTCAGGAGCTTTGTGAGCTCCTTGAGACGAAGCAGTACACCAAGCTGCGCCAGTTTCTGGCTGAGCTGAACGACGCGGACATTGCGGCACTGATGGAAGAGCTGGATGAGGAGAGTCTGCTGAAAGTCTACAGGATTCTCCCGAAGGATCTCGCGGCAGATGTCTTTTCCTACCTTGAGGTGGACAGCCAGCAGATGATTATTAATTCCCTTTCCGATAAGGAAGCGGCGAATGTGATCGATAATCTGATGGCGGATGATGCCGTGGATTTTCTGGAGGAAATGCCCGCGAACGTTGTGGATAAGATACTGGCAAACGCGAAGCCCGATACCAGACAGGCGATCAACCACCTTCTCAGGTACCCGGAGGATTCCGCCGGAAGCATCATGACGGTGGAGTATGTCTCCCTGAAGGAAAATCTGACGGTGAATCAGGCGATTGAGCATATCCGTAAGGTGGGGCTGGACAGTGAGACGATCAACATCTGTTATGTGCTGGATGCGCAGAGAAGGCTTGTCGGAACGGTAGCGCTCCGCTATCTGCTGCTGAGTGACGGTGACGAGATCATCGGGGATCTGATGCATGAGAATGTCATCTCGATCAATACCCTGATGGATCAGGAGCAGGTTGCCGCGCAGTTCAAGAAATATGACTTTACCGCCATGCCTGTTGTGGATAATGAAAACCGGCTGGTTGGTATTATCACGGTCGATGATATTGTGGACATCATGGAAGAAGAGACCACTGAGGATATGGAGAAGATGGCGGCTATTGTTCCCAGCGATAAGCCCTACATGAGGACGACGGTCTGGGAGACCTATAAAAAGAGAATCCCGTGGCTGCTTCTGCTCATGATCTCCGCAACCTTCACCGGGGCGATCATAAGCTCCTTTGAGGAGGCGCTGAGCGTCTGCGCTGCGTTGATCGCATTCATACCGATGCTGATGGATACCGGCGGAAATGCCGGCGGACAGGCAAGTGTGACGGTGATCCGCGGACTGTCCCTCGGGGAGATCGAATATCGTGACGTTCCGGGTGTTTTGTGGAAAGAGATCCGGGTGGCGGTACTGTGCGGAGTATCGCTGGCAGCGGCCAATTTTGTAAAGCTCATGCTGTTTGACCGCGTGGGGCTGATGGTCTCGATAACGGTGTGCCTGACGCTTATCGCCTCTGTGCTGATGGCGATGCTGGTGGGCTGTCTGCTGCCGATCGGAGCGAAAAAGCTGGGCTTTGACCCGGCGGTTATGGCGAGCCCGTTCATCACGACGATCGTGGACGCGCTGTCATTGCTGGTATACTTCAGATTTGCGGCAATGATAATGGGAATCTGACGCAGATCGTCTGATAGAGGTACGGAAACTGTGGGAGTAAACGATTTTGGAAGAATGTAAGAACAACATGGGGATCAGAATTGAAGAGTTTAACCCTACTTTCCTTTTTACATGGAAGGGAAAGCGTGAGAAGGGGCGGGATGAGGCGAGCTTCCACAGCCATGACTATCTGGAGATGGCGTTTATTCTTTCGGGGGAAGGCAGGTACCGGTTTGATGACGGGATCATTCCCGTGAAGGAGGGGGATCTCCTCATCATCAACCCCGGCGTAAGGCATCAGGCGCTGGCGTGCCCGGAGGCGGAGGCTCCGACGACGGAGTTTTTCATCGGGGCGACAGACTTTCAGATACCGGATTTTGCGCCGAATTCACTTCCGGTTCCCAACGGCGGACATATCATGCATACCTCCGGGGAGCTGCGGCAGAAGCTGTTTAAGATCTACTCTTCGATGGAGGCGGAAAACGCGGTTTGCCGGCAGGGGCGCTATTTTATGCTGAAGGCTTACCTGATGCAGATGATGCTTCTTGTCATAAGAGAGCAGTGCGAGCCCGTCGAGCGGATGGGCGGTTATGCGTTTGAGTCCGTGAACAAGAAATACATCGTCGAGCAGATGGTAAATTATTTCGAGGATCATTACAGCGAGAAGATTTCACTGGATCAGATTGCAGAGAATATGTATCTGAGTCCGTTCTATATTTCAAAGATCTTTAAGAGTGAGACCGGAGATACACCGATCAGGCACCTCATCAATATCCGGCTGGAGAAGGCGAGAGAGCTTCTCGAGAGCGGCTGCGAGGGGAGCATACAGGAGGTCGCCGCGTCAGTGGGATATGATGACGCTTATCATTTCAGTAAGTTATTTAAAAAGAGATATGGAATTTCGCCGTCGCAGGCAAGAAAAAAGGCATAAAAATAAACGGAGGTTGAGAGAACAATGAGGTATTTTTTTGAATCTGCGATTGAAAAGAAGGAAAAGGGATATATGATCCGCGTGCCCTTTAATGTGTGGGAGGTATGCAAGCAGCGCGATGTTATTCAGGCAGAAATTGTTCTGGACAATGACATTATTGAATGCGAACTTCTTCCTATTGAAAAGGGAAACTATGAGATTCACATTGAGGATGAGGACGCAGTCAAGGTAGCGCTTGGAGTGCCGCACAAGATTCTGCTGCACATCAACGGCTCCCTGATCCGTATGGATCAGAACAGTCCTTACAGCTTTGATAATCCGGTGAGAAAGATCGACAGCATGCAGGTTATCATCCAGCCGGAGGACGGACTGTGCGGTCAGGCATGTGTCGCAATGCTGGCGGGTCTGACGATCGCTGAGGTCATCAGTGTGATGGACTGCCGTGAGTGGCAGGCGACGATGGGGCGCATGATTTCCGCGCTGAATTACTACGGAATCGATCACAGCGACATTATTGTTTACACGGAGGGCAGGGAGGCGGTTCTGCCTAAGTGCTGTATCATGATGGAAAAGATGGGGCGTTACTGTCATTACCTGATCCATTTTGACGGAAAATACTATGATTCCAACCTCGGCGTGCTGGAGGAGTACGATATGTCCAAGCTGCTGGGGTATCTGGAGATCAAGTGCTAATGTAAACAGCCGAGGATATTTATACAGAAGGGGAAGATGGGATGAGTAAACTGACAGACAACTATGCGGAGATAGCGGCAGCAATAGGATTCCGATACGATGCCGGGTGCAATGTCCTGTACGGGCAGCGGGACGGCTTTGATATTGTGCTGTATGCAGCAGACAGCAGGTATCCCTATTTTTTCACATTGCATACGGCGGCAAAGAGTACCAACGGAATCGTGCTCACAAAGGAGCGCACGAAGGAACTGGTCAAGAGCGTCGGACCGATTGCGCTTTGCAAGCAGGACGGCAGCAGCATCAGCGTGACACTGAAACAGGCAAAGCCCGAAAAGCTGAAGCAGCAGCTTGGGGAGGTACTGTCTGCCGTGACAGCCTACCTGCGCAGGAACGGCTTTGTTCCCGGCTGTAATCTCTGCGGACAGGAGACGGAGGTTGCCGCGTTCCGATCGGGCGGGACGATCATGCACCTGTGCCCCGAGTGTGAGGCAAAGATGCGTGGGCAGCTTTCTATCGATGCCCAGAAGCAGGAACAGAAGAAGGAGAACATTGTCGGCGGCATTGTGGGAGCATTTCTCGGGTCGCTGCTCGGTGTGCTCTGTATCATTATCCTGAGCAGGCTCGGCTATGTGGCGGCGCTCTCCGGCGCGGTAATGGCGGTGGGCGTGCTGAAGGGGTATGAGCTGCTCGGCGGAAAGCTGACGAAAAAGGGCATTGTCATCAGCTGCGTGATTATGTTGGTTATGACCTACATAGGGGACAGGATCGACTGGGCGATTGCTCTGCTGACGGATGGCGGCGGTGCAGATGCCGGATATAATCTGTTTGAATGTTACCGGCTGATACCGTATCTGGTTTCTGAGGGCTACATTGAAGTAGCGCCCCTTGTGGGAGATCTGGTGTTGATTTATCTGTTCCTTCTGCTTGGAGCTGTTCCGGCGATTCTGTCGAAGGTGAGGGAGAAGAGCCAGTCGGGAGTTATGGTCAAGATCGGCTCAACGGGAAGCTACGGTGTGAATATTCAGTAAGGAATGCTGTATTTTATGGGCATCTCCGGCGGACATGCTGCCTCCGGGGGTGTCCTTTTTAGTTCCGTTTTTCCTATTTCTAAAGGAAATATTAAATCTGCTTTTTGGAAGTGAAATAAGAAAACGAGAGAAAACAAAAGAAAAACGGAGAAAACGAGAGAATGAAAATTATAAACAGCTGAGAATATGTTTGTAAATCGAAGCATATAAAACTAATATATGTCTTAACGATTAGCACTCGGATTAAACGAGTGCTAACAAGAAGCTTTTTGAGAATATAAGGAGGAAATACCATGAAATTAGTACCGTTAGGTGACAGAGTTGTATTAAAGCAGTTGGTTGCGGAGGAGACGACCAAGTCAGGTATCGTACTTCCCGGACAGAATAAAGAGAAGCCCCAGCAGGCGGAGGTAATTGCAGTAGGCCCAGGCGGAGTTGTTGACGGCAAGGAGATCAAGATGGAGGTTAAGGCCGGAGATCAGGTCATCTACTCCAAGTATGCAGGAACCGAAGTAAAGCTTGACAATGAGGAATACATCATTGTGAAGCAGAACGATATTCTGGCAGTGATCCAGTAAGAAGCGTCTTTCGGGACGGAAAACGAAAAAAGAATGAAATCATAATGGAGGCAAAAAATCATGGCGAAAGAGATTAAATATGGTGCGGAAGCACGTGCAGCATTAGAGTCCGGTGTCAACCAGCTGGCAGACACCGTGAGAGTGACACTGGGACCGAAAGGAAGAAATGTTGTTCTGGATAAGTCTTACGGTGCACCGCTGATTACAAATGACGGTGTGACGATCGCAAAGGAGATTGAGCTGGAGGATGCATTTGAGAACATGGGCGCACAGCTCGTCAAGGAGGTAGCTACCAAGACGAATGACGTTGCCGGCGACGGTACAACGACCGCAACCGTGCTTGCACAGGCAATGGTAAATGCCGGAATGAAGAATCTGGCAGCAGGTGCTAACCCGATCATCTTAAGAAAAGGAATGAAGAAGGCTACAGAGTGTGCGGTGAAGGCAATTTCCGGCATGAGCCAGAAGGTAAACGGCAAGGAGCACATCGCACGTGTCGCTGCAATTTCCGCAGGTGACGAGACCGTCGGACAGCTGGTTGCAGACGCTATGGAGAAGGTGAGCGGAGACGGCGTTATCACGATCGAAGAGTCTAAGACGATGCAGACCGAGCTGGATCTGGTAAAGGGTATGCAGTTCGACAGAGGATATATTTCCGCATACATGGCAACGGATATGGATAAGATGGAGGCAACTCTGGATAATCCTTATATCCTGATTACAGACAAGAAGATTTCCAACATTCAGGAAATCCTTCCTCTTCTGGAGCAGATCGTACAGTCCGGCGCAAAGCTGCTGATTATCGCAGAGGATGTCGAGGGCGAGGCTCTGACGACACTGATCGTCAACAAGCTGCGCGGCACCTTCAACGTAGTTGCAGTCAAGGCTCCCGGCTACGGCGACAGAAGAAAGGCAATGCTGGAGGATATCGCTATCCTGACAGGCGGTACGGTTATCAGCTCCGAGCTTGGCTATGAGCTGAAGGATACCACAATGGATATGCTGGGACGCGCGAAGAGCGTAAAGGTTCAGAAGGAGAACACAGTCATCGTTGACGGTGAGGGCGATAAGAATGCGATCCAGTCCAGAATCGGACAGATCAAGAAGCAGATCGAGGAGACAACTTCCGATTTCGATAAGGAGAAGCTGCAGGAGAGACTCGCAAAGCTGTCCGGCGGTGTTGCTGTAATCCGTGTCGGCGCTGCTACCGAGACAGAGATGAAGGAGGCTAAGCTCCGCCTTGAGGACGCACTGGCAGCTACCAGGGCAGCAGTGGAGGAAGGCATCATCTGCGGCGGCGGTTCTGCTTATATCCATGCATCCAAGGAAGTTGCAAAGCTTGCTGACAGCCTTGACGGCGACGAGAAGACCGGTGCACAGATCGTTCTGAAGGCACTGGAGGCTCCTTTGTATCATATCGCTGCAAATGCCGGACTCGAGGGCAGCGTTATCATCAATAAGGTGAGAGAGTCTGAGGTTGGCGTCGGCTTCGATGCACTCAAGGAAGAGTATGTTGATATGGTTAAGGCAGGCATCCTTGACCCTGCGAAGGTTACAAGAAGCGCATTGCAGAATGCAACCAGCGTAGCAAGCACACTGCTGACAACAGAGAGCGTTGTCGCAAATATCAAAGAGGAAACTCCCGCAATGCCCGCAGGTGCAGGCGGCGGAATGGGCATGATGTAAGCGGCAGCCGGAAAGTAAATACAGACAAAGCAGAGAGACGGACAGAATAAACTGCCCGTCTCTTTTTTTGTGGAAAACATTGGAACTACTTGACATAGTAATGAAAACCATGTAATGTGTATTTGCAGAGCGGAAATAGGCTCTTTCTATTTGATGGGCGATATGATATAATCCATCTGTCGCTGACGAAAAACGCTATCCGGCTGAGGAAAGGGAATAACCGCAGCGGGATGGAAAACGGGGGAAATATGGTTAATATCCTGCTTTGTGGAAACGAAAAGGTATTTGACGGAGCGCTGACGCAGCTGATCTCCATGACGAACAGGACAAAGGAGACGATCCATGTCTATATTATGACGATGGAGCTGACCAGACTGCGGGCGGACTTCACGGCGATCACAGAGGAGCAGATCGCATTTCTGAATCATGTGATCCGGCAGAAGAATCCGAATAATCTGGTGGAAAAGCTTGATGTGACAGAGCTGTACGAGCAGGAATTCGGCGGCTGTGTCAACGAGACAGCGTATTGTACGCCTTATACACTGCTCCGGCTGCTTGCGGACAGATTTCCGCAGATACCGGATAAGCTGCTGTATCTGGACATTGATATTATGATAGCGAACGATATACGGCAGCTCTGGGAGATTGATGTGACCGGCTATGAGTATGCGGCGGTGAAGGAGAAATACGGCTGCTGGCTGATCCGCCCGGATTATTTTAACGCGGGAATGCTGCTCCTGAATATGGAGATGATAAGGAAGACCGGGCTGCTCATGAAGGCAAGGGCACTGATCCGGACGAAAAAGCTTCTTTTTGCGGATCAGTCGGCGATCTTTAAGGCGACAACGAGGAAGAAGCTGATCCCGCGGATTTATAACGAACAGTCTAAATTTAACAAGAAGGATACGGTCGTCTGCCATTTCTGCAAGCGGCTGATGTTCAGACCCTATCCGCATACAGAGAATTATAAGCAGTGGCAGGTGGAGGAAATTCACAAATATCTCAACTGCCATGCCTTTGATGAAGATCTGAAGGAGTATCTTGCATGGAAGGCGGACTATGAAAAAGGCCGGATCGGCCGATAACGGAAACGGAGGATTTAACAAGATGGCAAAGCCGGTGATGAGCAGGGAAATACCGATTTTCTTCGCGGTGGATGACGGATATTGTCCGTTTCTCGCGGTGGCACTTCAGTCTATGATTGATAATTGTTCGCCGGAGAATACTTATCTCGTTAAGATTTTGAACACAGATATTTCCGAGGAGAATAAGCGGAAGATCGGAAAATATGAGAGAGAAAATGTCGATATTGAATTTGTGGATCTGAATTATTATATAAAAAAGGTGAAGGATAAGCTCTATACGAGGGATTATTATTCGGCGACGACCTATTTCAGACTGTTCCTGCCGAATCTGTACCCTCAGTATGACAAGGTGCTTTATCTCGACAGCGACATTGTCATTCTGGACGACATTGCGAAGCTGTACAATACCGACATGGGGGATAACCTTGTGGCGGCGGCACCGGATGACGCAGTTCTGAGCAGCCCGATCTTCTGCGATTATGTGGAAAAGGTCGTAGGCGTTGCGGACTGCCGGAAGTATTTTAACGCGGGAGTGCTGCTGATGAATCTGGATCAGCTCCGCAGATTCAAGTTTCAGGAGAAATTCACATATGTTTTAGATAAGATCAAGTTTTCTGTCGCTCAGGATCAGGATTATCTCAACCGTCTCTGCAAGGGGCGCGTAAAGATTGTCGATAAGACATGGGACAGAATGCCGATTCCCGACCCGAAGATCAAGACGGAGGACGTCAAGCTGGTACATTTCAATCTTGCCTTCAAGCCGTGGCATTTTGAAGACATTATGTATCAGGAATTTTTCTGGATGTACGCACAGCAGACGGAATATATTGATGTCATCCACGAGATCAAGGAGAACTTTACCGAGGAAGACCGGATCAAGGGTGAGCAGTCCCATGAGAGACTGCTGAAGCTCGCAAAGAAGGAAGCGGATTGCGTGGGAGATGACAGAAAGAACAGGCGGTGAGGAGATGAAGGAAAAGCTTAATAAGACCAGCCCGGAGAGTGCAGACAGCAAGGCACAGCAGCCACCCGGGAAGGCAGCGGACAGACTGGCGGTTCTGGAGAGAATTGAACAGCTGGAGAGAGAAGGCAGGTTTGACGTGGACGCGGAGGAGGATCCGCCGACACTTCCGTTGCAGCCGGACCAGATCGACTATCTTCGTGTGAAGCCGGCAAGCAAGGTCAAGGTGAAGCTGGCATATGCCGTTGCAGAGCAGTTCCTGAAGGGAATCCTGAAGGATGGGAAGCTTGTGATAAAGGATGTCAAGGGCATGGAGTATCTGAATGGCCTGCAGTCCGGGGCGGTAATCACCTGCAACCATTTCAATCCCTTTGACTGTTTCACGGTGGAGCATCTGTTCCAGACCTCTGTCCATTACCGGAAGAAGCAGCTGTTCAAGGTCATCCGGGAGGGAAATTATACGAATTTCCCGGGCTTTTACGGATTTCTGTTCCGCAACTGCAATACCCTTCCGCTCAGCCAGAACAAGAAGACCATGTACAATTTTCTGCAGGCGGTTGATAAGATTCTGCGCAGGGGCGATTTTATCCTGATCTATCCGGAGCAGAGCTTATGGTGGAACTACAGGAAGCCGAAGCCGTTAAAGAACGGAGCGTTTAAGTTTGCGGCAAAGAACCATGTTCCCGTGCTTCCGATTTTTATCACGATGGAGGACAGCGGGACTTACGGACCTGACGGTTTCCCGGTGCAGGAGTACACGGTGTTCATCGATAAGCCCATCTATCCGCAGAGCGGGCTGACGGAGCGGGAGCAGGTCAAGGCGATGCGCGACGGCAACTATAGTGTGTGGAAGCATATTTATGAGGAATTCTATGGGATTCCGCTGGAATACAGTACGGAAAATGAGTAAAAGGATCATATATTACACGGACGAACTGAATGATGAATTTTCGGAGGCACAGATCAAGGCACGGGTGATAGACAAGGATTTCCGCTATTTCCATGGGCGTATCTGGAACTTCTGCTCGCTGGTGGTTCAGAACGTGCTCAGCATGCCGGTTAAATTTTTCTACCAGAAGCTTAAATTTCACCTGAAATATGTGGGGAAGGAGAAGCTGAAGGAGTGCCGTAACAGTGGTTATTTTATTTACGGGAACCATACCCAGCCGTTTGCGGATACCTTCATCCCCAGTCTCGCAAACTATCCGCACCGGAATTTTTTCATTGTGAACCCGGAGAATGTCTCCATGCCCGGGCTGCGGCATCTTGTTGAGATGCTCGGGGCGATCCCGATTCCCTGTGATCTGGGCGGAATGAAGAATTTCATCCGGTCGGTGGAGGACAAGATTGCCAGAAACTATTCCGTCACGATCTACCCGGAGGCGCATATCTGGCCGTACTATACGGGGATCAGACCGTTTAAGGCGGTATCCTTCCGTTATCCGGTCAGCTTAAACTGCCCGGTGTATGCGCTGACGAACACCTATCATAAGCGGCGGGGCAGATCGGGGAAGGTCAATATCGTCACTTACATTGACGGGCCGTTCTATCCGGATGAGAAGCTGAAGCCGAAGGAGAGGCAGCAGGAGCTGCGGGACCGTGTTTACCGGTGTATGCTGGAGCGGAGCAAAGAAAGCGATTATGAGGTAATCGAATACAGAAAGGCGTCGGAGTGAGAACTCCGGCGCTTTTTTAGGTGTCTTCCGTGACTTTTCACGCAGGAATATTTACCTCTTGCGCCGGATGTATTTACAGATTCGGGATCATCTGTATACTGTAATTGTAGGCAGCGGGAAGGATGGCGCAGGAACAGCACTGTATTTCCGGGCTGAATAAAAAACAGGTGGGGACATATGAAGGTCAAAATTGAGATTGAGGAAGGACTGGAGGAGGAAGAAGTAATCATCCGGTGCGCAAGCCTGAATGACTCCGTGGTCGGTCTGCAGAATTATCTCTCAAAACAGAACAATGGGAAGCGCTGTCTGACCCTGAGCAGCGGAGAGACAGATTTCTATGTCCCGATTGAGGAAATCTATTTCTTTGAGACGGAGGGGCGGGAGCTGCGGGCGCACACAGCGGATAAAATTTTCTCCTGCAATTACAAGCTGTATGAGCTGGAGGAGATTCTGCCGGGAAGTTTTATGAGGATATCCAAATCATCCATTGTCAATCTGGATTGTATTTACTCCATAACGAGGAATCTGACGGCATCCAGCACAGTGGAATTTACAGGCAGCAGGAAGAAGGCAATGGTGTCCAGAAGCTATTACAGACTGCTGGTAGAACGGTTAAATGAGAGACGGCTCGGCCGATAGAAAGGAAAGGGTAGGGAAAATGAAGGGTAAGGTATCATTGAAGGTGCAGAAGGGAAATATATTCTGGGGCATATTGCTCATACTGGCAGCAATTGCATTTATTGTCAATAAGCTGGGCTTCCTCGAAGGGATCGGAATCTGGTCGATCGTGTTCAGCATAGCCCTTGTGGGAATCTTTATCAACGGCATTATTAAAAGAAGCTTTTGGGAGATGCTTTTAGCCATTGCCTTCCTGATTATTGTGAATGATGAACTGCTGCATCTGGAAGCCATCACGCCGTGGCCGGTGTTGGGAGCTGCGCTGCTCATGGCGGCAGGCCTGAATATGCTGTTCCCGCGCTTCCGAAGAAAAATTGAATGGAAGATTGAGCAGGACGGGGAAAATATTACGGTTGACGAGGAGCGCCGGGAAGGCACACAGATCTATCTGAAAACGACATTCGGAAGCACGGTGAAATACATCACGGGAGAGGTTGAGTCTGTCAATGCGGAGTGCACATTTGGTTCGGAGGAAATTTACTTTTCGGACGCAATTTTACCGAACGCCGTCGCCACTGCAAGGGTAAATGTCTCCTTCGGCAAGGTGGTTCTGCATGTTCCCGAAAACTGGAGTATCGTGGATAATACCAGCAGAGCCTTCGCGGGAGGTTCGGAGATGGACGGGAACGGCGCAGCCGTAAATACGCTTTATGTCGACGGAAGGGTATCCTTCGGTGCATTAGTTATTCAAAGAATTTAAAGAAGCGGTGAGGATGGAGAGCAAAATGCAGAAATCAGCAAAGAGATATATTCATGCTTTTTATGAGAAAAATAAGTTAAATTATGTTTTAACAATTGCGGCAACGATCGGAGTCAGCTTCGTTCAGATCGGGCTGGCTGGTCTGATTAAGAAACTGATGGATCTCGCAAGCGGAGGAACGCTGGAACAATTGAAGCAGGAGCTTGTCATGGTTGTCCTTTTCCTGCTGGGATGTGCTGCCGCGTTCTTCCTCCTGCGGAGCGTGAAATTCAATTTCATGAGGAGGGCTGTGACGGGCTACCGCAATCTGGCATTCAGGGACATCACATCGCATAGCATCGGCGCTTTTAATAAAAATAACAGTAGTAATTATATTTCGGCGCTGACAAATGATGTCACATCGATCGAGTCAAACTATCTTCTGGCGGATGTGGGTATCATGGAGGCGGTGCTGACGGCGGTTCTGTCGCTGAGCCTGATGTTTTATTACAGCTGGGAAATGACTCTGCTCGTGATTGTTCTCTGTATCGCCCCGATGGCTGTCGCCATCGTGTTCGGCAGCAGGGTAGCGGAACAGGAGAAGGAGATCAGCGCACGGAACGCGGATTTTGTTGCCATGGTGAAGGATCTTCTGAGCGGCTTTGGCGTTGTAAAGAGCTTTCAGGCGCAGGAGGAGACGTCCAGATTGTTCGAGGAGAGAAACGGACAGCTGGAACAGATCAAATGTAAGCGGAAGAAAACCTCACAGCTGGTTCAGATTATCTCGGGGCTGACGGCATTCGCCGTCCAGATCGGCGTATTTGTTTTCGGGGCGTATATGGCGATCAAAGGGCGGATTACCGTGGGTGTTGTCATCGCCTTCGTCCAGATGATGAACTATATTCTTCAGCCGTTAAATACACTTCCGACACTGCTTGCCGACAAAAAGGCAGCGCTGGGGCTGATCGAGAAGCTGAGCGCATACTGCGAGGAGAACAGCGCGGAAGGAAAGGACGAGGTCATTGATTCTGTGGGAGACGGAATCTGCTTTGAACATGTGGACTTTTCCTATGAGGCGGAAAAACCGGTGCTGAAGGATGTCAGTCTGCGGTTCGGAGCGGGGAAGAGCTATGCTATCGTCGGCGGCTCCGGCTCCGGCAAATCGACGCTGCTGAACCTTGTCATGGGAAACTTCGGCGGCTATGAGGGAAAGGTCACGATGGGCGGAAAGGAACTGAAGAAGGTAAATCCCGACAGCATTTTTGATGTGGTTTCGGTGATCCAGCAGAATGTTTTTGTCTTCGACGATACCATACGGAGAAACATCTGTATGTTTAAGGAGTTTCCCGATGATGTCGTGAAAGCGGCAGCGGAGAAGGCGGGGCTGAGACAGCTGATCGAGGAGAAGGGCTGGGATTATGACTGCGGCGAGGGTGGCATCCATCTTTCGGGCGGAGAGAAGCAGCGCATTTCGATTGCGAGAAGCCTTTTAAGAAAATCACAGGTGTTATTGGTGGATGAGGCAACCTCGGCGCTCGATGCCGAGACAGCAGACAGTGTCACTAACGCAATTCTGGATATCGACGGCTTGACAAGGCTTATTGTCACGCATAAACTGGATGAAAAGGTTCTGAACCGGTTCGATGGCATTGTCGTGATGAAGAACGGACATGTGGAAGAGGAGGGAACCTTTGGAGAGCTGATGGAGCAGAAGGGGTATTTCTATTCCTTGTATCAGGTCAGCAGAGAATAGTTTGTGAGAGGCAAGGCAGATGAAGGACGACAGAACATACAGCAACCCGGTGCAGAGAGGGTTTTTCCCTGACCCCTCGGTCATCCGGGTGGGCGATGATTTTTACATGGTGAATTCCAGTTTTCAGTATTTTCCGGCAATTCCGATTTCTCATTCCCGCGACATGGTGCACTGGCATATTGTCGGACATGCGATCACGAACCCGGAATGGCTTGATCTGAGTGCAATCCGGGATTCCCACGGCATCTGGGCGCCGGACATTTCCTGCGTGGACGGAATCTATTACATTTTTGCCACGCTGCGTCTGAATGCGGACGGAAAAAGGGGCAGCAATGTCATGCGCAGACAGCTTGTCATGACGGCGGAGCGGCCGGAAGGGCCATACAGTAAGCCGGTCTGCCTTGAGGTGGACAATATCGATCCCTCCCATTTTGTGGATGAAAATGGGAAGCGGTATATGGTAATCGCGCCGGCAGCCCAGACGGTTCCGCTCTCGCAGGATTCGCTTCACCTTGCGGGAGAAATGAAAACAGCATGGGCGGGAACCGGTGAGCGCTGCCCGGAGGGCCCGCACCTGTTTCAAAAGGACGGCTTTTATTATGCCATGGTGGCGGAGGGCGGCACGGGCTACGGGCACGGGATCAATGCTGCGAGAAGCAGGACGCTGTACGGAGACTATGAGAACTCGCCCTATAATCCGGTTATGCGTCAGATGGATGAAAACGCACCGGTTCAGCGTGCGGGACACGGCAAGCTGGTGCAGGATCAGAAGGGAAACTGGTGGTGCTATTATCTCTGCGGCAGACCGAACGAAGGACGGTTCACGACGATCGGCAGAGAGACGGCGCTTGATCCGGTACAGTGGACAGAGGACGGCTGGTTCACCATAAATGAAGGAAGAGGGCCGAGCCTTGTGCAGAAGGCTCCCGATCTGCCGGAGCATGTCTTTGCGAGAGAGGTGCAGGATGACTTTGACAGGGAGGAGCTGTCCTTGGAGTGGGAATTTGTAAGAAACCCGGACAGAGGCAATTGCAGTCTGACGGAGCGCCCCGGCTTCTTCCGGATCTGGACAGGAGACGGACAGCTGAATGAGCTTCGGGCAAAGAATACGCTGCTCAGACGGGAGCAGGAGCTTGCCTTCACAGCCGTGACAAAGCTCGAATTTTATCCGGACAGGGATGGAGAGCAGGCGGGGCTTACCTGCTATTACAGTACAGTGACTTATATCCGCTGCGCGGTCTGCTATGAGGGCGGGAGAAAAATTCAGCTGGTCAGTAACCGGTACCACGGCGAAGAGCTGATTGCAGAGATCTCCGGGGTGAAGGAGCAGCCGGTATTCCTTAAGGTGGTTACAGAGCATCAGCGGAGGAACTTCTATTATAGCTATGACGATGTGGAATGGGAGAAGATTGGGAGCGTGGAGGACTGCTGTTTCCTTGCGGACGAGGGCGTGCCGGATGATCCTAAGCGGCATACGGGCACACTGACCGGCATTTATGCCAACAACGGCGGCTGCGGAAGCCGTAAACCCGCGGACTTTGATTTCTTCCGGTATGAAGACGGAAGGAACTGATACGGAAAGAGAAAAACAGCCGGATGGGCGCCATGGCATTCATCCGGCTGAAAATATTAGTTCGCAGATTTCGTAGTCTGCATCAGTACAGTCATGCAGTCCAGAACGTTATCCTTCTGATCGGCTCCGTAGTAAGTGCCGGTGTAGACATACAGACCGCCGTCAATCACAGCATAGATCATAATCTGGTCGGTCGGCGGGATATTCAGAAGCACCTCACGGCCGCCGATGGAGTCGAGGAAATCCTGTGTCCAGGTACCGCTCTCCAGCATATAATCGATAACCGCATCGGTCATCTGGGAAACAATCTCAAAGTAGAGGACCGTTTCGCCGTCAAATGCCCGCAGTTCGGAAGTGACGAGCTCCACGCTCAGACCGTTTTCGCTGTCGGAAAGACCGGCTACAACGTCCTTCAGATCCTTTTCGGTCAGCTTGGCATTGTAATTTGCAGATTTCTGTACATTGATGTTGACGGCCTGATCGGTTTCCAGAGTGGAATAATAATAGACGGAAAGCGGGTCAGACCCGTCATCACCGTACCAGTCCTCCGAGGGATACTGCATGCTGAAGCTTGCGTTGCTCACCTCGCCCAGTTCCAGACTGCTGGTGTCAGCTGCTTCCAGAATGGGTGCATTTGCTGCTGAGCTGGCAGCGTCTCCACAGCTGCAGAGCATCAGGCACATTCCCAGACAGACACCTGCCTTTGCGACGTAACTTTTCAATTTCATAATAATTCCCCTTTCGTTGTACATATTTTATGTATAGAATGACAACAGTGAACATAATAGCATGGGTCTGTGATGAAAGTCAACTCGTGAAAAAAGTTCGATAAAACCGTTGACAGTTTGAAAAATTGGGTCTATACTCTAAATGTTAATGATGTTTACTAGAGTAAGAGTGGCTTGCAAGCCACTCTTACTTGCATGTTGGAGCATTTTTTCAAAGGAGGCTGGGAGATGTCCCGAAAGGAAGATTACGAGACAAGGACAGAGAAGCTGCTCACACCCATCGCCGAGGCAAACGGTGTCTCGATTTACGATGTGGAGTATGTGAAAGAGGGCAGCGACTATTATCTCAGGGCTTACATTGATAAGCCGGACGGAGTGAATATTTCGGATTGCGAGAATGTCAGCAGAGCTTTATCCGATGCGCTGGATAGCGAGGATTTCATTCCGGATGCATACATTCTGGAGGTCAGCAGCCCGGGGCTTGGAAGAACCTTGAAAAAGGATAAGCATCTCCAGGCGGGCATCGGGGAGCAGGTCGAGATCAAGCTTTTTAAGCCGATCGAAAAATGCAAAGAGTTTTCGGGAATTCTTGACAGCTTTGACCAGGACACGCTGACGATCCTGGAGGGAGATGTGCCGAGAAGCTTTCAACGTGCAGACATAGCACTGGTTCGGCTCGCGCTGGACTTTTAAAGAAGAAAAACTATTGAAAATAAACAGATCTGTGTGGATCGGAATGGAGGAAAAGGAAAAGAAATGAACAAGGAATTGATGGAGGCGCTCGATATTCTGGAGAAGGAGAAGGAGATCAGCAAGGAGACACTGTTCGAGGCGATCGAGAACTCACTGCTCACTGCGTGCAAGAATCATTTTGGCAAGGCGGACAATGTGCATGTGGAGATCGACCGTGATACCTGCGACTTTCTGGTGTATGCGGAGAAGGAGGTTGTGCCTACGGCGGATGATGTGGAGGACGATTGTCTCCAGATCAGCCTCGAGGACGCAAAGGAGATTTCCTCCAAGGCGAAGGTCGGCGACATGCTCCATGTGGAGATCAAGTCAAAGGAGTTCGGACGTATTGCTACCCAGAACGCAAAGAACGTGATCCTTCAGAAGATCCGCGAGGAAGAGAGAAGCGTTATCTACAATCAGTACTATGAAAAGGAAAAGGATGTTGTCACAGGCGTTGTACAGCGCTATGTGGGAAAGAACATCAGCATCAATCTTGGCAAGGCGGATGCCATGCTGAACGAGAGCGAGATGGTCAAGGGAGAGGTGTTCCGCCCGACAGAGCGTATCAAAGTGTATGTGCTTGAAGTGAAGAACACACCCAAGGGACCCCGCATCAATGTCAGCCGCACTCATCCGGAACTGGTAAAGAGACTGTTTGAGTCTGAGGTTACCGAGATCAAGGACGGAACGGTAGAGATCAAGAGCATTGCCCGTGAGGCAGGCAGCCGTACAAAGATCGCCGTATGGAGCAATAACCCGAACGTGGATGCAGTCGGCGCGTGCGTCGGAATGAACGGAGCGAGAGTCAATGCGATCGTCGAGGAGCTGCGCGGCGAGAAGATCGACATCGTGAACTGGGACGAGAACCCCGGACTTCTGATCCAGAATGCACTTTCTCCGGCAAAGATCGTTGCGGTGTTTGCTGATCCCGATGAAAAGACGGCGAAGGTCGTTGTGCCGGATTACCAGCTGTCTCTGGCGATCGGTAAGGAAGGTCAGAACGCGAGACTTGCCGCGAGACTGACAGGCTATAAGATCGACATCAAGTCAGAGACGCAGGCGAAGGATGCACCCGGCTTCCGCTATGAGGATTATCTCGATGAAGAGGGATATGAAGAGGAAGACGGCGGATACGATGAATATGAAGAGGGCGGACAGGAAGAGCCCGTTGAGGAGTAAAGCGGTTTATGGCAAAGAAGATACCCTTGAGGCAGTGCGTTGGCTGCGGTGAGATGAAAGGGAAGAAGGACATGATGAGAGTCCTGAAAACAGCCGAAAATGAGATTTGTCTGGATGTGACAGGCAAAAAGAACGGAAGAGGCGCATATATATGCAGGAGCAGGGAATGTCTGCGGCTGGCCAGAAAGAACAAAGGTCTGGAGCGCTCTTTCAAAATGAGTATTCCAAATGAAGTGTATGACACTTTAGAGAAGGAGTTTGACAATCTTGAGACAGAATAAGATTTTTTCGCTCTTGGGAATTGCTATGAGAGGGCACAATCTGGTCAGTGGTGAATTACAGACCCTGGAGGCGATCAAGAAAGGCTCCGCCATGCTGATAATCATTGCGGAGGATGCGTCTGAGAATACCAGAAAGTTATTTGCCGATAAGTGCTCGTTCTATGGAGTTCCGGTGTACAGCTATGGAACGAAGGAAAGCCTCGGGAGGGCGATCGGAAAGGACTTGCGGTCATCGCTTGGCGTATGCGAAGCAGGGTTAGCAAAGAGCATTGTCAAACAACTGGAAGAAGAGGAATCAGCTGAAATAAGCAGAAGTGGAGGAAAGCATGGCGAAGATTAGGATACATGAACTCGCTAAGGAACTGGATAAACAGAGCAAAGACATACAGGCGTTTTTACAGCAGAAGGGCATCGAGGTAAAGTCCGCGAGCAGCTCCGTCGAGGAGGAGATCGCAGACACCGTGAGAAAGGCTTTCGGCAAGGTGCAGGCGAAGACTGAGGAAATCAGGGAGAAAGCCGTAAAGGAGACCAAGGCCGAGAAAGAGGTAAAGGCGGAAAAGGAAGTCAAGGTGGAAAAGGAAGTAAAGGCAGAAGCACCGAAGCCCGCTGCAAAGCCGGAGCAGGAAGAGAAGAATGCCGCTTCCGAGGTGCCGAAAAAGAAAAAGACGATTATTTTTGTCAACAATTCCCAGAATTCAAAGATGCCGTCACAGCGTCCCGCACAGGGACAGGGCGGACAGCAGAGGCCGCAGGGTGGCCAGAACAGACTGCAGGGCGGACAGCAGAGACCGCAGGGTGGCCAGAACAGACCGCAGGGCGGCTATAATGACAGAAGGAACCGTCCGGCAGCAGCACCCGTGCACACCCCGATCAAACCGCTGACACCGCCGTCTCCGACACCGAGTGTCCAGATGGTTCCGTCCAGACCCCAGCCGAAGACCAGGCAGGAGGTAAAGGCGCAGGAGACGAAGCCTGCTGCACCGCAGAAGCCCGCAGTACAGACAGAGATCGTGCAGGTACAGCCGAGGGAAAACAGACCCGAGAGGACTGAGCGCTCCCAGTATGACAGACCGGCGAGAGAGAACCGCTATCAGGACAACCGCAATTCCGAGAACCGCGGTTCTGAGAACCGTTATCAGGGCAGCCGTGACAACAGGGGCGGTTATCAGGGCGGACAGGGAAGACCGCAGGGTGACAGACCGGATCGCGGACAGTTCCAGAACAGAGGAGGCAACGGCAATGGCGGCTTCAGAGGTGACAGAGGAGGCAACGGCTTCCAGAGACCTGGCAGACCGGGTGGTGAAAACGGTCAGGGTGATCGCCGCGGTCCAGGCGCTGGTCAGGGCGGTAACCGTGGCTTTAACGGTGCGCCGCGCGATAACAGAGGCAATGGCGGACAGGGAGCCGGATTCAGAGACAGGAACCAGAATAAGAGCTTCGCTGGAGAGGCTCCGGCAAAGGATATGGAAAAGAGGCGCGAGGACGATAAGAGACGCGCAAGCAGCAGTATCGAGAAGGATAAGCGTTCCAAGAGAGAGCATATCTATGAGGAAGACGAGACGCTGAAGAATAAGCCCGGACGATTTATCAAGCCCGAAAAGAAGAAGGAAGAGACGGTGGAGGAGGTTATCAAGGTAATCACCCTGCCCGAGACCATCACAATCAAGGATCTGGCTGACAAGATGAAGATTCAGCCGTCAGCGATTGTGAAGAAGCTGTTCCTTGAGGGGAAGATTGTTACGGTGAACCAGGAAATCGCCTACGAGGACGCTGAAAACATTGCGATGGAATATGACATCCTCTGCGAGAAGGAAGTCAAGGTCGATGTGATCGAGGAGCTCCTGAAGGAGGACGAGGAGGACGAGAAGGATCTGGTGGAAAGACCGCCCGTTATCTGTGTCATGGGTCATGTTGACCATGGTAAGACGTCCTTGCTGGATGCGATCAGAAAGACAAATGTGACCGACCGCGAGGCGGGAGGTATCACACAGCACATAGGTGCGTATACTGTAAACGTGAAGGGCAGAAGGATCACCTTCCTGGATACGCCCGGACACGAGGCGTTCACGGCAATGCGTATGCGTGGTGCGAACTCGACGGATATTGCGATCCTTGTTGTCGCTGCGGATGACGGCGTGATGCCGCAGACGGTCGAGGCAATCAACCATGCAAAGGCTGCAGGCATCGAGATCATTGTCGCTGTGAACAAGATTGATAAGCCCTCTGCAAACATTGAGCGCGTAAAGCAGGAGCTGACGGAATATGAACTGATCGCCACAGACTGGGGCGGAAGCACGGAGTTTGTACCGGTGTCCGCGAAGTCCGGCGAAGGCATTGAGGACCTTCTGGAGACAATCCTGCTGACAGCGGATATTCTTGAGCTCAAGGCAAACCCGAAGCGCCGTGCGAGAGGACTTGTCATCGAGGCGGAGCTGGATAAGGGACGCGGACCCGTTGCGACCGTTCTGGTTCAGAAGGGTACACTGCATGTCGGAGACTTTATTTCCGCAGGCGCAAGTCACGGCAAGGTAAGAGCCATGATTGACGACAAGGGAAGAAGGGTGAAGGAGGCAGATCCCTCCACGCCCGTTGAGATTCTCGGCCTGTCGGATGTACCGAGCGCGGGAGAAGTATTCCTTGCCCATGAAAATGACAAGACGGCAAAGTCCTATGCAGATACCTACCTTGCACAGAACAAGGAGAGAAAGCTGGAGGAGACGAAGTCCAAGATGTCTCTGGACGATCTGTTCTCACAGATTCAGGAGGGCAATCTGAAGGAGCTGAACCTGATCGTTAAGGCGGATGTACAGGGAAGCGTCGAGGCTGTGAAGCAGTCATTGATGAAGCTCTCCAACGAGGAGGTTGTCGTAAAGTGTATTCACGGCGGTGTCGGCGCGATCAACGAGTCCGATGTCACCCTTGCGAGCGCATCCAACGCGATTATCATCGGCTTTAATGTCCGTCCGGATGCGACGGCTAAGGCAACGGCAGAGCGCGAGGGCGTCGATGTCAGACTGTACAAGGTCATCTATCAGGCAATCGAGGACATTGAGGCAGCCATGAAGGGTATGCTTGATCCTGTCTTTGAGGAGAAGGTGATCGGCCATGCGGAGATCCGTCAGGTATTTAAGGCATCCCAGATCGGTAATATCGCCGGTTCGTATGTCAAGGACGGTGTCTTCCAGAGAGGCTGCAAGGTTCGTATCACCCGTGACGGCGAGCAGATCTACGAGGGCGCGCTGGCTTCCCTCAAGCGTTTCAAGGACGATGTAAAGGAAGTCAAGGAAGGTTACGAGTGCGGACTTGTATTTGAAGGCTTTGACCAGATTCAGGAGCTGGATACGGTAGAGGCGTATATTATGGTGGAGGTACCACGATAAGGAGTAAATCTAAGACAGCAGAGTACGCTGTCTAAGATTTACTAGACCTTATCGACAAGAATGCTGCGCATTCTCCCTCTCGCTCTAACAGAAAGGTTGTTGTATGAGAAAGAACAGTATTAAGAATACCCGGATTAACGGGGAGGTGCAGCGTGTGCTCGCGGAGATCATCCGGGGGGAGATCAAAGATCCCCGGATCAGCCCGTGGACAAGCGTTGTCGCAGTGGAGGTCGCTCCCGACTTAAAGAGCTGCAAGGCATGGATCAGTGTCCTTGGAGATGAGGAGGCGAGGGAGAACACACTGCAGGGACTTAAGAGCGCCGAAGGATTTATCAAGCGGCAGCTTGCGAAGATCATAAATCTGAGGAACACGCCGGAAATTACCTTTGTCATGGATCAGTCCATTGAGTATGGCGTGAACATGTCCCGCAAGATCGACGAGGTTATCGCTTCGGATGAGGAAAACAGAGGCTGAAAACGAAATGAAATTAGATTTGATGAAAGAATGTGAAGGCGCGAAGAGAATCGGCATCAGCGGACACATCCGCCCAGATGGGGATTGCGTCGGTGCGGTTCTTGGCATGCGCATGTATCTTATGAAATGTCTGCCGGAGGCGGAGGTCCAGGTCTTCCTTGAGAAGCCCGCAGAGATATTTAAGGAGCTGAAAGGCTTTGAGGAGATCGACAGCGGCTTCCCGGAGGAGGCTCCCTTCGATGTCTTTCTGGCGCTCGACTGCGGTTATGAGCGGCTCGGCGAGGCGCAGAAATATTTTACCGCAGCGGCGAAGACAATCAATATTGACCACCATATCACGAATGCGGGGGATGGTGATGTCAACTATATCAGGCCCGAGGTGGGATCTGTCTGCGAGCTGATCTATGATCTGATCGATGAAGAGAAGCTGGACAGAGAGCTTGCCGAGGCGCTTTACATCGGCATTATCCATGATACGGGCGTGTTCCAGTATTCCAACACGTCACCTGAGACGTTGAAGAAGGGCGCAAAGCTGATTTCCTACGGCTTTGATTTTCCCAGACTGATTCTGGAGACCTTTTACCAGAAGACCTATCTCCAGACGCAGATCATGGGCCGGGCGCTGATGGAGAGCGTCCGCTTCATGGACAACAGATGTATTGTCAGCGTCGTTGACCGTAAGACCATGGATTTCTACGAGGTGGATTCCAAGGATCTCGATGGGATTGTGAACCAGCTGAGAAATATCGACGGCATTGAGTGCGCAATCTTCATGTATGAGACGGATATGCTGGAATATAAGGTGAGTATGCGCTCCGGCGAGACGGTGGATGTCGCAAAGGTGGCGTCCTATTTCGGCGGAGGCGGACATGCGAGGGCAGCAGGCTGTACGATGCGCGGAACGTTCCATGACTGTGTGAACAACCTGTCCCTACATATTGCCGAACAGATTGGAGCCTTATGATTAACGGAATTATCATAGTGAATAAAGAGACCGGTTTTACCTCCCACGATGTCGTTGCGAAGCTGAGAGGCATCTGCGGACAGAAGAAGATCGGACATACAGGCACTCTCGACCCGGCGGCGACAGGCGTGCTTCCGGTCTGTCTCGGCAGCGGAACCAAGCTCTGCGATATGCTCACAGACCGGGATAAGGAGTACGTTGCGGAGCTTTTGCTCGGTGTGGAGACGGACACGCAGGACACAACGGGAAGCGTGCTCCGGGAGAGCCCGGTAACGGTCACAGAGGAAGAGGTAAGCCGCGCCTGCCTGTCGTTTCTGGGAGATTACGACCAGATCCCGCCTATGTACTCGGCGCTCAAGGTAGACGGAAAGAAGCTCTACGAGCTGGCGAGAGCCGGAAAAGAAGTGGAGCGCAAGGCGAGACGGGTCAGGATTCTGGAACTGGAAATACTGGAAATGAGACTGCCGGTGGTAAAGCTGCGGGTTGTCTGTTCCAAGGGCACATATATCAGAACGCTCTGCTCGGACATCGGCCAGAAGCTCGGCTGCGGCGGCGCTATGCAGAGCCTGCAGAGAACGAAGGCCGGAAGGTTCCGGCTGGAGGATGCGCTGACACTGGGGGATCTCCAGCAGCTGAAGGACAGCGGTGAACTGGAACGGGTGGTGCAGCCCGTGGACAGCCTCTTTGAGGAGACACCGGCGCTGCATGTTACGGCGGAGGCGGCGAGACTTCTGGAGAACGGAAATGCGCTTTTTCCGGCACAGTTCGCAGAGACAGTGACACCCGAGCCGGAGAGGTGGGTCAGGGTTTACCGCCCTGATGGCAGATTTGCCGGTATCTATGCCTATGAGGAACAGAAGCGGTGGTATCGGCCTGTTAAAATGTTTTTGTGAGGATGACTATGGAGATTATCAGCAATACGACTGATTTTATTCTTGAAAAGGAAACTGCTGTTGCAATCGGAAAGTTTGACGGTGTACACATCGGGCACCGGAGACTTTTGGAGGAGATCCTGTCCTGCAAGCGGAAGGGAATGGCGGCCTGCGTGTTCACCTTTGAACCGGCGCCGGCTGTTTTCTTCGGCTTTTCTGACGGCAGGGAGCTGACGACGAAGGAAGAAAAGCGGCTGCTTTTTGAGAGGATGAATGTGGATATCCTCATCGAATTTCCGCTGAACGCGCAGACAGCGGCAATGGCGCCCGAGACCTTCGTGACGGAGGTGCTTGCCAGGCAGATGAATGCGCGGCTGATCGCTGCCGGAAACGATCTGTCCTTCGGCGAGGGAGGCAGAGGAAATGCTGATCTGCTGCGGAGGATGGCACCCGAGCTGGGCTTCCAGGTCAGGACGATAGACAAGGTATGTCTGGACGGACAGGAGGTCAGCTCCACGCTCGTCCGGAGCAAGGTGGAGGGCGGGGACCTCATTCTGGCGGAAAAGCTGATGGGAATGCCCTACATGGTTTCGGGGAAAGTGGTCGAGGGAAAGAGAATCGGCAGGACGCTCGGTTTTCCGACGGTGAACATCATTCCCGGAGCGGACAAGCTGCTGCCGCCGAACGGCGTTTACTACTCCAGTGTGCGCCATAACGGAAGAACCTATCGCGCAATCAGCAATGTGGGCTGCAAGCCTACGGTGACGGATGAGAAGGTAATTGGGGTGGAATCTTATCTCTATCGTTTCGACGGTGAGATTTATGGGGAGGACATTGAGGTATATCTGCATGAATTCCGCAGGCCGGAGAAACATTTTGACAGCCTTGACGACCTGAAGCATCAGCTGCAGGAGGACATTGCCGCCGGACTTGAATGGCGGTGCACACCATAGAGACATGACGATTGAGATGAGGTATCCATATGAATGCTAGTATATTTTTGTCGATGGCGGGCGGCCTGGGGCTTTTCCTCTTTGGCATGCGTGTTATGAGCGATTCGATCGAGAAGGTGGCGGGAGCAAAGCTGCGCCGCATTCTTGAGATCTTTACCACAAACCGGTTCACCGGTATGCTGGTCGGTGTTGTGTTTACCGGTATTATCCAGTCCTCCTCCGCCTGCACGGCGATGGTGGTCAGCTTTGTCAATGCCGGACTTATGAATCTTTATCAGGCGGCGGGCGTGATCTTCGGTGCCAACATCGGTACGACGATCACCTCCCAGCTCGTTTCGTTCAACCTGTCGGCATACGCGCCGGTGATCCTTCTTGTCGGGGCGCTGACGGCGATGTTTGTCAAGAAGGAGAAGATCAAGAAATTCGCCGACATCATTATCGGCTTCGGCGTGCTGTTTCTGGGCTTGAGCACGATGTCGAGCGCCATGGCGTGCATGAAGGATGTGCCGGCGGTGGTAAATCTTCTGGGATCGCTGAAAAATCCGCTGATGGCGACACTGGTGGGACTGGTGCTGACCTCTGTGATCCAGAGCTCCTCCGTCACAGTCAGCATTGTGCTGCTGCTTGCCAATCAGGATCTGCTTTCCCTTCATATCACACTTTACATTATCCTCGGCTGTAATATCGGGGCGTGCAGTACGGCGCTGCTGGCATCGCTTGCCGGAAAAAAGGAGGCAAAGCGCGCGGCGCTGATTCATTTCTGGTTCAATGTGATCGGTACGGTGCTGCTGTATCTGGTACTGTTTGTGGCGGAGGATCAGGTGATGAAGATTATCTGGTCGATTTCCTCGGACAAGGGAAGATTTGTGGCGAATGCCCACACGATGATCAAGATATTCCAGGTAATTGTGCTCTTTCCGTTCTCAGGACTGATCGTGAAACTGTCGAAGCTCTGTGTGCCCGGCGAGGATAAGAAGGTCGGCTACAGGGAGAGCTACCAGCTGAAATATATCGGTGACAAGGTGGTGTTCAACCCGGCAACGGCGGTGGTCGAGGTTGTGAAGGAGCTGGAGAGAATGGCATCCCTCGCAAGCGAGAACCTGAACCGTGCAATGAACGCGCTGATTACACTGGATGAGGACGACATTGAAGAGGTCTACGAGGTGGAGAAGAATATCAACTTCCTGAACCATGCAATTACGGATTACCTTGTGAAGATCAACCAGACAACGCTGCCGATCGAGGACTTAAAGAGCATCGGTGCGCTTTTCCATGTGGTGAACGACATTGAGAGAATCGGCGATCACGCGGAGAATGTCGCGGACGCGGCGAGACAGCGCAAGGAGGAAGGAATTTCCTTCAGCAAGGAAGCCCAGAAGGAGATGGGTGAGATGCTTGACATGGTAAATGATCTCATCCGGTATTCGGTGGATATGTTTGCGAAGGGTGATGAGTCACATATGCAGGAGGTTATCCGGCTGGAGGACATGGTTGACGAGAAGGAGAAGGAGCTGCAGAAGTTCCATGTCCGCCGTCTGACAAAGGGCGAATGCACGCCGGAGGCAGGCATGATCTTCTCGGATATTGCATCCGGGCTTGAGAGAGTTGCCGACCATGCGACGAATATTGCGTTTGCAATCATTGACGCGGAGAAAGAGTCGGAAGAACAGGCTTGACAGGAGAAGAGTACAACGTTATAATTTGAATTGGCGTAATAAAATTGTAACAAATTTGTAATTACTGATTCAAATTATGAGGACAAATGAATGAAACTCTTTTCTTATAAAAAACAAATGATAATCGTTTCCGCCGGACTGGCACTGGTACTCAGCGCTCCGGCAATGTGTGCGGAGGCGGCTGAAAATATTCTGCCGTCCGCGGGCATCGCCTCTGTCCTTGAGGCAAAGCTTTCTTCGGAGGAATATATTGAGGCGGCAATTCAGGCCCAGGGAGCCTCCTGGGGCTATACGAACATCGGTATTGCGGATGTGGAGAGCGGTAACCTGAATGTCCGTGAGACCCCGTCTACGACAGGAAAGCTGGTCGGGAAGATGCCTAAAAATTCCGCGTGTGAGGTGCTTGAGACGACTGAGGACGGCTGGGCGCATATCACCTCCGGCGAGGTGGAGGGCTATGTCAGCATGGATTATCTGCTGACCGGGCCTGATGCAAAGATGCAGGCAAACGACCTTGTGCGCACAGTTGCGGTCGCAAATACGGACGGACTGAATGTAAGAGACCAACCGAGCACGGACAGCGCCGTTCTGACACAGGTGCCGAAGGGCGAGGAACTGGAATATGTTGAAATGCTCGAGGGCTGGGTGAAAGTATCCATCGACGGCGAGGAGGCCTATATTTCCGCGGATTATGTCACGGTCGAGGAGCGTCTGGACACAGCGGTAACAATGACGGAGCTTCTCTACGGAGCGGGTGTGTCGGATGTGCGCGTGGAGATGGTAGAGTACGCAAAGCAGTTCCTCGGAAATCCCTATGTATGGGGCGGCACAAGTCTGACAAAGGGTGCTGACTGCTCCGGCTTTGTGATGAGCATTTATAAGAAGTTCGGCGTCAAGCTGAGCCATTCGTCGAGAGCGCAGGCAAACGAAGGAAAGAAGATCACGGCATCCGAGCTGCAGCCCGGCGATCTGATCTTCTATGCGAACAGCTCGGGAACGATCAACCACGTTGCAATGTATATCGGCGGTGGACGCGTTATCCACGCGAGCAGCCCGAAGACAGGCATCAAGATCAGCAAGTACAACTACCGCACGCCGGTGAAGTATGTGAATATTCTGCAAGATTAAATGCTTTACAATTTGGAACAACTGTGTTAATATAGCTAAGTATGGTTTAGCCGACGCTCAGCTTTCGGACACTCCGACCGGGGCTTGGTGTCAGGCGGTACAAATAATAATTTGGAGGAAAACGAAATGATTTCAAAGGAAAAGAAAACAGCAATCATGAACGAGTATGCCAGAACACCCGGCGATACCGGTTCACCCGAGGTACAGGTAGCAGTCCTGACAGCAAGAATCCAGGAGCTGACAGATCACCTTAAGGAGAACCCGAAGGATCATCATTCCCGCCGCGGTATGCTGAAGATGGTAGGACAGAGACGTGGTCTGCTGGATTATCTGAAGAAGAAGGATATCGAGAGATACCGTGCATTGATCGAGAAGCTCGGCCTGAGAAAATAATATCAGAGACAATGAGAGCGGAAGGCAGCCCGGAAGGGCGCTTCCGCTTGTGTTGTGTAAAAGTGTGGTAATTCGGGACAGAAGAAGGTTCCGAGACCGCTGAAAAGGATATGCGGTGCGTGTTTTTTTCAGTAGTTTCGGTGTCTTCTGTTCCTTTACAAATAAGTGAATGCCGCGAAAGCGGCGGAATGGAGGATTTTATGTACAAGAGCTATGAAATGGAGCTTGCAGGACGTACACTGAAGGTCGATATTGACCGTGTCGGCAAGCAGGCAAACGGATGCGCTTTCATGCACTACGGAGATACGGTTGTACTCTGTACGGCGACGGCATCTGAGAAGCCCAGAGACGGAATTGATTTCTTCCCTCTGAGCGTTGAGTACGAGGAAAAGATGTATGCGGTGGGAAAGATTCCCGGCGGCTTCAACAAGCGTGAGGGTAAGGCGAGTGAAAATGCAATTCTCACCAGCCGTGTTATCGACAGACCTATGCGTCCCTTGTTCCCCAAGGACTACAGAAATGACGTTACACTGAACAATATGGTTATGAGTGTTGACCCTGCGTGCCGTCCTGAACTGGTGGCTATGATCGGTGCGGCAATCGCAACCTGCATTTCCGATATTCCCTTCGACGGTCCCTGTGCCATGACGCAGGTCGGCATGATCGACGGTGAATTTGTAATCAACCCTTCCCAGGAGCAGTGGAAGAACGGCGACCTGAACCTGACCGTTGCATCCACGAGGGAGAAGGTTATCATGATCGAGGCGGGTGCCAACGAGATTCCCGAGGCAAAGATGATCGAGGCAATCTACAAGGCGCACGAGATCAATCAGACGATCATTGCGTTTATCGACAAGATCGTCGCAGAGTGCGGAAAGAAGAAGCACGAGTACACCAGCTGCGCTATCCCGCAGGAGATGTTCGACGAGATGAAGAAGCTCGTAACTCCCGAGGAGATGGAGGTTGCGGTATTTACGGATGATAAGCAGATCCGTGAGGAGAATATCCGCAATATCACGGCAAAGCTGGAGGAGGCTTTTGCAGAGAAGGAGGACTGGCTTCCGATTCTCGGCGAAGCTGTTTACCAGTATGAGAAGAAGACTGTCCGCAAGATGATACTGAAGGATCACAAGCGTCCCGACGGACGTGAGATCACACAGATCCGTCCCCTCGCTGCGGAAGTTGACATTATTCCCCGCGTGCATGGCTCCGCAATGTTTACGCGTGGACAGACACAGATCTGTAATGTATGTACCCTTGCACCTCTCTCCGAGCAGCAGAAGCTGGACGGACTTGACGAGAATGAGGTGAGCAAGAGATATATGCACCACTATAACTTCCCGTCCTACTCTGTAGGCGAGACAAAGCCTTCAAGAGGCCCCGGAAGACGTGAGATCGGCCACGGCGCACTGGCAGAGAGAGCTCTGATTCCCGTGCTGCCCAGCGAGGAGGAATTCCCCTACGCAATCCGTACCGTATCTGAGACCTTCGAGTCCAACGGTTCTACTTCCATGGCATCTACCTGTGCATCCTGTATGTCCCTGATGGCAGCGGGTGTTCCCATCAAGAAGATGGTTGCAGGTATCTCCTGTGGTCTGGTGACAGGCGAGACGGATGACGATTTCGTTCTGCTCACAGACATTCAGGGACTTGAGGACTTCTTCGGAGACATGGATTTCAAGGTGACCGGTACAACGGAAGGCATCACCGCAATCCAGATGGACATCAAGATCCACGGACTGACAAGACCTATTGTCGAGGGCGCCATCGCAAGATGCCGTGACGCGAGACTCTTTATCATGGATAACTGCATGAAGCCCGCTATCGCGGCTCCCAGACCGGAGGTCGGCCCTTATGCACCGAAGATCATCTCCATCCAGATTGATCCTGACAGAATCGGCGATGTTGTCGGCCAGAGAGGTAAGACGATCAATGAGATCATTGCCCGCACCGGTGTCAAGATCGACATCACGGACGACGGTAAGGTTTCTGTATGCGGTACTGACAAGGAAATGATGGACAAGGCTGTAGAGATGATTAAGATCATTGTCACCGACTTTGAAGAAGGTCAGATCTTCAAGGGCAAGGTTGTCAGCATCAAGGAGTTCGGCGCATTCCTCGAGTTTGCACCCGGCAAGGAGGGAATGGTACACATTTCCAAGATTGCAAAGGAGAGAATCAACCGCGTTGAGGATGTACTGACGCTTGGCGATGTTGTTACGGTTGTCTGTCTCGGCAAGGATAAGATGGGCAGAATCAGCTTCTCCATGAAGGATGTTGCTCAGGCATAAAAAGGATAAAAGGATATTCCGGGAGCATCGCGGACTGTGAGGCTCCCGGTTTTTTTAAGGAGATTACTTATGAAAAGAGAAGTGAAGTACGATATTCTCAGAATTCTTGCATGCTTTGCGGTTGTTCAGCTGCATGTGGCGGAGAGCTACTGGGGTGTGGCAGATGTGCAGAGCAGCGAATTTGCAATCATGACGGTGTTCGACGGTCTCACCAGATTTGCAGTACCGGTCTTTTTTATGCTCAGCGGAATGTTTCTGTTAGATCCGGAGAGAGAGCTGCCCACAAGAAAATGGGGAAGACATCTGGGAAAGCTGGTTGTCGGTTTTTATCTGTGGTCACTCTTTTATGCTTTTCAGAGTGTTCTTTTCCATGGCGTCACGCAGGGCTTTGGTACGGTGACGGCAGACATGTGGGAGAACGCGTGGATCCGGCTGATGATGGGACATGGGCATATGTGGTTCATGCTGGATCTGTTCGGCTTCTATCTTCTTGTCCCGATTTTGCGGAAAATGTGTGAGGATCTCAGAGTGACGGGATATTTTCTGGCGCTTTGGGTGCTGGTGCGGTTTGTCCTTCAGATCGTGATTTCGGTCTTTGATATGCAGAGAACACTGGCGCTCCTGACCAATATGCATCTTTATGCCCTGATGGGTTACATCGGTTATTTCATTGCAGGCTTTTACCTGCGGAAAGTACAGATTCCCCAAAAGCTCCGATACCTGATTTATGCATCGGGAGTCGGTGCGATGCTGTTTACGATTATAAAAACGATCTCCTATTGCAGAGAGTCGGGCGAACATGATCCGAATTACTACAGTCCGGGCACGTTGAATGTCCTTATTTACAGCGCCGCTGTATTTATCCTGTTTGTTCATTGGAAGCTGCCGGAGAAGGCCGCAGATAAAAAGTGGATCACAACGCTGGCAATGGGAACCTTCTTTGTCTACATGATACATCCCTTCTTCATTGACAAGCTGCAGCTGATCGGAATTATTGTCATCAATTATCCTGTGGCAATATCCATTCCCGTTATGACAATCGCCATCTTTTCTGTTGGAATGTTCCTTGCGTGGGTGGTTGGGAAAATCCCGTTTATCGGGAAATGGATCACCTTCCGGTAAGCTGTTTAACGGTGCGGAACGATTGCTTTTTTGCGGATATACTGTATAATAGAGTAAGAAAGTACGCAAGATATTGCGAGAAATTATCGGGGTATCTTATGGGAGCTTATCAGCCACCTTTTACAATTACAATTTGGATGATATTTCTGTCCAGATCAGGGAGGATAATGAACAGCTCACGGAATACCTCAAGAGGCTGCTTGAGGTTATGGAATATGATGTTCCCTACACAAGCAATGCGCTGATGAACAAATTGGGATTGAAATCCAAAGAAGGCTTCCGCAGGAATTATCTGCGCCCGGCAATAGATATGGACCTGATTCGTATGACAATTCCGGATAAGCCCAATAACAGAAACCAGAGATATGTCAGGGAGTAAGAGTATCGGGGCCGGTCGGTTGCGTATAAAAAGCGTTTTCAGCCTGTTCAGTCAAGACATTGACATGAACAAAAAGTTATGCTAAAATTGACTACAATAACATAAGAAAAGCGTTGACGGAAAAGAGTAGTTTATCCCTAAACATCCAGAGAGAGCAGCATTTGGTGGAAGCTGTTTATGCGGAAGGTGGACGAAAACCATTCCAGAGCTGTAATGCCGAAATGAGTAAGTGTTACCGTATGCCTGCGTTAAAGGATAGGATTTGATGGAATCTGAAGTGAAAAGTTAAGGTGGAACCGTGCTGAATGCACCCTTAAGACTATTTAATTATGGTCTTATGGGTGCTTTTCTTATGTTGTTGCCAAATAAAACAGAAAGGAGCAACAATTATGAAGGTTCTACGAAACAATGGAGAAATTGTAGAAGTGAATTTTGAACAACAGGAGGGGAAAAAGGCATTTTGGCATACGAGCGCACATGTACTGGCGCAAGCGGTAAAGCGCTTGTATCCGGAAACGAAATGTGCCATCGGCCCGGCTATCGAAAATGGATTCTATTATGATTTTGATTTTTCATTTGCGTTTTCAGAGGAACACTTGAAGGCAATCGAGGGAGAAATGCGAAAGATAGTGAAAAAGTCTCTTTCGTTACAAGTTATTGAAAAGTCAAAAGAAGAAGCACTTCACTTTATGGAAGGGGCGGGTGAAAAGTACAAGGTTGAGTTGATTGAGGAATTGGAGACGTCAGAGAAGATTACTTTTTATAAGCAGGGAGAATATGAGGAATTTTGTGCAGGCCCTCATCTTTCCAACGTGTGTCAGATTAGAGCAATTAAACTTTTGTCCGTAGCAGGCGCATATTGGCGGGGAAATGAAAAAAATCCGATGCTTACGAGAATCTATGGTATCTCGTTTCCGAAAGCATCGCAGCTGGAGGAATATGTGCATATGCTGGAAGAGGCAAAGGCGAGAGACCATAGAAAACTTGGGAAGGAACTGGGAATTTTTACGATTTTTGATGAGGGTCCGGGATTACCTGTGTTTTTGCCCAAAGGAATGGTGCTGAAAAATCTTCTGATTGACTACTGGAGAAAAATTCATCGGAGAGACGGATATGTGGAAATATCTACGCCGATTATGTTGGAGCGAAGGCTTTGGGAAACGTCAGGCCATTGGGATTTTTACAGAGATTCTATGTACTCGCTTAAGGTGGACGATGATGATTATGCAATAAAGCCAATGAGTTGTCCGGGTGGTATGCTGGTGTATAAACTGGAGCCGAGGTCGTATAAAGAACTGCCTATGAGGATGGGAGAACTTGGGCTTGTACATCGTCATGAAAAATCGGGGACGCTGCACGGTCTTATGCGGGTACGTTCCTTTACGCAGGATGATGCTCATATTATTATGAGGGAAGATCAGGTAATGGACGAGATACAAGGCGTTATGCGACTGATTGATGAGGTGTATCAGAAGTTTGGTTTTCCTTATGAGATTGAGCTGTCAACGAGACCGGAACATTCCATAGGCAGTGATGCGGATTGGGAATTGGCTACAGAGGCATTGGAAAAGGCCGTGCAGGGAATGGGTAAATCCTATGTGATAAATGAGGGCGATGGCGCTTTTTATGGACCGAAGCTCGATTTCCACTTAAAGGACTCCATAGGCAGAACGTGGCAATGTGGAACGATTCAGCTTGACTTCCAGCTTCCTCAGAGATTTGATATTGATTATATTGGTGCAGATGGAGAAAAACACCGTCCGATTATGCTGCATAGAGTTGTGTTTGGTTCTATTGAACGCTTTATCGGCATCTTGATAGAACATTATGCAGGAAAATTCCCTGTATGGATTGCGCCGGTTCAAGTTAAGATTCTGCCGGTGTCTGATAAGTATAATGATTATGCAAAGAAGGTTGCGGATTTGCTTGACGAGAATAATATCAGAGTGGAATTGGATTGCAGAAGTGAAAAACTGGGCTATAAGATACGCCAGGCTCGTATGGATAAGGTTCCGTATATGGTCATTGTAGGTGAAAATGAGCAGAACAATGCTTCGGTATCGGTAAGACAAAGAGATGCGGAGATTGACAAGCAGGATTTAGGAGAAATGAAACCGGAGCAGTTGATTGAAATGGTGCAGTAGATTGCAGCTGATTTGGAGACGGAGACGTCAAATATCATATGGAAACGGTGTAGAAACCCATGTGCTTGCCGGGAGGCGGGTGCATGGGTTTTAGTATAAAATATTAATTGTGTTCCACAATTCTTGAAAAAATCGGTTTGTGGCATGTTTTTATGAAAGATATGATGAAAACACGGATTTCAAAAAAGTAAAAAAATTAAAGTTTGGAAATTGAATGGTTGAATAAAATATATAAAAAATGTTATACTATAATTAGTTTCAAAAATGCAAAAAAATTAAAGTTTCGAAAGTGGCAAAGGCATGAAGACGATTGTAAGACAACGATATTTAGAAAGAATCAAAGCGTTAAAAGACACTCCCGATATAAAGATTATTACCGGCATCAGACGTTCCGGAAAATCTAATTTGATGCAGGCGTATATTGCTTATTTAAAAAGCAGTTTTGAAGATTCTAATATTATCTTTATAGACTTTATGGATTTGGAGTTTGAAGAAATAAAGGAATATCATGCTTTGCACAAGTATGTGGAAGATAGGTATGATAAGGAAAAGAAGAATTATCTATTTGTGGACGAAGTGCAGTTATGTCCAAAATTCGAGCTGGCAATAAACAGCCTATATTCAAAAAATAAATATGATATCTATATAACCGGTTCCAATGCTTTTTTGCTTAGTGCAGATCTGGCAACCTTGTTCACGGGAAGATATATCGAAATTCATATGTTTCCATTCAGTTTCAAGGAGTATTGTGAATATTATAGTGACCAGGTTGACAAGGACAAATTGTTTGAAGAATATTTCATCAAGGGTGGCTTTGCGGGTTCCTATGCATATAACACTGATTTGGATAGAACAACTTATATCAAAGAAGTGTACGAGACGATTGTAAATAGAGATTTAGTACAAAAATATAATTTGCCTGATACACAGGTACTTCGTCAGTTGAGTGAGTTTCTGATGGATAATATAAGTAATTTGACTTCGCCGAATAGAGTAAGTGATATTTTGACTGCTAATGAAGTACCGACAAATCATGTGACAATAGGAAAGTATATCAAGTACCTATGTAATGCATTTCTATTCTATGACATTAAGCGATACGACATAAGGGGTAAGAAATATTTGGAAACCTCGGATAAATTTTATATGTGCGATACCGGGATGCGCTATGCAATATTAGGCAGTCGAAATATGGATTATGGGCGGGTATATGAAAATATCGTATGTATAGAGCTCCTGCGTAGAGGATACGAAGTTTATGTCGGAAAACTCTATCAAAAAGAAATTGATTTTGTTGCACAACGCGGCAGCGAGAAAATATATATCCAGGTTAGCGATAATATATCTGATCCGGGAACATTCGAGAGGGAGTATTCTCCGTTGCTGCAAATAAAGGATGCCTATCCTAAGATGGTTATTGCAAGAACCAAGCATCTGAAATACACATATGAAGGAATAGAAGTGTTTGATATTGCGGAGTGGTTATTGGGAAAAGAGTAGTGTTAAGCATGAAACGATATATATACCAAACGTATCGCTGAAATGGTTGAAAAATCCAAGATTTCATGGTAATATGGATAAGATATTTGATGATGTATTTTATTCAAAGGACTGGAACAGCTTGAGCAGGTGAGGAGAAAAGGACAAAATGGAAGCATACAAGCAGGAATTTATCGAATTTATGGTGGACAGTGAGGTGCTGAAATTCGGCGAGTTCACCTTAAAGAGCGGAAGAAAATCCCCCTTCTTTATGAATGCGGGGGCGTATGTGACGGGAACGCAGTTGAGGAAGCTCGGTGAATATTATGCAAAGGCGATTCATGATAACTTCGGTGATGACTTTGACGTATTGTTCGGGCCGGCATATAAGGGAATCCCGCTGAGCGTGGCAACGACCATAGCCTACAGCGAGCTTTACGGCAAGGACATCCGCTACTGCTCAAACCGCAAGGAGATAAAGGATCACGGAGATGTAGGCATCCTGCTGGGCAGCAATCTGAAGGAAGGCGACAGAGTCATTATTATCGAGGATGTCACCACCTCCGGAAAGTCGATCGAGGAGACCTATCCGATCATCAAGGCACAGGGAAATGTCGAAGTGAAGGGACTGATCGTTTCACTGAACCGGATGGAGAAAGGGCTTGGCGGAAAGGTCGGTGCACTGGCGGAGATCAAGGAGAAGTACGGATTTGACGCACACGCTATCGTAAATATGCAGGAGGTTGTGGAGCATCTTTACAACAGACCCTACAAAGGAAAGATTCATATTGATGACACAATGAAGGCGGCGATTGATAAATATTATGAGACATATGGTGCTTAATGAGAAGATGAGTGAAAAGAATGATATCCTGATTACAGGAGAAAGAAAACCGGAAGGGAGTAAAATTATGGAACAGAAGGTGTATAACACAATGAAGGCAGCGGGAGCGACCAATATCGCAATCGGAGTTGTCAGCATCGTGATCGGCATTGTGTCCGGCATTCTGCTGATTGTTACCGGAGGAAAGCTGATTGCGAGAAAGTCGAAAATTTTATTCTAAAGGTTAGGAGCAGATAATGGGCATTTCCCGGGGCGGACGGCTTCGCAGGGGGAGTGCCCTTTTAGAGTTTTTATGAAGAAAAGAAAAGGCTATATTTTCACCAACAAAAGACATTCCGAACGGGGCATCATGTCAGTGATCCTCGGGATCATCAGTCTGGCTTCGCTGGGAGCTGTCGTTTTCCTTTCCTACCGCAGCGGCGGGGCGGCGAAGACGGGCTTTGGCTTTACCGGCGTGCTGGCGTTCCTGTTTTCGCTGACAGGAGAGATCCTCGGAGTCCTGACGGTTCAGGACAAGGGATATTACAGGCTGTTTCCGGTGCTGGGTACGTTCTTGAACTTTCTGGCGCTGGCGGGTGTTGTGCTCATCCTGTACGCGGGAGCGAACCTGTGATGCCGGAGAGGGAATTTTGAAGTATTAAAATATGGCAGAGATGGAGGGCATTATGGAAGAGATTACAGTTTCAACAGAGGTACTTGAGGAGCGCTATGGACTGGCGGTCCAGCGCATCCGTGAAATTCAGGCGGAGAAGTTTGAAAAAGAAAATTTAAAGGATTACTTTGACTGCACGGCAAGGTTTCTCCTGCTGCTGGATGAGACGAGGACTTTTCTGGCGGAGGACGGTCTGAAAAAGGCAGAGCTCGCAGAGCTGCAGGAGCGGAACAAGGCGCTCTATGCGGATATACTGCCGGAACACTACGAGGAGAGCTACGGCAATCCGGCTTATGCGGTGGGCAGGCTCGGGGAGGAGTACGGCGCAAAGCTGAGCCATCTCTACGTCAGAATGCGCAATCTGATTCCTGCCGTATACGAGGGAAGGCTTGAGGATGTTGTTGTCGGAATGGAGCTGTTCCTCGAGATTTATACCGCCTTTTCCTATGCGCTTGCGGAGGAGGGAAAGCTTCCCACAGGTGAGGAGATCAGGGACATTCTCTACTGGCATGTGAGCGACAATGCGGACAGGGATGAGGAGAGAAACGTCAGCTGCATGGTAGATCCCGCAAACCGTTACTATGTGGATATTGTCATGAATAGCGAGCTGAAGGATGTGCGCTATCTGTACCGCTATGGCACCTATGTCACGGAGAATGAGCTGGAAATGGCAAAGTACATGGCAGAGCTTCCAGAGGAGACGATTGCGACGATGGCGGATACCTATACGGAGGGATACCGCATCGGCTTTGAAGTCACCGGAAAGGATCTCTCCCGCAAGAAGTCGGCGGATCTGAGGTATCACCTCGGCTTTGAACGCATGATCCGCAGAGCAATCCATAATTTTGAAAAGTTGAATTTAAAGCTGGTAATCAGCCGGAATATGATCGAGGGAGGAACGGTCAACAGACAGTATCTCTACGACCATAAGGATGACAATGCACTGTTTCTGGACAAGAACTATGTGAACCGCCGTCTGGAGGTACTGCACACCGCTTTTGAAAAATATAAAAAAGAGGCAAACGGTTACGCGGGACCTGCGGTTGTGCAGACCTTCGGCGAGGCAGATTTTAATCCGGTGAACAAACCGGAGCGTCTGAAGCTGTCGGAGGAGCAGAATAAGCTCTGGATTGAATTCCTCACGAAATACACCGAGCTGCGCAAGAATTATATCATTGAGGAGGAGCGGAGCTTTACCATTATCGCGTTCCCTGTGCCGGAGATCGGACCGGTCTTCAAGGAGCTCTTTGACGAGACAATCAAGCTGAATACGCTCGATTACATGCTTTACAGGGATGTACAGCAGAAGCTGATCGACGCGCTGGACAAAGCTGACTATTGTGAGGTAAGAGGCTGCGGCGAGAACCGGACAGAGCTGAAGGTGAACCTCTGGAAGCTGAAAAATCCTGACAAGGAGACGATCTTTGAAAACTGCGTCGCCGACGTGAATATCCCGGTGGGTGAAGTGTTTACCTCGCCTGTGCTGGAGGGGACGAACGGACTTTTACATGTGACGAAGGTATTCCTGAACGGACTGGAATACCGCAACCTTGCGATCACCTTTGAGGATGGAATGATTAAGGATTACACCTGCGATAATTTCGAGAAGGAAGAGGATAATCAGAGCTTTATCAAGGAAAATATCCTGTTCCGGCATGAGACGCTGCCGATCGGTGAGTTTGCAATCGGAACGAACACAACGGCGTATGTCATGGCGAGAAGACTCGGTGTCGAGGCGAAGCTGCCGATCCTGATCGCGGAGAAGACGGGGCCGCACTTTGCCGTGGGCGATACCTGCTACCACGGAACAGAGGACATTGCAGTGTATAATCCGGACGGAAAAGAAATCGTGGCGAGAGAGAATTCGAGGTCAAGACTGCGGAAGGAAAAGCCGGAGGAGGCATATTTCAACTGTCATACGGACATTACCATCCCCTATGACGAGCTGGGCGAGCTTGCAGCGGTTACCAAGGACGGCAGCAGGATCGAAATTATCCGCAACGGCCGGTTTGTGCTTCCCGGAACGGAAGTGTTGAACGAGGCATTTAACCAAAATTAGGAGTTGCGTTAAGACATTTATTTTAGTAAGATGAAGGTAGCCGTTCGTATCGGCGATACGGACAGGACTTCGGAAAAGAGGGTTATTATGGCTAAGACAGGACAGGCGCCGAAGGTTGGCATTGTAATGGGCAGTGACTCCGATATGGCAGTCATGGCAAAAGCGGCAGATATGCTGGAAGAACTGGGACTTGACTACGAGATGCGGATCATTTCGGCACACAGGGAGCCGGATGAACTGATCGCGTGGACGAAGGGCGCGGAGGGACGCGGAATCCGTGTGATGATCGCGGGAGCCGGTATGGCGGCGGCGCTTCCCGGTATGTGTGCGGCGCTGTTTCCGCTTCCGGTCATCGGCGTGCCGCTCTCAGGGAAAAATCTGGACGGCATGGACGCTGTCTTTTCCATTTTGCAGATGCCGCCCGGAATTCCGGTGGCGACCGTGGCTGTGGACGGTGCAAAGAATGCGGCTATCCTTGCTGCGAAAATCCTTGCAGCGTCGGATGATGCACTTCTTGAAAAGCTGAAGGAATACAGCAGGGCGCAGAAGGAACAGGTCATTGCCAAGGATGCAAAGCTGCAGGAGAAGGGCTACAAGGCCTATCTGACAGAGAAGAAATAAATAGTATCGGGCGGGGAAAATACAGAGGCTGCAGGCCGGAAATGAGGAGAAGATGGATTACAAGAACGCAGGAGTTGACATCGAAGCAGGGTACAGATCAGTGGAACTGATGAAAAAGCACGTGAAAGAGACGATGCGCCCGGAGGTGCTCGGAGGGCTTGGAGGCTTTTCCGGTGCATTCTCCATGGAAGCCATCAAGGGAATGGAGAAGCCGGTGCTGCTCTCCGGTACGGATGGCGTCGGCACGAAGATCAAGCTGGCATTTCTGATGGACAGGCATGATACTGTCGGCATCGACTGTGTTGCCATGTGTGTCAATGATGTGGCATGTGCCGGAGGAGAACCTCTTTTCTTCCTCGATTACATAGCATGCGGAAAGAATTATCCCGAGAAGATCGCTGCGATCGTCAAGGGTGTTGCAGAGGGCTGTAAGCAGGCGGGAGCGGCGCTGATCGGCGGCGAGACAGCCGAGCACCCCGGACTGATGCCGGAGGAAGAATATGATCTTGCGGGCTTTGCGGTCGGTGTTGTGGATGAGAAGGATCTGATTACGGGAGAGAATATCAAGGCGGGCGATACCCTTGTCGGCATCGCGTCCTCCGGGGTACATTCCAACGGCTTTTCTCTGGTGAGAAAGGTGTTCGAGATGACGAAGGAGAGCCTTGACACCTATTATGACGAGCTCGGAACGACGCTCGGCGAGGCGCTGCTTGCACCTACAAAGATCTATGTCAGGGCGATGAAGGCAATCAAGGATGCCGGCGTCACAGTGAAGGGCTGCAGCCATATTACGGGCGGTGGATTTTATGAGAATATCCCGAGAATGCTCCCGGACGGCATCCGTGCGGTGGTGAAGAAGGACAGCTACGAGGTTCCTGCCATCTTTAAGCTCCTGCAGAAGACGGGCGGCATCGAGGATCAGATGATGTATAATACCTATAACATGGGACTTGGCATGGTGCTTGCGGTGGAGAGCGGAGACGTCGAGAAGACGATGGCGGCGATTCGTGCTGCCGGAGAGACACCTTTTGTGGTTGGACATTGTGAGTCCGGTGAAAAGGGAGTTACCATATGCTGAGAATAGTGGTGTGTGTGTCCGGTGGCGGAACAAATCTGCAGGCGATTCTGGATGCGATCGACGGCGGCAGAATTACCAATACCGAGGTGCTTGCCGTCATCAGCAACAATCCCGGTGCAAAAGCGCTGACGCGCGCGGAAAAATACGGTGTCCAGGCGATCTGCATGTCTCCGAAGGACTATGCGGACAGGGAGACCTTTAACAGGGTATTTACGGACAAGATGTGTGAACTAAAGCCGGATCTGATCGTGCTTGCAGGCTTCCTTGTCAGGATTCCGGAAGAGATGGTGGCAAAATTCAGCAACCGCATCGTAAACATCCATCCTTCCCTGATCCCGTCATTCTGCGGGGTCGGATACTATGGATTAAAGGTGCATGAGAAGGCGCTGGAAAGAGGCGTGAAGGTGACGGGTGCCACCGTACATTTCGTGAATGAGGGGATGGACGAGGGGCCGATCATCGCCCAGAAGGCGGTTGCGGTGGAGGACGGCGATACGCCGGAGCTTCTACAGAGACGCGTGATGGAACAGGCGGAATGGATATTGCTTCCTCAGGCGATTGACGATATTGCCAACGGACGGATCGGTGTGGTTGACGGAAAGGTTCGCAGAACAGACAGATAAATTGACTAAAATGAGGTGACGGCATGAAGGTTTTGATTGTAGGAGGCGGCGGAAGGGAACACGCCATAGCGGTTAGCATGAAGAAGAGTGCCAGAGTGGACAAGCTCTATTGTGTGCCGGGAAACGCCGGTATCGCACAGCTCGCAGAGTGTGATCCATCCATCGGAGTGATGGAATTTGACAAGATCGTTGCTTATGCGAAGGAGAAGGCGGTCGATCTGGTCTTTGTGGCGCCGGATGATCCGCTGGTCGGAGGACTGGTGGATGTGCTTGAGGCGGAGGGCTTCAGAGTTTTCGGGCCGAGAAAGAACGCGGCGATCTTAGAGGGCAGCAAGGCATTTTCCAAGGATCTGATGAAGAAGTATAACATTCCCACGGCTGCCTATGAGACCTTTGATGATCCGGAGAAAGCCTTGAAGTATCTTGAGACGGCAGAGATGCCGATTGTGCTGAAGGCGGACGGACTTGCGCTGGGAAAGGGCGTTCTCATTTGCAATACGCTTGAGGAGGCACAGGCGGGAGTCAAGGAGATCATGCTGGACAAGCATTTCGGAAATGCCGGAAACAGGATGGTTATTGAAGAGTTTATGACCGGACGCGAGGTGTCCGTATTGTCCTTTGTGGACGGTAAGACGATCCGGACAATGACTTCGGCGCAGGATCACAAGCGCGCGAAGGATGGCGATCAGGGCTTAAATACAGGAGGAATGGGCAACTTTTCTCCCAGCCCCTTCTACACGGAAGAGGTGGACGAATTCTGTAAGAAATATATTTACCAGCCGACCGTGGACGCGATGGCGGCAGAGGGAAGGGAATTCAAGGGCGTTATCTTCTTCGGGCTGATGCTGACACCGAAGGGGCCGAGGGTTCTGGAATACAATGCGAGATTCGGAGACCCCGAGGCACAGGTGGTTCTCTGCCGAATGAAGAATGACATTATGGATGTGATCGACGCCTGCATCGACGGGACACTGGATCAGGTTGAACTGGAGTTTGAGGACAACGCGGCGGTGTGCGTTGTGCTGGCATCCGACGGTTATCCGCTGGCATACCAGAAGGGATTCGTTATCACAGGACTTGAAAAATTTAATGGAAAGGACGATTACTATTGCTTCCATGCCGGAACGAAATTTGACGGGATGGGGCGTATCGTAACCAACGGAGGAAGAGTGCTTGGAATCACGGCGAAGGGCGCTGACCTCAAGGAAGCCAGGGCAAAAGCATACGAGGCAACAGAGTGGGTGTCCTTTGAAAACAAATATATGCGTCACGACATCGGAAAGGCAATCGACGAGGCATAAGGCAGGACGGTGATGTCGGAGCGTGGAGGAAGCGGCATATGAGTGGATTTCTTTTAGAGGAGCAATATCATATACCCCGCGTGTGTAAGAAATGTGGGGGAGTAATGATATTTAAGGGTGTTGGGGAATATCACTGCGAGGACTGCGGAGCAGTGGATTATGACGACTACGGCAAGGTGCGGATGTACATTGAGGAGCACCATGGTGCGACGGCGGCACAGATCGAGGATGCTGTCGGAGTATCCCAGAGGGCGATCCGGCAGATGCTGAAGGATGGGCGGCTGGAGGTGACGGCCGATTCCAGGACATTTCTTCATTGTGAGCTGTGTGGCAAAGCGATCCGGTATGGGCAGTATTGTCCGGAATGCGAGACGGCAATACACAGGAATCTGGAGTCGAAACAGCGTGAACAGATCAAGAAGGATATACAGGTGAAGGGCACGGGACAGAAGGGCGAAGACGGACAGAGACGTTTTATGCGCAGTAAAGGTTAAGCCCGGAGAAAGGAAAACATATGAAGAGAGCAGAGAGAGTACAAAATGGACAGAGAGTCCGGATGGGACTTCTGGCATTGATGCTGGCAGTTGTCATGGGATTTTGCGTTGACAGCTTTGCAATTGTCAGCCATGCCCAGAGTCAGGGAAAGGTCATAGCGGCGAGCGCTAAGATCCGCAAGGAGCCGAGCACAAGCAGTGAGGTCCTCGGAAGTACGGAGAAGGACAAGATAATTACGATCAATAATCAGGTGCAGGGCAGTGACGGCTATATCTGGTATCAGACCTTTGTGAATGCCGATACGCTGGGCTATATCCGGTCTGATCTGGTGACGATCACAGACGGGACAACACCGCCGACCGTGGATGCTGCGACGAATAACTCCGGATCGAGTACAACCACTACAACGACACCATCCAATGAGACGCCGGTCGATGTGACGGTGGTGAATCCGGTGAGCGCTACTGTTACCGGGGGAGCATCCGTCAGGATTCGGGGAAATGCTTCCACGACCAGCCAGATCGTGACAACAGCTTCCAACGGACTGGTTCTGACAGTGACGGGAACAGCAAACGGTACAGATGGCAAGGTATGGTATAAGGTGAACTTCAATGCGAACGGTTCGGATGTGGAGGGCTTTATCCGCTCTGATTTCGTGTCACTTTCCGGAGAGCTTACTCCTTACGTTGAGGAGCCGACACCGGAGCAGCCGTCAGAGGAGCCGACGACCGACCCTGAACCGTCAACAGATCCCGAACCGGCGATTACCAAGGATTATGATACCGCACTTGTTGACGGAGAATGGTATCTGGTTGACTATATCAAGAATGAACAGCAGAGCATTCAGGGAATTTTCAATGCAGTGGAGCAGAATGCACAGGCATATGAGCAGGTCAATAAGACGGTAAAATCCCAGAAGATTGTTATCATCATTCTGGTCTTCCTGCTGGTGGCAGCGGCTGCCGGTGTTGCCGTATTGATCTTAAAAATAAAAGATATGAATGATGACGCATACTTTAATCAGGTCGAGAAAGAGACCCTGAAGAGACGCGGTGAGAACCGTCCCGCAGGAACGCAGCAGCGGGTGATGCACACCGTTGGAGCGGAAAAAGGAAATCAGCCCGGCAGACCTGCAGGAGCGAGACCGGCAGGGGCATCGCAGACCGGTGGACAGGCAAGACCTGCGGGAGCGCCGCAGAACGGCGGACAGGCAAGACCTGCAGGGGCGAGACCGGCGGGGGCACCGCAGAACGGCGGTCAGGCAAGACCTTCGGGAGCGAGACCTGCGGGAGCGCCGCAGAACGGCGGACAGGCAGGAACTGCGGGAGTGACACAGAACGGCGGACAGACGAGACCTGCAGGAGCGCCGCAGAATGGCGGACAGGCAAGACCTGCGGGAGCACCGCAGAATGGCGGACAGGCGAGACCTGCAGGAACGCCGCAGAACGGAAATCAGGCAAAAAAACCGGCGGATGGTGTCCAGAAGGGGCAGCAGAGCTGGCAGTCAAAGAACTTCATGGCAGATGACGATGATGAGTTTGAATTTGAGTTTCTGAACTATGATGGGGAAGACGAATAAGGAAATTAAGGGAAGGGATGCTCTTGTGAGTGTCCCTTTTGTCTGGCATAGACATTGACATGGACGAGCCTCTGTTATAATATAAATATAACAAGGAGGAAATCATGATTATTGAGATTGACTTTAGCAGCGGTGAAGCGCTGTACATGCAGCTTCGCAACCAGATTATTATGGGAATCGCCACGGATCAGTTCAAGGAAGGAGATTCTCTTCCGAGCGTGAGGCAGCTTGCCGATACGATCGGCATCAACATGCACACTGTCAATAAGGCATATACTGTTCTGAAGCAGGAGGGCTATGTCAAGGTAGACCGGCGCAAGGGTGTTGTAATCGCGGTTGACGTAGATAAAATGAGTACTTTGGCGGAATTAAAAAAGGAGTTACAGGTAATCCTTGCTAAAGGCAGCTGCAAGAACATAACCAAGGAAGAGATACATGAGCTGATTGAAGAGATCTATGAAGACTATAAATGACGGAGGAAATGAAAGATGCAGTCGCAGTTTACGGATAATGCGCAGGAGGCGTTGAGGGCAGCCTCGCGCTGCGCGTCCAGTCTGAAACAGGGATATGTGGGAACAGAGCATATTCTTGTGGGACTGTTAAAGGAACAGACGGGTGTGGCACAGAAGATCCTGACGGAAAATTCTGTGGAGCTTTCCAGGGTGATGGATATGATCCGGGAATCCATTGCTTTCGAGGGCGGTGTTGGCATCCATGAACGTAGCGGTTACTCGCCGAGGGCACAGAAGGTTCTGGAGGAGGCACACAGACAGGCGGCAAGATTCGGACAGAAGAAGACGGGAACGGAGCACCTCCTTCTCGCGCTGATTAAAGAGGGAGACAACGTTGCGGTGCGTCTGCTCGGCACGCTGGGTGCCAACATCCAGAAAATTTATGTAGATACGCTGATCGCAATGGGACAGGACGGCAATCTCTATAAGGAAGATCTCGGAAGAAGATCACAGGGGAAGGGCAGACCGTCCACACTCAGCCAGTACAGCAGGGATCTGACCGCCATGGCGCGCGACGGAAAGCTCGACCCGGTAATCGGAAGAGAGGAGGAGATACGCCGTCTGGTGCAGATCCTCAGCAGAAGGACGAAGAATAATCCCTGCCTGATCGGTGAACCGGGAGTAGGAAAGACCGCGGTTGTCGAGGGCCTGGCACTCCGGATCGTGGAGGGAAAGGTTCCCTTTACGGTCAAGGATAAGAGAGTGCTGACGCTCGATCTCTCGGGTATGGTTGCAGGAAGCAAGTACAGAGGTGAGTTCGAGGAGCGCATTAAAAAGGTCATCCGCGAGGTGATTGACGACGGGAATGTGATCCTGTTTCTGGATGAGCTTCACACGATCATCGGCGCGGGCGGCGCGGAGGGAGCGATCGATGCGTCCAATATACTAAAGCCCTCGCTCGCCAGAGGCGAACTGCAGATGATCGGTGCGACGACCATTGCGGAATACCGGAAATATATTGAAAAGGACGCTGCACTGGAGCGCCGGTTCCAGCCGGTCAATGTGGAAGAGCCGACCGAGGAGGAAGCAATCCGCATACTGGAGGGAATTAAGGGAAAATATGAGGAGCACCATCAGGTGACGATCACCTCCGAAGCGGTTGAGGCGGCTGTGAGGCTGTCAGCGCGCTATATCAATGACCGCAATCTCCCGGATAAAGCGATTGACCTCATTGATGAGGCGGCTGCCGGAGCGAGACTGCGCTCCGCTGATGTGCCCGACAAGCTGACGGCAATGCTGGAGGAGATCAAAAAGATGGATCTCCAGATTGAGCGTTCGATCCGTATGGAGGCATTTACACAGGCTGCAGAGATCAAGCGGAATCAGGATGAGCTTGTAAAGAAATATGAGCGTGCGAAGAACCGGATGGAGAGCAGCGCGGCAGAGAGACGCGTAGTTATCGGCGAGAACGATATTGCAGATGTGGTCGCCATGTGGACAAAGATTCCGGTGCAGAAGCTGGCGCAGAAGGAGAGCGAGAGACTTCTGAAGCTGGAGAGCATTCTGCACAAGCGCGTCATCGGACAGGAGGATGCCGTGAAGGCGGTTGCAAGGGCGATGAGACGCGGCAGGGTCGGACTGAAGGACCCGAAGCGCCCGATCGGTTCGTTCCTGTTCTTAGGGCCGACCGGTGTGGGTAAGACGGAGCTTTCCAAGGCGCTGGCTGAGGCGATGTTCGGTTCGGAGGATGCCATTATCAGAGTCGATATGTCGGAGTACATGGAGGGTCATTCGGTCTCGAAGATGATCGGTTCACCGCCCGGCTATGTCGGATTTGAGGAGGGCGGACAGCTCAGCGAGAAGGTCCGCAGAAATCCGTATTCCGTAGTGCTGTTTGACGAGATCGAGAAGGCGCATCCCGATGTGTTCAACGTATTGCTGCAGGTGCTGGATGACGGACATATCACGGATTCCAAGGGCAGAAAGGTCAGCTTCAAGAACACGGTGCTGATTATGACCTCCAATGCGGGAGCACAGAGGATTGTAGACCCGAAGAATCTCGGCTTCGCCACGGCGGGAGATGCGAAACGCGACTATGAGAAGATGAAGGCAAATGTCATGGAGGAGGTAAAGCGGAGCTTCAAGCCGGAGTTTATCAACCGTATTGATGACATTATTGTGTTCCACCAGCTGAACAATGACGACATGAAAGCGATCGTGAATCTGCTGGCGGCGAACCTCTGCAAGCGCTGTGAGGAGCAGATGGACATCAAGCTTTCGCTGACATCGGCTTTGAAGGAGCACCTTGTCGCCAAGTATGCGGACAACAAGATGGGTGCGAGACCTTTAAAGAGGGCAATCCAGTCAGTTGTTGAGGATGCGCTCGCCGAGGAGATCCTGATGAAGAAGGTGCAGCCCGGGGATACCGTGTCTGCCGGCTTCAAGGCGGAGAAGGGCGATCCGAAAAACGGGAAGGTTGTGTTTAACGTCAGGAACCGGAAAGAGTAAAACTTTAGAAAAAATTTATGGCGGACGGGTTCATTTTAGATTATAATAGCCATATAGGGCAGAGCATTCCGGGAGAGTCCGGGGCGCTGCCCGCAGCAGTCCACAAAGGAACAGGAGGATATACAGATGGCAGTTGTAGAAGAACTGCTCCGCAGCGAGAAAAGCGGTGCGATCAGCTTTGGCAATCACAAGCTGGAGCAGAAGGCAAAGCTGGAGGATTTTCAGCACGCAGGAGACCTGTTGAAGGTAAAGACCTTCAAGGAAATGACAAAACTGGAAAAGAATGGATTGTTTCTCTACGAGTCCGTGCCGGGAACCAGTGTTCTCGACTTTGTTGAGAAGGAAAACGGTGTGGAATTCATTGTAGAGGGCGATGAGGATGCACAGATCACCATCGGACTGGATGATGATACGGAGTACGAAGTATTTGTGGACGGAAAGAGCGTTGGAACAATGACGACAGGTTTGGGCGGAAAGCTCTCCTTGAGCGTAGAGCTTGAAGCTGCCGGTGAGGTTCCGGTTAAGATCGAGAGAGTATAAAAGAGGTAGCTATGGCAAAGGGCAAGGCGGCGACAGTTTTTTTCTGCCAGAATTGTGGATATGAATCTTCAAAGTGGATGGGACAGTGTCCGGGATGTAAGGAATGGAATTCGTTTGTCGAGGAGACTGTGAGCAAGACACCGCACATGGGAGGAGCATCCGCATCGACGGGCAGAAGGAGCAGCAGCCTTGCCCCGAGTACTCTTGCGGATATTTCCATCAGTGAGGAGAGCAGGATCGTCACAGGCATCGGTGAACTGGACAGGGTTCTGGGCGGCGGTATCGTACAAGGCTCGCTGACGCTGGTGGGCGGTGATCCGGGAATCGGAAAGTCAACGCTTTTGTTGCAGGTATGCAGGAATCTTTCGGGAGCGGGGCACAAAGTGCTGTACATATCCGGTGAGGAATCCCTGGCGCAGATCAAGATGCGTGCCGACCGGCTCGGAGAGTTTACGCGGGAGATGCAGCTTTTATGCGAGACGAATCTGGACGAGATCACGGAGGTCATCCGGAGCTGTAAGCCCGAGGCGGTCGTGATCGATTCTATCCAGACCATGTATAATGAGAATGTTTCCGCGGCGCCGGGCAGTGTGTCACAGGTCCGGGAATCCACAGGAATCTTATTGCAGCTGGCAAAGGGGCTTGGCGTTTCCGTATTCATCGTGGGTCACGTGACGAAGGAGGGCACTGTTGCAGGCCCCCGTGTTCTGGAGCATATGGTGGATACCGTGCTCTATTTCGAGGGGGACAGGCATGCTTCCTACCGTATTCTGCGCGGAGTCAAGAACCGTTTCGGCTCCACGAATGAGATCGGTGTCTTTGAGATGCGGGAGCAGGGGCTTGTCGAGGTGCAGAATCCTTCGGAATACATGCTGAACGGCAGACCGGAGAATGCGAGCGGTTCCGTCGTTGCGTGTACAATGGAGGGAACCAGACCGCTTCTCGTGGAGATTCAGGCGCTTGTCTGCCAGAGTAATTTCGGCATTCCGAGGCGGCAGACCACGGGAACGGATTTTAACAGGGTCAACCTGCTGATGGCGGTTCTGGAGAAGCGTTCCGGGCTGCAGCTTGCAAGCTGTGATGCCTATGTCAATATCACGGGCGGAATGAAGATCATGGAACCGGCGATCGATCTCGGAATCGTGCTGGCGATCGTATCCAGCTTCCGAAACCGGTCGATGAGCCCGAAGCTGATCGCCTTCGGTGAGGTCGGCTTAAGCGGCGAGGTTCGTGCAGTCAGCATGGCGAGACAGAGAGTGGCGGAGGCGGAGAAGCTGGGCTTTACCACCTGCATTGTCCCTTATGTCTGCGCAGAGGACTGCCGTAAGAACAGCGGGATTAGGGTGATCGGTGTCAGAACCGTTCAGGACGCGATCAATGTTGTGATGAACGCGGAAGAAGGAATATAAAAAATATAATATAAATTCTGTAAATTTTGCTTGCTAAACAGGAATGACCTGTGGTATAATCTATTTCGTTGGTGATGCATCGGTAATCTGGTGCAGATACAATAGGGGAATAGTACAGCGGTAGTGCGGCGGTCTCCAAAACCGTTAACGGGGGTTCGATCCCCTCTTCCCCTGCTATGAAGAAGGTGCTGAAAATGTTGATAAACGACGTTTTTAGCACTTTTGTTTTGCTATAAATATTTACAGATAAACCTAATATGAATATTTGATCTTGACAGTATATTTTGTTTGACAATGAGAAATGCCCTTTTTATAATGGTATCAGGTACTACCAAAAACGGTAGGACGGTTGCTCTCCGATCTGGGAGTACAAGCCCAGTTTACATAGATGGTGAATTGTGCCGTTGCTTACAGAGAGGAGATTTTGCCAATGATAACGATTTCATACGAGGCATTGATTGCACTAATCGTATTTTGCTGTAGTGCAGGATATTTACTCGGAAAAGATATTCATAAAGCAAAAAAGTAATCGTCCCCGCCAAGAGATTGATTACTTTTTGCGTGTCATAAACTAATTCATTTCAGGGCAACCGTCTTGCTATACGGTAGTACCTTTTTCTTATTTATCTTTTACTTATTTGGATTATAACATAGCATATTAGAGATTTCAAGTATAGCAATCAGCTACCTGCAAAAATGACCGTCCTAGTTAATAAGCGGTCGTTTCTGCGTTAACAGAGTTACTTATCAGCCAGAAAAGGAGAGCATCTTATGACACAGGAAGAAAGAGTCGAAAAAGCAATGCAGACCCTGCGGGACTATGTAATCACCCTTGCCGTTTGGGCGGGAGAAGGGGAGGAATATGGGGAGAAACTATGGCAGGGCATCCGGCAGTCGGGCGGACTGCTGCGGGAGCTGGCGTATTACCATGATTACGGAAAGTTTCTGTGTGAATACAAGATTGCGGGCTACACGCTTGCCGACGTGCTGGTATGGCAGGTTGACCATTTTAAGTTGTATATGGACAGACCCGGTGAGATGAACCGCTACCGGCAGCAGAGACTGCTCCTCTCCGCGTTTGACACGATGCTGCAAATGGAAACGGACCCGCTTCCATTCATCAATAAAATGGAAAGCGAGTCCGGTCAGGATGCCGCAAACGGATGAAGCAGTGCGCTCTTAAACTTCTCCCTTTGTGTAGGCATATTCTGTGTCGAGTGTCGGAGGAATCGCAATATCGCTGTTGCGCAGCTTCTGCCGTAGGGTGTCCAGATGATGAAGCCGCTGGCCGTTCAGAACCTTCTGGCGCGCCAGCATCTCCGAGAAGGTAGGGTTCTGTTCCATGGTCTTCGCAAGCGCTGCGGGGAAAGGACAGTAGGTAAACAGGATTCTTCTCGCGACCCTGTTTAATCTGGGGGAACCGGTTCCCTCGAATAAAATCCACACAATATAATCTCTTACGAACATTTCCTTGAAGCTGTTCCGCGCACGCTGAAGGCTGTTGCGGATCTTCTCTTTTGCCTCTGAGCTGAGGTCGTGATTCCTTCTGTAAAACTGTACATAGTCGAAATACTCACTGGTGAGGGAGCGCTCGGAAATATCATTCCAACGGCTGCCCTGAATACGCTTACACATCTCCCAACGGAATTCGCCTGTGAGACGTACCATCGTAGTGCTGATATCCTCCATGTGGAAGATGGAGAAGAACATTCTTCCGGGGGAATTGCGCTTCTTTCCCTCGATTTCCTGCCACATAACACCGCGGATGCCGACATTTGGCATCAGAATGATGTCGGGCAGATATTCCAGATGGATGATCTCCTTGCCCATTGCCTCCATGTGGTCGATGTCCAGACTCTCGCGGTAGAAGGCGGAGTAATCGATGGATTTAATCATCTCGAGCGCCTTGTTGATCTGCGCGCTGGAAACGAAGGAGGTGTTCAGATTCTTCATAACGTTGTCGGAGGAGAAGAGCGGGCAGAAGGTCGTGATACGTCCGCAGGTCATCTTGTTTACCTGGGGGAACATATTCTTCAGCTCGAAGGACACCTTGCTCATCGGATTCTTCTCCATGGCGTTATATTCTGCGGCGGTGATGTTGCCGCTTGCCTTCTGTTTATGTATGTAGTCCGTGAAGTCTTCCTCAAACTCGTTCCGGCTGGGACTCTTTTTGCCGTTGTAAATGGCGAGCAGCCAGTGATAGAGCGTATAGATGCCGAAGGAACTCTGATCGACAATACCGCATGCGAGGTTGTAGAGGGCGATGCAGTTCGCCGCTCCGGCGAGATCCTCGTCCACATATCCGAAGTATAAGAACATACGGACAGGCATAGGAAGGTAAGGCGCCGCCAGCGCCGCCTCAAAGGTGATGGCATACAGGGAGTAAAATTCCCCTGTGATCTGTTTGCGCAGCCGGATGGCAGAATCCTCGGTGGAGTTTTTGTCCTCCATCGCCTTGTAGGTATTGACATGTTTCCGGAAGGACTCGCCCATATCCAGATCGAAACCGGCAAATTCCAGAATGGAATTCAGTGATCCGGCAAGCTCCTGCATGATCGCGCCGCTCTGCATATCCTCCTGCGGTGCATCCTCCTGCTGGGAGGAGTTCAGCATGGAGAGATTGCTGCGGAAGCTGTTCACGCGGGATTCGACCAGACTTTTGTTCAGGGAAGGGTCGTTTTCCGTCTGCTTGATAATGCGGTTGATGTCCGCGGCAAGTGCGGTGGCATCCTCATTGTTCTGACCGAGACGATAATATAAGGAGGTAAATAGATCGAAAAGGTCATTCCCGGATGAGCTGAAATAGTACTCAGCGATTACGGAGCGGTAATGGAACTGCTCGTCCAGAACGGAGAAGGTCTTCCGGAAATCCAGACTTCCCTTCCGCAGCATACCGAGAGAGACTCCCGGCTCCTGCATAAGTGTCTTGGCTCCGCTTCCCGCCTCGGAATAGATGTGCTGCAGACCAAGATAATAAGTGTTCAGCCATATATCCGGCGTGTCCTCGTTGAAGTAAGCGGAGGTTTCGTCCAGCCCGTCGAGCGTGCGCGGCTGTATCCGGTAGCGGCTGCAGAGCGCGTTGTACTTTGCGTAGTCATCCATCAGGTTCTGATGAAGGCTGGTACAGAGCATTTCCGAACGGAAGCTCTGCTCCAGAAGAATATTGATCTGATGGAACAGAGAGAGCAGGAACAGTCTTGCAACGTCAGGATGACTTTGCAGCAGCTCCTCGAGAGCGTCCATATTGTTGACAGGATATGTCAGAATGACGGAGTCCTCCAACGTCGTATAGCCGAGATAATGAACCTCGGAGCCGAGCTCACAGATCCCGATCACGTCACCCTTCCCGAGCTTATAGGTTCCCCCGGGATATTCTACCAGTACCTTTCCCTTAGCCAGCATATGAAGTGCGGTCATGGGCTGACCGCTGCTGTAAATCCGTTTCCCTTTTTCTAATGCAATTCCCGCCATATTAATCCCCAAGCCTTTCATTAACCTGCGCACCTTGAGCCGCAGGCATAAATTTAAAACCCCTTTTTGGTAAATCCGTTTTGCCGGAGAAAAGAACCAACCGACAACATATATAACAGTATACACCCAATTTGGTATGAAAGTCTATGCAATTTTGTGCTGTACTTTTAACAAAAATATGATAGAATAAAAATACATATGTGTCATTTTTGGGCGAAAAGCGAGAAATCAGGGAAGGAAAGGCATTCATGGAGCAGGGGACAGAATACAGAAAGCAGCAGATAGAAGAATATAAACGGGCGGTAATGCCGCTTTTTCGGTATCTCCCATGGCTGGAACAGAATGCAGGACAGGCCGGAGGCGGATTTTACCAGAACCCGGAAGCAACGGAGAATTCCATCAGCATTCCGGTCTATGACTCGACGCTGATGAATTTTGTCAGGGAGGCGCAGAGGTCTCCGCTGATGGACCGGAACTATCCTTATGTCTATACGCGCAACAGGATCAGGACGCATGAGGACGAGAGAAAGGTGATTGCGGCAGCAGAACTGAAGGACTGGGGAATCCTGCAGGGAATTCTCTCGAAGTATGTGATGGGAGGCCAGACGAAGAGCAGACTCTGGATGGAAGCGGTGAAGGAAAATATCTTTCTGCTTGTGCTGAAGAAGATGCAGGAGATCATTGAGTATTGGGATAAATCTTTCACACTGTGAATACAGCGTTAGAATGGAGATTAAGATGGGTGAGAAATCGGTACAGAAGAAAAGATTTATATTGGAGACAGCGAGAAATGTCTTTGTGGAGAAGGGCTTCAAGAAGGTCACCATGAAGGACATCGTCGAGGCGTGCGACATCAGCCGGGGCGGACTGTATCTGTATTTTGACAATACCAGTCAGATCTTTCTCGAGGTAATGCGGATGGAGAGCGAGGAGACGGATGACGTCTTTTCCGACAACATCAAGGAGGACGCCACGGCGGCGGATATTCTGATCCTCTTTCTGGAGGAGCAGAAGAAGGAACTCCTGCGAAGAGAACATACGCTCACACAGGCGGTTTATGAATATTATTTTGAGAACCAGCCCGGCAAACGGGACAATGTTTTGAGAAGACAGTTTGACTCGGCGGTGAAGATCATCGAAAAGCTGATTGAGACCGGCGTGGACAACGGGGAATTTTACTGTGAAGACTGTCTCGGGACAGCGCGGAACATCATGTATGTTCTGGAGGGATTAAAGATTTCAGCGCAGACCATCGGCGTGACAGCCGAGGCGGTCGACCGTGAGATTTCTTTCATATTGAAATCTCTGGGCGTGGAAATGGAATAAAGCAACAATCATACTTGGAGGAGCCAAATGGGAAACGTCAGACGTATCTATGTTGAAAAGAAGGAGCCCTTTGCGGTAAAGGCGAAAGAGCTGAACGAGGAACTGAAGAATTATCTCGGAGTCAGATCCGAGGGGGTCAGAATGTTCATCCGTTACGATGTGGAGAATATCTCTGAGGAAGTCTTTGAGAAGGCATGCAGAACGGTCTTTTCGGAGCCGCCCGTGGATAATCTGTATCATGAGACAATTGAAGTACCCGCAGGCGCAAGAGTGTTTTCGGTAGAGTTCCTTCCCGGACAGTTCGACCAGAGAGCGGATTCCGCAGTGCAGTGTATCCGTTTTCTGAGAGAGGATGAGGAGCCTGTCATCCGTACTGCTGTGACCTACATGATTCTTGGGGAGATCACGGACGAAGAGTTCGAGAAGATCAAGGCATATTGCATTAACCCCGTTGATTCCCGCGAGACAGGAATGGTGAAGCCGGATACGCTCATCACCGTTTTCGAGGAGCCGGCGGATATTGCCGTGCTGGACGGCTTTTCTGAGATGGAGGAGCCGGTGCTGAAAAAGCTTTACGATTCCCTGTCTCTGGCTATGACCTTCAAGGATTTCTTACATATCCAGAATTATTTCCGCACGGATGAGAAGCGCGATCCGTCCATGACGGAGATCCGTGTGCTGGACACCTACTGGTCAGACCACTGCCGTCACACGACCTTCTCAACCGAGCTGACAGATGTGCAATTCGGCGAAGGCTATTACCGTTCCCCGATCGAGACGACCTATCAGAGCTATCTGGACACCAGAGAGGAAATATTTGCAGGCAGAAAGGACAAGTTTGTCTGCCTGATGGATCTTGCGCTGATGGCGATGAGAAAGCTGAAAAAGGACGGCAAGCTCGAGGACATGGAGCAGTCCGATGAGATCAATGCCTGCTCCGTTGTCGTGCCTGTGGAGATGGACTATGGCGATCACAGGGAGACAGAGGAGTGGCTGGTATTCTTCAAGAATGAAACACACAATCACCCTACCGAGATCGAGCCCTTCGGTGGCGCGGCAACCTGCCTGGGCGGAGCAATCCGTGACCCGCTCTCGGGAAGAGGCTATGTATATCAGGCAATGCGTGTGACGGGAGCAGCCGATCCCACCGTCCCCGTGTCAGAGACCTTAAAGGGTAAGCTGTCCCAGAAGAAGCTTGTCCGCGGCGCGGCAAACGGCTATTCCTCCTACGGAAACCAGATCGGACTGGCGACCGGCTTTGTCAAGGAGATCTATCATCCCGATTATGTGGCAAAGCGCATGGAGATCGGTGCGGTCATGGGTGCGGCGCCGAGGCGCAACGTTATCCGCGAGACCTCCGATCCCGGGGATATCATTATCCTGCTCGGCGGACGTACCGGACGCGACGGCTGCGGCGGTGCAACCGGTTCCTCCAAGGTACATACAGAGCAGTCGATTGAGACCTGCGGCGCAGAGGTTCAGAAAGGTAATGCACCGACGGAGCGCAAGATCCAGAGACTGTTCCGACGCGAGGAAGTCAGCCGTATTATCAAGAAATGTAACGACTTTGGCGCGGGCGGTGTCTCCGTGGCAATCGGTGAGCTTGCCGACGGACTGACAGTCGATCTCGACAAGGTGCCGAAGAAATATGCCGGACTGGACGGCACAGAGCTTGCAATCTCCGAGTCACAGGAGCGTATGGCTGTTGTTGTGACCCCGGCAGATGTGGATAAATTCCTGAAATATGCGGCAGAGGAGAACCTTGAGGCGGTACCGGTGGCTGTTGTCACCGAGGAGCCGAGACTGGTGCTGAACTGGAGAGGAAAGAAGATCGTCGATCTGAAGAGAGCCTTCCTCGATACCAACGGAGCACATCAGGAGACCGCTGTGAAGGTCGATATACCTGACGAGAAGGATAACTATTTTGAAAAATGGGCGATTCCCGCGGTCGGTGAAAAGCTTGAGGCGGGAGATATCAAGGACGCATGGCTGACTATGCTGAATGATCTGAATGTCTGCTCCCAGAAGGGACTGGTGGAGATGTTCGATTCCTCCATCGGAGCAGGAAGCGTTCTGATGCCTTACGGCGGTGTTCATCAGCTTACAGAGACACAGGCGATGGTGGCGAAGCTGCCGGTGCTCAAGGGCAAGACCGACACCGTTACCATGATGAGCTACGGCTTTGATCCCTATCTGTCCTCATGGAGCCCTTACCATGGGGCGGTGTATGCTGTGGTTGAGTCTATGGCGAAGATTGTTGCGGCGGGCGGAGATGCCTCCAGGATCCGCTTCACCTTCCAGGAGTATTTCCGGAGGATGACAGGCGACCCGGAGCGCTGGAGCCAGCCTTTTGCGGCGCTGCTCGGCGCATACGATGCACAGATCGGTTTCGGACTGCCATCCATCGGCGGCAAGGACAGTATGTCCGGCACCTTCAACCATATTGATGTTCCGCCGACGCTGGTATCCTTTGCAGTTGACATTGCAAAGCAGGGAGAGATTGTGACTCCTGAGCTGAAGAAGGCAGGAAATAAGCTGGTTCGCTTCGGGATAGAGAAGGACGACTTCGACATTCCGATGTATGGCGCGGTGGCAGAGCTCTATGCCGCGATCCATGAGCTGACGGCGAGTGGTGTGATCGTGTCCGCCTATGCGCTGGACGCAAAGGGTGTGGCAGCTGCCGTCTCAAAGATGGCGTTCGGCAACAGACTCGGCGTGACACTGGAGAGCGGACTGACCGTAGACAAGGTGTTTGGCAACGGACTCGGCGACATCATTGCGGAGATCCCGGCGGAGAGCCTTGCATTGTTAGAGGAAAAGGAACTGGATTACAGTGTGATCGGAACCGTTACGGAAGAACCGGTATTCGTGTTCGGAGATGTACGCATTACCATGGATGAGGCGCTGGAGGCATGGACCTCCAAGCTGGAGAAGGTCTTTGCAACAAAGGCTGAGAAGGATAAGACAGCGGTGGACAGCCCGCTCTACAAGGCGGACAGCATTTATGTCTGCAAGCACCGGATCGCAAAGCCGACGGTATTCATTCCAGTATTCCCGGGAACAAACTGCGAATACGACAGCGCGAAGGCGTTTGAGCGCGCGGGAGCAGAGGTGGAGACGAGGGTGTTCCGCAACCTGAGCGCGCAGGACATCAGAGAGTCCGTGGACGAATTTGAAAAGGCGATTGATCAGGCACAGATCATCATGTTCCCCGGAGGCTTCTCGGCAGGTGACGAGCCGGACGGCAGTGCGAAATTCTTTGCGACAGCCTTCCGCAATGCGAAGCTGAAGGAAGCGGTTATGAAGCTGCTGAATGAGCGCGACGGTCTGGCACTGGGTATCTGTAACGGATTCCAGGCGCTCATCAAGCTGGGACTGGTTCCCACGGGAGAGATACAGGGACAGGATGAAAATTCGCCGACCCTGACCTTCAACACGATCAACCGCCACATTTCAAAGATGGTATATACAAAGGTTGTTTCCAGTAAGTCTCCCTGGCTGCAGGGCGCGAAGCTGGGTGGGGTTTACTGTAACCCGGCATCCCACGGCGAGGGCCGTTTCGTCGCTCCGAAGGAGTGGATCGACAAGCTCTTTGCAAACGGACAGGTGGCAACCCAGTATTCGGATCAGCATGGAAATGTTTCCATGGATGAAGAATACAATGTCAACGGCTCGTATTGTTCCATCGAGGGCATCACTTCCCCGGATGGCCGTGTGCTCGGCAAGATGGCGCATTCCGAGAGACGGGATATCGCCGTTGCGAAGAATATTTACGGGGAGCAGGACATCAGAATATTCGAGTCCGGTGTAGAATATTTCAGATAAGGAACCAGAAAAAGGTTTAAAGGAGGGGATATCATGTTACTGGCTTTGGTGCCGCTTTTTGATGAGAATATGGCAGTCAGTGCCTATTCGATCTTTTCACAGAAGGACAATTATTTTCTCAACCCGATGAAGCTCGGCACGGGAAGGTTTGACGGTGCGGCAGCAGTGGACGGGCTGGAGCTGATCGAGAGCATGGGAATCGAAACGCTCTCGGAAGATAAGGAGATTTTCGTGCCGGTGACTAACATTTCCGTCTTTTCGGATGTAGAAAGCCAGTGCAGTGCACCTCACGGAAGAATCGTCTTTATCATTGATAACACGATTCCGCCCGTGGAGATGTACATTAAACGGCTGCAGCAGCTCAAGGAAATGGGCTACCGGCTCGCAGTGCGCAAGCTCGCTGTCTCTGATTTCGGAAGCTATGCCGAGATCATGCAGCTGGCGGACTATGTGTTCCTGAACAGCAAGAAGATTGCGATAGAGAAGGCGAGAATCTATTTCGGGAAGCTCTATCCGCACATCAAGCTCTGTGCCGGAGGCATTGACACAATGGAGGCGTTTGAGAGCCTGAAGAAGACCGGCGGGTATCAGCTGTACGAGGGCGAGTTCTATCGTGTTCCGGTCACAAAGGGAACGCATGAGGTTGCACCGTTGAGGGCGAACTACATAGAGCTGCTGAACATTGTAAACAACGATAACTTTGAACTGACAGATGCGGCGGATGTCATCGGGCGTGACACGGCGCTGACGATCTCCCTGCTCCAGATGGTAAACCGCATGACCGTGAATTCCGGTATCACGACGATACGTCACGCGGCGGCGATGCTCGGACAGAGGGAACTGAAAAAGTGGATCAACACTGCGGTAGTCAATAAGCTCTATGCAGATAAGCCTAACGAAATCACAAGACTTTCCCTGTTGCGCGCAAAGTTTGCAGAGGGGCTGGCACCGATGTTCGATCTGGCGGCAAAGACAGAGGAGCTTTTCCTGATGGGACTGTTCTCCGTCTTGAATGTCATTCTGGAAAAGCCGATGGAAGAAGCGTTGAAGATGGTGAAGGTGTCAGACGAGATCCGGGATGCCCTGACAAAGGAAAGCGGTCCGCTTGCGCCGGTGTATGAGCTGATGAAGCAGTACGAGGCGGCAAACTGGCAGGAGGTCTCCAGAATACTGATCTTGAGAAACATCGATGTGGACACGATCAGCGAGGTATATTTCAATGCGCTGAGCTGGTATAAAAAATTAATTTAGGTTACTTTTTCAAAATCAGGTGGGCTTTTTGTTGCCCCCCTGATTTTTTTGTGATATACTGAGTTGATTATGCAGATAAAAGGCATATGACTTTACAGACAATTGATACAGGAGGATGCGATGAAGGCTTTTTTGATTTTGGAAGACGGCACCGTGTTTGAAGGAACGCACATCGGCGCTGACAAAGAGATTATCAGTGAAATCGTGTTTAACACATCCATGGCGGGATACCTCGAGGTATTGACTGATCCGTCCTACGCCGGACAGGCAGTATGCATGACTTATCCGCTCATCGGCAATTATGGCATCTGCAAGGATGACATGGAGTCATTAAAGCCCTGGCCGGACGGCTTCATTGTGCATGAGCTTTCCCGGATTCCCAGCAACTTCCGCTGCGATATGACAATTCAGCAATTTCTGGAAGAAAATCAAGTACCCGGTATTGCCGGCATCGATACCAGAGCCCTGACGAAGATTCTTCGTGAAAAGGGAACCATGAACGGTATGATTACCACCAACGAAAATTATGATTTTGCGCAGATTCAGCCCAGACTCAAGGCATACACTACCGGAAAGGCCGTGGAGCGCGTGACCTGCAAGGAAAAATATGTTGTGAAGCCGACTCTTAAGCTGGAGGAGAACGGGCCGCTCTCCGGGGCTGCAAGATTCGATAAGGACAGCTATGAGAAGGGTGTTCGTGAGCCGAGACCGACGCTTGTAAAGGAGCTTAACGGTGCGGGCTTAAGGGTTGCCCTGATGGACTTCGGTGCAAAGGCAAATATTGCGCATTCGCTTGCGGAGAGAGGCTGCGAGGTGACGGTATTCCCGGCGCTGACTCCCTCGGAGGAGATCATTGCAATGCAGCCGGACGGCATTATGCTCAGCAACGGCCCCGGAGACCCGAAGGAATGTACTTCTATTATAGAAGAGATCAGGAAGCTCTATGCGACGGATATTCCGATCTTTGCCATCTGCCTCGGGCATCAGCTCATGGCGCTGGCAAACGGCTGTGATACGCACAAGATGAAATACGGACACAGAGGCGGAAACCATCCGGTCAAGGATCTGGCGACCGGCAGGGTATATATCTCTTCCCAGAACCACGGCTATGTTGTCGATACGGACAAGCTCGATCCCAAGGTTGCCGTTCCCGCATTTATCAATGTCAATGACGGGACGAACGAAGGACTTGCCTACACGGGCAAGAATATCTTTACCGTGCAGTACCACCCGGAGGCATGCCCCGGGCCGCAGGATTCCCGCTATCTGTTTGACAGATTTATCCGCATGATGAAAGGAGAGAATTACAATGCCTAAGAATCCCAATGTAAAGCGCGTTATGGTTATCGGTTCCGGCCCGATCGTCATTGGTCAGGCAGCAGAGTTCGACTATGCGGGAACTCAGGCGTGCCGTTCCCTGAAGGAAGAGGGCGTCGAGGTTATTCTCGTCAACTCCAACCCTGCGACGATCATGACGGACAAGGATATTGCAGATAAGGTCTACATCGAGCCTTTGACGGTAAAGGTTCTGGAACAGATCATCGAGAAGGAAAAGCCGGACAGCATTCTGCCGACGCTTGGCGGACAGGCTGGCCTGAATCTCGGCATGGAGCTGGAGGAGTCCGGTTTCCTCGCCGAGCACGGCGTGACACTGCTTGGAACCACGGCACAGACGATCCGCAATGCCGAGGGACGGCAGGAATTCAAGGATCTGATGGAGCGCATCGGCGAGCCCTGCGCGGCATCGAAGGTCGTGGAGAACGTGCAGGACGGTATTGATTTCACGAATCAGATCGGCTATCCGGTCGTGCTTCGTCCGGCATACACGCTGGGCGGCTCCGGCGGCGGTATCGCTCATAATCAGGTCGAGCTGGAGGAAATTCTGGAAAACGGACTCAGACTTTCCCGTGTCGGCCAGGTTCTGGTCGAGCGCTGTATCGCAGGCTGGAAGGAAATTGAGTACGAGGTGATGCGCGACAGCGCCGGAAACTGTATCACCGTATGTAATATGGAAAACATCGATCCGGTCGGCGTACACACCGGCGACAGCATTGTTGTCGCACCGTCGCAGACCCTGAGCGACAAAGAGTACCAGATGCTCCGTACATCGGCGCTCAATATTATCAATGAATTAAAGATCACAGGTGGCTGTAATGTGCAGTTTGCACTGCATCCCACCAGCTTTGAATACTGTGTCATCGAGGTAAATCCCCGTGTGAGCCGTTCCTCCGCACTGGCATCCAAGGCGACGGGCTATCCGATCGCAAAGGTTGCCGCAAAGATTGCGCTGGGCTACACGCTGGATGAGATCAAGAATGCCATCACAAAGAAGACCTACGCGTCCTTTGAACCGGCGCTCGACTATTGCGTTGTCAAGATTCCGAGACTGCCCTTTGATAAGTTCATCACGGCAAAGAGAACGCTGACGACCCAGATGAAGGCGACCGGAGAGGTCATGAGCATCTGTGACAACTTCGAGGGCGCGCTGATGAAGGCGATCCGCTCTCTGGAGCAGCATGTGGACTGTCTTCTCAGCTATGATTTCTCTGCGCTGAATGCGGAGGAGCTGAGGGAGAGACTGAAAGTTGTGGATGACCAGCGTATCTGGGTCATTGCAGAGGCAATCCGCAAGGGTATCTCCTATGAGGAGATACACGCTATCACGCAGATCGACATCTGGTTCATCGATAAGCTCGCGATCCTCGTGGAGATGGAGCAGGCGTTGAAGACGCAGGAACTGACGCCGGAGCTCTTAAGGGAAGCGAAGAGAATTGAATTTCCGGACAATGTCATTGCCAGACTGACCGGCAGGACCGAGGAAGAGATCAGGCAGATGAGATACAGCAACGGCATCAGGGCAGTCTATAAGATGGTAGATACCTGTGCTGCGGAGTTTGCCGCGTCTACGCCGTATTACTATTCCGTTTACGGTGGGGAGTGTGAAGCAACGGAGACAACAGGAAGGAAGAAAGTTCTTGTCCTCGGCTCGGGACCGATCCGTATCGGACAGGGAATCGAATTCGACTACTGCTCGGTACATGCGACATGGGCATTTTCCAAGGCGGGCTATGAGACAATCATCATCAACAACAACCCGGAGACGGTAAGTACGGACTTTGATATTGCGGATAAGCTGTACTTTGAGCCGCTGACCCCGGAGGATGTGGAATCCATCGTCAATATCGAGCACCCGGACGGCGCGGTGGTGCAGTTCGGCGGACAGACCGCGATCAAGCTGACAGAGAGCCTGATGAAGATGGGCGTTCCGATTCTCGGAACCAAGGCGGAGGATGTTGACGCCGCAGAGGACAGGGAGCTGTTTGATGAGATTCTGGAGCAGACACACATTCCCCGCGCGGCGGGCGGCACTGTCTACACAGCGGAGGAAGCGAAGGCGGTAGCGAACCGTCTAGGCTATCCGGTGCTGGTTCGTCCTTCCTATGTGCTGGGCGGCCAGGGAATGCAGATCGCCATCTCCGATCAGGAGATCGAGGAGTTTATGGAGATCATCAACCGCATTGCGCAGGATCACCCGATTCTGGTCGATAAGTATCTGCAGGGCAAGGAGATCGAGGTCGATGCGGTCTGTGACGGCGAGGATATTCTGATTCCCGGCATCATGGAGCATATCGAGAGAACCGGTGTGCACTCCGGCGACAGTATCTCCGTTTATCCGGCGCATACCATCGGAAAGCTGGTAAAGGATAAGATCGCGGAATACACGAGAAGGCTTGCCATGGCGCTCCATGTAAAGGGACTGATTAATATTCAGTTCATTGCCATCGGTGAAGATGTCTATGTCATTGAGGTCAATCCCCGTTCCTCCAGAACCGTACCTTACATCAGCAAGGTGACGGGTATTCCGATCGTGGATCTGGCAACGGAGGTTATTATCGGAAAGAAGATCAAAGAACTCGGCTACAAGCCCGGACTGCAGCCGGAGGCAGAGTATTATGCGATCAAGATGCCGGTGTTCTCCTTTGAGAAGATCAGGGGCGCGGAGATCAGCTTAGGACCGGAGATGAAGTCTACCGGCGAATGCCTCGGCATTGCAAAGACCTTCAACGAAGCGCTTTACAAGGCATTTATGGGAGCGGGTGTGAACCTGCCGAAGTATAAGAACCTGATTATGACCGTGAAGGATGCGGATAAGGGAGAGGCGATCGAGATTGGCAGACGCTTTGAAAAGCTTGGCTATACAATCTATGCGACCAGAAGCACCGCCGCTGCGCTGAATGACGCCGGAGTCAAGGCGAGAAAGGTCAATAAGATTTCGCAGGAGTCACCTACCGTCATGGATCTGATCCTCGGACATAAGATTGACCTTGTCATCGACACGCCGACGCAGGGACGCGACAAGACGAGAGACGGCTTCCTCATCAGACGAACCTCTATCGAGACCGGTGTAAACGTCATCACTGCCATGGATACGGCGAGAGCGCTTGTCACCAGCCTTGAAAATCAGGAGAGTAACGAGCAGCTGACCCTTGTCGACATCGCCCAGCTGTAGGAACGCAAAAAATCGAATAATCATGCGGGAACCCACATATACTATAACGGTATCTGTGGGTTCTTTTAATGAAAAGGAGATTAACTATGTTGTGTGCTGAAACTTACCCGTTTGTAATGCGTCCGCTTCCCTATGAGTACGATGCGCTGATGCCGGTGATTGATGAGGAGACCCTGCATTTTCATCATGATAAGCATTACAAGACATATATTGACAATCTGAACAGTGCGCTTGCGGATTATCCCGAGCTGCAGAAGAAGAGCTTGAAGGAGCTGCTGACCCATATCGACAAATTGCCTGCGCAGCTACAGACGCCGATCCGGAACAACGGAGGCGGTGTGTATAATCATGAGCTGTATTTTGACGGCATGAAGAGTCCCGTAGGGCAGGCGCCGGAGGGAGAGCTTGCGGAGGCGATTGAACGCGATTTCGGTTCCTATAAGCAGTGGAAGGAGCAGATGACGCAGGCGGCAGTCAGCAAGTTCGGCTCCGGCTGGGCATGGCTGGTGGCAGACCATGACGGAAGGCTCTCCATTGTACAGACGTCGAATCAGGATGTGCCGGATCTGGAGCTGTTGACCCCCATTCTCCTCATTGATATCTGGGAGCATGCATATTATCTCCAGTACCAGAACCGCAGGGCGGATTATGTCGCGGGCTGGTTCGACCTGATTAACTGGAGAATGGCATCAAAGCGGTACAACGATTCTCAAGCACAGATTGCAAGGTGAGAGCAGGAGTGCCGTTCCTCATGTAAAGAGACTGGTGGCAAAAGCCCCATCTGTCTGAAATTGCCTGAATTGTTTTCAGGGTTCCTACACATTCAAACAATTCTGGCAATTACAGCCTATCGGGGCTTTTGCCACCAGTATCCTGTATAGGAGGAATTACATAATATCTCTGTCGTTTCGTGCAGAATTTTGTCGTTTCGTGCAGGACATCTTGTGTGGGAGGGAAATTTTGGATAGCATAGTAGATGGTAGTCTGGAATGCAAATATTGCACATGTGCTATTGGAACGCTACATAAGGCGTAAACGAAACATAGATGGAGGCAGAAAAGTGATGAAGAAATGGATGAAAGGATTCAAAAGGGCAGTTGCGGTGACGCTGGCAGTTCTGATGGTCAGCGATGCGGTTGATCTGTCAGCGCTGACGGTGGCGGCTGCGGATCAGGAGACATCAGGAACTGCGATAACGGCGTTTGCTGAGCCGGGGGTGGCGGAAGGAGCGGAAGAAACCGATTCTGTGAGCGGGAAATCTGTGACAGACGGAGACAGCGCGCCTGCCGGGAACAGCATGTCAGACGAGGGCAGCGCGCCTGCCGGGGAATATGGAATTGCAATGCTGTCGGATGAGAGCGGTTCCTCGGAAGATGTGGTCAGTCTGACCATAGGTGAGACCACCACAAACTATACGTCCCTGTCGGCGGCAGTGGCGGCACTGCCAAAAGATTCTGACGCAACACTGACGCTGTTAAGGAATTGTCAGGAGGATCTGACGAGTTATACGATTGGAAAGAATGTAACAGGCACGGTAACGCTGGATCTGGCGGGGCATGATCTTGTGCTGTCGAGTGGTTATGCTGTGGAGTTACAAAGTGATAATTTTATAGTGATGTCTTCAAAAGGCAGTGGAGAGCTGCAGGGCGGGGTCTGGATTGGTAAAGGTACAGTTGTATTCAAAGAAAACGTCAAGGTTACAGGAATAATCGTCAAGGTGTATAGATACAACACAACTCTACGCGTAGAAGGAGCCAGTATTGCTAATCTGGGGATTTTTGATGGCAGCTGTATGATTCCTTCGGGAAGCGTGGAGGAAATAAATTGGTCGGGAGGAGGTCTTGCCATTACCGGCGGCACCATCGGCAAGCTGAACTGCGAGTCTTATTTGCAGCGCAGCACTGCCTTCCCGGACGGCTATGGGGTAAAAAACCCGGATACCGGAATACGCTATACCAGAGCGGAACTGGATGCGGAGGGCTTTTCAGGCAAAATGGAGGCATATTCATGTAACGAACATGTATATGTGGAAGGGTACTGCAAATACTGCAATGCATTAATCGCGGATTGCAAACATACCGACCTGGATCAGACCACCGGGGTCTGTGGAAACTGTGGCTTGCAGGTTCTGGCAGCTGTCCGGTCGGAGGAGGAAGCCGTTTACTGTACGTCGTGGGAAGCGCTGTGCAGCGAGGCGGAAAAGCTGGTTGACGGCAAGACCTATACCGTGTATTTTTACACGGATGTGACTGTGACAGATGAGACACAGTGTGCCCAGCTGCAAAACGGCAAGGTAACGCTGGATCTGGGCGGACACAATATCAAAAGCGGAAGGTCGGGAACTCTCTTTAAGATTGTAGACGGTGCAGTGACGATTGAAAACGGAACATTGACAGGCAATGATAAAGGTTATGTTCTGGATGTCACGGGTGGCAGCCTGAGACTGGAGAAGACATTACAGATTTTATGGGATCATACACATACTCCGCGCGTCAGCCGGTCAGCCGTACCGTTATCCGGTCAGCTATACCGGAGCGGACGCAAACACGAAGACGGCAGAGGTGACGATATACGCGCAGAAAATGCAAAAGGGTAAAAATGAGATCAAAATGTCGGGACTGCAGCCGAATACAGGCTATAAGCTCTACCTGTATGCACTGGATGTGGCAGGCAACTGGTCTGCAACCGGTGGTCTTAATTCTGAGTTTACCACACTGAAGATCACACCGATCGTGTCAGCGGCGCCTAAGTTGATGGGTTTCTACGGCGAGAAGGCGAAGGAGCTTCGGATTTGGGGCGGAACAGTCATCAATCCGGAAGACCCTGCGGGCAGTGCGCTGGAGGGTACATGGAGCGTCACGGACAGCAATGCGGAAGAGTATCTCGTGCTGGGTACAACCACAGAGTATGAGCTGACCTTTACACCGGCGGACAATGTCTTTAACAGTGTGACCGTAAAGGTAATGCCGCAGGTGGGAATGAAAACCATTTGGGCAAGTATAAAAAATCTGGAAAGAGCCTACGGGCAGGAAACCCCGAAGCTTACAATAAGCGATTTAACGATTGACTGGGATCAGTTGGCGCCATGGGATACCAAAGAGGAGATATTAGACAGTCTCACACTGGTGACAGATGCGACGGCAGCCTCGACTGTCGGCGACTATAAATTTCGGATAGACAGCGCAAGTACAAAGTATATTATAGCAGTTGCTTACGAGGACAAAACAGGCAATTTTTCCGAATATGGTACGCTGACCGTGAAACGGGCGGATGCGGTGCTTACCGGAGCGGACAGCGTTACCAAGGAGTATGGGGATTCCTCATTCAAGCTCGATGTGACGGCAAACCATACAGAGGCGGATGTTCAGTATGAGCTGACGGGCGGAGAAGGTGTGGTAACTGTTGCGGAAGACGGCACTGTGACGATTCTGAAGGCGGGAACGGCAACGATCAGGGCGTACCTGCCGGAGAGTAAGAACTACAATGCGGCGGAAAAGACGATCACGATTACAGTAGACAAAAAGTATTTGTCTACTCTCGGAACGAGCAAAAGCTTTTATTTCGACCGCGACCATGAGGGGGAGCTTGATATAAAGGCATTTTTGCCTGAGGACTGCGGAGAGATACAAATTGCCGGAGTGACAAGTCATGCCAAGGTGTTGATCGACAAGAATGACTTTAATGCTACGACCGGCATGCTGCCCTATCAGGTTCTAAAGAATACAGCGGACGAGAGCGCAGAGATTGAAATAACAGTTGTGCTTGAAAATTACACAGACTGTAATATCGTCTTCAATGTCACATGGAGTTCCAAGCTGGATGTGTATGTCAGGGAAGGGCAGAAGGTTGCCCTGAAAAACAGCGTTATGGACTACGGCAACAGACTTTCCGCACTGGAATTTGAGCCGGTAGAGTTTGTGGATGCTGACGGAAATCCTGTGGAAGGTACATTGGCGTGGGAAGAGGAGACAAAGATACCGAACTGCAGTGTGAAAAGTGCGACATGGAAGTTTACACCGGCTGACGAGAGGTATGCCGTATTGTCAGATCATGTAAGCATTACGGTGAATCCGGTATTGCCGATCGTTAAGAGAAAGCCGGTAGTGATGAATAGCGATCTTGTTTATGATCCGGCACGGACGCTGGTGGATTTAGACCTCTGGAGGGCAAGCCTTTACTGGTCGGTTGATGGTAAGGAGCAAAGTGTAGCTGGCAGCTGGTTATGGGTGAATCCTGCCGAGATTCCGGCAGCCGGGACAAACAGCTATGAAGTGCGTTTTAAGCCGAGTACGGATGATTTTATGTCTTTTACCTTGATGATTGATGTGACGGTGGCAAAAGCGAAGCCTTATATTGAGACAGCTCCCACGGCGGCAGCAATCACCTATGGAGACAGTCTCAGAATGTCCGGGCTGACCGGCGGAAAAACGGTACAGGGCGACGGTATGGGGAATACATCCTCACTGACCGGCGGCGATGCGGAAGTGACAGGTGCTTTCGGATGGAGCACACCGGATGTCAAGCCTGCCGTGTCTGACAGCAATACGACAGAGTATGAGGTAATATTTACTCCGGCGGATACCGACAATTATGAACCGGTAACGACGAAGATAAAGCTGACGGTGAACAAGGCGGAGAACGCGCCGGATATGCCGGGTGATGTCATGAGCGTCGCGTACAAGTGCAAGAAGGTATCGGATGTGGCGCTTGACAGAGAGAACTGGGTATGGCAGGACAGCGAGCTTGAGACAGCGCTGGATGTCGGCGTGGAAACGACGGCAACGGCGGTTTACACCGGGGCGGATCAGGGAAATTATGAGAACGAGACTGTGGCTGTAAAGATCACAAGATCCGCGTGTGAGCATCCGCAGACGGTGCTAAAGGATGCAAAGGAAGAGAATTGTACGGAGAAGGGTTATACCGGAGATACCTATTGCACGGAGTGCGGCGCACTGACAACGGGCGGAACGGAGATTCCTGCGAAGGGACACAGCTACACATCGGAGATCACGAAGCAGCCGACAACTACGGAGGAGGGCGTCAGAACCTACACCTGCGAAAACTGCAGACATCAGTATACGGAGTCTGTGGCGAAGCTTGACGGCGGCGAGCCGGGGACGACCGATCCGGGAACAACCGACCCAGGGACGACCGATCCGGGAACCACTGACTCCGGAAACGGCGGCCGGCAGAGCAGCCCCTTCATCAAGGGCGAGAACGGCAAGGAAGGCTGGGATGTCATCCGGGAGGATGTGAAAACCGCAGCAGAGGGCTCGAATGTCACTGTGGATATGAACGGTAAGAGCGTAGTACCGTCGGATGTGTTCGAGACCATCCGTGGAAGAGATGTAACGATCGCGTTTGACATGGGCGGCGGCATCATCTGGCGTATAAACGGCAGAGATGTGGCAGAGAACAGAGCCGGGGACATTGACTTCGGTGTAAAGCTCGGCGCGGAGGCAAATAATGTCATTCCTGTGGCGGTCGTCAATAATGTCACCGGAGAGAGGGCATATATGAACCTGAGCCTTGCCTATGACGGCGAATTTGGCTTCAAGGCAGTGCTTTCGCTGAATATGGACGCGAAGAATGCCGGCCTGTATGCAAATCTGTATTATTATAATGAACAGACGGGTGTGCTGGAATTCATGGGTGCGGGTGAAATCGCGGCGGACGGAACGGTACAGCTTGCCTTTACCCACGCTTCGGAGTACACGATTGTCATTGACAAGGATATGGCGGTAAAGTCCCCGAAGACCGGAGATGCCGATGACCTGACGGCAGCTGGGAAGAGTTCGGCGCACGCTATGTGGCTGTTACTGATCTGCGCGGCGGTGCTGACGGCAGGCGCTGCGGCTGCTTACACGGCAAAGAGAAGGGACAGGAAATGAAGCAAAAGCAGTAAATAAAGAAGGAAGTACCCGGGCTGGGTACTTCCTTTTTTGCATTCTACGCATGGTTTTTCAGGTAGAAGTTGTTCTTTTCGCGGTACTCGCTGGGAGTACACCCCTTTTGTTGTTTGAAGAGGCGGTTGAAGGTAGAGATGCTTGGAAAGCCCGACTGCAGCGCAACCTCTGTGATGGAGAGATCCGGCTGCTCCAGCAGCTCCTCCGCAACCTTGATGCGCCGGTGGCAGAGATAGGCGCAGAAGGTGTAATTCGTATATTGCTTAAACAGTCTGGAAAAATGGTATTTGCTGAAGCCGATGGAGCTTGCAATATCCTCCAGATTCAGTTCCTCCGTGTAATGGGAATCGATGTAATCCATCACGGAGTTGAATTTCTGTACATATTCTTTCTGTTTATATACTCTGATATTGGAAAACAGATCAATTTTATCCAGATGGTTCGTCCCCAGCTTTACAAAGAGATTCAGCAGGAGAGAGCAGATTGTAAGCTCTGCAAATTCCTTTTTGGAAAAATATTCGTTTCTCATCTGCACCAGTATCTCGTAGATGTCATCATAGACATTCGGATAGGTGGCACGCGTCAGGAGCATGGGCTGTGCCAGAATGGACTGGATGCTGGCAAAGCCGTTCAGGCGTGAAAAATTAGACAGATCAAACATAAAAATAAAGCGGTTCCCTTCCTCGGGAGCCTTCAGGGAATGAAGCTCGCCGGGCGGGATCAGCATAATGTCCCCGGGGGTTGCATGATAATAGTTTTCTCCGACGTAGATGTCATACCAGTTTTCGACAGGCATGATAATTTCCAACGCAGTATGCCAATGCGGGTCATAATCCACAGGAAGGTCATTGTACCAGATCCGCCCAGAGGTATCCTGGTGATATTGTACCAGCTCCTGCCCGGTCTCAATCAGAATACGGCTTGTGGGGGCATCGGCATTCGCATTATAAAAGAGCTCTCTGTTCTGGGAAACAGGACTGATATTTCGGCTCGTAGACATAGCATGCGCTCCTTTCGTATATGTACCATTGTAGCATCTGGCTTAAAAAAAGTAAATTCCAAAATTAAGCAAGGGTTGGGCGGGAAAAAGCAAGGAATAACGGGAAGTCCGGAAACACAATATGCTATAATCTGTGGGAAGCGAAAAAACCGGAATATGGGGTATGGAGGAAGTATGCGAAAGAAGGCAATATCTGTGGTCATTGCGTTGACGATGGCAGTCAGCGTGCTTGCCGGCTGCGGTTCAGCAAAGTGGGAACTGAAGGAGAGTACAGTATCGGAGGTGAATAACATGTCGAAGGAAAACGGAGAATCGGAGACCACGGTGTCAGAGGAACAGTTGCTGGATGAGCCGGAAGAGACTGTAAGCACTGACAGTGCGTCGGAGAATACAGAAGATAACGATACGGTACCGATTTTAAAGGATACGGTCATGGAGACCATGGGCTGCCGCATCGGGGCTGCCGCTACGGAAGGCGAATTAAATGACAAAAAGGTCTGGGAGATCATCACGACACATTTTAATGCACTGACGCTCGGAAATGAGCTGAAGCCGGATGCCCTGTTCGGGTACAGCAACGGCAGATGCCCCGGAACGGAGGAAGCGGAGCTGGACGGGGAAATGATTGTTGTCCCCAGGATGGATTTTTCCCGTGCGGAGCGAATGCTTGACAAAATATATACATGGAATGAGAACAATCCTGAGAATAAGATCATGGTGCGGGGGCATGTGCTGGTCTGGCATTCCCAGACGCCTGAGTGGTTCTTCCATGTGGATTATGACAAGGATAAGGACTATGTGGACAAGGATGTTATGAACCGGAGACTGGAATGGTATATTCGGACAGTGCTCACACATTTTACCGGAGAGGACAGTAAATATAAGGATCTGTTTTATGGATGGGATGTTGTGAATGAGGCAGTGAGCGATGGAAGCGGAACCTACCGGTCGGACAATGAGAATCCGGGTGAGCCATTGTCGAACGATACCCACGGCAGCAACTCGAGCTGGTGGCATGTCTATCAGAGCAACGAATATATTCTCAATGCGTTCCGGTACGCGAACAAATATGCACCGGCAGAGCTTGAACTGTACTATAACGATTACAATGAATGTGATACCTTTAAGATGAAAGGAATTGAAGCCTTGCTGACCGCCGTGAAGGAGGCGGAGGGTGCCCCGGGTGAGGGGACGAGGATCAGCGCCATGGGAATGCAGGGGCATTACAGCATGACGACTCCTTCGTTTGACCGTGTCGAGCTGGCGATCAAGAGATATGCGGCGATTGTCGGAAGCGTTCAGATCACAGAGTTTGACCTGAAGGCAAGGGATGGCTATGACGGCAGTGAGAAGGCAAAGCAGGAGGAGTACGAAAAACAGGCGACACGCTATCGGGTGCTCTACAATGTCATGAAGAATCTGAATCAAAAGGAAAATATTCAGATTACCGGAATCACCTTCTGGGGGACGGTCGATCACTATTCATGGCTTCAGAACCGTTCTGATGTAGGTGGCGGAAGCAACGGTAATCTGCCGCAGTGTCCTTTGCTTTTTGATGAAAATTATGAACCCAAACCTGCATTCTATGTTTTTGCAGGAGAATAAGGAGGATAAAATGACAACTATAGCTAAAAACCCTGTTATGCCGGGCTTTTACCCGGACCCATCCATCTGTGCGGTAGGAGGAGACTATTATCTCGTTAATTCCACCTTTGCCTATTTTCCCGGTCTGCCGGTTTTCCACAGCCGCGATCTTTCACACTGGGAACAGATTGGAAATGTACTGGATCGTGAGGAGCAGCTGCCGCTAAAGGGAGCGGGGCATTCCCAGGGGCTGTTTGCTCCTACGATACGTTATCATGCGGGAACGTTCTATGTCATCTGCACCAATGTTTCAAGTGGGGGGAACTTCATTGTGACTGCAAAGAATCCTGCAGGTCCGTGGTCAAACCCCTATTATCTGCCGGAGGCAGGCGGAATTGATCCCAGCCTGTTCTTTGATGAGGATGGTAAATGCTATTATATCGGTACTCATCCGAACCCTGACGGCTGCCAATATGACGGTGACTGGTATATCTGGATCAGAGAGCTGGATGTGGAACAGATGAAGCTTGTCGGTGAGGAGCATAATGTCTGGAACGGTGCGATGAAGGGAGTACATTGGCCTGAGGGACCTCATCTGTACAAAATCGGTAAATATTATTACATCATGCATGCCGAGGGCGGAACCGGTCCCGATCATGCGGTGACGATCTGCCGCAGCCGCAGTATTTTCGGCCCTTATGAAAACAATTTCTGCAATCCGATTCTTACGCACCGTCATCTCGGAAAGGATTTTCCGATCAAATATGTCGGACATGCGGATCTGATTGAAACGCCGGCGGGAGAATGGTATATGACAATGCTGGCTGTCCGCCCGATCGAAGGTTATACGACAATGGGCAGAGAGACATTTCTGGCGAAGGTGGTCTGGGAGAACGGCTGGCCGGTGGTAAATCCGGGAGTCGGTATGCTGACGGATGAGATAGAGATCGGACTTCCCGCATGGAATCCGGCGGAGGATCAGACATTTGACACTGCCGCAAATGCAATTCCGGGGAGCAGCCGTGTTTACCGATTTGCGGAGAAAGACAGGCTAGGCGACGAATTCCTTGCACTCAGAAATCCGGGAGAGGATCTGTATACGCTGGATGCGGAGGGCTTAAAGCTTAATTTCCGAAAAGTCACACTGAAGGAGAAGGAGAGTCCCGCGTATCTCGCACTGCGGCAGCAGCATCACTGCTTCACCTCCGAGACAGCCTTCGGCACGGAGCAGCTGACATCGGGCAGAAGGGCGGGAATTGCCCTCGTACAGAGCAACGAATACCATCTGCGCGCGGAGGCGGGCTTTACCGAGGATGGACGTTTGACGGCGGAGGTGATTCTCTGTGAGAAGGGAGAGGATCGCGTGCTCGCAGGTACAGAGATTCCTCAGAAGGGAGAGCTTAAGCTTCGGCTGAAGGTGGAAAACCTTACGGCAACGGTGGAAGCACTTTGTGGGGACGGCAGTACGATTCCGCTTTGTACCGGTCAGGACATCCGGGCACTTTCCACGGAGGTCGCGGGAGGCTTTGTCGGCTGCACTGTCGGAATGTACGCGGTGGCATCGGGCGACTGCGATAACGGCGCTGTGTGCTTTAAGACATTTTCTTATCAGGCGTAGGGTGAATATAGAAAATAAAATATAAAAAAAGAAAGCAGGAGACGGTTCCTATGACCGCCTCCTGCCTGCGTTTACAGAACGGATGCCATGAGCTGCAGAAGCGCAGAATTCCAATAGATTGCCACCTCATTCGTGGAGTAGCTGTCCGTCATGTCGACAAGGCACTTTGCAGGGGCGGTTCCAGGTGCGAGCACTCCCTTCGCGGCATCGTCAGCCATCCAGTCACAGGGACCGCCGGAGAGCATGCCGGGCATTGCTTTTCCCTGAAAGCCGGAGGGACGGTGGTGCGGATGCTTGATGGCATCGGTGCCGCAGCCGGTCACATAGCTGAGTCCCATGGGGTTTCTGCCGAGGAGATAATGAAGCTGTTCGGCAGCGGCATCCCGATACTCGGGTTTGCCGGTGAGTACCCAAGCGTCATAGAGGTGGAGTCCGTTGTTGGCGACGCTTAAGTTGCTGCCCCAGATATATTCTTTTGACGTCAGGGCGGTTCCATAGCCGTCTGCATTTACCGTCGCCAGAAGGGCATCGGCGCGCTTAAGCATGGCACGGATGACAGCGTTTTTGATTTCCTCATTTACCGGGCGGTCAGTGGAGAGGTAGGCAAGGTTTCCGTAGCTGCCCATCTCGACCCAGCCATAGCCCTGATAGATTTTTCCAGCGGCGAGCTTTTCAAAGTCGAGGCGGTATTCCTCGTCTCCGAATGCCTTGTAAAGCTCCGCAGCCGCCCAGTATCTCTCATCCGTGTCGTCGGGATCGCCGTACTCGCCGGTGGAGATTTCGGGAGGATTCCGAAAGCCGCCAGGCAGCTCCATGGTCTTCATGGCGGCGTATGCCCTGCGGGCTGCGTCGGTGAGTGTATCCGCATAGGCAGCGTCATAGGGGGCATAGAATCTGACAGCCATTGCGCAGGCAGCGGCGAAATCGCCCGTTGCAGTGACGGAGACGGGACTGAGGAAAAGCTCCTCCTGCTCCTCTTCCGGCATGACAAAGCCGCAGAAGCCGCGACAGGTCGCCTTGTGGTAGAGCGCACCGTCTTCACGCTGCATTTTCAGCATCCAGTCCAGCTCATACCTGATCTCTCCGAGAAAGGCAGGCAGAGCAGATGTGTTTTCAGTGTCGGGGCAGTCGTAGCGGTCACAGAGGGACTGTTTTCTCTCGTAGGCGTAGAGAAGCTGTGCGACAGCCATGGCACCGGGACCCACATAGCGGCCGTAATCTCCGGCATCATGCCAGCCGCCGCTGACTTCTTTTCTGCCATTTTCCCCATAGATGGCAGCCGTGCCGGTATGACAGGCGCGGTGCGCATAGATGCCGGCGGCCTTTGAAGGAAGATCACAGCCGCAGCGCTGCAGATAGAAGAAGCGCATACCCTTGTGAAAGACCTCGTCGAAGGCGTCCTCACAGATGATAAAGGTGTCCGATTCGCTGTGATTTTCTGTCAGAATGTAATAGCGTCCCGGCTCCTGAATCCCGGAAAAGTCGCCGATATAGTCGGTTTCGCCGGCAGCCGCGTTCTTTACACAGCGGTCGGCAATGCCGTTATATACGGCGCAGCCATCCGAGCGGCGCACCTCGAAGGAGACAGGAGATTCGCTGCGGATTGTGACATACTTTTTCATCTCTGGCAGATAACCGATCTGGTCAACAAAAACATTTTTGTACATAAGAAATCCCTCCTATTATATATAAATACAGTGCAGAATAACCCAGATTAAGCGTCGGCACCTTCTTCGTCCTCCCCGTCAGCGCCGGGACGGACGGTGATACCGTTGACCATGACACCGCCGTCTAAGCGGATCACAAGGCATTCCTGTCCGTTGATGTTGCGCGTCTCGATGAGATCCGTGCGGTCGGGGCTTACCTTGATGACAATATCGGGTGTCTTGACCTCAAAGGTTCTCGTGTTCATGACGTTGCTGGCGAGCAGCGAGGTCGCTTCCCCGGCTGTCTCGTCGTAATGGCGGTCAAATTCCTCCAGCTTTTCGTTGGAAACGCCGCTGTCGGCGAGAATGGTCTTTACTTCATTTTTATCCAGAACGAGCGGTTCCGGCTCCTCCTTGTGCTCCTCCGCCATTTCCGTAAGGCGGTCGTGGATATTTTTGACAAGCTCGATGCCACAGTCCTCGCCGAGCGTTTCCTCGATCAATGCCTGAAAGGTCTCCTTCTGGTCGCCTGCGGAGAGCGGCAGCGGACAGCCGAGAAGCTCGCTGACAAAGCCGTCGTTCAGCTCCTCGGGATCTTTGGAATAGTAGAGGGCGCTGTGAAGGTCGGTGCTGCGGTCCGTGAATGCCGGGAAGAGGAAACCGGTCTCCGGCAGACTTACCACCCAGTCGCGGATACGGTTCTGGAAGGTGTTTTCCACGGCGTTGTAGGAGAGTCCCGGCTTGGAGAGCTCGACGGGACAGATACAGGTCAGTATGTACTCGTAGATCTCATCCGAAGCGTCCTCCATGTCGATCCCGTCCGAGGTGCGCCCCGGAACGTCGTAGACATCATGGACGATCAGAATGAGGTAGTTGCCGACATATTCATAGTTGGCGATGATCCGGTCATAGTATTCCTCGAGCAAGGCATCATCCTTGAGCTTGCTGTCGCGCAGCCGCAGCAGGAATTCCTGTGCGCCGCCCTCCTCCTCGCTCTTTAAGGGAAATTCCAGCGTCAGCAGATTTTTCCCGAGCGTGCCGGAGAGATTCTTGCGGAGGATTTCAAAGTATTTGAACATTTCCTCTTCCGGCAGGGCAAGGAATGCCTGTTTCAGTTCGGTTTTCTTATTCTTCTCACCGTCCACGTAGCAGCCGCAGATGCGTGTGATCGAGCAGTTCTTCGGGGTGAGGAGCTTCTTGATTTCAGATATTTCCTGTTTTGTCATTTGATTACCTCGTGCGTTAAGTTTATGGTCTCAGTATAGCTCAATTTCGCTGCGCGGGCAAGCGCGGAATGCCGGACGGGAAAATCAGTGATTGTGGAGAGCAGGAGAATGTGGTAAAATGACCGTATTCAGGGCAGAGGGAGTCCCGCTGCCGACGAGAGATAAATGAGGGAGGAACCGGAGATGAAAAACGATAAGAGCAAGGGCTTTATTGCGGAGTTCAAGAAATTTATCATGAGAGGAAATGTGATGGATATGGCGGTCGGCGTGATTGTCGGCGGAGCCTTTACGACCATCGTGAATTCCTTGAACCAGGATATTCTCACGCCGATTCTGGCGATCTTCGGAGGAACGGATTTCAGCTATCTGACATTGACGCTCGGCACGGGGGAGAATGCACCGGTGCTGAATTACGGAAATTTCATTACGGCAGTCATCAACTTCCTGATTACGGCGCTGGTGATTTTCCTGCTGATTAAGCTGATTAATAAGATCGGGGACAAGCTCAGCCACAAAGAGAACAAGCCTGCGGCGCCCACGACAAAGAAATGTCCGTTCTGTAAGAGCGAGATAGCAATTGAGGCGACGAGATGTCCTCATTGCACATCGGTGCTGGAGGAGACGAAGCAGGGGTAAAAGGTTGCAGATGGTAGATAATGCGAAACGGATGTTTGGACAAGTGACGTTGTACGGAATGCACAGACCGCCGCAGGCACGCTTGCGCTACCTTACGCTCGCAGCGGACGCATAAGATGCCACAGTACGGCATCTAAGCGCCGGCGGCTCCAGAGTGCGCTGCTTGCGGTCAGGTGCATCTCGTGCAACTGTTGGTTGAAAGGTGTGCGTTTCGTGATTACCTAAGTTTACGCTAACGGAAATGAGGATAATAGTGAGAGCTACAGAGGATAAGAAGGGGAAAAAGTACATAGCGGCTGCGCTGTGCATCGGTCTGCTCGCGGGGCTGACCGGTTGCGGGAATGCGGAGACAAGGATTAATACGGCGACGGAGCTGATCCGCAATCTGGACTATCAGGGGGCGCTGGAGGAGCTTGACGCGGCGGAGGCGGAGGGCGAGAACATGCGTCTGGTCGAACGCTCCAGGGGCATCGCTTATATGGGACTGACAGAGTACGGCGAGGCGGTACAGGCGTTTTTAAATTCGCTGGAGGGAAGCAACGGCTTTCTGGAGGAGATTGACTTTGATCTGAATTATTATCTGGCGGCCGCCTATACGAAGAATGAGCAATATACGGAGGCGGAAAGCACCTATGATGCGATACTTGCACTGCGTCCCGACGAGAAGGATGCCTATTTCCTGCGGGGGAATGTCCGTATGAGTCTCGGGAACTATCAGGGGGCGAAGGAGGATTTTGACCGTGTTGTCCTGATGGAGCCCAGAAATTATGACCGCCTTATCAGCATTTACGAGGTGCTGGCGCATTTCGGCTATAAGGAGGCAGGGCAGGAGTACCTGCAGACGGCGCTTGCGTCGGGCGACAAGCAGATGGACAATTATGTCATCGGGCGGATCTACTATTATCTCGGAGAATATCAGAAGGCGTGCATTGCGCTTGAGGAGGCGAGAGAAAAGGGCGGCGTCCGGAGCTATCTGTATCTTGGACGTTCCTATGAGGCGACCGGCGATTACAACTATGCAGCCAGCGTATATAACAGCTATCTGGCGAAATACGACGGCAATGCGGAGCTGTATAACCAGCTCGGACTCTGCGAGATGGCAAAGGGTGAATATAAGAAGGCGCTGGATGCATTCCAGGCGGGAATGCAGCTCGGCGAGAGCAGTATGATGCAGTCCCTCTCCTTCAATGAGATCGTGGCTTATGAGTATCTGGAAGAGTATGAACAGGCATTTGTACTGATGGGAAATTATCTGAAAAATTATCCGGATGATGCGCAGGCACAGAGAGAATATGCTTTTCTTTCGACAAGGTAGCGGTCAGGGCTGCTGTGTCTGCAGATACCTTGCATAATCCATGAGATGATCGATCGTGCTGCTCTCAAAGGTCAGCATGGTATTCACAATATCGGTTATGGTATAACGGTCAGATACGCGCCGGTTCAGCACGGCGGGATCTTTGCGGTAGGAGGTTCTGCCGAGCAGATAATCTGTCGTCACCCCGAAGAAATCAGCAATCTTGCAGAGCGTGGCAAGGTCGGGAGAATGGACATCGTTTTCATAGTTTGACACAGTACCCACAGAGACATTCAGAAAGACGGCAAGCTCTTTCTGGCCGATTTCCTTTTCCTTTCTCAATTCTGTGAGAATTCTTCCTGTAGTCATATAGTTACTGTTCCTTCCCGAAGCCGTGATTCTATGTACTGTAAAATTGATTTTATCCTTTTTTAGCCTGCGTAAAACATAACTTCACAAAACCAATAAAAATACTGGAATTCGGCAAGAAAATTCAGTATAACTAAAACGACACAACATGTTCTGGAAGAGAGATTTGGACACCACCATATCTTGTATCATACATTGACTTTTAAGACATGGAATGCTAAGATAAGTACATGTGCGGTCTTGGGATGCAGGTGTTGCGGAACGAAACGGCTCAGTTTGACAGGGGAGGTTTCCGGGTATGCAGGTAATCAAAAGAAACGGGGAAAAGGCAGATTTTACGCTGGTGAAGATCAATGATGTCATCATGAAGGCATTTACGGCAACGCAGATGAACTATACGAATGACATTATCGATCTGCTTGCGCTGCGCGTGACGGCGGATTTTCAGGACAGAGTGAAGGAGGATGCCATCCACGTGGAGGACATTCAGGACAGCGTGGAGCGTGTTCTGGGACAGGCGGGCTATGAGGAGGTTGCAAAAGCTTTCATCCTTTACCGCAAGCAGCGGGAGAAGATGCGTACAATGACTTCAACCATTCTGGATTACAAGGAAGTGGTCAACGGCTATGTCAAGGTGGAGGACTGGCGTGTCAAGGAGAACTCCACGGTCACATACTCCGTCGGCGGACTGATCTTAAGCAACTCCGGTGCGGTCACGGCGAACTACTGGCTCTCGGAGATCTATGACGAGGAGATTGCGGAGGCGCATCGGAATGCGGATATCCACATTCACGATCTCTCCATGCTCACGGGCTACTGCGCCGGCTGGTCGTTGAAACAGCTGATTCAGGAAGGTCTTGGCGGTATCACGGGAAAGATCACATCGGCTCCGGCAAGACATCTCTCCGTGCTCTGCAACCAGATGGTTAATTTCCTCGGAATCATGCAGAATGAGTGGGCGGGAGCGCAGGCATTTTCTTCCTTTGATACTTACCTTGCGCCCTTTGTAAAGGTAGACAATCTGAGCTACAGCGAAGTAAAGAAATGCATTGAGGCATTTATTTACGGTGTAAATACACCGAGCCGTTGGGGAACACAGGCGCCCTTTTCCAACATCACGCTCGATTGGACGGTACCGGATGATCTCGCAGAGCTTCCGGCGATTGTCGGCGGCGTGGAAATGGATTTCAAGTACAAGGACTGCAAGCCGGAGATGGATATGGTCAACAGGGCATTCATCGAGACGATGATCGAGGGAGATGCGAACGGAAGAGGCTTCCAGTACCCGATTCCTACCTATTCCATCACAAAGGATTTCGACTGGTCAGATACGGAGAATAACCGGCTTCTGTTTGAGATGACGGCAAAGTACGGTACACCGTATTTTTCAAATTATATCAACTCGGACATGCAGCCGAGCGATGTGCGCAGCATGTGCTGTCGTCTGCGCCTTGACCTCCGCGAGCTGCGGAAGAAGACGGGTGGCTTTTTCGGCTCGGGCGAGAGCACGGGAAGTGTCGGCGTTGTGACGGTCAATCTTCCGAGGATCGCTTATCTGTCCGCCAACGAGGACGAGTTTTTCGCAAGACTGAATCATATGATGGACATTGCCGCGCGGTCCCTGAAAATCAAGAGGGGCGTTATTTCCCGGCTTCTCGAGGAAGGACTGTACCCTTATACCAAACGGTATCTCGGTTCCTTTGACAATCATTTCTCAACGATCGGGCTGATCGGCATGAATGAGGTCGGACTGAATGCCAACTGGCTGCGCGCGGATATGACGAATGAGAAAACGCAGGAGTTTGCAAAGAAGGTGCTCAACCATATGCGCAACCGCCTGTCCGATTATCAGGAGCTGTACGGTGACCTCTACAATCTGGAGGCAACACCGGCGGAGAGTACGACCTACCGTCTGGCGAAGCATGACAAGAAGCGCTGGCCGGCGATCCGCACCGCGGGAAAGCCGGGTGATACGCCCTATTATACAAACTCCTCGCATCTGCCTGTGGATTACACAACGGATATTTTTGATGCCCTTGATATTCAGGATGAATTACAGACCTTGTACACTTCGGGAACAGTGTTCCACGCATTCCTCGGCGAGAAGCTGCCGGACTGGAAGGCGGCGGCAGCCCTTGTGCGCACGATAGCACAGAATTATAAGCTGCCCTACTACACGCTTTCCCCGACCTACTCTATCTGTAAGACACACGGCTATCTCGCGGGAGAGGTGAAGACCTGCCCTCACTGCGGGGCGAAGACGGAGGTCTATAGCCGTATCACAGGTTATTACAGACCGGTTCAGAACTGGAATGACGGAAAGCTGCAGGAGTACGAGAACCGTAAGGAGTACGACATTGCACATTCGGTATTAAAGCGCCCGACACGGACGATGGCGAAGCTGTCCGATTTCAAGGGGGATGTTGAGGTTGAGATCGGGCAGCCGAAGAATATGCGCTATCTGTTCACGACGAAGACCTGCCCGAACTGCCAGCTGGCGAAGGAATATCTCCGGGATGTCAGCTATGTAATCATAGACGCGGAGGAAAATATGGAACTGGCGCAGCGCTACGGCGTGATGCAGGCACCGACGCTGGTTGTGATAGATGGGGATTCCCAGAGAAAATATGTCAATGCATCCAATATCAGAAAATTTGCGGAGCAGCTGCAGGTTACGATGGGATGAGACAACAGGAGGAGAGAGTATGATTAACAGACTGATTGCAGGAATCAGAAAGACGAATGCGCCGATTGTGGTCGGACTGGATCCGATGATGAAATTTGTACCGGAATATATAAAAAAGCAGGCGTTTGCGGAGTTTGGAGAGACGCTGGAGGGTGCGGCAGAGGCAATCTGGCAGTACAATAAGGGGCTGGTAGATGCAATTTACGACCTGATTCCGGCGGTGAAGCCACAGGTTGCCATGTATGAACAGTTTGGTATACCGGGTATGATCGCCTTTAAGAAGACCGTCGACTACTGCAAGGAGAAGGGGCTTGTCGTGATCGGTGACATCAAGCGTGGGGACATCGGTTCCACTTCGGAGGCATATGCGGTCGGACACCTGGGAAGAGTCCGGGTCGGCGGTAAGAGCTATGCGGGCTTCGACGAGGACTTTGTGACGGTGAATCCTTACCTCGGTTCGGACGGTGTGAAGCCGTTTACCAAGATCTGTGCGGAGGAGAAGAAGGGGATCTTCGTTCTGGTAAAGACCTCCAACCCCAGCAGCGGCGAATTTCAGGACAGACTGATCGACGGAAGACCGCTCTATGAGTATGTCGGCGAACAGGTGGCTGCATGGGGAGCGGAGTGTATGCCGGAGACTGGTGATTACAGCTATGTTGGCGCTGTGGTCGGCGCGACCTATCCCGAACAGGGGAAGGTTCTGCGAAAGCTGATGCCGAAGACCTTTATCCTTGTTCCCGGCTATGGGGCGCAGGGCGGAAAGGGCGCCGATCTGGTGCACTTCTTTAATGAAGACGGACTGGGTGCGATCATCAATTCCTCCAGAGGAATAATTGCGGCTTACCAGCAGGAGCAGTATGCCGGTTACGGAGAGAAGGCATATGCGGACGCGGCAAGGGCGGCAGTGCTTGCGATGCGGGAGGATATTGCGGCGGCGCTGAACAACAGATAGAAAAGTGGCGTTGTACAAAATGCACAGACCACCGCAGGCACGCTTGCGCTGCTTGTGGCCAGGTGCATTTTGCACAACTGTGATCTGAAAATTGGAGTTTTGTAGGCACCCAGACAGGAATATAACATAAGAAAGGTATGGTAACAGCATGGGAGAGAATGAGGCTGGGACGCATAAGATCCTGCTTGTGTCGGAGACGCAGGGGTATTTGTTGACGTCCCTTAAAAATAAGCTTGAGGCGGCAAATTATGAAGTCATCGTCTCGCGCGTAGAGATCGATTCCCTGTGCCGGACATTGAAGGAGGCGGAAGCAGCATTCCTCTTTGCGGAAGAAGAGCTGGAAGAGCTGCAGCAGGGACTGGTCTATCTGAAGGATACCGTCGTGGAGAATGAGATCTCCCTGTTCGTCACGGGAGGCGTTCAGGAGCTGGACGAGGTACATAAGAACATTCCGGCGAGTATGATAAAGAAGGAATTTCCGCGGCCGCTCAACGTAAATGACGTTTGTACCGAGATAGACGGCTATATGAAAACAGAGGCAAAGCACAACAAGAAGATCGTGCTCGTGGTGGATGATTCCGGCGCGGTGCTGCGCAATGTAAAGGGCTGGCTTGAGGATAAATATCAGGTTGTCCTTGCAAATTCCGGCACTATGGCGATCAAATATCTTTCCACGAACCGGCCGGATCTCGTCCTGTTGGACTATGAGATGCCGATTCTGGATGGCAGACAGGTTCTGCAGATGATCCGGAGCGAGATTGAGTTTGCAGATATTCCCGTGATTTTCCTGACAAGCAAGGGAGACAGGGAGAGCGTTATGCAGGTGATGGCGCTCAAGCCGGACGGGTATCTTTTAAAGACCCTGCCGCCGGAGGAGATCAGACAGTCAGTGGATAATTTCTTTGAGAGACAGAAAATCAGTGGAAAATAAAATGAGGGAGATATAGTTGTATGTTTATTACATGTTTGGATCTGGAAGGGGTACTGGTACCGGAAATCTGGATTGCGTTTGCGGAGGCAAGCGGCATTCCCGAGTTAAAGAGAACGACGAGAGACGAGCCTGACTATGACAAGCTCATGAAATGGCGTATCGGAATTTTGAAGGATCACGGGCTGGGATTGAAGGAGATTCAGGAGACGATCGAGAAGATTGATCCGATTCCCGGCGCAAAAGAGTTTCTGGATGAGCTGAGGAGCTTTTCCCAGGTCATTATCATCAGTGACACCTTCACGCAGTTCGCAACACCGCTGATGAAAAAGCTGGGATGGCCGACCATCTTCTGCAATTCTCTGGAGGTTGCTGAAAGTGGAGAGATCACAGGCTTCCGGATGAGAATCGAGAATTCCAAGCTCACGACAGTGAAGGCGTTACAGTCAATCGGCTATGAGACGATTGCCAGCGGGGACAGCTATAATGATCTGGGAATGATTAAGGCGAGCAAGGCGGGCTTCCTGTTCAAGAGCACGGACAAGATCAAGGCGGAGAACCCGGAGCTGCCGGCATACGACACCTATGACGAGCTGATGGCGGCAATCAAGGCAGCAATGAAGGAACAGTAAGAGCGGCGTAAATCACAGACTATGAGCAGATTGACCTGACCGGGTATGAGGAGCGGACGGGGGTGGTTCTGGCGGATTTTATCTGTTACCGTTTCTTCTATGAGAGTGACGGATTACAGATAGAGGGCTTTTTGAGTGCCCCGCGGGAACTGCTTGAGACAGGCGAAGAACTTCCATGTGTTTTCTTTGAACATGGCGGAAACCGTGACTATGGCGCACTGGAGCCGTTGGAGATCTGCTATTATGCGTACCAGCTGGATACGCTCTGCATTGCCTCCAATTACAGGGGCTGCGGAAGAAGTGAAGGACAGGATGAATTTGGCGGGGCAGATGTCAGGGATGTAGTTCGGCTGTTGGATATCTGTGAGGAGTTCGGCTATATTGATGCCGGGCGAATGAACCTGATGGGTGTATCCAGAGGCGGAATGATGGTCTATGAGGTGCTGCGTGAGGATAGCAGGATACAAAAAGCGGTCGTGGTTGCCGGGCTGGCGGATTGCTTTATGTCCTACGGAGAGAGGGAAGACATGAGGCAGGTGTTTACGGAGCTGGTTGGCGGTTCCCCGGAGGAGTTGCCGGGGGAATATGAGAAGCGGTCCGCAACCTGCTGGGCAGAAGAACTGGACACACCACTGCTGATTTTCCATACAACCGGCGATGTCAAGGTGCCACTGGAACAGGCGGAAGCACTGGTAGAGAAACTGCAGGAATATAAAAAGGACTACGAATTTATTACCTTTGACTCGGATCAGCATGCTGATCTCAGAAAAGAGGATATAGAGAGAATCCGGGCGTGGCTGGATATTGAGGGAAAATGAAATGATAAGTAAGACAAAATATGAGGCTTCTCCGGCAGAGATTGACCGCATCTTTGAAAAGGCGAAGCTGGGGAAGGTGCTCTCGGCAAAGCCGCTTGGAGAGGGAGAATTTAACGCGGCATACCGCGTGGAGACAGAGCTGGGAAGATATGTATTGAAAATTGCGCCGCCAAAGGAGGCGGCGATCCTGACCTATGAGCGGGATATGATGCATTCGGAAGTTTTCTGGTATGAACAGATCAGGAAGCATACAACAGTCCGTGTGCCGGAAATCTACTTCGTTGACGAGAGCTGTGAACTGATTCCGAGCCATTATTTCATTATGGAATATCTCACGGGAGCGCCGCTCTGGGCGATGAACTTTTCCGAGGAGGAGAGAGCGCTGGCGGACAGGGAGAAAATCCGTATGGCGGGTGAAATCCATACCATCCGGAGCAGCAAGTTCGGCTACATCCAGTGCGGACTGAAGGATAGCTGGTACGATGCCGTGAGAGGGATGGTGTCGGCGTTGCTGGCTGACTGTGCCCGATTCGGGAAACAGTCGGAGTACGGTGAGCGTCTGTTGAAGGCGATCGACCGGCATCAGGAGCTTTTGAGGACGGTAGAGGGAACGATGGTAAATTTCGATCTCTGGGACAGCAATATATTCTGTGAGAGAACGGAAAACGGATTACAGTTTTCGTGGATCGACCCGGAGAGGAGCTTTTACGGAGACCCGATTGCCGACTGGATTGTCTGCGGCAAGGGGCCGGAGCAGCCTTTGTCAGAAATGGGGGAGTATTTCGATTATTATGAATCCGTATCCGGAATCCGGCTGACCGGCAGCAGGGACGAGGACATCCGCTATGCGGTGGCGCTGGGATACCTTGCGCTGATTATGGAGACGGAGCGCTATAACCGGTATGTGCCCGGAAATGAAGGCTGGGAGCGCAATACAGTCGATTCCGCGCAGAAATTCGAGCAGGCACTGAAGATTCTGTAAAAAATATTTTTATAAACTCTAACTAAAGAGAACAAAACAGTTGAAAAAATGCTTCGGGGATGCTACACTTTCCTTGGAAGCATTTTTTTCTTTTGCACAATGTGTGTCTGAAGCGAATCTGAAACATCTGAAGGAATCTATGCTTTTCAACGAATACCC
>CAKRTS010000003.1 GCA_934402315.1 uncultured Acetatifactor sp. | reverse complement strand
CGGGAACGCATCATTGCACATTTTATGATCTGCTACACAGCACTGCTTATTTACCGGCTGATGGAGAAAAAGCTGGAGCTGCATGGGACTCATTACACAGCAGATACACTGATAGAGACCATGGAAAATATGGACGTGGCAAACATTGAGGATATGTGCTATATGTCAACCTACACGAGTTCTGATGCGTGTACTGCCCTGAATGCAATAACCGGGCTTGGCCTGGACAAAAAATACTATCAGCCAAAAGAACTGAATAAAAATAATTTTGAAGTGATGTCTCCATACAACATACTTTAAGACATCAAAAGTGGCAGAGTCCAAGTAAAATCAATGGATTCTGCCACTATACTTTTCTTTAAGTGTCAAAGACGGGAGTATAACTCATGACACCAAATCCCGCAAGCAGGTCATGCCTTGCCAAAGAACGCATTCAGCTTATTCAGACAGCTGATCAGCGCCCGCATCTCCTCCTCGTCCAGATCCTTAATCATGCTGTGGATCATGTGTCTGTGAAAATTGCGGTGATGGTAAAACGCCTTCCTCCCCTTTTCGGTGAGCGTCACCAGTACCACCCTCTTATCCGTCACACTTCTCTCGCGGACAATATACCCTTTGTCCTCGAGACTGTTCATGTTGGTCGTCAGCGTTCCCACCGTCACATGCAGATATTTCGCAATGACCGACATACTCTTCGGCTCGTCAATACCGATCGCCTCCATGATGTGCATATCGTTGTTGCTGATGTCCTTAAATTCCTCTGTAATTACCGCCTTTGCCTCTGTCTCCATGACATTGTTGAACAGATTCACCAGCAGCTCATTTAAAACCCGGTTTGTGCCTCTCTCCATACTCTCCCTCTCTATTTACAATAAGCCATTACGAAACGGCGCACTCTGGAGCCGTCGGCGTTTACATTATACCTTAGCACCACACGAGGACACAAGCCCCATAAGTCAATCCCGCCCCAAAACCTGCCAGCACCACCCGATCCCCACGGTGCAGCCTGCCCGCGCGGTTCAGCTCATCCAGAAGCACCGGAATCGATGCGGAGGACATATTTCCCACCCGCTCCAGATTCGTCGGAAACTTGCTCCGGTCTGCGCCAAGCCGCTTCGCCACCGCGTCAATAATGCGCACATTCGCCTGATGCAGCACAAAAAGGTCAATGTCGTCCACGGAAAGCCCTGCTGCCTCCACCGCCTCGTCAATACATACAGGCACCTTTCTGGTGGCAAAACGATATACCTCCTGCCCGTTCATCTGAACGTGACATGCCTCCATAGCTTCCTCCTGATAATAAGGATTTTGCAGGCTTCTCTCCCGGCATGCCAGAACCTGCCCCCTGCCACCGTCAGAATGCAGCGCACTCCCGAGCAGCCCGCCCGCGCCGCTGCTCTCCAGAAATACTGCACCTGCGCCGTCGCCGAACAGAATACAGGTCGTTCTGTCCGTCCAGTCGATCAGCTTTGAGAGTACCTCACTGCCGATCACCAACGCATTCCGGTATGTCCCCATCTGCAGATAGGCATTTGCCGTGGCAAGTGCAAACAAAAAGCCGGAGCAGGCTGCATTCAGGTCAAATGCAAGCGCATTTACCGCCCCGAGCCGCGCCTGCACCTGACAGGCACTACAGGGCAGAAGCGCTTCCGGGGAACAGGTCGCAAGCAGTATCAGATCGACCTCCGCGGCAGTTTTCTGCGCCTGCTCCAGCGCTGCAAGAGCCGCCTTCACCGCCAGCGATACCACTGTCTCACCGGTGGAAATATGCCGCTGCCCTATTCCCGTTCTCTCCCTGATCCACTCGTCCGACGTCTCCACGACAGCGGCAAGATCCGCATTCATGACCTTCCTATCCGGCAGCGCACTCCCCGTCCCGATAATCCTCATTCCATCCTGCATTTTCTTCTCCATTTCTATTCTTAATCATTTAGGTAATTGTGAGACTCATACACCGTCACTCGTGGAGCGCAAATTTCGCAAATACCTATTCTTAATATCTTAGGTAATCGTGAGACTTACGCACCGTAACAGTTGTGCAGGATGCACCTGACCACAAGCAGCGCACTCTGGAGCCGCCGGCACTTAGCTGGCGTACTATGACAGCTTATGTGCCGCTGCGTGCGGAAGGTAGCGAGAGCGTGCCTGCGGTGGTCTGTGCATCCTGTGCAACGTCCCTTACCTATCGTCCCTCGTCCATATTCAATATCTCCTGAACCTCTCATACCTGCTCTGCGCAATCTCTTCCCCGCTCCTGAAACTGAATTTCTCCAGAAACTCCTTGATATTCTCCTTCATCCAGCCCCCGATTGCCTCCACCGTCTTCCGGTCGGCACCTCCGAACTCTGGCACAATTCTTTCAATGACTCCAAGCCGCTTGAGATCCTCCGAGGTAATGTTCATCACCTCGCTCGCTTCCTTCGCCCTCTCCGCATCTTTCCACAGGATCGACGCGAACCCTTCCGGCGAGAGAATGGAGTAGGTCGCATTTTCCATCATCCAGACCTCGTTGCCGACAGCCGTCGCCAGCGCGCCGCCGCTGCCTCCCTCACCGATCAGGATGCAGAGCACGGGAACCTTCAACCCCGACATTTCCAACAGGTTTCTGGCTATCGCCTCACCCTGCCCTCTCTCCTCGGCCTCCACACCGCAGAACGCACCCGGTGTGTTGACAAAGCTGATAATGGGACGGTTAAACTTCTCCGCCTGTTTCATCAGCCGCAGCGCCTTCCGATACCCCTCCGGCATCGGCATGCCGTAATTGCGCCGCGCGCATTCCTTGAAATCCTTTCCCTTGAGATCGGCGAGGATTGTCACCGGCTGACCGTCGATGAACGCCAGCGCCCCCATCAGTGCCGCATCATCCCCGAAGCCCCTGTCACCATGCGCCTCCACGACAAAGTCAAAAATATAAGGAATATAGTCCGTTGCTGCAGGTCTCTCCACCTGTCTGACGGTCTTTACCCTCTCCCACGCTGTTCTGGGGCGTGCAAGGAAGGAGCGCTCCTTGACGATCTCCGTCGGCTCAAAATGGAAGTCAAAATTCTTGCGGAATTCCGCATATCTCCCCTCGCGGCACTGATGCGTTTTAATCAAGAAATACAAGGTCTTCTTCAGATTCTCCCTGCGCACAATCCCATCTATGAATCCATGCTCCTGCAAAAACTCCGCTGTCTGGAACCCGTCCGGCAGCCTTTGACCGAGTGTCTGCTTAATGACTCTCGGACCGGCAAAGCCGACCAGCGCACCCGGCTCCGCCATAATGACATCCCCGAGCATCGCAAAGCTCGCCGTGACACCGCCCGTCGTCGGGTCTGTAAGAATCGTGGAATACAGCAGTCCTGCGTCCCCGTGCCTTTTGATCGCGGCTGCCGTCTTCGCCATCTGCATCAGGGAAATAATGCCCTCCTGCATCCTTGCACCGCCGGAGCAGCAGAACAGGAACACCGGAAGTCTGAGCTCTGTCGCGCGCTCAATCGCCCTTGTGATCTTCTCGCCGACCACCTGTCCCATGCTCCCCATCATAAACAGCGCCTCGCAGACACCGATAACCGCTTCCTCGCCGTAGATTCGGCACCTTCCCACCGTCACCGCTTCGTTCACGCCGGACTTTTCCCTCGCCTGCGCCAGCTTTTCTTCATAGCCCTCGTATTGCAGCGGATTGGTCTCCTGAATCTCCTCAAACCACGGGACAAAGCTCTTCCTGTCAGCAACCATGCGGATGCGGTTATTCGTCCTTACGCGGAAGTAAGCCCCACACTCGTAACAGACATATTTATTTTTCACCACTCTCTGCCGGTTGAGCATTTTCCGGCATTTGGGACACTTGATTTCAACCTCTGTTTCCATATCTTTTTACCGCGCCTTTCCTCACTTTCCGATGGCGAAGGTCAGCTCCGCCTTTGCCACCAGCTTTCCATCCACCGTCGCCACAGCCTCTCCGACACCGATGGGGCCTTTTGTCCGTATGATCTGCGTTTCCAACGTCAGCACATCCCCCGGGCGCACCATCTGCTTAAACTTCGCCTTGTCGATTCCGGCAAAGTACGCTGTTTTCCCCCTATTTTCCGGCAGGGACAGAATAGCCGCCGCCCCTGTCTGTGCCAGCGCCTCTATAATCAGTACGCCCGGCATCACCGGATTTCCGGGAAAATGTCCGGCAAAGTACGGCTCCGAAAAGGTCACGCACTTCTTGCCGACCGCCCTCCTCCCCGGCTCCAGCTCCTCTATCGTGTCAATTAACAGAAACGGGTGCCTGTGCGGCAAAATCTCCATGATCTCCTGTGTTGTGTATACAGCCATAGTGCTTCCTCTCTCCTACTCAAATTTTTTCAAAAGCAGGCTGGCATTGTGTCCTCCGAAGCCCAGCGAATTGCTCAGGGCATAGGGAATCTCCTCCTGATAGCTCTGTCTGCAATAATTCAGGTCAAGCTCCTCCTCGGATTCCCGCAGTCCTGCTGTCCTATGGATGAAGCCCTCCTCCATCTCCTTGACACAGGTCACGAACTCCAGCGCGCCTGCCGCACCCAACAGATGTCCTACCATGGATTTGGTCGAGTTGACCTTCAGCTTTGCCGCATGCTCCCCGAAGGCGAGCTTGATTGCCCGCGTCTCAAACAGGTCATTGTGGTGCGTGCTGGTTCCGTGCGCATTGATGTAGGTCAGCTCCGTCTTATCCACACCGGCATCCTCCATGGCGTTCTGCATCGCCCTTGCCGCCCCCGCTCCGTCCTCCGCCGGAGAGGTAATGTGGTAAGCGTCCGAAGAGCAGCCATAGCCCGCAAGCTCCGCGTAAATTCTGGCGCCGCGCCCTCTCGCGTGCTCCAGCTCCTCAAGCACGACGACCGCCGCGCCCTCTCCCATGACGAAGCCGTTTCGCTCCCGGTCAAAGGGAATGGAACAGCGCTCCGGGTCTTCGCTGAAGGACAGCGCCGTCAGTGCCGAAAATCCCGCGATACCGATCGGGGTAATCGCGCTCTCCGTGCCTCCTGCGACCATCACGTCCGCCTCGCCGTACTGGATGGAGCGGAACGCCTCACCGATGGAATGCGTGCCCGTCGCACATGCCGTGACAACATTCAGGCTTTTTCCCTTTAAGCCATAGGCAATTCCCACGTTTCCCGCCGCCATATTGGAAATCATCAGCGGGACGAACATGGGACTGACACGTCCCGGCCCCTTCTCCTTGAGCCGGTCGTACTCCCGCTCGATTGCCTGAAGGCTTCCGGTTCCGCTGCCGATGCTGCACCCGACGCGGTATGCATCCTCCTGCTCCATGTCAAGCCCTGCATCCCGGATCGCCTCCCCTGCCGCCGCCACAGCGAACTGGCAGAACTGCTCCATCCTGCGCGCCGCCTTCTTATCCATATACTGCGTCGGGTCAAAATTCTTCACCTCTGCCGCCAGCTTGCAACGGTATTCCGCAGTATCAAAATAGCTGATCGGGGCAAAGCCCGTCTTCTCCTCGTGAATGCCCTGCCAGAATTCTTCCACATTATTTCCAATCGGTGTGATCGCGCCGAGCCCCGTCACAACCACACGCCTTCTTCCCTCTCTCATGCTTCCTCCTAATATTCTCATATTCCAAACGCACAAATTTTCGCAGCTACATTGCCATGCCCCCATCGACGCACAGCACCTGCCCTGTGATATAATCCGACTGTGCCCCCGCAAGGAACAGCACCGCTCCGGCGACATCCGCCGGACTTCCCATTCTCCCAAGCGGTATCTGACCGACCGCCTTCTCCCGGATCTGCTCCGGCATTGCCTCCGTCATCTCCGTTCCGATAAATCCTGGCGCTACGGCGTTGACGCAGACCCCTCTCGAAGCCAGCTCTCTCGCCACGCTCTTTGTCAGACCGATCAGCCCCGCCTTGGACGCCGCATAATTTGCCTGTCCCGCATTGCCAATCACTCCGCTGACGGAGGAGATATTGATGATCTTGCCGCTTCGCTGCTTCATAAAGTTCCTGCTCAGGTGTCGTATCATGTGGAACGCCCCTTTCAGGTTCGTATCCATCACCGTGTCGTACTCCTCCTCCGTCATCCGCACAATCAGATCGTCGCGCGTCACCCCGGCATTATTGACCAGAATATCGACCCTTCCGTATTTTTTCAGGACATCCCCTACCATTGCTTCGCTCTCCCGGTAATCGGCGACATCACACTGCATGCTCTCCGCCGTTCCGCCGCTTTGACGGATCTGATCCACAACCTCTGCCGCCCGTTCCGCAGAACCGTTATAATTGACAATGACAACGGCTCCGTTCTCCGCAAGCGTCAGGGCAATCTGCCGCCCGATTCCTCTGGATGCTCCTGTCACGATTGCTACTTTTCCGGTCAACATGCCAGCTCCTCCATCACCTGCTCCATATCAGCAGGCTTCTCAATATGATAAACAGTTGCATCCCTGTTGATTTTCCTGACAAATCCGCTCAGGGTCTTTCCCGGGCCGATCTCAATGAAGGTGTCAACGCCGTCCACAAGCATTCTCTCTATACTCTCCCGGAACCTCACCGGATGGGAAACCTGTTTCACCAGCAGCTCCCTGATTCCTTCGCCGTCCGTCACCGGCTCCGCCGTGACATTTGACAGATAAGGAATTGTCGGAGTATGTATTTTCACCGCGCCCAGCTCTGTCCGCAGCTTCTCTCCCGCCCCGGCAAGCAGAGCGGAATGAAAGGGGCCGCTGACCTTCAATGGGATGCACCGCTTCGCCCCTGCCTGCTTCGCCTGTTCCGCTGCCGCCTCCACAGCAGCCGCCTCACCGGAAATCACGATCTGACCGGGACAGTTGTCATTTGCTACCGAAACAATCCCTTTTGTCTGCGCACAAATTTCCTTTACCTTATCCGGCTCCAGACCGAGAACCGCCGTCATGGCTCCGCCCTGCGGATATGCCTCCTGCATATAGATTCCCCGTTTCCGGATCACGCGGAAGAGATCGGGAAGCTCCATCACACCGCCTGCTGCCAGCGCCCCATACTCTCCAAGGCTTAAGCCGGCGCACAGATCGGCTTTCAGCCCTCTTGCTTCCAGCACCTTCAAAATCGCCACCTCCACAGTCAATATGGCAATCTGGGTATATTCCGTGATGTCCAGCCGTTCATTTTCTTCAAAAATCAACTCTTCCATGTCCAGCCCGCTGACCTCTCCCGCCAGCTTCCAGACTGCGCGCGCCTCACCAAAGCTATCATAAAATTCTTTTCCCATTCCGGTGTACTGCGCGCCCTGCCCCGGAAACAGAAATGCAATTTTCTTCATCCTAGTCACCAAGCCTTTCCGTACAAACCCTCTGCACAGTCTGCTGCGCTTGTCTCATAATGTCCTGAATAATGTCGGCGCAGCTCTTTTCCTCCCGGATCAGCCCGGCGATCTGCCCCGCCATCAGGCTTCCGTTCACGGTATCTCCGTCGATCACTGCCTTCCGCAGGGAGCCGAGCGTCAGCTTTTCCAGCTCCATGAAGTCCGCATTTTCCTTCTCCAGCTGCAAGTATTCCCTTGTCATATGATTGCGCAGAGAGCGCACAGGATGCCCGGTGGATGTCCCGGTGATGACCGAATCGATGTCCTTTGCCTTTAAGATCTGATGCTTATAGTTCTCGTGGACGATGGATTCCTTTGCCGCGACAAAGCGCGTGCCCATCTGTACCGCCTCCGCGCCAAGCATGAAGGCAGCCGCCAGTCCTCTGCCGTCGGCGATGCCGCCCGCTGCAACCACCGGTACAGAGACAGCGTCCACGACCTGCGGAACAAGTGCCATCGTGGTCGTCTGGCCGATGTGACCACCGCTCTCCATTCCCTCGGCGACAACGCCATCCGCGCCCGCACGTTCCATCAGCTTTGCCATTGCCACGCTCGCCACCACCGGCAGAACCTTCACATCCGCCCGCTTCCACAAGTCCATGTATTTCGCAGGGTTTCCCGCGCCGGTTGTCACCACGCGCACTCCCTCTTCAACTACTATCCCGGCAACCTCATCCGCGTTCGGATTTAACAGCATGATGTTCACGCCGAACGGTCTGTCTGTCAGTTCCTTGCACTTTCTGATCTCTTCCCTGACGACCTCCGGCGGAGCGGATGCCGCACCGATGATGCCCAGGCCGCCCGCGTTGGAGACAGCTGCTGCCAGCCGGTGCTCCGCCACCCATGCCATACCGCCCTGAATGATCGGATATTCAATCTGCAAAAGCTCCGTTATTCTTGTCTTCATCCTCTCTCTGCTCCTTACCTGTTGGATATTTGCAAAACTTATGATTTTACAAGTGACGTTGCGCAAAATGCACAGACCACCGCAGGCACGCTTGCGCTACCCTCCGCTCGCAGCGGCACATAAGCTGTCACAGTACGCCAGCTAAGTGCCGGCGGCTCCAGAGTGCACTGCTTGTGGTCAGGTGCATTCTGCGCAACTAGCAACGGAATTTTTAATCTGTCACGCTGGCACCGTGATTCTGCATGTAGGCGATGACATCCCCGACCGTGATTATTCCTTCCAGCTCCTCCGACGGAATTTCCACACCGTACTCCTCCTCGAATGCCATAACCAGCTCAAACAGATCCAGGGAATCCACGTTCAGATCTTCCTTAAAACGGGTCGCCTCCGTGATCTCCACATCCTCCAGATTGAACTGCTCCTCCATAATTTCTTTTACTCTCTCTAACATTTTCATGATTTCCTTTCTGTCTGCATTTAATTTACTTTGAAAGTCGAATATTTTGATTATCAAAGTATTTATACGCAATATACTATAGCATGCCGAAAATGTCAATGGGAAAATTTATTTCTGCCTTTTTATCCAATCCATAAGCTCCTCTGCCTCCTCGGCACACCCTTCTCTCAGAAGGGCATATGCCGGTATGTGCTCCCCAAGATAGCTCAGATCCTGTATAATCTTCTCGTCCTCCGCCATATCATAGCTATCTGCTTCCTGCATGAACCTCTCACCGCGCAGATATGCCCACTCGTCAATCTCCAGCTCATACTTTAAAATCATCTGTTTTAACGTTGCCAGAGCCTGCTCCCGCTCGTAAGCTCCGATGGCAACACCGCATTTCGTATAGCTTGTCCAATCTCCCCAGCAGTCGTCCTGACTGCATATACGCTCCAGAGTTCTCTCGTATTTCTGTTCTTCCGCCGCCCTGCCTTGTACTTCATACATAAGAATCCCCCTTCCGCCATTCTTTCTTATAATCTTATTTTACTTACTATTTCGCTGCACTGACAGCCCCAAACCGTCACCTTTTATCGACAGCTGTCGAAGGGAACCCGCGAAATAAGCAGAAAATTGACAGAAAGAAAGCCTCCGGATCCGTTATAGATCCGAAGGCTGGATTGTATTAATCATTTTTCATTTTTTACTATCCATCGACCGCTTCTATTTGTTCCTTCTCTTACGAGGACACCTTTTTCCTGTAGCTCCTTCATATCTTTTTGTACCTGCTTTCTCGTCAAATCCATTTCCTCCATAAGCTGGGCTTGCGTTATCATGGGATTTTTCGCCAAAAGTGCTAGTATTGCTTGTTTTCTTTCAGCGCCTTTTTTCAGCTCTTTTTTGGCTCCTTTTTGGCTCCTTTTCGGCTCCTTTTCGGCATCTTCCAAAAATCCTTCATGAATAAACAACCTTGTTATAAAATAGCTTCTATCTTCATCCGTCTCAAATTCCGGCTTTGGAGAGTCATTTGCCTCCAATGCATCCAAAATTTTCTTAAACCCGGTGTTTCTCCCCTCTGTCAGATGCAATTCTTTTAAGAAATCCCCAATTCGACGATTTCTATAACGACGATTTGAAACACGAAAGTTTTTTAAGCCTTCGATTGTGACCGAACGATCGGGTCCCGGAAAACTTACAATTTCAATTCTGTCATTTTCAACGCGTACCTCGATTGGTTCACGTTCATCATATGCGCGGTGATAAACGGCATTAGACAATGCCTCTTCTACTGCTGCATATGGGAAATTAAAGAAACGATCCGCTTCCGCCCTGTCAGGGTGTTTTATAACCTTCTCTGTAATAACAACGTTCCGAATATACTGCAATGCATCTCGAAGCTGTTGCTGAATCGGACCTTTGAATGTTTTCTCAATAATATCATTACCACCAAGTCCATCCGGAAACTGTACCACATCAATCTGGGTATAGGGAAAGAACCTGTCCGGTTCCATGCTAAAAAACATCAAACCTACATTCTTAGGCTTAGTGTATTCCGGCAAGGTGCTGACAATATTCATATCCCGGCACACCTCGATAAAGTCCGCCGTTTTAGACTTCTCATACAAGGAACTCTTTATCTCTTTCAGGTAATTCTGAATAAGGGTGATATTTAAATCCGCCATCTCCGCCTGATGATTTACACGATCGTCAAAGGGAACCCTGTTTGCAAGATTAAATAAGTCCTTTTCTTCATCATCCGATGGTTCTACTGTATTTGATGCCTTACGAATGTAATGCATTTTCTCCTTGTTATCCTTTTCCATAGTCTTCGGCGAAGAGTATGGTCTATTATCTCCACCCGGACACCAAATGACAATAAACTGCTTATTCTGATATGTCTCAACACCTATGATTGGTGTATATGCCGGTCTGATAAGCTTACTTTTTGCAAATATCTCCTTTTGATACTTATCAAGTCTTTCCACAGGCACACCTTTTAGCGGATACACCGGGCGGCCATCCTCTTCTTTTACCCCTATAACAATATAACCGCCGCCCCAGTTATCAAGGTCATTGGCAAATGCACATATAGATTTCAAGGATGTTGCTGCATCCCATGTTTCCTTAAATTCAATTCTTGCCCATTCGACTACTTCACCGGACAGTAATGTTTTAATATTTGTCGGTATTGCCATTATTGCACCTGCCTTTCTGATATCCACCAATAGTTATACATATTATACTAAAAAATAATTATAATTTCAATAACTATTAGCAGGTACAGGCAACCTTATTGCCGGCTGGCGTTACCTTCTTTCAAGTGCTTCGTACACCCTTAGCATTTCCCCGACACTCCACGCCTGCGCGAAGCAGCCCTTTGAAGAAACCGGGCGCTCCCCGTCATAGATTTCCGGCAGCTGTCCGATACAGCCCTCGCGGAGTGCCGCAGTGATACTCTCCAGCTGCGACCTGACATGCGCCTTCGCACTCTCCGAGTAATCGTTGACCTTCAGATACGCGAGATAATAGCCGCCCAGCGGGAATACCCATGTCGTGCCCTGATGATAGGCGAGGTCGCGGTTCATGAGCCTGCCGCCGTAAAAGGGCTTGAACTCCGGGTCTGCCGGGTCAAGTGTCCGCAGTCCCAGCGGTGTATACAGCTTGCGATAGACCGTCTCCACAACCTGCCGCTCCTCCTTACGCTCCAGCAGCGAAAACGGCAGGGAAACCGCCCATATCTGATTGCAGCGGATCTGCGTCTCCGCCTTTGCGCCCTCTCCGTCCTCGCCCGTCAGGACATCCTTCAGGCATCCCGCCTCTGCATTCCAGAACTTTTCCCGGAAGCTCCTTCCAGCCAGTTCAGCCATGTCCGCGTAATTCCTGTCTGTGGGTGCCTCCGAAAGCTCGCCCCTGAATTTGCCCGCAAAGAAATCCATGATGCGAAGAACATTGTACCAGTACGCATTGATCTCGACCGGCTTGCCGTGTCTGGGCGTCGGGAGAATGTCATTGATGCGGACATCCATCCACGTCACCTGTTCATAGCCGCCGCCCGCATGAATCAGCCCATCCTCGTCCATTCCGATATGGAAATCCGTTCCGTCTGCATAATATTCCACGATCTCCTGCATCGTCGTCCACGCGCTGATGACAAAGGATTTGTCCTTCGTCCGGCAGAAATATTCATACACCGTGATAATGAACAGCAGCGCGGCATCCACCGTGTTGTACCACGGCTCATTTCTGCCCTCCGGGAACAGGTTGGGCATCAGCCCCTTCCTGCAATACATCATAAACGTTCTCAATATGCTCTCCGCCACCTCGTACTGCCCGGTCGAAATGCAGCAGCCGACAAGCGAGATCATGGTATCTCTTCCCCAATCTTCAAAGAACGGAAAGCCCGCCAGAATGGTCTGCTTATCCGTCGAAGTCCGGTAGGAGATGAATTGATTTGCGGCGCACACAAGCGCCTGTGCCGTCTCATCCGTGAGCCCCGCCTGTTTCTTAAGACCGTTCCTGTATTGCTTCAGGCTCTCCGCCATCTGCGCGGTCACGCCGGAATAAACACCTCCGCTGCATTCCGTCGCGCTTCCGTCTGTCTGCGCATTCATGCGGTGCAGTGCAGCCAGCTCCGTGCTGTAAATAATTTCTCCTGTCAGGCTCTCTCCCCGCGGTATCTCAAAAATGACACTGTGATTTTCCGCCGTGCAGCCTGTCTCTCTTCTATCGTCACAGGCATCATATGCGTAAAACAAATTCGTCGTGAACGTAAGCGGCTGCTCATCCACTCTGCCGTTCGTCATGAAATACAGCTCCCGCCCGTTGGAGCGCACAGCTGCCTCCGTATATTCAGTTCCTTCTTCCGCGAACGTAAACTTAAATTCCTGCTCCTCGGACAACAGTTCCCCCTTCGGAACGAACTCCAGCTGCGGACTTATACACAATGTGACATCCGTGTCAGCCCTGTTTTCCACCGTGTAGCTGACGCCTACCGTGTTCTCGCCCTGTGCCATGACGATCTGTCTGGTAATCTCCACACCACAGACCTCATACCGCCAGACCGGATAATCTTCAAAAACGAAGGAAGACAGATACCGGTAGCCCTCTTCCCTCTCCGCATGATCCGTAAAATCCTGTGTGGAAAGGCAGATCTCTCGATTACAATCGCCGAGCTTCAGGCTCTCCTTAAGCCTGTGAATCATATTATAGCGGTGGTTCGGCGCTTCCGCCGCCGAACAGCTCATCAACAGCGCATGGTCGTTTCTGCTGCACGAGCCCGCGATCGTCATCGACGAAAATCCGCCCAGCCCGTTTGTCATCAGATAGCAGTTTTCCTCTCCCCGCTCAAAGGTCTTAAAATCCTGTCTTCCATAAATAAATTTCATAACCGTTCCCTCTGTCTATTTCCCATTTTTTAGCCTGTTTCTGCCTGTTTCAAGGCTTTCTGGGATGATCGTAGCACAGATTCACAGGGCAGTCAACGCACCAAACCCGGTTTCGAAACTGCCCGGAAACCGTTTTCGTACTTTTCACGGTCGTTTTTCTTGTTTTTGGGCTTTTTTCTTGATATAATACTCTAAAAGTCAGAAAGGAGTTTCGCATTCTTATGGCAACAATAAACGATATTGCCGCAAAGCTTGGGGTATCGAAGAGCACGGTGTCTAAGGGTCTGAACAATGCCACCGACATCAGTGACGAGATGCGCAAGAAAATTCTGGAAACAGCGGTGGAGCTTGGCTATAACAATAAGCGCATGCTGAGCCGGGAAAAGAAGCTCTGCATTATTATTGAAAACATGGACTATAACACGCCAAACCAGTTCGGATACGACATCATTCTCGGTTTCCGGCAGATGGCGGAGCCGGAGGGCTGGACGGTCGATATTGTGCCGGTGGACAAGGATTTCCAGCGCGAAATTCCCTACAGCGTCTACATGCTGCAAAACGGCTATGTCGGCTCGTTCATCCTCGGCTTTTCCCTGATTGACCCGTGGATGTCCGACTTTAAGTCCTGTAAAATACCAACCGTCCTCTACGACAACTGCATCAGCGGCAACCCGAAGATTGCTTCCGTCGGCTGTGACAGTCAGGAGGGCTTTGAACAGGCGGTAAAATATCTGGTCGGTCTGGGGCACCGCAAGATCGGTCTGCTCTCCGGACCGCTTGAATCCTATATTATCAAGGCAAGATACAATGCTTACCTGAATGCCCTCTCCAAATATAATCTTGAGATTAACGAACAATATACCGGTCAGGGCTATTACATTGCGGATTCTACGCGGGATCATGTGCGGCGGATGTATGATCTCGGCGTCACGGCGATTCTCTGTTCCCATGATGTCCGCGCCGTCTCCGCGATCACGGAGTGCGCCGACAAGGGCATCCGCATCCCCGAGGACTTGAGCATCATCGGCTTTGATGACCTGCCGATTTCGCCCTTTACCGACCCGCCGCTGACCACGATCCGTCAGGATCGGCTCGCGCTCGGCAAGACTGGCTATTACGCCATGTCCTGCCTGCTGGCAGACCTTCCCATCAGCTCTGTCATGCTCCGCGCCCCCCTCATCATCCGAGGATCCGCGGGGCCCGCCCGAAGAACATTTTAAAGATATAACGGTCTGTGCATTTTGCGCAGCATCACTTGCGAATATAGAGGAATCTATGTACCAGAACTATATTTTTGACCTCTACGGGACGCTTGTGGACATCCGTACCAACGAACGCAAGCCCTCCCTCTGGAAATATATGGCGCAGTATATGACCCTGCACGGCTTATTCATAGACAGGATAATCTTTGCCAGCCCGGATCATGACAGGAATAATGTCGATCGGCGCCGGAACCGTGACCGTCTGTCCGCCCTTGTAAACCTCTCCGGTGTAGGCATCCTTCCAGTCCGTTCCCTCGGGCAGATAGATTTCTCTCTGCGTCACTCCCGCCTCCATGACCGGCGAGATGAGCAGATCAGGTCCGAACATATAGGAATCCTCCACACCCCAGCTCTTCTTATCCTCCGGGAAATCATAGAAGAGCGGCCGCATCACCGGCGCACCCGTCTCGCTCGCCGCCTTCATGCACTCTCTGATATAGGGGCGTAGTCTCTCGCGGATAAAGAGATACTTTTTCAGAATCTCGTAGTTATCCTCGCCGAAGCTCCAGACCTCGTTGTCCTGTCCGCTGGTAAGCTGGCGCACGCCGTTCCGGAACTCCTGCTCCCTCTCGTACCATGGCGAACGCTCTCCGTGCATACGGAATACCGGGCAGAAAGCCCCCCATGCAAACCAACGCACCAGAAGCTCCTTGAATGCCGGGTCTGCGATATTTCCGCCTAAGAAACCGCCAATGTCGGAGGTCCACCACGGGATGCCCGCCATGCTCATGGAAAGTCCCGCCTGCAGCTGCTCCCGCATGGAACGGAAGGACGAATAGATGTCGCCCGACCATGTCAGCACACCGTACTTCTGGCTTCCCGCCCACGCACAGCGGACAAGGCTTAAGATTTCCGTCTCTCCCTCCGCCTTCAAGCCGTCGTAGAAGCCCTTCGCGTAGCCAACCGGATAGACATTGCTGCACTGCAATGCCGATCCCGCATAATAGCGGTAATTGTCGAAATCATAAGGGCCGTACTCCGGCTCCGCCTCGTCCAGCCAGAAGCAGCGGATGCCCTTCTTATAATAATTCTCCTTGCAGCGATCCCAGACGAATTTCTGCGCGCCGGGATGTGTCGCGTCGTAGAAGACCGTATTGCCCATCCATGTCATATGGTTCTGGTTGCCCCTGTCAGCGTTGACAAGGTAGCCCATATCCGCCATCTTCCCATAGTTCTCGCTGCGCTCGTCGATCGTCGGCCAGACGGAGACAACCGTCTCAATTCCAAGCTCCTTCAGCTCCTTCACCATAGCCTCCGGGTCAGGCCAGTCCAGCGGCTCAAACTTGAAGTCACCCTGCATTGTCCAGTGGAAGAAATCGATGACAATGGCATCCATGGGCAGTCCTCTTCTCTTGTGCTCCCGCGCAACGGCAAGCAGCTCGTCCTGCGTGCGGTAGCGGAGCTTGCACTGCCAGTAGCCCAGACCGTACTCCGGCATCATCGGGGTACGTCCCGTCGCAAGCGAATACTGCGCCTCGATTTCCGCCGGTGTATCTCCTGCGGTGATAAAGTAATCCAGCTTTTTCGTGCTCTTCGCGTGCCATTCCGTCTTGTTCATGCCGAAGGTTGCCGTGCCGATGGCAGGGTTGTTCCAGAAGAAGCCATAACCCCTGCTCGATACATAGAAGGGAACGCTCGCCTGACTGTTCCTGTGCGCCAGCTCCAGTGTCGCGCCCTTCTTGTTCATATGCTTTTCCTGATATTGTCCCATACCGAAGATCATCTCGTCGTCAAATGCCTCAAAGCGGGCAGTCAGCTCATAGTCGGAGCAGCCCGGCATCGGTTTCAGTTCCCTCGCGTCCACGCGCAACGGCACGCAGTAGCGGTTGATGCGGTTGCGGTTTCTCCAGTATTCCTCGGTGAGAAGCTCGCCCTTCTGGTTATAGAAGGACAGCCAGCCCTCATGGGATACCTTCACGGTAATCTTTCCGTTCACCAGCTTTGCCTGCTTCGCGGTCTGGTGATACTTTGCCCATTCCTCGCCCTGATACCACGGGTCTGTCACGTCGATCGTCTCGAAGGTGATCTCGGGCGTAAGCTTCTCCATCTCCTCGGTCAGTGCCCAGTCATTCGCATCCATCTGCGGCTGCGCCGTCATTCTGACACGAACGGAATTTGCTCCCCACGGCTCGACCCATACCTGGCTCTTCCCCTCCGCAATAATAATTTTGTTTCCTTCCTGATAAATATGCATGGTCTCCTCCTTTATCGGTTTACAACTGCATTTCCCCGTACTTCACTCCATTCGACCCGGTCGCCAGATAGAATCTGCCGAAGTGCCTGCAATCGCCGTCGATACTGTTGATCTCCCCGAACATCTGCCTGTCCGTGTTGAGGCGTTCATAGCCCGCACCCTCATCCAGCGTCCTGTAAAATCCGTACTCCCCATCAATAATTCCGTTAAAATAAATTGCCTTTGCATCGCGGTAGTAATCTCCGCCCGGCGCGCCAAGCCCCAGCCCCATACGGTATGCCGTGATTCCCGGCGCAGTGAGCCTTGTCAGGCGGATTCCGTTACCTGCCTCCGCGCTGCCCGGTCTGCCACTTTCCGCGCTGCGATCCTCTGCAGCATGGTATTCCAGCTTCCAGATTCCGGTCTCGCCGACCGCCATATAGAAGACGCCGCTCTTTCCCGTCTCGCCGCGGACCTCTGTCTTGTTCGCGCAGTCGATCAGTCCGAAGTTGATCTCCGGGAAGCCTGCGGGCAGCTCATATTCTCTGTAGGTTCTTCCACCGTCCCGGCTGACATAGAAGTCCGACGCCTCGCCAAAGCCGTAAAAAAGGCTGCTGTCAACCCTGTCGGAGAAGACCTTCACCTTGCCTTCCAGCTTGCGCTGCCCCTGTCTGTCATACACCTCGCAGCAGACGAAGCTCCTTCCGCCGTCCTGACTGACGATCACTCTGCGCACCGGCAGCTCGATTCCCTCCGCGACGGACCAGACAATATTCCTTCCGTCGGGGGACATCGCCACCCAGCCGGAATTGACATTCGGGTGCTCAATGAAATGCAGCGCCTCGTCGAGATCGTCCGTCAGTCCGAAGGGCATCGGCAGCCGCTCAAAGGTTCTGCCCTGATCCTTGGACAGAATCAGTCCGCCAAAGGTCTTGCCTGTCCAGTTCCCCCTCGGGGTCACAATCAGCCGCTGCGGCTCCTCATCCGAGAAGTCCGCATTGATACAGGTAATGTACCTGTTTCCGTCCGCATCCGCAAAGGAGTTGCCGCAAGGCTGATCCAGCTTCTCGAACGCAAAGCCGCCGAGGTCTCCCAGAATATCGATGACCTGCACATCCCCCTTCGGCATACCGTAGACGTTCAGATGCACCGTCTCCTCAATGCCGTCGCACCAGTCCGTGAATTTACAGGTTGTGTCCTTCAGATTCCGCGTGCGGAACACGCCCGTACCGGAATTGAACCAAGCCTCATTGTCATCAAAGGGATTGATCTTAATGTCGCTCAGCCAGTGGATCAGGGAATGACCGCCGTTGCACTCCGGCCGCATATAAGGAGCTCGGAACGTGATCTCGCCCTCTGCCAGATCATATAATACCTGCCGCCAGCTGTCGCCGTAATCCATGGAGACAAAAACGCTGTCTCCATCATCCTTTACGATGGTTGTCGCCGCAAGCATTCCGGGCGTCTGCCGGGAGACGCTGATTCCCGAAAAGCCATAGTCGAGAATCTGTCCCGGCATGATACCCTCCTGACCGATTCCCGTCACCGACGACGCGCTGCCCGGGGTGATCTCCTCCATCCTGCCGGTGCCACGCCCCGTCAGTGCATATCTCACAATATGTCCGTTGATTGTGTCGCCGGAATCACAGCTATATCCGTTCTCTATGACATAGGAGCGCCTTCCCGTGGACGCAAAAGTCACATACAGATACTTTTCGTCCGCACACCAGCGCTGCGCGACAAGTCCGTTCAACTTGCAGCCCTCGATGACATGGCTCTCCGGCTGCTCCAGCTCCTCAAAATGTGCCCCACCGTCGCGGGAAAGGTAGAGGCTGTGCCCGCGCATGGAATCGGTTCCGGTCGTCACTCCGGCGGTTCCGACAAGCAGACAGTCCCCGGTCTCCGCCACAAGGGTCAGATATTGTTCTGACATTGCGGTCAGCTTTTCCCAGCTATGTCCGAGGTCGCCGCTCTTCCATAAGCCCTCCTGCTGCGAAGCGTACCAGATTGTATTTCCGTGGACGCACAGACGCTCGCCCGTTCCTCTGCCGTTTAAATTTCCATGAACCATCACGGGAATCGTCTCATACCGGAAGCTCTCGCCGTAATCCCCGGAAATTGCCAGCATGCCCGTTTCCCTGCCGTTCACGCCGCAGGCAATGTAAAGGCTTCCGGGCTTCTCCTCATCGATTGCCAGTGCGATGGGAAAGGTCTCGCTGAGCTCCTCCATCGTCACATGGGGAATGAGGCTGATCCATGTCTGTGTCTTTGCGTCAAACCGATAGGTGCCGCCGATGTCCGTCCTGATATACAGCACATCCTTCTCCCTCTCCGAGTAGAGAAAGCCTGTCACATAACCGCCCCCGGGAATCGGAAGATTGCGGTATTCGTAAGGTATTTGCTTCATACAGTTGCCTCCTTATGTCGTTTCTATATGACTTATGTAATTGCAAAATTAAGGTTTCCGCAAGTGACGTTGCACAAAATGCACAGACCACCGCAGGCACGCTCTCGCTACCTTCCGCACGCAGCGGCACATAAGCTGCCAAAGTACGCCAGCTAAGTGCCGGCGGCTCCAGAGTGCGCTGCTTGTGGTCAGGTGCATCTTGCACAACTGTTATCTGGAATAAGTGAGTTCCACCATCACCAAATTTATTTCAAACCTAGATATGCCTCCATCAGCGCAATGAACTCGCTGCATCTATTGACGGTATTGCTTTTCACATCCTCTAATATCCACTCATCATTGTTATGGTCATAGGGGTTGCGGGCGGATGTCAGCGCGTTGGTCTTCTGGACAAATTCTCCCTTGCGCATCTTGAACACACGATCCAGACCGCTGGTCTCATACTCCGCCGCAAGAATCGAGAAAAGTCCCCCGGTGGTCGTACCGTTGAGCAGGTTGATCCTGTCGGGATCGACCTCGTACACGGTAGTTTTCGTCCTCATGTCCTCCACCCTGCTCTTCGCCTCCGCGAGAAAGTTGCCCGGCTTGAAGCGGTTGTTCGGGTCTGTCGGATATTTCAAGAGCAGCTGCTCTTCCCATTCCGCACCGTAGGTGTGTCCGAACGCCTTCGCACCGACTGCGCGGAACAGCTTCTCCGTTCTGTTCCAGAGCGGGTAAAAGTCAATATTCTGCTCACGCATCACCATGTATTCCCTGAAATACTTGGAGATACTGCAATACCACTTCTCATCCTGTGAGCGGATGATACCGTAGTCCTCCAGCCGCTTTATCTTGTCCTTTGTCGCATCGTCACCCATGGGTCCGAGAACACACTGGTAAAGCGTATTCAGCAGATTCTGCTCCTCCAGCAGGCTAAAGAGCTTTTTGAACTCCGAATAAAAGGTATCCCAATGCGTCTCAAAGACCTGCTGCAGCGTGATCCCGCTGTTGGTCTCCGCCTCGACAATATAATGAAACGCGAGAATATCCATCCAGTAGGGGTATCGTCCGACAATGTCCTCCAGCTCTTTTCTGAACTGTGCATCAGCGGTCACGCCCGCCTGCTCCAGATAGAAATACCACTGCTCCAGCTCCGCATCCGTGTACATGCCGAGGAATTCTTTTGACAGGATGTTGCTGAAATTTGACACGCCGTCATCACAGCCGACGCTCTCCTCAAGCTCCGTCACATGCCGCCTCGACAGGAAGAGAAAGCCCACACGGTTCTTTGGCTCGTATGCCAGATCGCGCAGTACGAAGAAGCCCTGCGGATATTTCTTGAACAGTGTTCTCACGGAGTCAAATTCATCCACCACGCAGATGACCCGGTAGCCGGCGGACTTCACGGCGGTGAAGAAGGAGATCAGCGCCTTTCCGCCCGTCTCCTCGACCGATTTGTTCACGGCATTTTCATAAGCGCTCTTCATGCGCACCGTCACCGCATCTATATCACACAGCGGCGCATAGGTCTGCTCGACAAGCTCTGTGAAGAAGCTCTGCACCGAGTCAAACTGATACATGCTCACACGGAAAACGATCATTTTCTGTTCCAGAAACGGATCCGCATTCCCCTCTAACAGGTTGTACGCGAGGGAGGATTTTCCGATACGCTGCATTCCCATGACACTGATCGAGCCGTAGTTGGGATTGTCGATCAGCCTTGCTCGGATCTTCTTCTCCATATCCGTCCTCGATACATACCTGTATTCCTCGATGATATTTCCAAAGTCAGAATAAATATTATTCAACTCTTTTCCTCTTTCTGCCGGTGTCCCGGCTGTCGTATCTTTTCCGCCTTATCTGTTCCGGTGAAGGTTCAGCCATTCCTTGAAGAAGGTGATACGGATCTTTACCTTCGTTCCCTTGCGCTCGACAACGCCGCGCTCCGTCAGATCAGCCATCAGCTCTCCGAGATTCGGGCTGTGAAGCTCCTCCGCGTCTGCCCACTCGCTGTTCTTTGTCAGTGCTGCAATCTGGCTTAAGATTTCAAAGCATTCGTCCTCCGTTCCCGATTCGTCTCCCCGGCTGTACAGATTGTCGAACTTTGACTTGTCCTCTTCCTCAAGCATAATTCTTTTTACCTTCTCCGCCAGAGCGTTCGTGACACGCACCTTCCTGTCCTGATTCATCTGGTCTACAAGCCTTACGCAATAGGACTGGATGTAGAAGGGCTGTCCGTGGAACCATTCCGCAATCATGCCCGCGCTGTTCTCAAGGAAGCGGGACTCCCCGTTCGGAAGCCTGATCGGCTCCTCGATCAGCTGCTTCGAGCTCCTGTCGTCCAGCATATCAATGCGGATCGGGGAGGTCACCTGAAACTGATTCGGGAACTCCTTCAGGAAGTATGGCATGGTATCCTGCCCGATCAGAACCGCCTTGAACAGATTCGCCTCCATCAGCTTCTTCCAGTTATCCATGAAGTCCGCCACCATGCGGTAATCCTCCTTCACATAGCGGTACAGATGGGTAAACTCGTCCAGCATGAGCAGCAGCGCCCGGTTCGTCGGTGCGCAGAATTTTCTTTTCACGTAGCGCACAAAGGAAGTAAAGTCCGCCTCTGTGGAAACATCATACTGCTCCAGTTTCTCGATCAGACTCTCGTTGATGCTGTCATCCTCTCCCTCGCGGTCAATGTGATCCCAGATCCCCTCTACGACGGTCTCCTTGATCTCGTTGTAGATGACAGCGGTATTTCTCCCGGCGCCGATCGACAGTTTAACGACAAAGAAGGCATCCTTCAGGCGATCCTCCAGAAAGTTTGCAATGGAGCTCTTACCGCAGCGCTTCTGTCCGAAAATGATCTCGCAGTTGCTCTTGCCGGTTCTGAGCGCCAGCTCCAGACGGTCAAGGAGCGCATCTCTTCCGAAGAAGACATCTTTATTTTCAACGCCGATCGCGTTACCGTTAAAGTACGGATTCTCGATCGGTTCAAACTGCTCGCCCCCCGCGGAGATACTCAGGCTCTGTTCCTCCTTCTGTGCCTTGCCCTCGTGATCGATGTAATTGACCTCAATGCGTATCGTATAGTTCTCACCGAGCGAATCGAGAATGATCTCCTTTGACACGCTTTTTCCGCCCCTCAGATACTGCGCAAGCGCCTGGCTTTCCACCATTGTCTGCCCGTCCAGACTGTATGCCGCCAGGAACAGGTTGGTCGCGCTGGCGGAATTGTCCTTGTTGCTCACAGTGATCGAAATGCTCTGCTTCCCATCGACCACCGGCGCCTCCGTGATCGGCACATGGATCGAGATGACAGGGCCGAAATCCTCCCTCGTGCTCTTCGAGAGCGTCCGGATGATGTCCTGCATGTATTCGATAATGTCCCCGACATAGTTCACGCTGAAATAGGTCGGCCGCTGTGTGATGGTCTCCGACAGGCTGACCAGCATCTTCTGCACTGTGCTGATCGTCGCCATCCTGTTATCGTAGTCCTCGTAGTCATAGATTTCAAGCGCCTTTTCGTATGCCTCGACAAGCGCGCTGAGGTACTGGGTACAGTCGGTTTCCAGCACAAAGATCTTGTTCTTCGCATCCTTCAGCTCCGTGAGCACCTCTTCCTGAAAGCCCTTGCTGTTTCTGATCTTGGCGACCAGATTGTTCAGGCGTCCGCCGTCATTCCGGACACGCTCGTTTATCATGCGGAAGAGCTTCCGGTAGTCCTTCGGAACATTCTTGCTCTCCCCAAGGTAATTTCCGATCTGCTCCAGCCAGAGTCTGCCGTTTTCCTCCTTCTCCATCTGCGTCTGCATAAACCGGTCGAGCACAAAGCTCTTCTGCGCAAGGAAGAGAAATTCTCTCATGGCAAAGTCTCTTCTGTCCGTCTCCTGATCCAGCACCTGCCGCACAAACTCCCGGAGTCTGGCATCGCTCAGCTTACCCTTTTCATCCGGATTCGTCCTTCGTCTCACAATGCAGGCGAGCGCCTCCGCAGTCGCCTCATCCTGATAACGGCTTCGCTTTTCCAATGCCAGTCTGCCCGCCGTCTCCATCTCGAAAATGCGGCATGAATAAGCACAGTCATAGTTTTCGCCGTTCTGGAAGGAGCCGCCCCAGCTTCCGACGCTGTCCGCCAGCAGGCGGTAATAATTCTGGCTCTTGCCGTTGACCCGGTTCTCCTGAAAGGCTATGCGCTGCAGCGCTGCGGCGCGCTCCCTGAGATTCGGATAATCCGTGTGCTCCAGAACCTCCTGAATGTTCTTGCCCGTCAATGCCTCCGTCTCATCCTCCGCCAGCGCCGGGAAGGTCTGTTCATCCAGATAGAAGGACTCCAGTTTATTCTCAAGCTCAATCGTCATATCGAGAATTCCGCTGCCGGAACCAGTTGTGCTCTCGCTTCCCGTCTCCGGCGTTCCGCCCTTCTCCAGAAGGTCGATCTGTTCCAGTATTCCGTTCATGCGGTTAGTGAGGTTGCTGTCCTGCTCGGCAAATTTCTGGTTCAGTATCGAACGCACATACTTTCTCGCACCCTCATACTGTCCCAGCCCGACATAGGACATTGCGATGCACTGCTGGCAGGCTGTCGTATGGTAGCCGTTCGAGTCCGCGTCGCGCATCCGTGCAATCGCCTGTGCATAATCACCCATCTGGTAGCGCACCATGCCCATCCGGAAATAGGTGAAGCCCACCTTATCCCTTCTCCTGAGCTTCGAGTAGATTTCCAGCAGCTGTTTCAGGCTCGCCAGCATTTCCTCCCTGTCACCGACCTTCTGCTGCATCAGATACATCTTCTCATAGTAGCCTGTCTGCTCTGAGGGAATTAACTGCCTGACCAGATACTCGTGCTTCTTGAGGCACTCGATTCCTGCCACAGCGCCCTCGGTGTGCATCAGCATTTCCGAGAGATCCATGAGCGAGCGCAGTGCCTTGTCCCCTTTCTGCGCGATTGCTTCCAGAAACTTTTTCTGTGCCTTTTCGTAATTCATCTCTATATGCCACGCGCGAAGGCCTGCTGCCTGACTATCCATTCTGGTCGGCATTGTAGGCGTGTTATTCATATTGCGGACGACCTCCGCCGTCTGCTCTGCAAGCTCTCTCAGTTCCTCGTTGTCGGAGTTGTTGCTGAGAAGTCCCTGCACGTAATTGTTCGCCTCACGGTACTTGATCTCATCGTAGAACTGCTCCACCCTTTTCCGAACCAGTTCAACGCTGACCTCCGCCTCCTCGCTCCCGGGAAGATTTCCTTCCTCCTCGAAGATGCCCTCGTCCGACACATCCTCTCCCAGATTCCTGCGGCACTGATTCCGCCTGCTCTCGCAGAGGGTGCGCATGTAGCCGTAATCAATCGCCTTTTCGTAATTATCCTTCGCCTGTTTCCAGCGCCCCTGCTCGTAGTTGCACTCCGCAATGCGGAAATAGGTCTTGCCGAGCTGGGTCTTGCTGTAGTACAGGTTTTGCAGGATATTCAGGCTATCCATGACGTATTCCCAGTTCTTTAAAAGAAATGAAAAATCATACTTCTTCTCATAAAATGCAATCTTTTCCTGTCTCTCACAGTTCCTTATGTACTCCCGCATATCGGTGCTCATGACCTCAACGGCTCTCACAAGCCCTTCCTCTACCGCAATCATATCGACATAGGTCAGAATGGCAGTGCCCTGATCGGCATCATTCCCCCGGATCGCCGCCATGAAAAATTCGGCAGCCGCCTTACTGTCATGCGCGCGGAACCAAGCCTCCAGCCCTCTCTCGTAATTGTTGGCGGGCGTTGTGATCTTCCGCATATTTCCCATCTGCGCCATGTAGATGTCCGCACGTTTGCCCAGCTCCGCGACCTGCATATTATTCGGTCTGTTCTGTGCCAGCTGATTCACATAATTTTTCAGCTGACTGGGATTTCCATGCAGCTTCTGTCTGTAAAAGCTGTCCTCATACTCCTGTCTGTAGGTATTATCATCCTCGATGACGGCTTCCTTTTTCTTCTCCTGCTGCGGCTTCGTCGCAGAAATGTTCTCGTCCTCCTGCTCCTGAAAATAGCGTTCCCTGTCATCCGCCTTTAAAAATCCGGCGCAGGTGCCGTCGCGGAAGCTTACCCATTCCTCGTCTCCGCTGCCAATCCCGGCAAAAAGTCTGACCTTTTCCACAAGGTCTCCCTGCGGATCACGCTTCCACTCCAGATAGAGGAGATGCAGGTAGATCCGCCCATTGTCCATCCCCATGCCGAGCGCCATACGATAAAGCTCGAGCGCATCCTCATAAAAGCCGTGCCGCACAAGCTCCGGCGTAAACTTTGCAATCGAATTAATACATGCCCTGACATGCTCATAGCTTGCCTCCACAAGCTGAAAGAGGCATTCGCTGTAATTTACCCATTCTTCGCCGTTTTTAAAAATTTCCAGCATGACCTTCCAGCAGACGCACTGGTCAAACGCCGGCTCAATCTTCCTCGCATACGGAATCAGTTCCTTGCAGACCTCAACTGCCCGGGGCTGGTTTCCCGCGATACTGTAAAGCACGGCACTGCGGTACACCGCTGTTTTCAGGTGTGCCGTCTCCGTCTTCACCGACGTCATGAAAAAGCGGTAAGCTCTCGGCACATTGCGCTCCACGCCGATGGCGATCATGCCGCGGTACAGCCACGAGCCGTCGTTGATGAGCGTATTCTTCGCGTAGCGCTCCTGCGTCTCCGCCAGATAGCGCAGCATTTGCCGAAGCCCGTCTGCCTCCTGGCTGTGCGTACTCTCCGACTCCTTGACAAGCTTGGAAAGCCGCCGATATTCCTGCCTGTCGAACAGCTCCAGCCATTGCTTCCGCTCCGCCTCCGTCAGAGATGCCATGCACCGCACCTCACGCTCAAAGTCACAGCGGTAGCCCTCCTGCAAGAGTTCAACAGACTCGGAAGCAGGAGCAGGAACTGATGTCCCGGGTGCCGGTGTGTGGGCGGCGGGTTGTTCCTGTACCGCCGCGGCCACGGCTGTCTGCGCTGCCGCTAAGGTGGTGGCTTCGCGCGCCAGCTGCTCGATGGTGGCGGCGGGTTCCTGCTCTGCTGTGGGCTGTGGCGTTTCCGCGGCGCTCTGTGCCGGCGGCTCAACCGCTGTCGGCGTGGATGCTGTTTCTGGCGTTTTTGCGGCGGACGCCTGCTCCGTTGCGGGCTGTGCCGGTAGCTCAACCGCTGTCGGCGCCGGTGCGGGGGCGTCGGGCGTCTGCTCCGCCGGAGGCTCCTGGCTGCGCTTCATCCTGCGGATGCTGACAATCTTGCTGTCCTTAATGCTCGCCGTCTCTCCGTCGCCGACATCCAGCATGAGCATATCCCCCTCCTGCCCAAGGAATATGCCCTGCTCCTCAAAATACCGGTCGCCTATTTCATAGCCTATTTTTAAATAATCACCTTCACTAAAAGAAAGCTGCATCTATTTGTCCTCCTCCGAACTCCTTCCGGGTCAAACACATATCTGTAGCTATTGTACCAATTTGCATCTGCGACTGCTAGTCCAAAATGCAAATTTTATATTCTCATTTATGAGGTGGGGTACTCGCGGGTATGACAGCGCTCCTTCCTTCCCTGTACCCGCTTCCCGCGCCGCCTGTGGGTACCATGGCGGTTTTTCCTCACATATACTCTCCTCCCGTGCCACCCGTGGGTACAGCAGCACTCTTTCCTCCCCTATACCCTCTTCCCGCGCCGCCTATGGGTACTGTGGCAGCTTTTCCTCACATATACCCTCCTCCCGCGCCGCCTATGGGTACTGTGGCGGTTTTTCCTCACATATACCCTCCTCCCGTGCCACCCGTGGGTACAGCAGCACTCTTTCCTCCCCTATACCCTCCTCCCGCGCCGCCTATGGGCACAGCGGCGGCTTTTCCTCACATATACCCTCCTCTCGCGCCACCTATGGGTACAGCGGCGGCTTTTCCTCACATATATCCTCCTCTCATGCCGCCCGCGGCTACAAATCTTGATTTATGTAGTAAAGAGGACATCAGAGCTGTCCTCCGATGTCCCCTTTATCAGCGAGCTTATTGCTTCCTATTTCTCCGGCTTCAGCGGTCCGTAATAGTAAGATGAAGTCGCACCTCCATCAATCAGGAAGGTAGAGCCTGTAATAAATGCCCCCTTCTCACTCATGAGCAGTTCTGCCACATTTGCCACTTCATCTGCGGTTCCGGGTCTGCCTGCCGGGCATTTTGCAAACATATTCTTGTAAAAATCTCCGCGAGGGCCGTTAAACTCATCTACAGCAAGCGGCGTGACAATAGTGCCCGGTGCAATATCATTTAGTCTTGCACCGCGTTTGCCCCATTCCACAGACTGTGCCATGACACGCTTCTCGTTACAGCGTTTTGCCATCTGATAAGCATGAAGTGTATCCTTGATATTCTCCGGCTGCAGCATCTCAAGCTGTAACAGTTCCCCGGTCGGTGTTGTTGCAAGCGCTGCATCCTCCTCCGCCGTCAGCTGCGGCATTCTCCAGCCCGACTGACTGGAAATGGTTACACCGACACCACCCTCTGCAATCACCTTTCCAACCTCTTCCAACAAGACAGCCGTACCGTATAAGTCCACCTTTAAAATTGCTTCAATCGGCGCCTGGCTCGGCGATACCCCTGCTCCATTGACAAGCATCTTGATTTCTCCATATTCCAATGCCTTTGCAATCAACGCCTGAATAGATTCTCTTGATGACAGATCCATCTCCACCGGTTCCACATCAAATCCTGCCTGATTCATGATTTCAGCAATCGCTTTCGCATTCTGGATATTTTTATCGCCCATGACAATCTTCTTGCCATAACCCATTCTTCTCGCTATTGCCATGGATATCTGCCCTGCTCCCGTTACGACCATTACTTCCTTTTTACCCATAATCATTCTCCTTTTCCTGAATCGTTAATTACTTCTTTGTTCCGATTATATTTCAGTCATACTTCTCAATCAAATCTTTATTCTAATTGTATTGATAAGTTTTACTAATTGATATATGATAGCAATAACGATGAATGAACAACAAAACTTACCGGAAACGGAGGACGCCTATGCTGCTGCGTCAAATCGAATATTTACAGGCAGTCATTGAAAACGGGAACTTTTATGAGGCTGCTGAACAGTGTCATGTTTCACAGTCCGCCATCTCACAACAGATCAGAAAATTAGAGGATGAGCTGGGTGTGCAACTGCTTGAGCGTCATAACAGGACATTTTCCCTCACGGCAGCCGGTGAACATTTTTACAGAAAAAGTCTGATTATCACAGGGGATATAGGACAAATGATCCGAGAAACCAAACGGATTGCTGCCGATAATAACGTCATACTGAAAATCGGCTATTATAAAGGATACCATGGGAATGAGCTGTCGGAGGCGATCTCTTTGTTTTCAGAAAAATACCCTGCTATTGATGTGCAGATTACCGTCGGCAGCCACGAAGAGCTCTATCATGCAATGGAAAACGGAACTGTTGATCTCGCCTTGAACGATCAGCGGCGTGCTTTCTCTGATGCCTATAACAACATTATTATTGCAGAAAGCAAAATATATATTGAAATATCTGCCAAAAATCTCCTCAGCAAATTATCTGCCCTGGAGATTGCTGATCTTAAAAACACCCCCTGCATTCTGGTCATAAACCAGTCCGGGCAGAGGGAGGAACAAGAATATTATGAATCCATTATCGGACTTCACGGGAAATTCCTTTTTGCCGATACAATGCAGGAAGCACGGCTTAAAGTCGTAACCGGACGAGGCTATATGCCGGTGGACATAATCGGCGTACAGCCTTTGTCTGACACCACCATATGCAGAATTCCCCTTGTCCGAAATAAAGAAGCGGTTACAAAAACTTACTGTGCTTTTTGGAAAAAAGATAACTCCGATGAGTATATCAGAGAGTTTTCCGAGATGCTGCAGTCATGCTTTTAGCATGACACTCCCCTAAGCATTTGTTGCTTCCCAGTGGCATTTATGCCAGAATAAGGCAATCCAACTAACCGGCAAAATCCACCAAAAAGGACACCCTCTCACTTTCCCGCGGGGTGTCCTCTGTTTCTTCAGTTTTTATCTTTGTCTATGTCATCAGCCGCCGGTTCCCGTTCTTGATCGGACGGAAGCGCAGCATATAATCAGCCCTTCACCGCTCCGGCAGTCATTCCGTTCACCATGAACTTCACAAGGCAGAAGTAGAGAATGACGATCGGCACAGCGATAAACACCGCGCCTGCGGCGAATCTTGCAAATTCCGTATCTCCGAGGCTCATCAGCCCGACCGCCACCGTGTACAGATTTTTCTCCTTGAGCAGAAGCTTCGGCAGAATGAAATCGCTCCACGGGAAGGTAAAGCTGGTCAGCGCCGTGTAAACGATAATGGGCATCGAGATCGGCAGATTGATCTTTGTAAACACCTGAAAGTTTGTCGCGCCGTCGATTCTCGCCGCCTCGTCAATCGAGGACGGTATCGTGTCAAAAAAGCCCTTCTGGGTCAGGTATCCCATCGGTGCATTCGCACTGTAGATCAGTATCAGTCCCCACATTTTATTAATCAGGCCGAACTGCGTCATGATGATATAGACCGCAATCATTCCCATAAAGGAGGGGAACATACCGAGGATCAGCGTTGTCTTCATCATTGCCTTTCTGGACTTGAACTGGAAGCGCGACATGGTGTAAGCCGTCAGCACTGTCAGAAATGTCCCGATGAGGCAGCTCATGGTTGCAATAAACAATGTATTCCGGAACCACTGCGGGTAATTGTACATCGCCGTATCCGTGAAGAGCATCTTAAAGGTGTCTAAGCTGTACGCGCTCGGGAAGAATCCGTCAAAGGAATAAATCGAGCCCGACTTACTGAAGGACGCAAGGATCAGCCAGAGGCAGGGAAAAAAGAAAATAAAGCACACGGCGATCAGTATAATGTATGTGACAGCAGTGTCAGCAATTCTGGAAGCCTTCAATCTTCTCATCGGAATGTATCCTCCTCCTTGTATGATGAACTCCTCGTATAGATGAGCAGTGAAATCAGGGATGTAATCAGGAAGATCACAAGGCTGATCGTGGCGCCGATATTGTAATAGTTATTATTGATCGACAGATTATAGAGCCAGTTAATTAAAAGATCCGTATCGCTCGCGAGGAAATAGCCGTCCAGATACAGTCCGCCACGCAGGAAATAGAACACGCCGAAATTATTGAAATTTCCGATGAACTGTCCCAGCAGAACCGGCGTTGTGGAGAACAGTACAAACGGAAGCGTGATGCGCCTGAACTGCTGCCATCTTCCCGCGCCGTCGATCTTTGCCGCCTCCAGCAGCGTCACATCCCTGTTGGAGAGAATGCCTGTCGCCAGAAGCATGATGGACGGCACGCTGACCCATGCGTTGACGCCGAGACCGATGAATCTTGCAATCCACTTTGCGTCAATGTCGAGGAAGCCGATCGCCCTGTGCCCCGAAGCGGTAATCAGCTGGTTGATCGGGCCGCCGTAGGAAAACATGAACTTAAAGCCGATCATCGTGATAAAGCCGGGAACCGCGTAGGCAAGAATCGGAAATGCCCGCCAGAACACCTTTCCCTTCACGCATTCCTTGTTCAGCAGCAGCGCCAGTCCCAGCCCGGCAAAGTAATTCAGCGCCGTCGAGCAGACCGCCCAGACGAGGTTCCAGCTGAGGATCTTGCCGAAGGTGGGCGCGAACTGCGAGAGCGTCATGATCTGGACAAAGTTGTCAAAGCCCACCCAGTCCACCAGCTTCGGGGGTACAATGCTTCCGCCGTAATTCGTAAACGCAATGGCAATCATGAAGATAATCGGCAGGATGTTAAACACGCAGACGCCGAGCACCGGCAGAAAGAGCACCGTCTTATAAAACTTTCTGTCGAGAAGCTGCTTCGCGTCCTCCCGGAAGGTTGCGGGTCTGCCGCCCCGCCCGATGAGCTGCTGGGTCTCCCATGCATCCCGGATGTTTGACAGATGCACTGCCAGCAGAAGCACCAGCGCGATCACCGCCAGAATTCCCATAAGGAGCATGACCACCGAATTATCGCCCGCGATGCCGAGCCAGGTATCCGCCTCCTGGGTTCCCAGCGTGAACAGTCCGACCAGATCCCTGCCGCCGCGGTAGACAAAATATCCGATGCCGAGCGCCAGCACCGCTATGTAAAGCAGCCCCTTTCCGATCTGCCCGTAGAAGAGCTGCCCCAGCCCCATCAGGCACATACTCGCCCTCACATTTTTATTTGCTTTCCGGATAGATACCTTAGATTGTTCTAATTGCTTCATATTCCCTCGCATTCCGCCCCCCGGCTAGTTCGTTCCCGCCAATGTATGGATCGCATCATAGATCTGCACATCGACAGCCTCGAGACCATTCTGGATGTCCTCCTGTGTCTTATACTTCTTTTCATTGTCCGGGCGGAACGCATCCTTTGCCAGATCCTCGAAGAAGGTCTGTCCCGGCGTCCACACCTGTTCAATTGCGCGGATGGACGGCATGACAACAATATTTCCCGCATCCAGATTCCGGAAAATGATCTCGGAAAGTCCGCCAGCCTTCTCCGCCGCATCGTTTCTCGCGGGCGCGATGCCAAGGCTCTCATTTCTCTTCATGACCATCTCATAGCTTGTCGCAAATTCCACAAATGCCAGACAGGCATTCGGCGCTTTCGTATACGCGCTGATCGCATAACCGTTGACACCGCCCATAGCCTTCAGCGGAATCAGCTCCGGGTTCTCCTCCGTGAGGTCTCCGCTCGCAGGCAGTTTCGGCACATCCGCAACGACCAGATTTTCTTCCGCAAGCGCAGCCGCGGCGTCATGTTCCATGCCCTCTCCCTCATAAGTCAGTGTCAGTTCCTTAAGAAATTTCGTGTAGACATCCGGCGTCGTCATGGTGGCGAAATAGGTTCCGTCCGCGAGCTTGCTATAGCAGTTTACCGTGATGGAATCGTCAATACAGCCCTCGTTCATCAGACCCGCCTGCTGTAAGAGAACATTTGCGCCGACTGCGGCATTACCCGCTGCAAAGCCGATGTCCTCCGCGTTCGTGTTATTGTCCCCGAAGACATATCCGCCATAGGAGAACAGGAAGCCGGAGGAGAAATACACATCGTACAGGGAACGCATGTAGCCGTAACGTCCATCGCCCCTCTCAACGATTTCCTTGGAATACCGGTACATGTCATTCCAGTTCTCCACCATGTCCGGCACCTTGTTGCCGTCCTTATCCCACTCGCTCTCCCAGTTGTCCGGCAGCATATCCCTGCGGTAGTAGAGCAGCGAGGACTGCACATTGACCGGGACTCCCATATAGTACTCGGTGCCGTTTACCGTCGTCTTATAGGCATCCCATGCATTCTGTGAAATATGGGAATAGCAATCCAGACTCTCCACCGGAATCGGATAAATATGCTTGCCCTCCACATATTTCATCAGCACATCATTCGCCTGATACAGCACATCCGGACCGTATCCATAAGGGCCGTCATCCGCCAGATTGCTGTATTGATCCATATTTGCATCGACGGCGACAATTCCGTACTCCGCATACTGTGCATTGAAGGCATCAATCAGCTCCTGAAAATATCCCTGCTCGATTGCGGTATCGTTCTCCAGAACCCGGATCGTGACATCACGCTCCAGCTCGCCGCTGTAGATATTGCTCAGCGCCTCCGCCGTGGTCGCCTTCGCGCCCGCCTGTGTCTGTCCCTCTCCAGCGGAGGCCTGCGACTCCCCATTTCCGCCGCAGCCGCCGAGAAGCCCCGTGCACATCATTCCTGCCATCACCAGTGCAATACTCTTCTTTTTCATTTTCTTCCTCCATATCCGCGCTGTTCTAAGACCACTCTTTCCTGATCTATCTCACAAAAACAACAAAGCCGTCCGGCTCCAGATGATTCCCGTCATAGCCGTTCTGCACAAAAACTCTTCCCGCTGCCTCCGGCTTGCGCGCCGTATCTGTCTGATTACAGCAGAGCGTAAGCTCCTCCGTCCCGGCGTACCGCCGCAGGACGAACAGTCCGTCGCTGCCGCTCATCCTGATTTCTCCGGTCTGAACCGCCTTTTCCCTTCTGAGCGCCAGAAGACATCTGACCTGATCCATGAACCCTCTGTTCCAATGCTCTCTGTTCCAGTCAAAGCAGCGTCTGTTATCCGGGTCATAGCCGCCTTCGAGCGGAAGCTCTGTTCCGTAGTAGAGACAGGGGGCGCCGACAAACATCACCATCACCGCAATAGCGGAGAGCAGCCTCGCCCTGCTCCTGCCCACCAGCGTATAGAACCGGTCTGTGTCGTGGGAATCCAGCAGATTCAGCATCATCCGGTTGACCTGCAGGGTATTCCGCATCAGCAGTCCGTTCAGCTTCCATGCAAACTGCTCCGCGTCGGCAGTTCCGAACGCATAATAGTCCATGCTCGCCTTGGTAAAGGCATAGTTCATAATGCTGTCATACTGGTCTCCCTGCAAAAATGGGTTGGCATCGTGCCAGTTCTCGCCGATGATGACACATTCCGGCTTGACCTCCTTGACCCGCTTCCGGAACAGCCGCCAGAAATCATGCGACACCTCGTCCGAGACATCGAGTCTCCACCCATCAATATCATACTTCCTAACCCATGAGACTGCAATATTCAGCAAAAACTCCTGTACCTCGGGATTTGAGGTGTTGAATTTCGGCATGTAATCACAGAATGCAAACACCTCATAGTTCAGCGGCTCCTTCTCCGGCTTTTCCCCGCGGATGATGAACCAGTCGAAGTAAGGGGATTTCCTTCCTCTCCTCACAACATCCTGAAACTGGGGAAGATGCTCGCTGCAATGGTTGAACACAGCGTCCAGCACCACACGGATGCCGCGCTTATGCGCCTCCTTTATCAGCTTTTCCAGATCGGTGTTTGTTCCGAACCGCTCATCCACGACATGATAATCGTAAATGTCATATTTATGGTTGGAATCCGACTGGAAAATAGGTGTCAGATAAAGGGCATTCACGCCGAGCTCCTGTATGTAGTCCAGATTCTTTGTGATTCCCGGGATGTCTCCCCCCGCAAAGCACTTCGGTGTTGGCTTTTCTCCCCATTTCAGATCAATGTAGGCGTCATCCTTCTTCTCCAGCCCGCGGCAGAAACGTTCCACAAAGATCTCATAGAAAACCGCGCCCCGCATCCACTCGACCTCCCTGTGGATGTCAGCCGGATTAATGTAGGGAAGCTGGAAAAAGTTGAAATACGCGAGTGAAAAATCATAGCTGTCACGCAGTCCGTCCTCTGAGTAAAACTGTATCTTCCCCTGATCCTCAAACCGGAAAATGTATGTGAACCGGACATCCGTGAGTGTCAGCCGGAGTTCATACCATGCAAACAGTCCGTCCTCGTACTTCCGCTCCATCTTCTCGCTGCGCTGCCTTGTCTGTATGACGTATTTGTTTTCATAAACCACAAAAACGCCGTCCGGCACATCTCTCTTGTCAATCCGGAGCCGGAGAATCACCTCGTTTTCCGATACCGGAAAGCAGTATCGGGAATCGGGAATGTGTAAAATCGCATATTCGTTCATGTTAGTTTCCTTTTCTACTTCTCTGGGTTTATCATGCTTTGTGACGGCGCAGACCGGCACCATTGACAAAAACGGGCTTACAGTATATAAATAAGCTATGAGCAAAAAATATACTATCCGGGACATCGCCAAGCAGGCGGGTGTCTCTGTGGCAACCGTATCCTATGTAATCAACAACCGAAACGACCAGCGCATCAGCGAGGCAACGAAGAAGAAGGTATGGCAGATCATCAATCTGCTGGACTACCACCCCAACTCCTCGGCGAAGTCTCTTGCCACAAGCAAGACCTGCAACATTGCGCTCTACCTGAAGCATGAAGAGTGTCCCTATAAGCGCTGTGAGCAGCTCGCCGTTGCGGAAGCTCTTACCGGCGTGCTTAATGCACACGGCTACCATCTTCTACTGCAGCACCCCGGCGATATTGTCAGGGTAGACTACGCAGATGCCATTTTGTGCTATGACACAGATCTGGACTTCTTTAACGAGGTCGGAGACAACAACTTCATACCTCTGCTCGGGATCGACATTCTTATCTCCACCCAGCTGCAGATTTTCTTCCAGATCTGCACGGATTATGATGCCATAAAAGCCGCGGCGGAGGAGCGTTTCGGGAAGGATAATTATACTTACCTGTGCCTTCGCCCCAACAATCAGGAGATCCGCGATCTGATCCTGCGGACATTTCCTTCCGTATCCTTCGTATCGGAGGTCGCCGTTCCCCTGCCGGACGGAAATATCGTGTACAGTCAGCAGTCCCTTGCCGTCTGTGCCGGAGCAGATGCCTGTTATGTTCCCTGCGACCTTTATGAAAAGATGGAACAGGTCTTCTCCTGCTTCGAGCTCGCCTCGAACCGCGTTGACGGCTGCACCCATCAGGTCTTCGTCTGAACCGTTTTGTCAAACTGCCGGATATCCTTTTACGGATACCCGGCTCTTTTTATTCCTGTCTTTCCGCTCTTACTTTGCCTCAAAGCCTACTGTCAGCTGTGAAGCTGCAGGATCATAGGTAAAGGTATAGGTTCCTGCTGCCTTTGCAATGATATTTGCGCTGTCTGTCCCATCGACATACTTCTGGGATTCCTCGTCTGTGATGTTTGTGAAACGGACATACTCGTTGCCGACGGAAGAATTTCCATCCTCTGTCGTAACCAGAGTTGTCATAAGGAACTCGTCTCCCTCATCCAGATCAATTACCAGCGTATGAATGCCGTTCTCCTCTGTGAAGGCATACTTTTCATCATAATCATCCTGCCAGCCGGTCACGATAGCGCCCTTGATGTAATAGGTGGTCGTAACGTCTGCCAGCGCCTCCTTCATCTCGCCGTTGTACGTGAAGACAATGGTATCATAAGGATTAGAATTGTAGTTCTCCTTGCTCTCCTCCGAGTAATTGCTGTTCTCAGTATCGTAAACGTCTGCACCGGGATGTGTTGTCAGGGTGAAGGTATAGTTACCGTCAACCAGACACTTGATGTTTGACTTCTTGGTGTCATCGGAAAGTCCGCCGGACACGCTGAAATAGGAAACGCCATCCGCATCCGTGGTTTCCAGATATCCGCCGCCGCGCTGGTCATGCCATGAGCTGTTGATTGCGAACTGGAATTCATCTCCCTCGCAGAGATCAAGTGTGATCGTGTATACATTCTCTCCGTCGTTCTTTGTCATATAGTGCTCGTCGTTGATGACTCCGCCCCAGCTGGATGCCGCAAGCAGAGGGCTCTTGCCGCTTCCCACGATAGCGAAGGTTCTGCTGTCCTCCACATTTTCCATGAAGCCCGCAAACACCTTGGTATCTGCTGTGATTGCCTGTGAGAAATCAAATTCATGTCCGAGGGACGGGGTTGCGAACCATCCCATGAAGAGCTGTCCGTCCTTCTCCGGTGTGTATTCCGTCGCCGTTGCGCCACTTGCCACTTCCTCCTCAGACAACACGGTCGTTCCGTCCACATCATAGAACGTTACCTTATAGGAATCTGTCGCTGCACTGCTTTCCGTCGCACTGCTCTCTACGCTGCTCTCCTCTGAAGCCACGCTGCTGTTGCCGCTCGTCTCGACACCGGAGCAAGCTGCAAGTGAAAACGTGCAGACTGCTGCCAGCATAATGCTTAATACTTTTTTCTTCATCCTTTTTCCTCCCTTTTCCGGTCTCCGTCTCTGCGGAGCCAACAATGAATGTGTTTGCTGATTTGTTTGCTTAACCAGTTAAGCTCAAGAGTATAAAAAATAGGTTTTGCTTCTTTGCTTAACCAGTTAAGCAAATTATAATAATGATACCCGCTGTTGTCAATTTCTGAAATTAACAAAAGCGGGCAGGCAATTTTAGCTATATTAGACAAAGAATGTCCCTTTGTCATTATTTTCAGTATAACTTAACGCTCACGCCTCCGACAGCCACTCTTCTACAACTTTCACGTCTTCTTCGAGCACCTTTGCAATCTGCTCTACCGGCATGTTCATGGCTTTCAGATTTATGGCGGCAGTTCGCTTACCCTCATTCAAGCCCTCTGTCCGGCCTTCACTTAAGCCCTCGCGCCGCCCTTCTTCCCTGACTCTCTGCTCCCGCTCAAAGCTCTTCATATACGCAAATCCCACCTCTCCGTCACGCTTTACCTCTGTCACCATCCGGTGCAGCGCCTTCAATCCTTCCGATCGTGCATTCTCCTCGGTGGAATCCTCCATGTACCGTAGCAGCTCCCGAAGCTCCCTTGGCGGATCGATCTTCGCATGGTAAAACCGCACGCGACGCGGCAGCGACTCCTTCTCCGCCCTGCTGTCGTTCTGATCCGGTTCCACATCAAAGAGCTCCCCCGTCTCCTCGTCCAGATACACATCCAGACGGATGCCGTGGTCTCCGGTATTCTCTCCGCACAGAACACGCTGCAGAACCACCGTCAGCTTCCCGATCTTCCTCCGGAAAATACACTCCAGAATGTATCTGGACGCGCTCTCCCCATAGATCTTATGACTTGTCAGGCTGTTCACCAGAAAGTCATCCACCAGGTTCATTTCCTGTAAATCCTTCAAGCTACCCTCCGTTCCCACAGTGCACCGGGACAAAAGATACCTCATACCATCCCTGTTTTCCAATGCACTATGCAGTTAAAATGTGAGTTTTTAAGCATAGAATCCATTGAAAAATAGAGATCATAGAACAGCTTTTCTGCTGTCTGACATTTAGAATATATGCTTAAGATAAATAATAGCAGATTCGATATAAAAAAGCAAGAAAATTTAAAACAAAAATCAGTCCCTGTGATTATGGGTATGTCATTTAGGAGTCCTCTTCCAAGGCAGCAACAAACTCCTCTATGCTCTCACAGGAAAGCGCCCGCAAAAGCCAATCATTCAGCAAATCCAAATCCTTTTCGGACAGAATTTTACTCTGCAAAGCCTCCGGCACTTCTCCCTTGCATCCCAGAACTGTCAGCAGCGCCTCCGCCTTGCCCTCGCTTAGACCCTCGCTTAAACCTTCACGCCGGCCCTCTTCCCTGACTCTCTGCTCCCGCTCAAAGCTCTTCATATACGCAAATCCCACCTCTCCGTCACGCTTTACCTCTGTCACCATCCGGTGCAGCGCCTTCAATCCTTCCGATCGTGCATTCTCCTCGGTGGAATCCTCCATGTACCGTAGCAGCTCCCGAAGCTCCCTTGGCGGATCGCCCTTCGTTCCCTTCGTGTACAGGAACAGCGTCTCCGCACCGTCCTCATACGGCAGATCCGGCTCCTCGACACAGCAGTTGCGGATCGTGTAAACCATGCGGTCACGGTCGAAGGGATCGCAGGTCGTGATAAAGATGACAACCACATTCCGCAGTTTTCCGTAGTCCTCGCCCGCCGCCAGATTCCCCGCATCGATCTTCGCATGGTAAAACCGCACGCGACGCGGCAGCGACTCCTTCTCCGCCCTGCTGTCGTTCTGATCCGGTTCCACATCAAAGAGCTCCCCCGTCTCCTCGTCCAGATACACATCCAGACGGATGCCGTGGTCTCCGGTATTCTCTCCGCACAGAACACGCTGCAGAACCACCGTCAGCTTCCCGATCTTCCTCCGGAAAATACACTCCAGAATGTATCTGGACGCGCTCTCCCCATAGATCTTATGACTTGTCAGGCTGTTCACCAGAAAGTCATCCACCAGGTTCATTTCCTGTAAATCCTTCAAGCTACCCTCCGTTCCCACAGTGCACCGGGACAAAAGATACCTCATACCATCCCTGTTTTCCAATGCACTATGCAGTTAAAATGTGAGTTTTTAAGCATAGAATCCATTGAAAAATAGAGATCATAGAACAGCTTTTTTTGCTGTCTGACATTCAGAATATATGCTTAAGATAAATAATAGCAGATTCAATATAAAAAAGCAAGAAAAAAATTCCTGTGAAAAACCCAAAATGTACATGATAGGAATGCCAAAAGAATGCTCTTTTCTATAAAGACTATGGCACAGTATTTATATTTTGGAACACCTTTTGACACCCAATCATATACACTTTGAGTTCTTACAGGCATTTGTCCTCTCATCTGCGGACAATGAAATAATACCACACAAAAGCCAGAACAAAAAGGGGACAGAGTTGTTCCAAAAACTCACACAGACTGTCGAAAAATGGGAACAACTCTGTCCCTTGTAGGAAAAAAATTTTTATACTAACGTTTTAATTATACAAATGAAAGGAGCTTTCAAAATGAAGAAAAAAATTTATTCAACCCTGTTACACTCTGTTTCACTATTTTCCATTCTCTTTTTGCTGTTGGGTTCTATCATAAATATACCGCGTGACACAGATCACAGCTCTAACGGTCCTCTCTGCTCCACTGTGAGCGATGACGATCCCATGTCTCGTGATGATGTATAGCTTTCTCAGACTCTTTAGTATATTCACAGCATCTTTTTTCGATAAAAGCGCTCCTTCTTCTCATTCTTCACCATCCGGCTCAGTACAATGCATTTCGTAAGTTCCCTCTCCGTATCTAAGTCCGCTTTTATCGAAATACCCTGCTTTCTGCGCTCCGCATAGTTCCAGCATTGGTCATAAATCGCTCCGGGCAGGAACCGCAATCTGCGCTCCCGCAGGCTTTCTTCCGCGATAAACCGGCTGTACTCGTCCGCATTGTCAAACTGTCCTCTGTTTCCCAGCTCGCTCCCGATATATGACATGATAAATTCAAAGCTTCCAATCAGCGACTCTATCTTTGCGTTAAACATATAGGGCCGGTACATCTCCTCGAATCTCTGCATACAGAGCTGAAACTCTTCCCCCGAAGGTTCCAGTCCCCGCATACGGTCTCGGATATAGTCCTGTTCGCCCATTGTCAAATACTTTTCTCCCGGCTGCAGAAAGGCTTTCAGCGGCAGTGTCAGTTCTATCGCCTCCCGTAACCGCCGGCAATACTCCTCGCGCTGTAATTCTCCACATTTCCATGCCATAATCGCTTCCTCTCCGAGCAGCTTCTGCCTGTTTGACCTCTGCATCGGAGGAAGCTCCTGCTTGACCTTTTCCCACCAGTCCTCTGCGGTCTGCGTCTGATAAACAAGATTTGCATCCCGCATTTTCCGCAGCCGCTTCGCCAGCTCCGGCTTATCTGTCAGGACATCGGCATACCGCAGTTCACCCGGAAGCCCGAGGCGTATCAGAAGCTGTGTCACGATGGCTCTCTGTGGCGTCGTCTGCCGGTGCTCCAGTCTTCGCAGGGTCTTCACATCGCAGAGTCCGTCACAGAGCTGCCGCTGGCTCAGCCCCAGCATCTTCCTGCGTATCCGGATTACATCGTTGACACATTCCGCGTGCTTGGAAACATAGAGAAAGCCCTCGTGAAAGGTCTGCTTCTCCACGCCGTACTCTGCGTAGAGCTCCTCCAGCAGTTCCTTCCACTGTCTGTTTTCCTGTTCCATACTCTCCATCTCCGGGTAACGCGTGGTCAGATCCGCCAGCAGCTCTTTCCTAAGCTCCAGAAGTTCCCAGAAATAGTATAGTCTTCCCCTGTCTCTCAAGAACTCTATCGCCTGCGTGCAGGACTCGAGAATCTGAAAGCGTTCCGGATCCTCCGGCTGCGTCTCCATGCAGCTGCGGCACCAGTACAGGACAGCCTTGGGATAGATTTTTACCCTGTTCGCTTCATCAATATGATGCTTTTCCAGATATTCCATAACCGCAAGAAAGAAGCTGCTCCTTCTCCCCTCCGCCCTGTACCATTCCTTCTCCATGAGCAGATTGAGTTCCTGCGCGGATACAGCCTTCTTATAAAGATTCTGCATCGTCACGCCCTTCAGCGTCTGCTCCGCCGCCTGACTGCAAATTTCAGCCAGTTCCTCCCTGTCGGCGTGCTCCCGCCGCCGGATCTGAAACTGCATGCCCAGACAAAATTGCTTCTCCAAAGGGTCATCCTGATCGCACCCGGCTTCATACTGTCTTAATGCCTTTGCCGCCTCCTGCATATTGTCACGGAAAAGCTGATGGACGACAGTCTGTCTGGCGAGCCACCGGTCATATTCCTGACAATCGAGCAGCTGCGAGTAATCGTCGGGATCGATCCCCAGTCTTGCAGAGAGTCTGTCCCGGAGCATCAGTTCCGGATAACGCTCTCCCTTTTCCATATAGGAGATGATTCTCGGAGTACATACCCCATTGCACAGCTTTCCCATGGATACTCCGTATTCACTCCGCTTTTGATTCAGATACGCAAAAAAGAGTTTCCCTTCTTCTTTATCCAATCATAATTCCTTCTTCCTACGCCTCGTAAACCACCTTCCCGCCGGAGATGGTCTTTACCACCTTTCCTTTCAGCCTCCAGCCGGTGAAGGGTGTGTTAGATGCCTTTGAAGCATACTCCGACGGCTCCCATTCCGCCGTCGTGTCTATCAGTACAATGTCCGCAGGGCCGCCCTCTGCGAGATAACCGGCGTTTAGATGGTAGAGATTTGCCGGATTTGTACTCATCAGCGTCAGGAGCTGTCTCATCGTGAGATAACCGCCATCGATCAGCTCCGTGATACCGAGTGCAAGCGCCGTCTCCAGACCGATGATTCCGCTGGGTGCTTCGGTGATGGATTTTGCCTTTTCCTCCGCCGTGTGCGGCGCATGATCTGTCGCAATCATGTCTATCGTGCCGTCAACCAGTCCGCGTATGATCTCCTGCCTGTCCGCTTCCTCGCGCAGCGGCGGATTCATTTTTGCAAGCGTTCCGTACTTTATCACTGCATCCTCCGTCAGCGTAAAGTGATGGGGTGTCGCCTCCGCATGGATGTTATGCCCCTTCTCCTTCGCCTTGCGGATCAGTTCAACCGTCTCCCTTGCACTGACATGCTGAATATCGATGCTCGCACCCGTCTCAAGGGCAATCTTTAAATCTCTCTCGACCATCGTGATCTCCGCATCGCGGGGAGACCCCCCGATGCCGAAATGCTCACTCGCCCTTCCCCGGTTCACGCCGTTGTTCTCGATCAAAGCAGGATTCTCTTCGTGGAAGCTGATCGGCAGGTCAAGCGCCGCCGCATTCTTCATGGCATCCCGGACAATTTTTTCGTCCATAAGCGGAATCCCGTCATCCGTGAAACCGACCGCACCCGCTGCGGCAAGCTCACGCATCGGCGTCAGTTCCTTCCCCTTCATGCCCATCGTCACATTCGCACAGGTGTAGACATGAATGCCGGTCTCCTTTCCGCGTCCGATCACATATTTTAAGGTATCCGGATTATCGACGGTAGGCTTTGTATTTGCCATAAGCACCACCGATGTATAGCCGCCCCTTGCAGCAGCGGCAGCGCCGGTGACAATGTCCTCCTTCATGGTGAAGCCCGGATCGCGGAAATGTGCATGTACATCCACAAGCCCGGGCGCTACAAGCAGCCCCTCCGCATCAATGATCTTACACTTTCCCCTGGGCGTCTCCAGTTTTTTCCCGATCCTTACGATCGTGTCATTTTCCACCAGAATATCATAGTTTCCGTCCCATCCCGATTTGGGATCTATCATATATCCATTCTTAATCAGCAGCATGGCACCCTCCTGTTTCTCCTTCATGAGGTATGAATTTTACATAGTAATATTTTACCATGAATGGAAGAAAAAGAAAAGTGCCGCAAGCCTTTATTCAAAGATTACTGTCTGTTCCAGGAACTCCGTCTTAAGCACAATATAGGGGAAGGATGGCGTCTTATTGCTCTTCTCTGACGCATCCGGCCCGAGCAGGCTCGTATTGACGCAGATATTGCTGTCCGTCAGGTAAAGCTCCTCCACCGCAATGCTGTAGCCGCCGGTTTCCTGCTGCCCATAGCCGATACATATGTACAAATTCTCATTATCCGTGTAGGTGATCTGGAAGGGCGCCGCCTTCTTCTCCTCGATAATGGTCTTCAGCTCCGCCGGTATTTTCTCTTCGCCCAGCACGGTAAACTCAAGATCGCGCAGTTTGAGCTTCTCCTCGCTTAAAAAGGTACAGCCCGACTGTAACAGTAAAACTGCCGCAAGCAGCACACACGCCAGTCTCTTCCACACATTCCGTCTCATTTTCAATGTTGCCTCGCACAAACCTTTTCTTTGCTGTATTCTATGTACACAATCGGCAATTTATGCTAAACTGTAACTGTCCGGAGCCGTTGTACCGACACAGCTCCGGGACAATACGAAAATTCCATGCTGTGAGGTTTCTCTATGATACGTTTTATTTTAGTCGTGCTTTATCTTATCCTGTACCTGATCCTGTTCCTGCCGGTGCTGCTCGTAGAGTGGATTATCGGGAAATTTAATCCCGGTCTTAAGGCAAGAAGCTCCAAGGCGCTTGTCAGCTGGGGCTTCCGCTGCATCGCCTTTCTCTCCGGCGCAAAGGTCACGGTAAAGGGACTGGAAAACATTCCGACGGACACGGCGGTTCTCTATGTCGGAAACCACCGCAGCTTTTTCGATGTCATCCTGACGCTTTCCTACTTTCCCGGTGTGACGGGGTATGTCGCTAAAATTGAGATGAAAAAAGCCCCCATTCTCCGCATCTGGATGAAAAACATCCACTGCCTGTTCCTCGACAGGAAGAATATCAAGGAGGGGCTGAAGACAATCCTCGCCGGTGTCGAGGAGGTTAAGAACGGCTATTCGATGTGTATCTTTCCGGAGGGCACGCGCAATAAGGTAAATGACACCTTCCTGCCCTTCCATGACGGCAGCTTTAAGATCGCGGAAAAGGGAAAGGTTCCCATTGTTCCGATGACACTGGTAAACACCGCCGCCATCTTCGAGGATCATCTGCCGAAGATTAAAAAGGCAAACGTCATCATCGACTTCGGCAAGCCGGTCTACATAGACCAGCTCGACAAAGAAGACAGAAAAAGCCTTGGCACTTATGTAGGCGGCATCATCCAAAGGCGCTATTTTGAATTAAAGGAGGAAATGCCGGTTTCCCCCTCATAAAAAGCTTTATAAATTCTTGAGAAAGTCCAGCACCTTCGTAAATTCCATTCCGTGCGATGCCTTTACAAGAATGGTGCTGCCCTCCGGCACATACTCGTCCTTCTCCTTTTCCAACGTCTCAAAGAGCGCAGCCAACGTCGGGAAATACGCAATATGCAGCTTTCCCGTCGCGTGCTCTGCCGCTGCCTCATAGATATGGATCGCATTCTCACCGACACAGATCAGTCCGTCAATGCCTGCTGCCACTGCAGCTTCACCCACACCGGCATGCAGCGCATCCGAATCGGCGCCAAGCTCAAACATATCTCCCAGAATCGCAATCTTCTTCGTATCCGCCAGTGCAAGAAGCTCCAGCGCCGCGCGCATGGATGCCGGATTCGCGTTATAGCAGTCATCGATCAGGGTATATCTGTCAAGCCGGATCAGGTGATTCCTTCCGCTCACTGGCTGAACCCTGCCGATCCCCTCCGCGATCTCCTCATAGGAAAGTCCGAACAGCCTTGCCACACACGCCGCGGCAGCCGCATTGAGAACCATATGCCTGCCCGGAAGCGGCACATGAATTTCAAGCTTCTTAGTCTCCGCAGCCGCTGCCTTTATTCCCGGAAGACATCTGCCATCGTCAAGCCCATCAAACTGCAGCACTGCATCGCTTCCCCAGAGTCCATGGCTCTCGATCTCTCCGGCACGCACCTCCTCCATTTCATTTCCGCCTAATCCGAAGAAATGAGGGACATGCCCCTTGATCTCTCTTAATGTGCTGAGCTTATCATCCTCTCCGTTCAGGCAGATCACACCATCGTCAGCCATAAAATCAAAGATCTCGGATTTTGCTTTCAGGATGCCGTCGCGCGTCCCGAGATTTTCCAGATGGCACTGTCCGATATTTGTCATGACACAGACATTCGGGCGCACCATCCTGCTGAGCCGGTGCATCTCCCCGAAATCGCTGATCCCCATCTCCACTACCGCCGCCTGATGTTCATCCCTGATGCGCAGCAGGGTCAGCGGGACACCGATCTCGTTGTTGAAATTTCCCTCTGTCTTTAATACCTGATATTTCACCGAGAGAACCCCGGCGATAAACTCCTTGGTGCTGGTCTTCCCGACACTGCCCGTAATGCCGACGATCGGTATCTGAAGCTTTCTCCGATAGCCCTCCGCAATATCCTTCAGCGCCTGCAACGTATCCTCGACCAGCACATAGCTTCCCCAGCCGGAACAGTCCTCGCCTGTCTCCTTCTCCACAAGCTCCGGGTTTTTCCCGGTTATGGCAAGACAGGCTCCCTTCTGGAAAACCCCGCTGATAAAGCGGTGTCCGTCCACGCGCTCTCCCACCGTTGCCAGAAACGCACCGCCTGCCTCTGCCTTTCTGGAATCAATCACAACAGAGCTGACCTCTGTATCGGCGTTCATACCGTCCTTCAGTACAAGCTTTCCTCCGCAGAAAGCAGCGATCTCATTGATACTCAGTCTCATGGGATTCCTCTCCTTTAAAGTCGAAAGCTGTTCAGTCCTTGACAGCCATCCTCAATATCTTCTCGCAGAGCGCGGCAAAGTCCATGCCCAGAACAGCCGCCTCCTGCGGCAGCAGGGAAACCGGCGTCATGCCCGGCAGCGTATTTGCCTCCAGACAGAAGATCTCTCCCCATGTATTCATTCTGAAGTCCATTCTCGCATAGCTCTTGAGCCGCAATGCCTTGAACACCTGCTCTGCCGCCTGCTGAAGCTCCCTTGTCTTCTCCTCGGAAAGCTCTGCGGGACAGGTCTCCACCGTGCTTCCCGCCTGATACTTATTCTTATAATCGTAAAATCCGACCTTCGGTGCAATCTCGATCACCGGAAGCGCATTGCCGTCCATAACGCCGACGGAAAACTCTCTTCCGTCAATATACTGTTCGATGACAACCTCGTTGTCATAGCGAAATGCCTCTTCTTTTGCCGCCTCGTATTCCGCTTCATTGCGGGCAATGCAGACACCTACGCTCGAACCGCCGCAGCATGCCTTGACAATGCAGGGAAACGGAATCTTCTCCTGCTCGGTCTCTCCCTTTGCCAGCCGGATGCCGGCAGGTGTGGAAATACCGTATGCCTTGAACAGATCCTTTGTAATTCCTTTGTCCATCGCCATCGCGGAGCTGACGAAATCCGTCCCGGTATAGGGAATGCCCAGCAGCTCGAAGCATGCCTGAATCTTGCCGTCCTCACCGTTCGCCCCGTGCAATGCCATAAATACACAGTCCGCCATCTGGCAGAGCTTCAGCACATTCGGGCCAAAGAAGCTCCTGCCGCCGACCTTGCGCAGTGCACGGATCTCCGCAAGGTCAGGATTCTTCTCACTGACGCTGCCGATCTCTGCCGCCCAGTCCGTATCCCTCTCAAAAATCCCCTCTGTCTCTCCGTCATAGCCCAGATAAACATCGAGCAGCATTGCCTGATGTCCATTCGCCTTCAACGCCCTGTAAATCATACTGCCGGAGCTGAGTGATACATCTCTCTCCGTGCTGGTTCCTCCTGCCAAAACAATAATCTTCATACTATGTATTCCTTTCTATTCGCTTTTTGCATCGTTCTCTGCAAGCTGTGCCAACAGCAGCAGATACCGTGCCCTGTCCTCTCCGTTTTCATAAAAGCTGATGGAATCCGGATTCTGTCCCATCAGATAGTGGAGAAAATTCTCCTCTATTCCCGTATACTGATAATTATTCATGACATAGTTGGCACATGACAATTCAACGGCGCGTTCCAGCAGCTCTGCCGAACCGTTATTCCTCGCCGTCACCGGGTGCAGCATTTCCGTATAACGCCCTGAAATTTCCTCTGCCCTCTCCATCAGCCTGTTCATGAACTTCCCGCAAAGCTCCACATCGACCTTCTGGCGCGTCGCCATATATGTCATAATGCCGAACAGATAGCACGGCTCCTCGAGGTAGCTGCTGTTATCCTCAAAAAAACTCTTGTAATCGACGATCTGATTCCGGTATGTATAGCGTCCCGTCGCACGGTAAAGCTCCGTCAGTGCATAGAAGCTGTCGGCGTCCCTGCTGATCGTCGTCTGGGTCTGCCCTAAAACGGTAGATGCCCTCTTCAGGGAATCCGTCGCATACTTATGGTCAAATTTCTGGTAAAGGTATCCGAATTTCGCCAGCAATGCCGCATAAAGCGCTTCTTCCTCCGCCTCTACTCCGTTCTCCTCCATGTGTGCCACCCAGCCGCGGATCTCCTTCAGGACATCCGGCATCTCATCCCTGTCGGCATCCGGGAAAAGTGAGGGATACCATTCATAGACCTCAAGCAGCATAATGACATCTGAAATCTCTGCCGTCCGCTGCCGGCAGTCCTCCATCATCCCCTCATAGGTCTCCGTAAACAAGGTCTGGTAATACTCCTTCTGCAACGTGAAGTCATAGGAACGTCCCAGAATATCACACTCCAGATAGTAGTCGCCCTCTGTGCTGTAATCGCTGAAATCGACCACTCCCGAGTAAAGCCCCTGCTCTGCGTGATAGACAATGTCCGTCACCAGTCCCGTCAGGACCGCTTCTCCCGTCGCGGCATCCACAAGCCGGAATTCTCCCGGAAGGCTTTTTCCCCTGACTGCCGCCGTCTTTCCGCCGTCGAGGGAATAGCCCTCCCTGTCGACAAGAACATTCGGTGACAGCTTCGGAACCACATAGTCCACAACCGGAGTCTCCTCCATGCTGACCGCACCCGCATATGGATTTTTCACAGTTGTTTCAATCTCTGCCGTCTCCTCCGCGCAGCCGCCGAAGCCTCCGGCGGCAATTACAAGTGCGGACAGAAAACAGAGCTTCCAATATCTTTTCAAGCGCTTCCTCCACAGTAATCCTCATTCACTGGCTATGTGATTATTATATTCCCAATACTACCGATGTACAATCTTATTTCTCATAACAATATCTGCGCAATTTCCCGGCTCCAGCACTCCGGCAGAATCGTGGAAAAAAATACATACGCCAGAAGTAAAATCCAACCCAGAAGAAGCATGCCCAGAAGAATATTTTTGATCCTTTTATCCAATTTCTTCAGAATCCCGTCATAGCCTGACGCTGCCAGAAGTGACAGTCCCGGAAGCGCTGACATGGCATATCTCCCCTGTGGCTGATAATCTACTGCATAGGAGCTGTAAACCATCAACAGTACGGGAATAATCATTGTCAGGATAAGACAGCCCGTTAAAAGCCTTGTTGTCTTATTTCGTGACATTAACACCATGCCGATACAGGCGCCGCCACCCAGTACCAGACAATATACAAGTACCACCACATGGGAAATCTGTACTGTCATATATCCAAAGCACCCGACAAAGCTGATTACAACACTTCGTATCCATTGATTATCTCTCAGCATGTCAATCACCGAAAGTCCTCTTCTCTGCACCGTCTGCCTGTTGGATGGACGGAACTCCTCCAGTGCATTCAACTCCCCACAGCTGTTCATCGACTCCAGCCCCAGGAAATCCCCCTGATAGATCACCGCATTCCGTATAAAGTACCAGCCGGCAATCAGAAACGCCACTCCGGCAATGATAATTCCATATTTCAGGAACTCCTTTGTCCGAAACTTTTCTCCTCTCCGAATCCAAGAAAAAACATAAAAAATAACACTGCACAAAATGTAACCATAGGCATTGTAATATGTGAGCGCACATATGCCGAGTCCTATGCCAAGCCCAATGCTGTTTGATACCTTCCAGCCATCCTGCATGCCGCAGATCCAGAAATAGAGAATCACCGTCGTCGTAAAGACGGAAAAGCTGTCATTGTTAAAATAGGAACTGAGAAACAGATACTGCGGAAGCAGGCAGATAAACGCAGCAAATACATATACAGAAAATCTGTTGTCAAATAATCTCTTTCCAATTTTCAAGGAAAATAAAGCCGTCCCCATTCCAGACAAAACGCTGACCATCCGCAATGCCAGCAGCGCTGCAATATCTGCGGAAGTAAAAACGCTAAACAGCTTAATGAGTGCTGCGCCAATCAGAGAAGGCAGATAGGGGACAAATGCATAAGAGAACCCCCATATGGGATTTAAAAGCTCAGGTTCATTTCCAATAGGCAGCCGACCGTTGCTGACAATCCATAGCGGTATGTCATCCCGCATATATTCATCGGGCGCCCAGGTCTGCCGCATATGACACGCCCAGCAAAGGGCAAGCGTTCCGACCATGATTACAAACAGATAGTCAACAATAATTTCAAGCTTCTTTTGTCTTTCCATTCCTTTCATTCCTCTTCCGCGATTTTCTACCCTGAATCATATCATAAATCTCTTGGCGCAGCCACAAAAAATTTGCCGGATAGGCTCTGTCACCCCTCCGTCTCATACACGACTTTTCCGTCAATGATAGTATAGAGCGTCTCCGTAAAAATTTCCATCGGATTTCCTGTGAAAACCGCAATATCCGCATCCTTCCCCGGCTCGAGGCTGCCGACCCTGTCCGCCACGCCGCAGATCTCCGCCGCGTTGATGGTAATGGCGCGGTAGCCTTCCTCCAGCGGAAGTCCCGCCTTCACTGCAAGTCCGGCACAGAGCGGCAGGGAAGCAATCAGCGAAACCGGATGATCCGTCGTGATCGCTGTTTTCACACCTGCGCGGTTCAGAATGCCGACAGTCTTGAATGCCATATTCTGCACCTCGATCTTACTCCGGCTCGCCAGATCCGGCCCAACGATTGCCGGAAAGCCTTCCGCCGCAAGCTCGTCCGCGATCAGATGTCCCTCCGAGCAGTGGTCGAGCGTTATGCGCAGTCCGAATTCCTTCGCAATGCGGATCGCTGTGAAAATGTCATCCACCCGGTGCGCATGTGCCTTCAGTGGAATCTCCCTGCGCAGGACGGGCAGCCAGCATTCCAGTTCAAAGTCCGTCTCAAAGGCTTCCCCCTGCTCCTGTGCGCTCTCCTTCTTTTTCTCATATTCCTTTGCCTTTGTCAGCTCCCTGCGCAGCATCCCGGCAATCGCCATCCGCGTTGACGGGCTCTTTCCCTGCCCCGAGTAGTTGACCTTGGGATTTTCGCCAAAGGCAATCTTCATCGCCGCCGGTGCCTTCACAATCAGATCGTCGATTCTTCGCCCTTTCGTCTTAAGGAATGCAAACTGGCCGCCCACAACATTTGAGCTTCCCGGGCCGATCATTGCGGAGGTAATCCCCGCGCGCACCGCGTCATCAAAGGCGGCATCCATCGTGTTGATGGCATCGATTGCCCTCAGCCACGGCGTGACCGGATCCACGGTCTCATTGCAGTCGTCGCCCTCCATGCCCTTTTTCTCTTCCGTGATGCCCATGTGGCAGTGCGCCTCGATAATGCCGGGCATAATCAGCCCGTTCTCTATCTCGATCACTCTCTCGCAAACGGCGGGATGAACCTCGATTTCATCCCGCCTGCCGATCTCCGCTATTTTACCGTCCACGATATGAATGCAGCCGTTCTCAATGTCTTTTCCTGCCATGGTCTTAATCGTTCCGCCGACAATATACATAGGTCACTCCTCTGCTCTCTGAATACTCTCTCCCGCCCGCACTGTTCTCTTCCTACCGGAACAGAATCTCAGGATTGACAGGGGTTCCATCCATTGTCAGCTTCAGATAGAGATTTGCACCCTCTATGCTGTAATATTTCGTGGGCGCGGCAATCGTTCCGACCTGCTCGCCGGGGTTCACATAGCTGTCAAGGCTGACACTGATCTCCTGCAGCTGTCCGTAGGTGATCTGATAGCCGTCTCCCAGATCCATCGTCACGGCATTGCCGATCTCCGCGTTCTGGAAAATATCAATGACCTTTCCCTCGGCACAGGCGGAAACGCTTGTCCCCTCCTCGGCATCCAGCATCAGCGCCGGATTATATTTATACTGGTCGAGTGTAGAGAAATAGACGCTGCTGTCCATGCTGAACGGAATCAGCACTTCCCCGGAAACAGGCCGGAGAAGACCGTCACTCTCCGCAAAGTGCAGTTCCTTGCTCACAGTCACCTTCTTCGGCTCACTCTTTGCGTTGTCCTCTTTCTTCTCTTCCTTTCCGCCATTTCCGCTGTCATCGGTTTCTGCCGGTGCCTGCGGCTCCTCCTCAGCAAGAAGATCTTCCTGCCCCGGAATTGTTGTCAGTCCGGGAATCTCGATATTGCCGGAGCCTGCCTCCATGGGCATATAGTCGAGATCATCCTCGGTCACGTCGGCGAAGTTCTCCAGCGGAACCGAATTCCCGAGAGGCTTCGGCTGATTGTTCTGCGCAATCTCCTGCGACTTATTCTCCGTATTGTTTTCCAGCGCTGTAAAATCCAGCGTATACCCGTTGTCCTTGGACTCCTCGTCCCGCGCCTGCATATAGATGCCTGTCATGGTCAGTGCCGTAAGCACAAAAGCCGATGAGGCAAGCATGATGATTCTCTCTTTCTTTGCACTGTTCTTTCTATTTCTTCTCATGGCTGTCTACCTTCCTTTTCCGATGAAAAATACGTTGTAAGATTTTTTCTTCACAAACATTTTTCCCGAATCGGAGGGATTTATACAGCCACCTGATACCCAAGTAATGTCAAATCACGCGCTTTTGCAGCCAGCGGTCTCCGCGGAAGCGCAGGGTGAACACGATTCCTCTCACTGCCCAGTCCGCAAACATGCCGTACCAGACCGCCATCGGCCCCATATTGTACGCTTTTACAAGGAAAATACACAGCACCACGCGCAGACACCACATTGTGAGCGTGGAGGTAATCATCGAAAATTTTACATCTCCCGCCGCGCGCATGCCGTAGCCCGGTATGAAGGAAAACGCCCAGAAGAGCGGTTTTGCGATCGTGATCGCCGTAACCATCTCCAGACAGAGCCTTGCGCTCTCCGGCTCCATTCCGGCAAGCCTTGTCACCGGCTCCGCCAGTCCGAAAACCGCCAGACAGGATACCAGTATGCCGACCAGTCCGATTTTCGTACATTTTACAATATAATATCTCGCCTCTTCCTTCCTGCCCGCACCCAGTGCCTGGCCTACCATCGTCATCAGCCCGATCCCGACGCCGACACCGAAAATACCATTCACCATCTCCAGAATATTTGCCATCGCCTGCGCTGCGATCGCCGCCGTTCCCATCGCTGACACGGTGGACTGGATCGCCAGCTTGCCGAACTGGAACATGCCGTTTTCTATGCCGGACGGAATGCCGATTGCCAGAATCTTCATAATAAGCGGCATATCCGGGCGGATTCTGTAATAGTCGCGCACCACGATCGGCTGTCCGTCCCTGCGCAGGGAAAACAATACCACGACCGCGCAGAAGATTCTCGAAAAAAGAGTAGAGAGTGCAGCGCCCGTGACTCCCATATCCAGCCCGAAGATGAGTATTGCATTTCCGCCGATATTTAAAAGATTAGAGATGACGGAAACGATCATCGGGAAGCGGGAATTGCCACCGGCACGGAAAAATGCCGCACCCGCATTAAAAAGCGCCAGAAACGGGTAAGATAGAATCGTCACCAGAAAATAGCTCATCGCCTTATCCATAACACCGGGCTCAATCTGTCCGAAAATCAGACGCAGAAGCGGTTTGCGGAGCAACAGGCCGATCAGTGTCAGCGATACCGAAATTGCCAGCACGGTCAGAAGCACCTGTCTCGCCGCCTTATTGCTTCCCTCTTTGTCCCGGTGGCCGAGATACTGGGAGCAGATAATCGCCGCGCCGGATGCCATTGCCGCAAACATCTGAATAACCAGATTATTGATGGAATCCACAAGCGACACCGCAGAGATTGCCTCACCGCCGACATTGCTCACCATCATCGTGTCCGCCATACCCATAAAGGAATTCAAAAGCTGCTCTACGACGATCGGAACAAGCAGCAGGAACATCGCCCGGTTCGGATAGAGCAGATTATTGAAATCTATTTTCTCTTTATCATATAATTTCCTGAATGATGCCATAACATTCAACACCTTCCGCATAACCGCTTTTCCCACGCAAAAACAGGGAGGTTTCCGCCTCCCTGTAGTCTACGCTTCTTTATAGTATTTTGCAACATCTACATGCTGAACCGTTCCGACATTTCCGTTCTCATAGAGGAACACGCCTGTGTTGCGGACTGCGCCGAGCGTCCTGCCGTCCTGTCCCTTCTGGGTGAAATCGGTGGAAGCATTTTTAAGACAGATCGCACCGACTCCCTTTTCCGCAAGCGTATAGAGTACATCCTTGCCGTTTTCGTCCTTCGACCAGATCTTGAGCTTACTCCAGATCTCATCGTTCTCGTCGATCCAGCCGTTGCCGTCCTGATCGTATTTTGCAAGATCAGCAAAGCCGTTGCCGCTCGAAGTTCCGAAGAGTTCATTTCCGTCGTTGATAATGCCGTCTCCGTTCTTGTCGAGCGCGAGATAACCGCTGCCCGCTCCCAGCTGCGACACCTCATCCAGCTCGCCGTCGCCGTCTACGTCAAAATAGAAGGTCTGATCCTCCAGCTGCGCCACATCCGTGTCCAGATTGATCACAAGCGGATCGCACATGGTAAAGCTGGCAAGCTGCAAGTCCTCCCTGTAGTACTCCTCAAACCGTCTGCTCATACCGATATTGACATTAAAGTCAATTTCCCTGCCGTCCGAGGTGCGGACCTTTCCCACCGTGGAAAAAGCAACATCCTCACGCTCCGTGAAATAGGTCTCCTGACAGTAATCCAATACCTGTACGTTCATCCTCAGTTCGCGGGGCTGCAAATTCAGGAGTCCGTTTCCGTCATAGTACATTCCCTGCGACTCTCCATCGGCGTTTGTCACCGTATTCCGGCTGTCCGTATTCTGTGCATCTGTCTGTATGCCGTTCTCCTCCAGCCACGAATCCCAACGGTTCCTTCTCGCCGGGAAGAGCAGATCAAAGATGTAGCGGATGGTCTGCTGCCTTAGATCCTCAAAGGTCTGGCTGACCGAGCTTCTTATGGACAGATTTGAGGCGGACGCCTGGAATCTTGTCTGCCAGTCCTGAAGTGTGGTGACCTTCTTCTCACTGCCCTCTCCGGTCTTTCCCGCCTCTTTTCCCACGGTATCCCCGGTGTTCTGGGCATTGCTCTCTATACCTGCATTCAGGGTATCCTTTCCCTGCGCCAGATTCTGCTGATAATCCCTTATCGTAAATCTTCTGACGGTTGTACCGGAAGCTCTGTAGCTTCTGGCGGATTCCATTCCTACTGCACTGGAATCAATTCTCAATCTATCTCTCCTTCAATTCCCTCCACTTCCGCCGCTCGTCAGCTTTTCGGAAAAAAAGATGGCATCCGGCGAAGAAATCCCTTTCTTCGCACAAACACCATCCGTGGTCTACTCTGTACTCGGTAGCAGTCGGCCAAACCGCTTCCCTGTACTGAATATATCGTCACATTTTGTTTTTACTTTAGCTCTGTATTGCTATTTTGTCTCTGTCGGCGGAACCGGAACGCCGGCAGGCCTCTGCTGTGCGGCGCGTTTTGCCGCCATCTGCTTTGCCTGTGCGATCCTTGTCGCCACAATGCCCGCGATCATTTCCTTCGGCACGACAACATTCGCCCCCATCGGATTAATGACAAAGCCAACCGCCGGACATTCATTCCCCTGCGCATCCTTACGGAAAATCATGTTGGCATAATCATCAAATTTCAATGAAAAGAACGGGAGATCCTTGCTTGTGGCAGCCCATTTCTTATACTCCACCGGATCGGTAAAGCCCATGAAAAACTTTCTTCCGTCGGGCGTGGAAAGCATCGGGAACTGCACCTTTCCGCCCGGGGTAATCGTCAGCTTTCCCTCTGCGTCCGCAACCGGCTCCGGGTCAATGACAGCGGGCGCCTGAAAGGATGCTTTCAAAAGCTCTGCCACAAACATATTCCTGTGATCCGGCGTATCTTCCGCCTTCACAAGCTCAATACAGCCTACCAGCATCGGATTTGAGACCGTCTTATTAAATTCCATAAATGTCAGCCCCCTATACTCTGTTATAATTGATGAGACAACCCTTGAGAATAATCTGTCTCTCCTCATCGGTCAGCTCGCCGAGACTCAGTTTGAATTTCTGCAAGCCGCCATCCCTGACTACATATGCGGTAATCTCGTCCGTCTTGTCCTCCACAGCCTTCTTGATACCGGGTATGAAGAGATAATCGAGGTTCTTAAACGGAAGCTCGCCCTCCTCGATCAGGAAGGGAAGCATACCCCAGTTAATCAGATTCGAGCGGTAACGCTTTGTCGCATACTCGTTGGCAATGTTCGCCCAGCCGCCCAGAACCTTCTGGCAGGATGCCGCCTGCTCTCTCGCGGAACCGTCGCCCGGCTTCACCGCAAAGATCGTAGAACCGAAGCCTGTATTCACATGGCTGACCTCCGGGAATTTCTCCTTGATCGGCGCCATTACCTTTTTAATTTCCGGCATCACATGGCAGGGATGTCCGCCCTTGCTGCGCTCTTCCTCAAGACCGCGCATCACCTTCGCACGTCCGACATACTCGGGATCCTTACGGCTGAGCGTAAACTCAGCAAGTCCGAGCGGGTTGGAGCGGTAGGAGGATGTCTCACCGGAGGGGATCAGCTCGTCCGTTGTCGTCACAGGATCATGGATCTCGCTGACAACCTGCAGCACGAGGTTTTCCGGAAGCGCTCCCATCGCAGGCCAGTCCTTGATGTTGGGGCCGAACTGGATCTCCACATCGGGATCGGCAACGCCGTGGGAGTCAAACACGCGGTTCGCGTAAATATTGCTGTCAAAATGATACTTGTATTTTCCAAGCTCTCCGTCGAAGTCCGTCGCGGGAGTCAGCACGCCCTTGTTCGCCGCAGTGGCTGCGATAGACCTCGCATCCATCAGCGCAACCGACGAAATCTGACCGTTCTGGAGCTTGCTTCCCTCTCTGTTCGGGAAGTTTCTTGTAGAGTGGCGGATGCTGAAGGCATTGTTTGCCGGTGTGTCTCCTGCGCCGAAGCAAGGGCCGCAGAATGCCGTCTTCATAACTGCACCTGTCTCCAGAATCGCAGCCGCACAGCCGTTTCTGATAAGCTCCATGTAAACAGGCATGGACGCAGGGTATACGCTCAGCGTAAAACCGTCAGAGCCGATATAGCTTCCCTTGAGTATGTCAGCCGCCGCACAGATATTCTCGAAGCCGCCGCCCGCACAGCCGGCGATGATTCCCTGATCTACCATGAATCTGCCGTTCTTTACCTTGTCCTTCAGATGATATTCCACCGCGCCGTCAAGGCTTACCTGCGCGCGCTTCTCGGTCTCGTCCAGAATATCCATAAGGTTCGCATTCAGTTCTTCGATCGTATAGGTATTGCTGGGATGGAAGGGCATAGCGATCATCGGGCGGATCTTGGACAGATCGACCTTAATCATTCCGTCATAGTAAGCAATCCTTCCGGGCTTTAATTCCCTGTAGTCCTCAGCCCGTCCGTGAATTTCATAGAATTCCTTAATCTCCTCGTCCGTCTTCCAGATGGAGGACAGGCAGGTAGTCTCCGTTGTCATGACATCGATGCCGATACGGAAATCCGCACTCAGGGATGCAACGCCGGGGCCGACGAACTCCATCACCTTATTCTTTACATAGCCATTCTTAAAGACTGCGCCGATGATCGCCAGCGCAACGTCCTGAGGGCCGACGCCCTTGACCGGCGAGCCTGTCAGATAAACGCCGACAACTCCCGGCATATTAATATCATAGGTCTGGTTCAGCAGCTGCTTTACAAGCTCAGGGCCTCCCTCGCCGACCGCCATGGTTCCCAGCGCGCCGTATCTTGTATGGGAGTCCGAACCCAGAATCATGCCGCCGCCTGTCGCGAGCATTTCTCTCGCAAACTGATGGATGACAGCCTGATGAGGCGGAACATAGACACCGCCATACTTCTTTGCGCAGGTCAGTCCAAACATGTGGTCATCTTCGTTGATCGTACCGCCGACCGCACACAGGGAGTTGTGACAGTTCGTCAGGACATAGGGCATCGGGAACTTCTGCAGTCCGGATGCTCTCGCCGTCTGAATAATGCCTACGAACGTGATGTCATGGCTGGTGAGCTTGTCAAAGCGTACCTTGAGCTTTTCCATGTTTCCGGATGTGTTATGGCTCTCCAGAATGCCATATGCAATCGTCTTCTTCGCCGCATCCTCTTTCGTAATGGCTACTCCTGCCTTGCTCCGTATGGCGGCAGCCGCCTCCGGCCCGTCGGGAATGATCTCCTCGCCGCCGACCAGAAACGCTCCGCCCTGTAATAATTCTATCATCAATCTTTCCTCCACTTGTCGATCCGTTCTGTTTTACCAAGTAATAATTATAAAGGAAAGCATATATTTATGCAAGTTCTGAATTATCATTCCACCGCCCCGAACTGAGCCATATAGAGGTTATAGTAAAAGCCTCTCTTCGCCATCAGCTCCATCGGCGATCCCTGTTCCGCAATTCCACCGTCCTTAATTACAAAAATGCGGTCGGCATTCTGAATCGTGGAAAGTCTGTGGGCGATTACAAAGCTCGTTCTTCCGTGCAGCAGTGCTTCGATTCCCTTCTGTACCAGTATTTCCGTATGGGTATCAATGCTGGAGGTCGCCTCGTCCAGAATCAGGACTCTCGGCTCGGACACCATCGTGCGCGCAAATGCGATCAGCTGCCGCTGCCCGATCGACAGTCCGGCTCCCTGCTCCTTCAGTTCCGTGTCATAGCCCTTCTCCATCTTCATAATAAAGTCATGCGCATTGACCGCCTTCGCTGCCGCCATGATCTCATCATCCGTCGCGTCCAGCTTGCCGTAGGCAATATTTTCCCTGACCGTCCCGTGGAAGATGAAGTTATCCTGCGTCATAACGCCCATCTGTCGGCGCAGGGAATTGATCTTTACTTTTTTCAGGTCATACCCGTCGATCGCTATCGTCCCCTGCTGGATGTCGTAAAATCTGCTAATCAGGTTGACAATGGTGGTCTTACCGGCACCAGTCGGTCCGACAAGCGCAATGGTCTCTCCGGGCTCCACCGTAAAGCTCACCCGGTCAAGAACCTTCGTCTCATTCTCCGTCCCCTCATCATAGGTAAAGGAAACATTGTCAAAGGTCACTCTTCCTGTAATCTCGGGCAGTTCCCCGGCATCGGGTGCATCCTTGATCTCAGGCTCTGTGTCCAGAATGTCAAAGACACGCTCCGCAGCAGACAGATTTGTCACCAGCTGGTTAAAGAAGGTGCTCAGATTCGCAATCGGCTGCCAGAACATCGTTGCGTAAGAGCCGAATGCCACTAAGACACCCAGCGTGATCGCGGGCGCGCCGATCAGCTTCACGCCTACCAGATACAGCATCATAAGACTGAGCCCCCAGCAGGTGTCGATGATCGGGAAAAACAGATCCGCCACCCTGCATGCATGTATGAAAGCCGAACACTGTTCGGTCGCAAGCTCATTAAACTGAGCCCTTGTCTCCTCCGCCGCATTCAGGCTCTGCACGACTCTGATACCAGCCACATCCTCATGCACATATGCGTTGACATTCGACGCCTTCTTTCTTACATTCTGCCAGCGGACATGGTTTGCCTTCTCCACAAGGAAGATGCCCAGCGCCATGAAAGGCATCGTGCAGAGTGCCGCCAGCGCCAGCCGCCAGTCCTTGACCAGCATGATCACTAGCACACCGATGATCGTCAGCGTATTCGGAATAATGTTAGTAACCGCCTTCGCCAGCACATCCTTCAAAGAATTCACGTCGCCGATGATCCTCGCAAGGATCTTTCCGGTCGGCCTGCTGTCAAAAAAGGTAAAGGAAAGCTCCTGAATATGCTCATAGACCTCTTCCCGGATGTTCAGAATAATCTTATTAGATATGAGCGACATCACATACATCCGCACCTTGACCATCAATACATAGATCAGGTTCAACACCACGGCAAAGACAGCCAGCCGGATCAGGCCGTTAAAGTCTGACTTTGCCACATAGTTGTCGATCGCCTCCTCTATCACAATCGGGTTATACAGGCTGATACCCACGGTAACGGTCATTGCAAATAGAACAACAACGATCTCCTTCTTATAATTCTTCAAATATCCAAACAGTCTGCCCGCAATCCTCTTTGCATCTGTCGCCTGCAGCTTTTCGTCTTCACGAAATGAATTTACTGCCAATTAGCTCACCTCCTTCTGTTCAGGGTACTGTGCCATGTAGGTCGCATAATAGAGTCCTTTTTTCTGCAGAAGCTCCTCATGCGTTCCCCTCTCGGCAACCCTGCCCTGATCGAGATAAATGATCTCATCTGCATTTCTCACCGCCGAAATTCTGTGGGCAATGATAATCTTGGATGAGTCCGTTATCGTCTTTAACATCATTTGAATTTCTCTCTCTGTCTCCATATCAAGCGCCGAAGTCGAATCGTCCATCACAAGGATCGGGCTCTTCTTGGAAATTGCCCTCGCAATACTGATCCTCTGCTTCTGTCCGCCGGAAAGGCCGACGCCTCTCTCCCCGATGACTGTCTCGTACTGGTCCTCCATCTTTTCAATAAATTCCGTTGCCTGAGCCATCTTCGCCGCTCTCTTCACCTCGGGCAGCTGCATGGTAAAACGCTTACCCATTTTAATGTTCTCCTCGATCGTGTCCGAAAACAGGAAGACATCCTGCATGACAACAGAGCTGGTGCTGCGCACCTGGGAGAGCTGCAGCTTGCGGACATCCACCCCGTCGATCAGGACACAGCCCTCCGAGGGATCGTAGAACCGCTGTAAAAGATTAATGATGGAGCTTTTGCCGGAGCCGGTCGCTCCCATAATGCCCAGGGTCTTTCCTCTGGGCAGCTTTAAATCAATGTTCTCAAGGATCGTATTCCCGCCGAGTTTCAGCGACACATTGCGGAATTCCAGATCTCCCTCCACTCTGTCGAGCACGACAGGTGCAGCGTTCTCAGACAAAGCGGGCTTTTCATCAGCGATCGCTTTCACCTTCTTATAAGAAGCAAAGGAAGAGGACAGCTCATTCGCCAGCTCCGCAAACATATCCAGCGGCCATGTACAGTCTCTGGAATACTCCACGAATGCCACCAGAGAACCGAGATCCATCTTGTTCTGAATGACCAGTATGCCGCCCAGAATCGCACACACTACCGGAAGGATCGCCCCGATAAACTGATAGACGGGATAATACCGGGTAAGAATCTTTGTCTGTTCCAGGTTCAGGTCATAATAGCGCTTATTCCGCTTTGCAAATTTGGCGATCTCAAACTTTTCCCGCGCGAATGCCTTTACCGTCCGCACACCCGCCAGATTTTCCTCAGCGACCGTGGTGAGCGCCGCATTTTCCTCGCTGAGATCGGTATATACCTTGTCAAATTTTTTCTCCAGCACGAAGCTCATCGCCCCGCCGAAAATCATGACTGCAAGCGGCAGAAGCGCAAGCAGCGGGCTTAACGCAAACATGCAGTACAACACGGATACGATATAAAGCGTAATCTGGACGATCAGCATCCCGGTCATGCCGAACGCATCCTTCACCTTATCAATATCATCCTTGACGCGCGCCATCAGCTCACCGGTATTGGTGTTGTCAAAAAAGTCCATGGAAAGCGTCTGGATATGTGCAAACAGATCCTTGCGCATCTCCGTGCCGATGGTCTGGCTGTTCCGGTCAAATGTAAATTCCTTTAGATAGCCGAACACACTCCTGCCGAGTCCCATGATTACCAGTGCTGCCAGCAATATCCCGAACCGCGAAAAATCGCCGCCCACAAAAACTTCATTGATAATGTTCTTTGTAATCTGGGGTGTCAGCATTTCCAGCAAAATAGCCAGAATCAGGCTGACAGTGGCAAATAAATAGCTCTTCCAGAACGGAAGAACATAGCTTCTTAACTTCTTCAAAATATCCCTCCTTTATTCTCTTTCCTCAAACTGCCCCGTGTCCCGCTCCCACAAAAAAATCCGGGCAAAATGTCTGCCCGGATTAAAACATGCCTATGGAGTTATATTACACGCATGCAATATAGCTATGTAAGCGAAACCGAGGTAACATTTCCGTCACACCTGCAATTATGAAAAACAATCATTGCCGCCAACGCTTTAGTCATTTTCTGCTACCTCACTTTCTTTGTTATTTTCGGCAGTTGACTAAGCCGCCGATGTATACCATTAAAGCACAACAGTCGTAACGTGTCAACACCTTTTTTTACAGAGTCACCTTGTCAAGATGCCAGATCTCATCCACATACTGCTGGATGGTTCTGTCAGAAGTGAACTTGCCGGAGCATGCCACATTCAGGATCGCGCTCTTTGCCCAGCCTTCCGTGTTGCGGTAAGCCGCCTCGACCTTCTTCTGAGCCTCAGCATAGGACTTGAAGTCCTTGAGGATGAAGTAGGTGTCTGCCTTTGAGGTGCTGAGTGTATTCAACAGGGAGTTGTAAAGCGGGCGGAAAAGCTCCTTGTCCGCGCTGTAGGTTCCGTCGATCAGCTGATCCAGCACCTTATGGATATCCGCATCCTGATTGTAGATCTCCATGGGATTATAGCCGCCGTAGTTCTCATAGTGGATGACCTCATCCGAAGAAAGTCCGAAGATAAACGCATTCTCTGCGCCGACTTCCTCGACGATCTCCACATTGGCTCCGTCCATGGTTCCCAGCGTCAGTGCACCGTTGAGCATGAACTTCATGTTACCGGTTCCCGATGCCTCCTTGCTCGCGGTGGAAATCTGCTCTGAGACATCTGCCGCCGCAAAGATGATCTCCGCATTGGAGACATTGTAATTCTCGATAAACACAACCTTCAGCTTTCCACCGATGGATGCGTCGTTGTTAATCACATCCGCCACGGAGTTAATCAGCTTGATCGTCAGCTTTGCATTCCGATAGCCTGCCGCAGCCTTCGCGCCGAAAATAAAGGTTCTCGGGTAGAAATCCATATCCGGCTTCGCCTTCAGCTGGTTGTAAAGGTACATAACATGCAAGATGTTCAACAGCTGTCTCTTATATTCATGCAGACGCTTTACCTGCACATCGAAGATGGACTTCGGGTCAACAACGACACCGTTGTGCTCCTCAATGTACTTCGCCAGACGCAGCTTGTTCTGATACTTGATCTCCATGAATTCCTTCTGTGCCTTTGTGTTACCTGCAAGCTCCTTCAGCTTTGCAATCTGGGGCAGATCCGTGATCCAGCCGTCTCCTGCTTTGGAGGTCACCCAGTCAGCCAGCAGCGGATTGCCGTGTAACAGGAATCTTCTCTGGGTAATACCATTTGTCTTGTTGTTGAAGCGCTCCGGGAACATCTCGTAGAAGTCCTTCAATTCCTGCTTCTTTAAGATCTCGGTGTGCAGTCTGGCAACACCGTTGACAGAGTAGCCCGCAATAATCGCCATGTGGGCCATCTTCACCTGTCCATCATACAGGATCGCCATCTTGCGGATCTTCTCCTGTACATCAACGCCAAATACATTGGAATATTTTGCCTCGATCTGCTGTACAAACCGACGGTTGATCTCCTCGACAATCTGGTAGATTCTGGGGAGAAGTCTCTGAAACAGGTCGATCGGCCACTTTTCCAGCGCCTCGGACATAATTGTGTGGTTCGTATAAGCACAGGTCCGAGTTGTGATGTCCCATGCCTCATCCCAGCCGAGACTGTAATCGTCCATCAGGACACGCATCAGCTCGGGGATCGCCACCGTGGGATGTGTATCATTCAGCTGGAAGGTCACCTTCTCGGGGAACTGGTGAATATCTTCATGTCTGCGCATGAACTTCTCCACTGCCTCCTGCACGGATGCGGAGATGAAGAAATACTGCTGCTTCAGGCGCAGCTCCTTACCTGCATAGTGGTTGTCATTGGGGTAGAGCACCTCAACAATGTTTCTCGCAAGGTTCTCCTGTTCCACCGCCTTGCGGTAGTCGCCCTTGTCGAAGGAATCCAGCTGGAAGACCTCTATGGGCTCGGCATCCCAGATGCGCAGGGTATTTACAATGCCATTGCCGTAACCAACGATCGGGAAGTCAAAGGGAACCGCTCTGACCGCCTGATAATCCTCCTGTTCAAAGCGGCTGCGCCCAAATTCATCACAGTACATGGACACGTGTCCGCCAAACTTGACAATCTTTGCATACTCCGGTCTGCGAAGCTCAAAGGGATTACCGTTCTCAAGCCAGTTGTCGGGGACCTCCACCTGATAGCCGTCCTTGATCTGCTGCTTGAACATACCGTAGCGGTAGCGGATGCCGCAACCGTAGGCGGGATAGCCGAGGGTCGCAAGGGAATCCAGAAAACATGCAGCCAGTCTGCCGAGGCCGCCGTTTCCGAGCGCTGCATCAGGCTCCTGATCCTCTACAACGTTCAGGTCGAGTCCAAGCTCCTCCAGCGCTTCCTTCACAACACCGGAAGCCTGAAGGTTAATGATGTTGTTTCCGAGGGCACGACCCATCAGGAACTCCATCGACATATAATAAACCATTTTCGGATCCTGCTTCTCATACGCCCTCTGCGTATCGATCCAGTTATCCATGATCTGATCCTTGATTGCAAGGGCTACCGCCTGAAATACCTGCTGTGCGGTTGCCTCCTCCAGATCCTTGCGGTAAAGAGTCTTCACATTATAAACAACACTTCTCTTGAAAAGCTCTTTGTCAAACTTCTGCTTTCCTGACGTCTTCTCCGCTATGGGCTTCTCTACCACTGCCTTCTGTGTTACATTCTTCATATGTCAGTCTCCTTTACGTCATGCTATTTTGTAACCCGTTCTACAGCAATAACAACCTTTTCCCCATTTACATTCCACTCCTTTTCGCAGGAGAAGTCAAGTCCCTCCGTCAATTCATCCGCCAAAACTTTGCTGCAGATGGCTTCCTTGTTCTTCTCAGCCAGTGCGGAGAGCTTCACATTGCCATTCAGGGACACGCGGATGTGATCCATGACCTCAAAGCCGGCATCCTTACGCATCGTCTGGATTTTGCTGATGATCTCATAGACAAAGCCTTCCTCGACCAGCTCCTCCGTCAGGTTGGTATCCAGAACAACGGTCATTCTGTTGTCCTCCTGAGTGACATAGCCTTCCTTCTGTGCTGTGTCGATCAAAAGATCGTCCTTCGTCAGCTCCACCGTGACACCGTTCACATCGAAGCTGAGCTTTCCGTCCGCATTCAGCTCATCCATTGCCGCATTGCCGTCCAGCTCCGCAAGGTGCTTCTGGATGCCGCCGAGCTGCTTTCCGTATTTCGGTCCGACGGTACGGAGCTGCGGCTTGAAGGTGTATGAGGTAAACGCTCTCACGTCATCCGCAAATACGACCTCCTTCACATTCAGCTCCTCCTTGATGATGTCAGTGTAGAAGCTGTCGAGCTTGAAATCAGCCTTGATGTACATTCTGCTGATCGGCTGACGGTTCTTGATCGCAGCGTCATTACGGCACGCACGGCCCATGACAACCGCATCCAGCACATCCTCCATATTCTCCTCGAGCTTCTTGTCGATGCACTTCGCATCCACGACAGGGAAGTCGCAGAGATGGATGCTCTCCGGTGCGTCCGCGTCAATGCTGCGCACAAGGTTCTGATAGATGTCCTCCGTCATGAACGGGATCATCGGCGCTGCCGCCTTGCAGATCGTCACAAGCGCGGTGTAGAGCGTCATATAAGCGTTGATCTTATCCTGCTCCATGCCCTTTGCCCAGAAACGCTCACGGCTGCGGCGCACATACCAGTTACTCATCTCATCCACGAAGTCCTCAAGCGCCTTTGCCGCCTCGGGGATACGGTACTTGTCAAGGTTCTCGTCAACCACGCCGACTGTCGTGTTCAGTCTGGACAGGAGCCATTTATCCATGACAGGCAGCTTATCATATTCCAGTGTATATTTCGTTGCGTCAAAATTATCAATATTCGCGTACAGCACAAAGAATGCATAGGTGTTCCAGAGCGTACCCATGAATTTTCTCTGGCCCTCCTGCACGATCTTGCCGGAGAAACGCTTGGGCAGCCAGGGAGCGGAGCTGGTGTAGAAATACCATCTGATCGCATCTGCGCCGTAGGTCTCGAGCGCCTCAAACGGATCTACTGCATTGCCCTTTGACTTACTCATCTTCTGGCCGTTTTCGTCCTGCACATGTCCCATGACGATAACATTTTCGTAGGGTGCCTTGTTAAACAGCAGCGTCGATTCCGCCATGAGGGAGTGGAACCAGCCTCTCGTCTGGTCGACAGCCTCCGAGATGAACTGTGCCGGGAACTGCTGCTCGAACAGTTCCTTGTTCTCGAACGGATAGTGATGCTGTGCGAAGGGCATCGCGCCGGAGTCGAACCAGCAGTCGAGCACCTCGGGCACTCTCTTCATGGTTCCGCCGCACTTCGGGCAGGGGTAGGTCACTTCATCGATATAGGGACGGTGCAGCTCCACCTTCGCTGCATCCGGATTTCCTGCCTTTTCAGCGAGCTCTGCGCGGCTGCCGATGCACTCCTGATACCCGCAGCTGCACTCCCAGATATTCAGGGGAGTTCCCCAGTAACGGTTACGGGAGATTGCCCAGTCCTGAATATTCTCCAGCCAGTTACCGAAGCGTCCTGTTCCGATGGATTCCGGAATCCAGTTTACAGTGTTGTTGTTGCGGATCAGGTCGTCCTTGACCGCAGTCTCCTTGATATACCAGGACTCTCTCGCGTAGTAGATCAGCGGAGTGTCGCATCTCCAGCAGTGCGGATATTCATGCTCAAACTTCGGTGCATCGAACAGGCTGCCGCTCTTTTCCAGATCCTTCAATACCTCCGGGTCTGCCTTCTTGACAAACAGTCCGGCATAGGGTGTCTCCTTCGTCATTTCTCCCTTGCCGTCCACGAACTGAACGAAGGGCAGGTCGTAATTTTTTCCAATGCGGGAGTCGTCCTCACCAAAGGCCGGAGCAATATGAACAATACCGGTACCGTCGGACATTGTAACATAGCCGTCGCAGGTTACGAAATGCGCCTTCTTATGCTGCTTTGCCGCTGCCTCCCCGGCACAGGCAAACAGAGGCTCATACTCCTTGTATTCCAGATCCTTTCCCTTATAGCTCTCGAGGATCTCGTAAGCGGGCTTATCCTCCGTTGCGAGCTTGCCCAGCACCTTGTCGAGCAGCGCCTCCGCCATATAATAGGTATAACCGTCGGCAGCCTTGACCTTCACATAGGTTTCGTCCGGGTTCACGCAGAGCGCAACGTTGGACGGCAGTGTCCACGGTGTCGTCGTCCATGCCAGGAAATACGCATCCTCACCGACGCACTTGAAGCGCACGATTGCGGAGCGCTCCTTTACGGTCTTATAGCCCTGTGCGACCTCCTGCGCGGAGAGCGGTGTTCCGCAGCGCGGGCAGTAGGGAACGATCTTGAAGCCCTTGTAGAGCAGTCCCTTGTCCCAGATGGTCTTCAATGCCCACCACTCAGACTCGATGAAATTGTCATCATAGGTGACATAAGGGTTATCCATGTCAGCCCAGAAGCCGACCGTGCTGGAGAAATCCTCCCACATTCCCTTATATTTCCAGACGCTTTCCTTACATTTATCGATGAACGGCTCCAGACCGTAAGCCTCGATCTGATCCTTTCCGTCCAGTCCAAGCAGCTTCTCAACCTCGATCTCAACAGGAAGGCCGTGTGTGTCCCAGCCTGCCTTTCTCGGCACCATACAGCCCTTCATGGTGCGGTATCTCGGAATCATATCCTTAATAACACGGGTCTCCACATGTCCGATATGAGGCTTTCCGTTTGCAGTCGGCGGGCCGTCGTAAAAGGTGTAGGTCGGGCCCTCCTTCCGGCTGTCAATGCTCTTCCTGAAGATGTCGTTCTCCTTCCAGAACTTTTCCACAGCCTTTTCTCTCTGCACAAAATTGAGTGTGTTGTCTACCTGCTTGTACATTTTTCTCTTCCTTTCCTTATAAATTAGAAAAGGCTCCGTCCCGTAAAAGGACGAAGCCTGTGCTGCTCGTGAAACCACCTGTTACTGTCATACGTTCCGCAGCCGCTCCGCGGAGTGATATGCTTTCCCGTAACGGGGGAATGCCGTTCAGGACTACCGGTACTCGGCCTGTGCCTTTCCTTTGGTTCTGACTGCTCGGAAGTGATTTTCATTATCCCTCTACTTGCACCGGTCTCGCACCCTCACCGGCTCGCTGAAGCGTTCCTGAGACAACTACTCTCTCCGTCACTGCATTTTCCTCTTTTCGTCATTATATCCCCGCACTTTTTTGCTTGTCAAGAGCTTTCTTACCAGATCAGGTATCCATGCCGCAAGCGCAGAAAGTACAGTAATAATAACATAAATCAACTCTCCGGAATGCACCCTTCCGATCAGCCATTGCAGCAGATACGCATAGAAAAAACCATGTATCAGCCACATATATGCAGAACGTCTTCCAATCCATTCCAGTACCGTCTCGACCGGCGGGACATATTGCAGCAGAATAAGAACCGCATAGACAAATATGGGAACAATCAGGAAGTCCGCTCTCGCATAGGCTGCCGAATCGGCAAGCACAATCCGCAGGGCAACTGCCAGAATCAGTAAAAGGGCGGCTGCCAGAGCCGTCCAGAGCTTTCCCATCCTTTCCGTTTTATGGCAGATCCATTGATAGCCTTTGAACCTTGCAAGAAGATAGCCTTCGCAAAAGGGCAGAAAAAAGGAAATTCTCAGGTTTTCCACCAATGCTGTAAGAAGTTTCCATACCGGAGGATAAAACAGCGCCCCGAAAAGCAGGAGCACAATGACAAGTCCCGACAATATCCCGGCGCAGATCCACTTTTTCCTTCTCTCTCCCGCATCCGGCAGCTTCAAGAAAAGCAATTCCAGCGGCGGCAGGAGAAGCATCATCTTGACATACTGTCCCATATACCACCATGTTTCCTGATATGTGCTGGATACCGCAAACAAATTCCGGAAAAATTCCCCCGCCTCAAATCTCAGGGCTCCCCTCAGCAGCGCCGGCCCCAGAAACACAAAAAAGACCAGCCAGTATTTCTGATAGACAGAAAAAAGCCGGCGGGCTACCGCCTTGTAATCCTTGAAAAGTCTCTGAAAAAAACGCATTTCCGTTTCCCGCCGCAGCACATAAAACATGCCATATCCACTCACAAATGCAAACAGAGCGACGCACATCTTGCCAAACCACGCAAAACGCATCGCAAGTTCCGCGTTCAGGAAGTAAATTTCTTCTCCGCAAATCGTCGAATGATGAAAAATCATCAGCAGAACCGCAATCCCCTGAATCACGGAAGACTGACGTTTCGTAATTCCGTCTCTCACTTTTTCTCCTTATATTACATTTTTAATCACCAAAACTATTATAGTAAAAGCGCCGAAAAAAGTAAAGGCTCTTGCTTTCCGGCGCCAGACTTAGTATACTGTTAATAACTGTTTTAAAACATGATTTCAGAAATGAGGGATTCTATGGCAAACGGCCGGAAAGGCAAAATCGCATACGCGCTGCAGGCGATCAACATTATTCCCCTGCTCTTTTTTGCGATCGTCATTCTGTTGCTTGGGAACCGTATTTTTACAAAAGCTATGTATGGCGAGGTCGAAACGGAGCTGTCAAATATCTCCAGTAATCTGGTGACGATGTTCGATGCCCTTTATCCCGGCGACTACCGTCTGGTCGGTGATGGAACCTATCATCTGTACAAGGGTGAGACCGATCTGACCGGCAACCACACCCTTTTGGACCAGATCAAGGCGGATACCGGAATGGACATCACCCTGTTCTACCAGAGCACAAGAATCCTCACCACACTCATAGACCGGCAGGATATGCGTCTGATCGGTACGGGCGCTCCCGATGTTGTCATCCGGACAGTTCTGAAAACAGGCGAAGCCCACTTTTACAATAAAGCCATGATCTATAACACCGGCTATTTCTCTTATTATGCCCCTCTGCGCAATTCTGACGGCACGGTTGTTGGCATGCTCTTCGTCGGCAAGCCGACTGCTGCTGTCGATGCCTCGGTACAGGCGTCCGTTTCCCCCCTTATGATCGCTGATATAATTCTGCTCGTCCTTATGTTTATCATTACCTCCCTTTACACAAAGCATACCGTCTCCGACCTGTTGCAGCTCCATACCTTCCTCGGAGAGGTATCTACCGGAAATCTGAATGCCCGCATGGGTTCCTCCGTGTTGAACCGGAATGACGAGCTCGGTGAGATCGCGCACTCCGCGCTCAACATGCAGCGTTCCCTCCGCAACCTTGTAGAGCAGGATGCCCTGACCTCTCTCTGCAACCGCCGTTCGGGAGACATGCGTCTCAGACAGACCGTCGCGGATGCCGCTGCCTCCGGCAAGGATTTCTGCATCGCCATCGGGGATATTGACTTCTTTAAAAAGGTGAATGACACTCACGGACATGAATGCGGGGATATCGTGTTAAAGAGGGTTGCCCAGACACTCTGCGAGCATATGGACGGAAACGGCAATGCCTCAAGATGGGGCGGCGAAGAATTCCTGCTGGTCTTTGAAAACAGGAATCTCGAACAATCCCATAAAATTCTGGATGATATTCTACAGAGCATCCGCTCGCTGGAATGCAATTATAACGGCCAGCCCGTTAAGATCACAATGACCTTCGGTCTGACCGCCGGTAGTACAGACAATATTAAAGAACTGCTGCGCATTGCGGACGAAAAACTCTACACCGGGAAAAACACCGGCCGCAACCGTATCGTCGTGTAGGTTTTGTCAACATAAGTCAATTTTTCAACGAACCGATGGGAATCACATACACGCCATCGCGTCGTCGATATGCATAATCACCGCTTCCAGTCAAAACCATAAGAAAAGACGGTGCGTTCATCCTGTCGGTATCAATTTTAGCTTCCATGGACTTTAGGCTCTTCGCACCCTCCTCAATGAGCTTATCACCGCCGAGTTTAATTTCAATCAGACCGTATTTTCCATTCCTCAAATGTATGACTGCATCACATTCCTGTCCGTCTTTGTCCCGGTAATGGTAAACTTCGCCGTTTAATGCGTCCGCGAAAACACGAAGATCTCTGATACAGAGTGTTTCAAAGAGAAACCCGAATGTTTTCAAGTCGTTCAGCAGGTCACTCGGTCCAATGCCCAAAGCTGCAGCAGCAATAGACGGATCGATATAATATCGGGTGTCAGATGAACGAATTGCCGTTTTTGACCGCAGATTCGGATTCCATGCAGGCATATCCTCTACTACAAATATTTTACGAAGTGCATTGACATAAGACGCTACCGTTTCCTCATTGATCGGGGTCTCATCGTTTGCCGCAATATCCTGTGCAAGCACAGTATTAGGCACCTGTCCTCCTTGATTTCTGGCATAGGAACGCATGAGTCTGCGAACCCTTTCCGGATTCTTCTGCACATTGTCTGCCCGGTTAATATCGGAATGGACAACAGCATCGTAGTAATCCACCGCCTGATCTAATGCAATTTCATCACGCATATTCACAGCCTGCGGCCATCCGCCCCGGCACACAAGAAATGCTAAACGTTCAATACTGAGATTGGAATCACCCTCAACCTTCCCACTGCCATCGAACAAGTCTTTTAAACTGATGTCTCCAGTGGAATCCCCTGACTCATACAGGCTCATGGGGCGCATCGTCAGCCATGTGAACCGTCCTGTCCCGGAATGGGTAATTCCCTTGGTATTCGCGGGGACAGCAGAACCAGTAAGGACAAACTGTCCCAGTTCACCACGATGATCCACCTCAAAGCGAATTGCGTCCCATAGTTTAGGCGCAAGTTGCCATTCATCAATCAGTCTCGGTGTCGCGCCTTTTAACAGACGCTTGGGACTCAGCTCAGACATGGTAATGTTCTGTTCCTTCTTCTCCGGGTCATCCATATATAAAACACTGGCAGCAAGCTGTTCGGCTGTCGTGGTTTTACCGCACCACTTGGGTCCTTCAATTAAAACCGCACCCTTGCCCTCCAGCTTCCGCTTCAAAATGTCATCCGCAATTCGTTTTTTGTATTCTTTCATCCGGAGCACCCCGTTTCCATTCATACTTCCTATATTATACATCAAAGTTTTGAATTTTACAAAGTTTTTCCGTCTGTTGGCGAGATATTTTTCCGGCGATTGGCGTTTTGCTTATCCGACGATCGGCAATTTCTGTCAATTACTGCTCCATCTGTCTTCCCAGAAATGAGGCGGCAGACTGGAGCAGTTTCTGTTCCACCTCTCCCATTTTCGTCTTATTGTCATTCTGAAGAAGGACGACACAGCCGATAATGTCACCCTCACAGAGAATCGGGGCAATCGCCTCGTGCTGATAATCCTCCGTGCCCTCTTCACATACGCTCACAAAATTCCTGTCCCCTCTGGCTGCCATGACCATCTCGCGGTTATTCACCTTCTCATCCAGCTGTCTTCCGACCGCCTTATTGACAAGCTGCTTGTATCCGCCTGCTGCCGCAATAAACTGATCCCTGTCTGCAATGAGCGCCGCATGTCCTGACACCTGTGCCAGACTTTCCGCATACTGCTTTGCAAAGGTAGTCATCTCTCCGATGGGTGAATACTTTTTCAGTATGACCTGTCCCTCTCTGTCCGTATAAATCTCCAATGGGTCAGACTCCCTGATGTGCAGCGTTCTTCGGATCTCCTTCGGGATCACGATTCTTCCAAGATCATCTATGCGGCGAACAATTCCGGTTGCTTTCATATTTCCAACTGACTCCTCCTGTTTTCTATATTTATGGAAGCAAACTTCCATCCTCTTTTTTACTTTGGAGTTATTATGTGGAAAACGTTCTGTTTTATACATGTCAGATTGACAGAGCAACCATGTCTTCTCTCAAGTCAATTAATTTACTCTATGGCTATCCCGAGTAGCTTTTGGGTCACGCGGGCCTGCACTTCCAGATAATATGCTAATTCTTCCTCATTCATATCTTCACCGCTCCATTCATCAAAGGCTTCCACATAATCGCTGTATTTGTCCAGATAATCCATATATTGCTGCAGCAGCTTTAGATCTGTACCGTCGGATTCCGCAAATTTCTGCATGATGTCGCAATATTCGCTTATAAAATTTTCATAGCTGTCCATCGCATTTTTAAAGTCTGACCGTATTCCCTTTTCCATACTTTCCGACGCTGTCGATGTTTCTTCCGCTTTGCTCTCGTTCTCTACCTTTCCTTCTTCCTTCCCAAGGTCTGTTTCCTCCGTCACAGGCTGAGATTCGCCTTCTCCGGCATCTGTCTGAGACTCGTTCTCCGCTTCATCCGGTTGATCCTCTTTTGCCTTGTGTATGTCAATTACCATCACATTGTTACCTTCATAATTCAGATAAAGGTGATTCCTCTCTGCATCGTATGCAGAATAATGCTTGTCACCCTTGTTAAAATCATCAGCATACCCCCATGCAATACACTGTTCAATGTACTCCTCATAATCGCTTCTTGATGTACCTGCAACCTTGACTTTGGTCTCATTGTCTGACTCAATCACGTAAGCGCCTACCGTTGACTTCGGCTCCGGAAGCATTTCCGAAACTGCATGCTTATACCAGTCAAGCTCAGAAGTCTCCATCGGTGCCTCTACATGAATCTTCATTTCCTTTTTGGAGCTGTTATGGGACAGTTCAAGGCAGTACCCCTCCCCGTTATATGCCAAAAAATCACCGGCGCCTTCTTCAATTTCAATGTTATAGCCCGAAGCCTTACATGTCGAAATATACTCGTAATAATCTTCACTTGAAATATTCAGTGCCTCGACCATCATTTCCTTTTCGGTATTTACATCAATATCATATTTATTAGAACCCGGCTCAGGAATCACATCGCTCAGGAAAAGCACATTCCAGTCTTTGACAAGTTCTCCACTCTGTCTGGCGCCGCATGCCCTCACTGTCGGTACAATCAGTAAAATTCCCGCTATTGCCACAAGCACATGAATATATCGTTTCTTTTCCCGAATAATCTGCATTCCCATGCACCATGCAGCTCCAAAACAGATTGCCTGAATACTTGCAAAGATACCCGCGCCGATCTTACCCTTTGCAAAATAGTAAAACACAAATAGAATCGCCAGCACAACGGCGATAATCAGCAGTTTAAACAGCTTGCCTTTTTTGAATGCCTCTACCTCTTCCTTTGTTTCCTTTCTCTTTTCTTTTTCATCTGCCATCTGCTGCTGTCTGTCGTTACTCTTGATTTTTTCCAATTCAATTTCCTTATGAGCAGAGGATCTGATCTTCTCTATCGTGACCGCATCATCCTCCATGATCAGCGTTTTGTGACCGCAATATGGGCAAACTAATACCGACTTGCCTTCTTCTACAGACAAAATCCCCCCACAGTTCTCACATTTTAATGAAATTTTCTTTACATCCATATCACATCCTCCATTGTAATATCACTCCAACTTTTTTACAGCATAATTGCAACATCATTTATTACGTTCTCGCGCAAGCGCCCTTTACTTATCGGTCTGATCATCGCGCTCCACTCTCCTTTTCAGTGCTTCAATCTTATACAGAAATGTTTCCCCCTCTCTTCCTATTGGTACTTCCGGCATACCATGCGTTAAAACCAGCGTTATCAGTTTGACCCGCCCCTGCAGATCATAAATTTCATCGCTGAGTTTCCTGATCTGCATACTTAAATATTCCTTCTGACCCTCCTCAGACATGCTCAGAACCGCCTTAATCTCCTTTAGTTCCAGTCCCATTTCCTTATAAAGCATAATCCTCCATATTGTCTCCAATGCTTTTTCGTCATACAGACGATGGTTGCTTTCCGTTCTCTTAACCTCAAGCACCCCTTCATCGTCATAGTACTGTAACGTCCTTCGGCTCACTCCGACAAGTCGGCTTACTTCATTCGTCTTCTTCATCACGGTCATTCCTCTTTCCGCAGAAAAAGCATACTCTATCACGCAAACGTGATAGCAATACTTTTTTTGCAATACTTGTTTTTCGTTTCATAAGAGGCCGTGTAAATTTCGCGAATTAAATATCCAAAGACCTGCCACTGATGTATTGACTTATCTCAAATTTGGGATTAATATATTCTTGTAACCAATCTCAAATTTGAGACTATAAATAATTTACGAGGAGAAAACTATGAACAGGAAAACTTTAAAATCAATAGGACAGATGATCCTATGCGTACTGCCTTTCGCTATTGTCGGCGGCTTTTTCACGGGCGTTTATACCCTTGAGCACTCTACCGACGACATGACCAGAATGATTTATGAACAAGTGCAGAGTCCCACTCTCTTCTACATAATCACAACCATTCAGAGCGTAATGTATGCTGTACTTGCAACTGCTGTCGGTTACCTGCTTGCCGACAGACTCGGCCTGATTAAATCCTTCCGCTTCCAAAGAGAAATCCTGAAGAAAACGGTTCCTGTCATTATTTTGTTTGGCATCCTCTTTGCATCGGACTACTTTGTCTTCGGACATTTCATTCCCGAGGTTGCCGCTGACTATGAAAAGGGAATCAGTCCTGCCTATTTTCTCTGCTCACTGACCTACGGAGGTGTCATTGAGGAAATTTTATTAAGATGGTTCTTCATGTCCTTTATCGCCTGGATTCTGGTGAGATGTTTTCTTTTAAACGGTTGTTTTGCGCTGCTGTTTGGCCGATATTATAGAAAGTACGGAATACAGTACGCAATGCTGGGGCACTTTGGCCTCCATCTTGTGAGTAAGCTGATTCTGACTATTTTTATTTGAGGATTTTGATATGAAAGACAATCTTGCAGATGTATGTTTTAATCCTGTCAGACAAAGAATTTTACAGGTCATCCTAAACAGTAAGGAAGCTACAACATCACAGATTCTTGAGATTCTGTCGGATGTGCCCCGCGCAAGTCTGTATAGACATATAAAGATTTTGCTTGATGCGGGCATTATTGAAGTGGTAAAGGAAACGCCAAGGCGCGGCTCGATCGAAAAAAGCTATTCTATCGCCGCGCCCACCAGTGCCGGAGAATCAAATGAAGACACTAACCGAACGATTCAGACTGCACTTTTTTCCCTCGCAAACGACTTCTCCGTATATCTTTCCGATGAGAGAAATGACCCGCAGAAGGATATGCTGACTGTCGGCTCTGCAACCCTTATGCTCTCCGACCAGGAATATCTGGATTTCTTATCAGCCTATTCGCAGCTGATCCAGAAGCATCTTACCAATGAACCGTCCGAAGGCCGGAAAGCCAGAAAGATCACATTTATATCGTCCCCCACCTGAAAAGGGGGACGATGAATTATACGTATTCAATTGGAAGAGCAACCAGATTCTCTCGCAAATACGTTTTTTTATCAATCAGACAGAGAATTACTCCCATTCCTCTTGATTTATCCTTTATTTTATCAAGGACAGGATTCGTCGCGCCCATATTTGCCTTGGGATTTCCTGACATTTTAATTTCCACCGGGTACAATACGCCATCCTCCTCGACGATAAGATCTATCTCGTTCTCCGCCGAGGCAGTTTTATCTTTCCCTCTGTAATAAAAAATATGAAACCTGTAATCCTTTCCTTCGTTGGTATAAGATTTCAATATTTCCGATACAACAAATGTTTCAAACATGTTACCGGCAACCGCCGAACATTTCAATGCTTCAGCTGTCAGCCAACGCGTAAGATAGCAAGCCAGACCGGTATCCCTGAAATATATCTTCGGAGTCTTAATTGCCCTGTTGAGCGCACTTGCACTGTATGGCTGCAGCAGATATACAATTCCTGTCCTTTCCAGAATAGAAATCCAATTCTTAATCGTCAGTTCACTTACTCCTACTTCTCCGGCAATATTCGCATAATTGAGCATTTCTCCGGTTCTTGCGGCAACCGCTGTAAGAAATTTTGTAAATGTTATGCTATCCGCAGAAATTAACTCGTTAATGTCTCTCTCAAGATAAGTAGATACATATGAGGAATAGTATTCCTGCCACTCTCTTTCCACATTGTATAATTCCGGATAAAAGCCCTTGTGTATTGTTTCCCACAACTTATCATAGGGTCTGAGCTCTTTTTCTCTTTCCAGCAGATATTCGCCTGTAGGAACAAAGTGCCGGTTAAATTTCACATTATGAATTTCCCTCATGGAAAGTCCTGACAGTTCCGTTATAGAAACTCTCCCCGCAAGGGATTCACTCATTCCCTTCATAAGTTCCAGCTTTTGCGAACCGGATAAAATAAATCTGCCTCTTTCATCCGACTCGTCAACCAGCAGCTTAATCTCCTCTAAAACATTGTTTTCCTTTTGCACTTCATCGATAAATAACGGACAAGGATTGTTCAGGAAAAACAGCTTGGGCTCCTCCCTCGCCTGTAACCTCGTCAGTTTATCATCAAAATTTGCCCTGTTGTAATCGGGAAAATCATGCTTAATCAAGGTAGATTTTCCGATCTGTCTTGCCCCGGTGACAAGCACACACTTACTATTCTGTACTCTTTTTTTTAAAATTGGCGTAATTGCCCTCTCGATATAAGCCATACGTCGCCCTCCGACTAATCCAAAGTTCAAATTCATTATAGTCGCCATCGCACTGATTGTCAATCGCCTTTACTTCTACTCCCCAACAGTATATAATGCTCTTATGTAAAATAAACGTGACAAAGTGCACATCCTCATGACAAAGTACACATCGTCGTGACAAAAACAACGTCCCCAAAGGAGAATTATGGAAAGAACACAAAGTGTAGCACCACCGGATACGAAAAAACTGAGCGGCGGAATCTGTCTGATTGCAGTGGGCGCTTTCGCTGCGTCCTTCGCCACCCTGTCCATCGCCGCCCCCTTAAGGCTGGCGCTTCTCGCCGTCGGCATACTGCTCTGCATCATCGGCATTGTAAAGCTGAGAAGCTATATTGTGCAGGAACACGCCTTCCGTAAATATGTGCCGGAATGGGATAAGGGACGCGGAATGTTTGACCGGTTCGCCCTGGAGCTGAACGGATGGCATGAGGGCGGCTCCATCCCCGAAAGCTGTGACGGTGATACCGCCTATTTTCTCAAATTACAGCGCGCGAGACTGGAGCGCAAGGGACTTAAAATGCGCCACCGGGTAACACCTGTGAAGGGAGACAGCTTCGGCACGGGATCCGTCCGCCGCAAATCCCCGTGGTACACGGTGAACATGGACTACGAGAATATCTCCCGCCATATTGCCTTTGAAAATGCACAGGGCGTTATCTACGACCGCACGGTGGAAGAGGTGATGTACGAGATGATTGTCCACTCGCCAAACGAAAGCGAGCTTGCGCACATGACCATGACCTGCCCGAACTGCGGCGCTGTCAGCCCTGTCGCGCTTCTGACCGAAGGCTGCCGCTACTGTGGAACCCGTTTCCGCATTACAGACCTGTTCCCCAGAGTGACGAACCTGTTTTTCCTCAGAAGCAATTCCATACATAAAAATAAAACCGTGATGCGGAATACCTTCCTTACCATCATGTCGGCTTTATTTCTCATTACATTTTTGATAACATTTTTTTCAAAGGAGTACAGCCTGCCCTATGTACTGTTGAACTCCTATCTCGTTGCACTGATTGCCGGTGGTTTCGGCGGTCTGATCGTGACCGACCTGATTCTTCTTCTGACACTGTTTCAGACGGATGGCAGAAAGCATATCCCGCTGAAAGCGCTGTCCTCAAAACGCAAACTGACAAGGGCGTTCTCCAGATATGATCGGAACTTCTCCTACGAGAAATTTGAGGGACAGATTATTTCCCTTGTCAGGATGGCCGTTTTTTCCGATGACAGGGCAAACCTTGCATCCTTCTGCGGCGGGCCGCTGCACCCTTATTTTGACAATATTGTCGAAATGACTTACATCAGCGCTCTTCTCATAAAAAGGCTCTATGTCCAGAACAACATTCTTCATGTGACACTGCGGACATGGTGGATCAATTACAGTGAGCACAACGGAAGAATCTATAAATCCGGCGATTGCATCGACGTATCGCTGTGCCGCAGCATTGCAGAGCGGGAGGCTCCCGGTTTCTCAATCACCTCCGTAAGCTGTACCGGCTGCGGCGGCAGCTTTGATGCCGTGAGACAGCGCGTATGCCCCTATTGCCACACCGAATACCACATGGAAAACAAGGGCTGGGTCATCGAGGGAATGATGCCGGTATAAGTTGTTCTGCCCTACCGGTCATGCTATAATATAAGTGCTGCGCTGCCGGCATACGTGCAGCATTGAAGGAGGAACTTACAAATGAAGCGAAACAAATATAAGGACTATCTCTGGTATACGGCACTGGCTGTCTTTATCTTATGTATCATCGAGGGTGTCATGTACTACCACGACACGGAAAACACCTTCTTAAAAATATCGCTCAATATCCAGAATGCCATCAAAGCATACAAGATCGACCCCGATATTAAGCAGAGTGAAGCGATACGCTTTTTTAACGAGTCCGGCGGCGGCATTGTAAGGGGGATCATCACCTACCTTTACTGCGCATCCGTAATTGTCGCGCCCTTCTGTACCATCGGTGCGTTGACCATCCTGATTCTGAAGCCCGCAAACTACATCCGCGGTCTGCTTACAAAGAAAAAGGTCAATAAGATACTGGTTCTGGGCGGAGGCGCATACCAGTCAAACTTCATCGACTCCCTTTCCGGGGACTGCAATCTCACAGTAGTCGAAAACAGCGGCATCTCCGACGAAAAGAAATCAAACTATCTGCGCCACGGCATAAAATTCATCCAGAAATACAGTGACATGCCGATGGAGACCGTTTTAAAGTCCCTGAGGCTGCCGCACTTTGAATATTTTCTGCTCTGCGACGACAATGTTATGGAAAACATCGAGAACCTGAAGCTGCTGATGGAGCTCACGGGCAGGAACGGACAGGCCTCAAAGAGCTATCAGCAGGTCTACATCTGCTGCGACGATTGTTCCATGGGCGAGCTCATCCGGCAGTACTACGACAAGCCGGAAAACAAGCAGCTTGAAATCAATATCGTGGATGTGAATCAGATGGCGGTCAACAAAATGTTTCTGGAACATCCCGTCTACCTTGTGAACGATAAGGATCACCGCGATGTCCACATGGGCATCATCGGCTTCGGCGACTTCGGCCAGCACACATTGCTGCAGGCTCTGAATATGTCGGTGCTGTCAGCCGATTCCAAGATCTGTATCGATGTCTTTGACAAGGATATGCCAAATATCATCGGCACGTTCATGAAGCATTTTTCCGTAGACATGCTGGATCACCTCAAGCTGGCCTCCGAAGATCTGTACTTCGGTGAACAGGCGAAATATTACGAGCTGACGCTGTCCGGAAATGCCGATAATCGTCTTTTCAGCATGGACGGCACGGTAACCCTGCGTTTCTGGAAAGCCGATGCAAGAACGCTCCGGTTCAGCAAGCTCTTCCGGCAGTGCCACGCGCAGATGCCCTTTACCTATCTTGTGATCGCCATGGGTGACACACCTTCCATGGCAAACACCATTATAGAGCTGAAACAGCTTCTCTATAAGAAGGGCGCTGACATGGCAGAGATTCCGATCGGCATCCGCACAAAGGACAAGCAGAATATGATCGATATTTACCGGCAGAATAACCTCTTTGAGATTGCGCGGAATAAGGACATTTTCTCGTTCGCCTCCCTGACAAACCGGGACATCGTTGATGATGCCAAGCTCTTCAATCACCGCTACAACATGCTCTACGATGTAATCAGTGAATATAAGCAGAGCGGCAGGGTGCTTGATGATAAGTTTATGCTCAGGATCGAGGAGACGCTCACACAGGAACAGCTCCGCATCGAAAGAGACAGGACGAAGCTCGACGAGACATGGCACAGCATGAAAATGTTTGACCGCGAATCCAGTATCGCACAGGCGCTGCACCAGAATGTCAAGAAATGGCTTGTCCTCCAGCAGAAAGCATATTCTCTGGAAACGGACAAGGAGGAGCTGGAGCAGATCGAACACCGGCGTTGGACACTCTTTATGATTACGCAGGGCTTCAAATATGAGAGGGCAGAGCGAAAGGATCTGAATGCCAAGACGCATCCCTGCATACTGAACTGGGAACGGCTGAAGCAGGAAAAGCCGGACACTCTGGAATACGATTTCACACCTTATTACATTCTCAAGGTGACTGAGCAGAATAAAGGAGACAAATGATATGGGACTTACACAGGAACAAGGACTGGAGCGCGATGAAGCGCTGAAAAATTTGAAGATTACCACATACCCCGAGGGAAAGGGCTATATTTTTATCAGCTACAAGAGTGACAACTGGAAAAGGGTCTTTCTGGATAAGGTCTTCCAGCTCAGGGAGCAGGGCGTAAGAGTTTACTCAGACAAGAATTTCGACGATGAGAACAGACCCTGGCTGACCTCCATGGAGAAGAACATGAAGTTTACAACCGCTGTTATGCTCTTTATATCCAAGGAATATGTGACCAGCCTGCCGACCCTGATCGAGCTGCTGACCGCTATCAAATTTGACAAGGAAATCATTCCCGTATATCTTCAGCCCAAGGATGACATTGCAAGAGCCCTCAGCGAAGAGGCGCGCGAGCTGGAGGATAAGAGGATCAAGGCATCATCGGATGAATTTGCCAAGCTCAATCAGTTGATAAAGATCCAGAATCCGAAATATCAGGAAAAGATCGACTCACTGCGCAATAACCTTGAAACCAATATCTCCCAGAACACGCTCACCTATGCAAACATCTGGGAATCCTTTCAGGAAATACTGTATTCCGGCCGCTTACAGGACAATGACTTCGACAAAAAGCTTTCCTCGCTGCTAAAGACCATTCACAGTGCCTACCTCACTGCCATTGAGACCGAATCCAGCGAGAAGAACAGACAGATGCTCAACCCCTTTGAGCGCCCTTATCAGGAAATCATACAGAGACTTGATTCCGCACCGGCTTCCGGGACTCCTTCTGCGGCTGAGACCGTTTCCGAACCGCCGAAGACCGTACCGGAACCGCCTGTGACCTCTGTACTCCCGGAGCCAGAGCAGCCCGCGGAGCTGCATACCCCGTCCCCTGTAGAGCCCGCAAGAAAGCCTCACAGCAGTACCGGCGCTATCACCTTTACGCTCTACGAGAAGGAATACACCACGAACCAGTCCGACATGATGCTGCTGTTTTTTGCCCAGGTATTGAACCGCCATCCCGAGCTGATCGGCGAGGTCGGTTCCTACAAGGGAATGAACTGCGTATCGGACATTGATTACACCGCAAAGGAAAACCAGACCTCTGACATGCCCCCGTACTTCAGAATTTGTCAGTATTTTACCTTTTCCAACGGGGAAAAGCTCTGCGTCGGCACCGCATACGCTATCGGTGAAAAGTTAAAGAAGATGGCTCTGCTTCTCTCCATCTGTGGCGAAGCTCCCGACATCTTCCAATCCGAGCAGGTAGATCTGCCTGTTATCAGATCTGCTGCCGAAAAAGGCGACAGCAGCCATGGGAAATCCTCCGGCGTTGATTTCCGCGTGTTTGGCGAAAGCTTCTCGGCAAACCAGAGCGATATGCTCGGCATCATCTGCAATAAGCTGATCGAAAAGCATCCCGAAAAGCTGAAGGAAGCTGCCGATTCTCTCCTGTGCATCGACATGGCGGACTACACCGGTGTCGCAAAGGAGGACAAGCCCGTTTACTTCGGCTCAATGAACCAGTACTATCTGAACGGAACTCCTTACTGCGTCGGCGGCAGCTTCGGCATGAAGGATAAGCTCAAAATGATTGCCAAGCTGATTGCCCTGTGTGATGAAAGCGCCGATTGTATCGAAATCGAAGGCTATGAGATCCCCGCCGCTTCCAGCCGTTCCGCAGGCAAAAAAACATCCATCAACTACTTTGGCTGATGGATGCGATTTCCTGTATTTTAGCTGCCGATCTGCGGATGCAGTTTTCCTGCTCCGGAGCATCAAAGTGCTCGATTGCAAAATAGCCCTGATAACCGGATTGCAGAATATCCGTCAGAATCTCAGCCATCGGGAGATAACCGTCTCCGACCGCGACGGACTGTGTTCCGCGATCCTTGCAGTGAACATGGATTACTCTGTCCCTGAGCGCCTGCCACGCTGTGAAAATGTCTTCCTTATGGGTAATAAAGTTCCCTGTATCAAAGGTAACCTTCAACTCCGGTATGCGCCCGAGAAACCATTTCATACCACTGACGCAGGATATGGGCGATCTCACATCATCGAAATCCTCGATCACGACCCGGATGCCCGCTTCGGCGCCCATTGCCGTGATCTCAGTCAGGCCCTCTGCCATGCGGAGGGCTTTTTCATTTTCGTTCAGGAATTCGTCGGTTTTCTCCTGATCCCCGACACACTCCCGAAAGCTCTCTGTCTCTTCCGAAAAGAAACCGGGCACGACGAGGATCAGTCCCGCCCCCGCCTTCCGTGCCGTCTCAATGTGCTTCCTTGCCCTCTCTGTCTCATTCCGGCTTTCCATCTCATAGAATTCATAGACACAGCTCACCTGCAGATCCGCAGCCCTCAGCAGCTCATAGGTCTCCTCATGCTCAGACAGATAGGTCATATTGATCTCCACCGCCTCTATCCCTGCCTCCCGCGCCTCGCGCAGAAGCTCTGGCAGTGACTTTCCCGTCTGCTCTGCCGCCTGGAGGATGTGGTCATAAAACACCGATATTTTCATTTTCTCAGTCCCCGACTTTCGTGCATGTAAGGAAACGCCGCCCGCTCACCGCCGGTGCGCAGAACCTCACGGCATTCGTGATGATTCTCTGGATCTCGGGCATATGGTAGACCGGGTATTCCTCATGACCCGGCTGGAAATAAAAAATCTTTCCAAGACCTCTGGTAAAGGTGCAGCCGCTCCGGAAGACCTGACCGCCCGAAAACCATCCGGCAAAGATTACATCGTCCGGCTTCGGAATGTCAAAATACTCTCCGTACATTTCTTCCTTCGGAATCTCGATCATTTCCGGAATCCCCGCTGCGATCGGATGCGTGGGCATGATGCACCAGAGCTTCTCCTCCTCGCCGTGCTTCCATTTCAACGTCATGCTTGTGCCGAGAAGCTGCTTCATCACCTTGGAGAAATGCGCCGAATGCAGTGCGACCAGCCCCATTCCCGCCAGCACATGCCGCTGCACGCGCCCGGCAACCTCATCGGAAAACTCATTCTGCAGGGCATGGCTCCAGAAGACAAGCACATCGGTGTCTGCCAGCACCTCCTCCGTCAGACCGTGCTCCGGCATGTCAAAGGTGGCTGTCCGAACCTGTATGTCCTGCTCCTCTCCCAGAAAAGCCGCGATACAGCCATGGATTCCCTCCGGATAGTTTGCCCGTACCGCCTCATACTCCCGCTCATGCTTAAATTCATTCCAGATCGTCACTCTAATCATACTATCGTCCTCTCCGGACAGGGTGTCGGCTCATTCATTTTCCCTGATTTTATAAAGGTTATCATTGCCATGAACTCAGTTCCGAGCATCCTGACCAGCTCCTCCTCCGAAAAGCTGCAGGCTCTTGTCGCGCAGAGCGCACCGATGCCGTAAGTATACACCCATACATTCTCAAACAGCACGTTAGCCTCCGCCTCCGTCAGACCATAATCGCTCCTAATCATGGCGAGGCCGGTCTCCGCTGTGCTGCCCAGCCGCGGCAGCAGATCACGGAAGCCTCTGACCTCACTGTTCTCCTGCATAAAGAGAAGCTGATACAGCTTCGGCTCCTCAACGGCAAAAAGCACCATCTGCATCCCGACCTGCTTAAATGCCGGTGTGTAGTGCATTGCCTTCGCGGTATAGCTCTCAAACTTTTCCCATGCAGCCGCTTTCACGCACTTCTGCACTTCCTCCATATTTTCAAACACCGTGAATATCGGTCTTGTCGAGCTTCCCAGATACTGTCCAAGCTCTCTCGCCGTCAGCGCAGCAATTCCCTGCTCGCTGACCAGCCCAAGCGCCACATCCACAATTTCTTTTTCTGTAAATCTTGGTCTCGGCGGCATATCTCTTTCTCCTGTTCCCTTATCTGTGCTTCCTATCTGTCCATCTCTGCAATTCTTCCGGTAGCCTTATGTTCCTTAATGATGCCCTCAATCTCCTTCAGATCCGTGCAGAGCAGGTCGCCCGGAATCGTGTTTTTCAGCGCACTGACCGCATTGCCGTATTCCAGCGCCCTCTGATAATCCCCTTCCTTCGCCAGCAGTCCGTATAGCACGCCCGAAATATAGGCATCGCCGCTTCCGATCCGGTCGACAACCTCGATGTCGCTATAGGGGGCTTCCTCATAAAACCGGTCTTCAGAAGCGCTGTATATCATGGAACCGAAGGTATGACGCTTCGGACTGTGAACAATACGCTGTGTGGACGCCACAATGGAAATCGGATACTCCTCCGTAAAGCTCTTCATGATCGTCTTTGCGTCCCCTTCCTTCAGGAAGGTCAGCCGCGCCGTATCCTCGGAGCAGAAGAAGATGTCCACATAAGGCAGGATGGATTCAATACATGCCTTCGCCTCCGCTCCTGTCCAAAGATTTCCCCTGAAATTCACATCGAAGGAAATCATTGTCCCCTGCGCCTTAAAGCGCTTTATCATCTCGACAGCCGTCTCGCGCACCTGCGGGCTTAATGCCAGCGTGATTCCGCTCGTATGAAAGCATCTGGCCGCGCCGTAAAGCCGCTCGTCATAGTCTTCGACCGAAATCTTATTCATGGAAGCATTCTTACGGTCATAGACAATACGCGGTTTGCGCGGATAGGCGCCATTTTCATAGTAATATACACCCAGCCTCGCATCGCTGTCAGAATCATAGACCAGATAATCGTCGCTGACTCCGCTGAGTCTGACGTTATTCTTGATATACATTCCGAGATCGTTCGCCGGCAGCTTGGAAATAATGCCGCATCGAAGTCCCAGCATCGCCGCACCGGTAGCGGAATTCAGCTCTGCGCCGCCCGCCTGCTTGCTGAAGGTAGATCCCCTCGTGATCCGCTCATTATCCGGCGGTGAAAGTCTCAGCATGATCTCTCCCATAGACAATAGGTCAAATTCTTTTTTCATGTACATCATACTCCTTTTTACGAACGCTTTCACGAATATTTATGAGTATAACATACAGACAGCCGAAACAAAAGAGTACGCACGATAATTAATTTTTTAACAGGAGAATCAGTCCTCCATATACTCCCTGTAATCCTCCTCGCTTGCAAACAGCATATATCCGCCGTCCACATATCCCATATATCCGCTCGCCGTAACATATCCCTTCATAAAAATTACCTCCTATCCAGAATCATTATCCTGTTCTGAATAGAAGGTAACATTTTTAAAGTCCTATAAAACTCTCTCAAAATAAATAGGTGTTCGGAACGTGTGTTTGCCTACATCCCTGTCTGCACTTCAACCCCCAGCTCCTTAAGCTCCCTGCGCAGACGCGGCACATCCTCGTCAAAAACAATTCCGTGGATGCCCACGCAGCATGCCGCCTCCACATTCGCCGGAGAATCATCGACGAATATGCATTCCTCAGCTTTTAACCCGTAGGTATCGAGTAAAAGCTGATAGATGGCTCTCTCCGGTTTCAGCAGCTTATGCTCGGCGGAGACAATGCGCCCGTCCAGATACTGCGTTCCGGGAATCCGGTCATGGTACTTGATCTGCTGGACACTGGCATTTGACAGAAGGTAGAGCTTATAGCCTGCCTGTTTCAGTTCCGCCAGAAGCTCTTCCATACCCGCGATCGGCACCATAGGTCTTGCCCACCAACGGAATACCAGTTCCTCCACCTGCTTGTGCAGACGCTCCGGCACACGCTTGTTGATGGATCTTACAGCGTCCTCCTCAGAAATGGTTCCGTGGTCAAGCTGCACCCATTCCACTCTGCGGAATACCTCTCGGAGCAGGAGCTTGCTGTCCTCTTCGTTTACGCCAAGTCTCTCAATATATAATTCCGGGCAGAAGTGGATCAGGACCTGCCCCATGTCAAAAACTACATTCTTTATCATGCTTTCTGCTTGTCGCGCCCCGTAAGCTTACGGAACAGCTTTCTCCTCTTTTCCTTTGCTTCCAGCCGTTCTCCGAGATCACGTCCTCCGACACCGTAGACGAGATAGAGGATCACACCGGATACCAGCATGATGAATACCGTGGACGCACATCGTCTGCCGGATGCGTTGACGTTATATCCATACATGCCTTCCTCTGCGCACATGCTCTGGATTACCATTGCATAGGAGGTTCCATAAGAGCTTGCAAAGGTTGCCGACATATCGTACTCGGTAAACAGACCGTTAAAGTTCAGTGCAAATACCGCGAGAACACTCGGAAGGATGATCGGGAGTTTTACTCTCAGGAAGGTGTACAACCCGCTCGCGCCTAAGTTCTTCGCCGCATCCTCCAGCTCCTCATCGATTGCATAGAAGGATGCCTTAATCATACGCAGTGAGAACGGCAGCTTTACAACCGTGTATGCCAGAATAATCAGTATTCTTACCTTCTCGGCAAAATACAGGTTATTATTTCCGACATACCAGATGGACTCACTGTTAAAGTAGGTTCTGTAAGAATAACAGATCAGGATGGTCGGCAGCAGCCAGGGGAACAGCAGGCAATACTCCAGCACCACACTTCTCTTTTTCTTCTTGTTCTTGAAAATATAGTTACATGCCACGACCACGATGATGCAGGCAAGCGCTGCTGCAACCACAGACATCAGGAAGCTCAGCTTAATGCCGCCCAGCGTCGCCTCATTTGCGAACAGACCGGAAATAGAGCCTTCTCTTACCTTGTAGGTGCCGCGGGAAGTCAGGTACTCATAATCCTGCGTTCCAAAATAGTTTATCAGCGTCCATTGCGTGATGTCAAGCTTCTTCATACGGATCGCGCCGTAGGTCTGGAAGGAGAAGATGACGATCATAACTACCGGCGTCATGTAGATGATGAACAAAATGTATGCATAAATATGAGCCAGTATATTTGCAACAGGGTTCGTGATCTTCTGCTTCTGGAGCTTCGCCTTTGTCTTCGATACGGAGAGGTAATGTCCCTTTCTCTCGTAGGAGGACAGGATGGTCAGCAGAACAATGGTAAACATTGCAAGGATAATCGACAGGAGCGCCGCTCTCGCCTGCGGGAAAGCCTCGTCCGCAACGGAGGAGCCTGCCAGTCTTACGATCTCGGGATTGATGGAGTCATATCCCAACAGCGTAGGAGCCGACATTGCGCAGAGACCGGTGATGAAGGTCATGACTGTCAGGGAAAACATCGTAGGAATCAGGGTCGGGAACACGACCTTCCAAAGCACCTTGAAGGGCTTTGCTCCCATGTTTCTCGCCGCCTCAACCGTATTGTAATCGATGCCGCGGATGGCGTTTCTCAGGAAAAGCGCATGGTTACTGGTACATGCGAAGGTCATTGTGAACCACACAGCATTAAAGCCGGAGAACCAGTTCACAGGGAAATTCGGGAATGCATTGGTCAGCGCCGTCGTGATGATACCGTTGGAGTCATACAGGAAAAGGTAACCTGTTACCAGTGCAACACCGCTGTAGATCAGGGTCGTCATATAGCCGAGACGCAGGATCTTCGCGCCCTTGATGTCAAAATACTCTGTCAGAAGGACAATCGACACACCGACAATGTTTACGGTTATGACAAGACCGATTGCCAGCTTCAGGGAGTTCCAGACATATTTACCCATGTTTCCCGCAAAGAAGAAACGGATAACCGCCCACGGGTCTCTCTCTCCGGTTGCTGTTGTCGTCGTGAAAATACTGGTCAGCGTATTCAGACAGGGCAGCAGCATAAATCCGAAGAAGAAATAGATAAAGCATAAAAGTCCGACAATTTTTACAACTGTTTCCGGTGTAAAACGCTTACTTTTGGACTGCATCATCAGTCACCTCCTGCTCTGCTGCAGGGTATGCCATAACATCCTTGGGATTTATGACGATCTCTACAGACTGTCCGGCCTCGTAAATATTGACACCATCATTCTTCTCAATTACTTTCACGGTCTGTCCGCCAAGATTTACATAGTACTTGATATACAGACCATAATATTCTCTCTGTTCCACTGTACCTTTCAGGGCAACCTCACCCTCCTTGGGTTTCACATTTACATGAAGTCTCTCCAGACGGATGTAGTTGTGATCCTTGATATTCAGTTCCGCGCCGTTCTCGTTCAGAACCGAAACCACCTCATCCGAGAGACGATTGATATCGCCGATAAAGTTGCAGACAAATTCTGTTGCCGAATGATTGTAAACCTCGTTGGGCGTACCGATCTGCTCGATCACACCCTTGTTAAATACCGCAATACGGTCGGAAAGCGTAAGTGCTTCCTCCTGATCATGCGTTACATAGATCGTTGTGATGCCGAAATCGCGCTGCATCTTCTTCAATTCATTTCGCAGCTGGACACGAAGCTTTGCGTCCAGGTTACTCAGCGGCTCGTCCATACAGATAATTGCGGGATCCGTCACCAGTGCCCTTGCGATTGCAACACGCTGCTGCTGTCCGCCGGAGAGCTGGGACACAGCCTTCGCAAGCTGCTCATCGCTCAGATCCACCTTCTTCGCAATATCACGAACCTTCTGGTCAATTTCTTTCTTCTTAACTTTTTTAATCTTCAAGCCAAAGGCTATGTTGTCATACACCGTCATGGTAGGGAAAAGTGCATAGCTCTGGAATACAATTCCGATGTTTCTGTCCTCGATGGGAACATGTGTGATGTCCTTGCCGTTTGCTACAACGGTACCGTTCGCCGGCTCAATGAAACCTGTCAACGTCCGCAGTGTTGTCGTCTTTCCGCATCCGGAGGGACCAAGGAATGTGAAAAACTCTCCTTCCTTTACATGTACATTTATGTCGTGCAGTGCGGTGAAATCTCCAAATTTCACTGCGATATCATTGAGTCGGATCATGATTAATCTCCCCTTTTCTTATATAGCTGTGCTATCCGTTTGATATGAGTGTGGCGAACCGGATATTCCGGCCCGCCACTTGAAGTCCTTAAAACCTGAATTCTTTACTTCTGCTTATGATGCAGACTGTGTGAGGGTTGCCCAGTCCAGATTATCCCAATCAGGCTCAGCTACTGCGGAGCTGTCGTCAGCCCAGTAGAAGCCAAGGTTTGTCATGATGTTCGTCCACTCGCTGGAGTGTGCTGCAACATAATCTGCGTAGGTTCCGCCGCCTTCAACCGTTGCAAGTGCAAAGTTGGGCAGTGTGTAGATTTCAGGAACGCCATCGGGATAGAGGATCGCTGCTGCTGCCTCGTTACAAGGATAGGAGTCAAACTCCTCTCCCCATGCAGCCTGCACGTCTGCAGAGCCGAACCACTCAGCAAATGCCTTGACAGCCTCGGTCTCTTCCTCGGAACGGCCTTCCTTGTCAAGAATACCGATGTACTCAGCGATGTAGTATGTACCGTCTTCAATGTCAACCAGTGCCCAGTTCTCAGGATCCATTGTACCTGCAAGAGGATGCTCGGAGCTCTCTGCAGCTGCATCGATCTGTCCGTACAGGGAAGATGAATAGAAGGTAGATACCTGAACGTAACCCATGTTCAGAGGTACGAAACCATACTTGTAATCATCTCCGCCGCTCTTACCTTCTGCACAGTACTTCCACAGCATCTTCCATCCATCAACGGAAATTCCGCCTGCCTCGGAAGAAGGATCAACATAGGAATACAGCATGGCAGAGTTGATATTGGAGTTCGTGGTTCCGCCTACCTTATTCTGACGATACCAGGTGTATCCGCAGTCAACCAGGTCAGACCAGTGCTTGAAGTGAAGCTCCTGTCCGTTTGTTCCAAGATCATCCGTACGATACAGCATCAGCACGTTCTGGATAACCAGACCATATGCCTTGCCGGGATAAGCGTATTCACCAACCTGATCTGCCCAGCTGGGAGTCCAGTCAGCCAGCTTCAGGTTCTCATAGGTTCCGTTTACCAGCTGGCTCCAGCGAGTCTCGTTCAGACCGAAGATCAGGTCGCCGTCCTTGTTCTCGTTTGCAGCCTGAATTGCCGCTACGTCTCCGGAGATAACGCTGTTATCGTCCATGGAAATTGTAAATCCAGCATCCTTTGCCACGTTTGTCAGCCATGTAGCTCTCTCTGTAGAATTGGAGTTAGAATAAATTCTGATTGTATAACCGGAATAATCCTTCTTCTCCTCGCCGCCTGCCGGTGTGCTGTCATCATCCTTGGTCGAAGATTCTGTGCTCTCTGTTTTCGGCTCGGAAGACGAAGCATTCGAGCTGTCAGAGGAATCAGAACCACACGCTGCCATTGACAATGTCATTGCACATGCAAGTAATACCGCAATACTCTTTTTCATATTTACCTCTCCTTTTTCTGTGTGTCAGTTATCTTAACTGCAAGTTTATTATACCCCATCCTGTCTGTCGTTTGATATAGGACAAAACTGCAATTATATTTGTAATTCTGTCATTTTTCACATTTTTGTGCGGTTTTGTATGGTTTTTATGTGCGTTTTGTCTATCTCCTCCATGGATTTACTTAAAAACAACAAGAAAGTGCACAAGGCAGCGTCTGTCTTTTTTCCCTGTGCTTGCTATGCCCCGCTCTTTATGCTAAACTGAAACAATAGAATTTGTCGAAGCTGCGGAACTGCCCGCAGCTATTAATTTCAGGAGGTTACTACATGATGTCCGGCAAAAAAATCTGGATCATTTGCGCGTTTCTCCTGCTGGCGGTTCCCGGAGCAGTCACCGCTCTCTGCAACCACCGGATCAGCCAGTCCGACTCTCCCTCTGAATATGCACCTGCGCAGTCCGACCGGCTGACCGTTTACACTTCCCTTGAAGAATCGGTTTATCTCCCTCTCGTCAGGGAATTCGAGGAGCGAACCGGCATCTGGGTACAGGTGGAAAACGGGAATACACTGGAGCTGCTCAGCCGCATACGTCTGGAAGATTCCGGGACGACGTGCGATGTCTTTTTCGGTGGCGGCATAGACAGTCTGACCGCCAACAGCGATCTCTTTCAGGCGGAAGCTGTCTATTCCTGCTCTCTCCACCCGCTTGTCCTGATCTATAATCCGGTTCTTGTCCGGAGAAACCTTCCCTCCGGCTGGGAAAGTCTTTTTCTCCCAGCATGGAAAGGAAAAATTGCATATACCGATCCCGAGACCTCCGGGACGGGCTATACCGCACTGGCGACCCTGCTGCAGCTTACGCCGGGAGAACATGAGGAAGAACTGATGCAGCGTTTTCTTGCCAATCTGAACGATACCCTGCTTCCCGATGATTCTGCCGTCATCTCCGAGGTTGCGGCCGGCAACTGCTACATAGGCATCACCACCGAAGAGGCAGCACTTAAGGCAGTAGACAACGGTTACGATATTGGCATTGTCTACCCTGCGGAGGGCACCAGTGTTGTACCGGATGGACTTGGCATCTGTACCTATGCACCACACGCGGAAAACGGGGCACAGTTTATCGACTTTGTTCTAAGCGGCAATGTGCAGTCACATCTTGCCGAGTATAACAGCAGGCGTTCTGCCGATCCGGCGGTTCCCATCCCGGAGACGCTTCCCGGGCTGCTGCTCTTTCCTTATGACATAGAAGAGTCCGCCGGGGATCAGCAGCATATTCTGACACTCTGGCATCAGCTGCTCGAGGAGGTGTCACCATGAAAGGTTGGATCCGGCGTTCCTTTGGCAACCGTATCTTTGCAACGGTATTGATCGTCACATTGCTGCCGCTGCTCGTCTGCAACGTGGAGCTCGTCCAGCTTCTGCGCATACGGAGTGAGACCGGTCTGCAGCAGGAGGCGACGCAGCAGCTCGCACAGATGGAGGAGGCTCTCGGTGACTTGGACAGCACGCTCTGTTCTGTCGTCGAAGCACTGGCAGACAGTACCTCCGTCAAAAGCACACTCCGTCAGGGTGACGGCTCCTCACGGGTCATGTATCAGCTGCTCCATCAGGCAAGTATTCCTCTTCTGGATTTCGCCCGCCTGCATCTCTTCAACAGTGAAGGCACCTGTCTCTACACGACCGACAGCACTGCAGGCTCACAGCTCTCCGGCTCAGGGCTTTCCACGCAGAAGTGGCCGACCGACTGGGGCATTCTCTATGCCGCCTCCCAGACGGATTCCCTGATTCTCCGTTCCTCGGAGGAGGGCTTTCCGCTGGTTGCGGCGCAGTCCGTCCGCAGCCATGAGGGCAGGGTTCTGGGATATATTGTAATCACTCTGGAATCGGATGGTTTCAGCCGCCTGTTTTCAGACCTGTACAGTCCGACCACCAATGTCCTGCTTCTGGATTCCTTCTGGCAGACAATTTACCATACCCAGCCCGCACAGACCTCGGATCTGGTACCGCGCCTGCGCTCCCAGCTTCTCAGCGGCGAAGCACTGTCCGTTACCGAAGGCGAATATCATTTTTATATCCGGCAGCATTCCGGCACGGGCTTTTATCTGATTCTGCAGCAGCCGGTACGGTTCAGCACATCGGTTATGCGCACCATTTATGTTCTCTCGTTCCTGACAGGCATCCTTTGCCTGATACTCTGCCTTATATGCTCATGGCACCTGAGCCGTCACCTGTCGCAGCCGGTAAATGAGCTTGACCGCGCCATGCAGCTTGTTCAGGAGGGACAGCTCGATGTCTGTCTGGGAAACGACCGTGAGGATGAGCTCGGGCGGCTCTCCGAAAGCTTTAACCGGATGACACAGGAATACCGCCTGAACCTCGAGCGCTCCGTGCAGCGCCAGAAGGAATTAAACGAAACCCAGCTGCGCATGATGCAGGCACAGCTGAATCCGCACTTTTTATATAACACGCTGGATTCCATGAAATGGATGGCGGTTGCCAGCCACGTACCAAAGGTTGCCATGCTTGCCACCGACCTTGCCGCCATTCTGCGCACAAGCATTTCCGGCAGTGAGCTGTATACACTGGAGCAGGAACTGAATCTTCTGGAACGTTATATTGACATCCAGTCCCTGCGCTTCGAGGACAGCTTCACCTGCGAGATTGACATCCCCGAACAGTTCCAGCACTGTATTGTGCCGAAGCTTGTACTTCAGCCCCTGGTCGAAAACGCCATTATTCACGGTGTTTGCGACCGCGAGGACGGCTATATCAAGCTCTGTGCCGAGAAGAAGGACAATGATCTGCTGATCTATGTCTCGGACAACGGCTGCGGTCTGCCGCCGGAGATCCTGAACTGCCTGAACAGCCCGGATGCCCGCATTACCGGCTCGCATCTCGGCTTAAACAATGTAAACCGTATCCTGCGCCTGTATTTTGGGGACGGCTACGGTCTGTCCGCAACATCCGAGCCGGGCCAGGGTAGCATACTCTGCGTACGGCTGCCCTACAAGAAGGAGGAAGACCCCGATGCTTAAAGTATTAGTGATCGACGACGAGACTGTCGTCAGAAAAGGAATCGTCCTAGGTGTCGACTGGAGTTCCATGGGCTGTGTGATCGTCGGGGAGGCCTCCAACGGCGAGGAAGGACTGACCGCCGTGGAGAGATATGCTCCGAATCTCATTATCACAGATGTCAGAATGCCCCACATGGACGGCATCCAGATGGTAACGGAGCTGCGTGCGCGCGGCTGCCGCGCCCATGTCATCTTCCTGACGGCATACAGCGACTTTGAATATGTCCGCGGCGCCCTGCAGCTCGGCGCGATCGATTATCTGCTGAAGCCCTTCCGGGATCAGGAGCTGATGGCAGCCATCAACCGCATTCAGGAGCAGGATGTCGCGCAGTCGGCGCTCACGCCGCAGGACATGCTGCCTCTCACAAAGGGGGATAAAAGCAAATATGTCCTTGAAGCGCTCAACTATATCGCAGAGCACTACAAGGACAATGATATCAGCATTACTCCCATCGCCAATTACCTCGGCGTCAGCGAGAGCCATTTAAGCCATGTTTTCAAGAAAGAGACCAGCTATACGATCATCAACTACCTGACCCAGTACCGCATCCATATGGCAATGCGGCTCCTGCAGGACTGCCGGTACAAGGTGTACGAGGTCGCCGAGATGGTCGGCTACCGCGACGTCACCTATTTCAGCGGTACCTTCAAGAAGCTGGTGGGAATGTCTCCGTCCGAATATCAGGACCGCTGTCACTGAAGCGTTTCCTCTACCAGCGGCCGCATTTTGTCCAACAGCTCCTCCGTCTTGTCCATGAGAAGCTCCGCGTCCGTCTCCACCAGTCCTGTTTTCTTATATTTATAGGTAAACGACGGAATTCCATAAGCCGTGAAGCCAAGATCCTTCCCATACAAGCCGAGGATTTCCGGGATCTTCTGCGGATTTACGGCGGCATCCGGGCGGAACGTGAATACGATCCTCTCATTCTTGCCCTTGATCTCCGTCAGATACAGCTTATGTGCCGCCACGCGGATCAGCGCGATCCGCAGCAGATTGTCAACCGACTTCGGGATCTCTCCGAACCGATCCAGCAGCTCATCCTTCATGTCGTCGCGCTCCCGGACATTCTCGATCGCCGCGATCCTCTTATAAATATCCAGCTTCTGTATTTCATTGACAATGTAAGTGGGCGGAATGAACGCATCCACATCCAGATCAACCAGCGTCGAAAAGTCCTCAATAACCCTGCCGCCCTTCAGCTTCTGTACCTCCTCATTCAGCATCTTGCAATACATATCGTAGCCCACAGCCTCCATATGCCCATGCTGTCTGACACCGAGGAGATTGCCCGCACCGCGGATCTCAAGGTCGCGCATTGCAATTTTGAATCCGCTTCCCAGCTCCGTAAACTCCCTGATCGCCTCCAGACGCTTCTCCGCCACTTCCTTAAGCATCTTATCCCGTCTGTACATCAGGAAGGCATAAGCCGTTCTGTTGGAACGCCCCACGCGCCCACGAAGCTGATAGAGCTGTGAAAGTCCCATATTATCCGAATCATGAATAATCATGGTATTGACATTGGAGATGTCCAGTCCGGTCTCAATGATTGTCGTTGACACCAGCACGTCGATCTCCCCGTTGATAAAGTCATACATGATCTTCTCAAGCTCATGCTCCTTCATCTGCCCATGCGCAAAGGCGACCGTCGCCTCCGGCACAAGCTTTGCAATCTGGGCGGCGACATCCGCGATGTTATTGACGCGGTTATAGACATAATAGACCTGCCCGTCCCTCGCCAGTTCACGGGAAATCGCCTCCCGCACCAGCTCTTCATTGTACTCGCAGACAAAGGTCTGGATCGGCAGTCTGTCCTCCGGTGCTTCCTCGAGGACACTCATGTCGCGGATGCCGATCAGGCTCATATGAAGCGTTCTCGGGATCGGCGTCGCCGTCAGCGTGAGCACATCTACATTTTCCTTCAGCTTCTTGATCTTCTCCTTGTGTGCCACACCGAAGCGCTGCTCCTCATCAATAATGAGCAGCCCCAGATCCTTGAATTTCACATCCTGCGACAGAACCCGGTGCGTCCCGATCACAATATCGACCATGCCCTTCTGGAGATCGGTGATTGTCTTCTTTATCTCCGACGGCGTCCTGAAACGGCTCATCAGCTCCACCCTGACCGGGAAATCCTTCATTCTCTGTACAAAGGTATTATAGTGCTGCTGCGCAAGGATTGTCGTCGGCACAAGGTACACGACCTGTTTTCCCTCCTGCACCGCCTTGAATGCGGCACGGATCGCAATTTCCGTTTTTCCGTAGCCGACATCACCGCAGACAAGCCGGTCCATAATCCTGCTGCTCTCCATGTCCGCCTTTGTGTCCGCAATGGCATTCAGCTGATCCTCCGTCTCCTCATAGGGAAACATTTCCTCAAACTCTCTCTGCCAGACAGTATCCTTGCCAAAGCGGTAGCCCTCCGTCGCCTGACGCGCCGCGTAGAGCTCGACGAGATCCTTTGCGACCTCGTTGACCGCCCCGCGCACCTTTGTCTTCGTCTTCTCCCATTCCTTGGAGCCCAGCTTGTTCAGCTTCGGGCTCTTCGCCTCGGCAGAAGCATATTTCTGGATGACATCCAGCCCTGTTGCAAGCACATACAGGTTGCCGCCGTCACGGTACTCAATCTTGATGTAATCCTTGACGACGCCCTCCATTTCCACCTTTTCAATGCCCTTGTAGATTCCGAGTCCATGGCTCTCATGAACCACATAATCCCCGACCTTCAGCTCATTGAAGTCCTTGATCTTCTGCCCCTGATAGAGCTTTTTCTTCGCCTTTTTTTTCTTTTCAGCGCCGAAAATATCCGTCTCCGAGAGGACAACGAACCGGATCATCGGATATTCAAAGCCCTTTGCCACATGTCCGTAATAGGTCAGCACCTCGCCCGGCTGAACCTCCCTGAAAGGATCCTCCGAGTACACCGCCGAGATGTCCTGGTCCCGCAGATCCTCCGCGAGCCGTTTTGCCCTGGTTCGTGAGCCGGAAAGCAGCAGCACGCGGTACTTATTCTTCCGATACTGCTTCAGATCCTTGACGAGCGCCTCAAAGCTGTTATTATAGGGTGCGATGCTCCGGGAGGCAATGTCAATCCGGCGCTCCGGTCTGAAATATCCGGTCTTCCCCTCCATCGTCGCAATTGTGACAACGTTTCCCCGCTGGAGCCTCGCCGCCACCTCCTCCCCGCTGTAGAGAATGTCCATCTGTCCGGGAAGGATATAACCCTTTTCCGCTCTCTGTGCCATGCTCTCGCGGAATTCCAGTTCCACCGCATCCGCCTGCTCCTTGATGCGGGCAGGTTCATCCATGAAAAAGACCGGCTCTGACATATGTGCCAGAAGTTCCGGCAGCGTCACCGTCTCCTCATAAAAATAGCGGATATAGCCCTCCAGATTCACCTTGCTCTTCAGCTCTGTCAGCTGTTCCCTCAGTTCACCTACCTGCGCAGCGATCCGGTGTGCCTCCTCCGTCTTCATTGCATCCCTGAACTTCTTTTCCTGTTTTGCCGCCTCCGCCTCCAGCTTTTTCAGTCCGGCGCGAATCCTGTCATCATCGAGCACAAACTCCGTCGCCGGGAATACCGAAACGCTCTCCAGCTTCTCGATCGACCTCTGGCTCAGCACATCAAAGCTTCGGATCGACTCCACTTCATCTCCCCAAAGCTCGATCCGGTAAGGATTTTCCTCCGTGAGATCAAAGATGTCGATGATACCGCCCCTGATGGAAAACTGCCCGGGATTCTCTACCTGATAGCATTTTTCATAGCCAAAGGCCACCAGCTTCTCTGCTATCGCCCGCTCATCCAGTGTACCGCCGCGTGCGATATCTATCACATCCGTCTCTCTGTCCCAGAGCACCAGCGGTGACATCAGCGCCGCAAAGGTCGTCACAATCGTCAGCGGCTTGCGCTCCAGCAGGCGGCGCATTGTCCTGACGCGCTCTCTGACCAGCTGGTTTCCGTGAATATCCGCCTGAAAGAAAATGAGATCCTTCGCCGGATAGAGCATGACATTTCTGTCATAAAACCGGTATTCCTCATAGATCTCGCGTGCCTTCAGATCGCTGTAGGTAACGATGGCTTTCACCTTCACGCCGTCGCTCAGCCCATATATCATATGCAGTTTCTGCGAATCCACGCAGCCGGTCAATGCCACACAGCCCCTGCCCTTCCGCAGGGAATCCTTCAGACCGTCAAACTCCGCCAGCTCCCGAAGGGGCGATAGTAATGCCTGCATCCCAATTTACACCTTTCTGTTAAACTCATTCATTGTAGCATCCGCACCCTGCGTGATAATCGTGCGGATCGCGTCTGCGGCTCTCAATGCCGCCTCATCCATCAGCTTTCTCTCCTGCGCGGAAAAATGTCCCAGCACATAATCCGCAAGATCCCAGCCCTTCGGTTTCTCGCCGACGCCGACCTTGATTCTGATAAAGGAATCATGCCCTAAATGGGCAATGATATTCTTCAACCCGTTATGACCGCCGGCGCTGCCCTTCTTCCTGACACGCAGCTGTCCGACAGCAAGACTGATGTCATCGGAGATCACGATCAGCTCCGTCGTCTCATCTACCTTATAATAGTCGATCAGCTCCCGCACGCTCTCGCCGCTCAGGTTCATGAAGGTCACCGGCTTCGCCAGAATGCATTTCTGTCCCGCCACGACCCCTTTTCCGATCACCGCCTTGTGCTTCTTCTCCAGCATTGCAATATTCTCCTGCTCCGCCAGCTTATCTATCACGTCAAAACCGATATTGTGTCTCGTGTTGACATATTCCTTTGCAAAATTTCCAAGACCTACAATAATGTACATCGCAAACGCTCTCTTTCTTCCGGATATTTCCCATCATAGCGGATTTTTCACCGTCTTGCAACACATACCTGCTGCTTTCCTATCGCAAAACAGCCGCGACATCTCTGCCGCGGCTCCCTTTGTCTCCATATCTTACTCCCAATCCGGTTCCTGCATCGCCCTCTCATAATATTCCAGAATCACTCTCTGGATATTATCCCTGGTGGCAGTGTTGATTGGATGAGCAATATCACGGTATTCCCCATCGGATGACCTCTTGCTGGGCATCGCAATGAAAAGCCCCTTGTCACCTTCAATTACCTTGATGTCATGTACCACAAACTCGTCATCCAACGTGATCGATACAATCGCCTTCAGCTTCTTGCCTGCTGCCGATTCGACCTTTCTTACCCGAACATCTGTAACCTGCATACATTTTCCCCCTTAGTTCTCTGCCCACTACATAGAATATCTCTCGTTCTTCTCCACAACGATCCGCACCTTGCCATCCTCTCCCACATAGCGTGAGTTCGCACGGATGGTATCGCGGCTCTCCACAATACAGTTCTCTATGTAGGTGTTGTCCCCGATATAGACATCATTCAGAATGATGGAATTCTTGATTACACAGTTGTTTCCGATGTAGCTCTTCTTAAAGATCACAGAGTCTTCCACTACTCCGTTTACAATACAGCCACTGGAAATCAGACTGTTTTTCACCTGCGCGCCGACATTGTACTTTGCCGGCGGAAGGTCATCCACCTTGGAATAAATATCCGGGTACTGCTTGAAGAAATAATTTCTTACCTCCGGCTTGAGGAATTCCATATTGGTGCGGTAATAGTCATCCACGGAAGCAATATTTCTCCAGTAATCCTTGATCTTATATCCGTAGATGCGCTTCAGATCCTTATAGCGGATCAGAATGTCCCTTACGAAGTCGTACCAGTCCTCGGCAGCGCACTTCTCGATCATCTCGATCAGCTGACGACGGCGAAGCACATAGATGCCGCAGGAGATTGTGTTTGTCTTTGCCTTGATGGGCTTCTCCTCAAACTCCTCTATGCGGTATTCCTCATTCATACGCACCGTGCCGAAACGCTCCACGTTGGTTCCCGGCTCCATATCACGGCACACCACCGTAATATCTGCCTTCTTCTCTATATGATACTCCAGTACCTTATTGAAATCCAGCTTGTACACACAGTCGCCGGAAGCAATGACTACATAGGGCTCGTGGCTGTTCTTCAAGAATGAAATATTCTGGAAGATGGCATCTGCCGTTCCTCTGTACCAGTTGCTGTTCTCCGCCGTCACTGTCGGAGGCATTACAAACAGTCCTCCCTGTTTACGTCCGAAATCCCACCATTTTGAGGAGCTGAGATGCTCATTCAGGCTACGCGCATTGTACTGTGTCAGCACTGCAACCTTCTGGATATGGGAGTTGGACATATTGCTCAGCGTAAAGTCGATGCTGCGGTAGCTGCCGGCAACCGGCATTGCACAGATCGCTCTCTTCTGGGACAGCTCCTGCATCCTGTGATTATTTCCGCCTGCTAAAACGATTCCGATTGCTCTCACTGTTATTCACCTGCCTTAATCAATGTTTTGCCGCTCGCAAGATAAGAATCTTCATAATCAGCAGCTGTCGTCACGCCGAAGATCACGGAATTCTTTCCAACGGTAATGCCATCTGGTACTACGCTCTTCTCTCCGACAGTCACAAGACCATGGTTATAAATATGAGGAGCCGTCTCATTTTCTGCCTCCTCGCCGATACCGAGCTTTACCCTGTTCCCGATCTGCACATCCTCCGCCACGATCGCCTTATTCAGTTCACAGTCCTCACCGATCTGCGTCTGGTTCATGATAATGGAATCGCGGATCACGGTTCCCTTGCCGATTGTCACGCCGCAGCCGATGACAGAATTATATACCTCTCCGTAAATATCCGAGCCTTCACCGATGATGCTCCGCTCAACCACACTGTCCTTTGCAAGATACTGCGGCGGCTGGATCTCGCTTCTGGTGTAAATCTTCCAATATTCTTCATACAGGTTGAATTCCGGCACAATGTCGATCAGTTCCATGTTCGCTTCCCAGTAGGAGCTCAGGGTTCCGACATCCTTCCAGTATCCGGTAAATTCATATGCATAAAGGGGCGCCCCCTTTTCATGACAGTAAGGAATCACATGCTTACCGAAGTCCAGTGCCGGCTGCTCCGCCATTGCGATCAGCGCTTCCTTCAGGGTCTTCCAGTTAAATATGTAGATACCCATACTTGCCAGATTGCTTCTGGGATGCTCCGGCTTCTCCTCGAACTCAGTGATCTTCTTATTCTCATCCGTAATCATGATTCCGAAACGGCTTGCCTCCTCAATAGGAACCGGCATAACGGCGATCGTAACCTCCGCATTGTTTGCCTTGTGGAAATCGAGCATCACCTCATAATCCATCTTATAGATGTGGTCTCCCGAAAGAATCAGCACATAGTCAGGATTAAAGCTGTCCATGTATTCCAGATTCTGATAGATCGCATTTGCAGTACCGGTATACCATTCACTGTTAGAGCTCTTCTCATAGGGAGGGAGCACCGTGACACCACCGATATTGCGATCCAGATCCCAAGGAATACCGATTCCAATATGCGTATTTAAACGCAAGGGCTGGTACTGTGTCAGAACGCCGACTGTATCTACTCCGGAATTGATACAGTTGGAGAGGGGAAAATCGATTATACGATATTTTCCTCCGAATGCGACTGCCGGTTTAGCGACTTTGGAAGTCAACACTCCCAACCGGCTGCCCTGTCCACCTGCCAACAACATGGCAATCATCTCTTTTTTTATCATGTCATCACCTCTGTCTAGCCTTTTACCGATTATCCGGTTTTCTAATTATAACACATTTGAAAACGAAAGTGAATATTTATTACCAAAAAAATTTACCGTTTTGAAAATTTTATGGTAAGATTTCACATATTTTTTACACAATTGAAAGCTTAATTGTACAATTACGACTCTTATGCACAAAACGCTTTTTTTCTGTTTGTTTTTTTCGCCCATACTGCTTATAATAGTTACATACAATGATGTAAGAAACAGTAAGGAAGTGCAACCTATGTATAAAATCGATTTCAATGCTCCCTGCCACGTTTACTTTGTCGGCATAGGAGGCATCAGCATGAGCGGGCTTGCCGAGATTCTCCATCAGGAGGGCTTCACCGTATCCGGTTCCGACTGGAAGGCCTCCGGGCTCACACATGCTCTGGAAGAAAAGGGCATCTCCGTAAAATACGGAGAAAACGCCTCGCACATTACTTCAGATATTGACTGTGCCATCCTCACCAGCGCGGTCAAAGAGAGCAATCTCGAATTTCAGGCGATCCGCGAGCAGGGAATCCCGTGGCTTTCCCGTGCCCAGCTTCTCGGCCAGCTGATGAAAAATTACAAAACCTCTATTGCCATAAGCGGCACCCATGGCAAGACTACCACCACCTCGATGATAAGCGAGATACTGCTCAGGGCCGGTGTCGATCCGACTCTTTCCATCGGCGGCATGCTCAAATCCATCGGCGGCAATATCCGCGTAGGCGGCAATCAGTGCTTTGTTACGGAAGCCTGCGAATACACAAACAGCTTCTTAAGCTTCTTCCCCACGATCGGTCTTATCCTTAATATAGAAGAAGATCATCTGGACTTTTTTAAGGATCTTGCCGATATCCGCCGTTCCTTCCGGAAATTTGCGGAGCTGATCCCCTCGGACGGCTGTCTCATCATCAATGCGGACATTCCCGATTACGATGAGATCACAAAGGGCCTGTCCTGCCGCGTCATCACCTATTCCGTGGACGGAGCGGCGGCTGATTACCGTCCCTCGGACATCCGCTATGACAGCTTCGGCCACCCCTCTTTTGTACTGCACGATTCCACCGGAGGGACCGAGACGTTTTCCCTGAAGGTTCCCGGAATCCACAATGTGAGCAATGCCATGGCTTCCATCGCTCTCGCCGACTATCTCTCCGTCAGCAGACAGGTGACCGCCGAGGCTTTGCAAGACTTTTCCGGAACAGACCGGCGCTTTGAATATAAGGGTTCCATCGGCGGAGTCACTGTAATAGATGATTATGCACATCACCCGACAGAAATTACAGCAACTTTGTCCGCGGCGCAGAATTATCCGCACAAAACGCTATGGTGCGTCTTCCAGCCCCACACCTACTCGCGGACAAAAGCATTTTTAAAAGACTTTGCAAAGGCGCTCTCACTGGCTGACAAGGTTGTACTTGCGGACATTTATGCCGCCAGAGAGACGGATACCCTCGGCATCAGCTCCGAGGATCTCCAGCGGGAGATCAGGGCGCTGGGACACGAGTGCTACTATTTTCCCTCCTTTGACGAAATCGAAAATTTCTTACTGGAAAAATGCATAAACGGTGACATGTTGATAACTATGGGTGCCGGTGATGTCCATAAAATCGGTGAAAATCTTCTCGGTCAATAGTTTTCCACAATATCCACAGGCAAAATTTATTTTTTCATTTTTTTGTCTGTGGATATTTATTTTACCGTTGTGGATAATCTTTGGGCTTGTCCACTGGTATTCTCATTTTTATCCACAGTATCCACAATATCCACAGTTCTTTACACCGCTTTTTCCCTTCGCAGGATTCGGGATTTTGACTATTTCCTTTTCAGATGCCTTATGCTATACTTTGTCTACTGCGGAAAATTGTCCGTTTAATCTCAAAGAGGGAAGTGTAACTGATGGCACGTTTAACGATTTATAAGGATAATGATGTGAATTCTACTGTTGTGTCCAATCTTTTTATTGATGAATATATGAAGGATGCCAATGACGCACAGCTGAAGGTCTATCTTTATCTGCTCCGCATGATGAATGCGCATCTGGCTACCAGTGTGTCTGATATTGCGGACAAGTTTAACCACACCGAAAAGGAAGTGGTCCGTGCCCTCAAGTTCTGGGAAAAGAACGGGCTTTTAACGCTTGACTTCGATGAGGACAAGACCCTTGTCGGAATCCATATCCGTGATCTGAACACTGCTGACAGTGCAAAGAGCCGCCGCGGCCAGGAGGTCTCCTCCTTTGTTCCCGTGCCGGCTGCAACTGCACAGCCTGTCACTGCTCCCGCTGCCGAAACACCGGACAACCCTTTCGAGAAGCCCGTCTACTCCGCCGATCAGCTGAGAGAGTTCAAAAACCGTCAGGATACGGCACAGCTCCTCTTCATCGCGGAATCCTATATCGGAAGACCCCTGACGCCGTCGGAGATGAAAACGATTCTGTATTTCAAGGATGTACTGCACTTTTCGGATGATCTGACCGATTATCTTCTTCAGTACTGCGTCGACCGCGGAAAAAAGGATTTCAAGTACATAGAAAAGGTTGCCGTCAACTGGGCAGAATCCGGTATCACCACACCGAAGCAGGCTCAGAAGGTTTCCACACGCTACGACAAAAATGTCTATGCCATCATGAATGAGCTTGGCAAGAGCGGTTCCCCGACACAGAAGGAAGCCGAATACATTACGCGCTGGATACAGGAATATGGTTTTGCAAACGACATCATTTTTGAGGCCTGCGAGCGCACCGTCATGGCAACCGACAAGAACCGTTTTGAATATGCGGAACGCATTCTTCAAAACTGGCATGAACAGAATGTACATCACAAATCTGATATTTGTAAAATAGACGAGCTCTATCAGCAGCGCAAAAAGAGTTCCACCGCAACCGTGGTTACTAAGCCACACGCAAACCGTTTTAACCAGTTCTCCCAGAACACCTATGACTTCGATGCGCTGGAAAAAGAGCTTTTAAGTAATTAAGACAAGGAGAATCGCCGTGGCACTGAACAACGCCCAATATGAGTCTATCATACGCGACTATGAGCAAATCAGGGATACCAACCGGCATACCCTCGAATCCCGGAAAGCTGAGGTTTATCAGACAATTCCGGAATACCGGGAGCTGGAGGATTCCATCAGCACCCTTTCAGTCTCGGCCGCAAAAGCCATGCTCGCCGGAGATGACAGTGCCCGCGGCCGGCTTCATGACAGCCTGCTCCATATCAGGCAGCGTCAGCAGGCTCTGTTGGCTTCCGCCGGTCTGCCTGCAGATTATCTGAAGCCTGTCTATCGCTGTCCTGCATGCGAGGACACCGGCTACATCACGGATGATAATAACCTCAAACAGAAGTGCAGTTGTTTCCGCCAGCGTGAAATTTCCATTCTCTATTCACAATCGAATATTCAGGACATGATTTCCCGAGAAAATTTCTCAACTCTTTCCACTGAATATTATCAGGGCGAGGATTTACGGCGCTTTGAGACCGCTGTGGATTTATGCCGGAATTTCATAAAAAACTTTAATCAGGACTACCACAATATTCTCTTTTATGGTACAGTAGGTACGGGCAAAAGCTTTTTATCGGGCTGCATTGCGAAGGAACTGATCGATCAGGGCTGTTCTGTCATCTATTTCAGTTCTTCCAGTCTCTTTGATATGCTTGCGCGATATTCCTTTGATTATAAGGAAAAGGAAGCCCTGCAGGATTTCTGTGAAGATATCTATGGCTGTGATCTGCTGATTATCGATGACCTCGGAACCGAGATCACCAATACCTTTGTCGCCTCGCAGCTGTTCTCCTGTCTCAACGAACGGGGACTGCGCAAGAAGGCGATGATTATTTCCACAAATCTGAGTTTAGAGGAGCTTCGTGACCGTTATTCGGATCGTATTTTTTCCCGGATTACCAGCTCCTTCTCTCTCTGTAAGCTGACCGGACAGGATATCCGTATCTGCAAAAAGCGCAACAGGCAGCGTCAGTAAGCATGTGCTTATCAGTACCTCAGACATACAGGCATTTGTTCCAAAGATACTATTTTAATTGAAAAGAAAAGTGAGGATGTTATTCATGGGTAACCGCGAAGAGAAAAGAAATCTGGAAACAATTCCCGTAGGCTCTCTGGGAATGATCGCTTTGGAGGGGTGCAGGCCTCTGGGCGAAAAGGTAGATCAATACCTTGTAAAATGGCGGGCGGAAAGAGAGAGCGAGCACAAAGAATCACTCGCTTTTTCGGGCTATCAGCGAAATTCTTATCTGCTGAACGCCAAGGTTCCCCGTTTCGGTTCAGGCGAAGCGAAGGGAATGATTCTGGAATCTGTACGTGGAACGGATCTTTATCTTCTGGTTGATGTATGTAACTATTCGCTGACCTATTCCCTCTGCGGACATGAGAACCATATGTCCCCGGACGATCATTATCAGGATCTGAAAAGAATCATCGCTGCTGTCGGCGGCAAGGCAAGAAGAATCACCGTCATCATGCCTTTCCTTTACGAGAGCCGCCAGCACAAGAGAACTGCCAGAGAATCGCTCGACTGTGCACTTGCTCTGCAGGAGCTGGTACAGATGGGCGTTGACAACATTATCACCTTCGACGCACATGACCCCAGAGTGCAGAACGCTATTCCCCTCCATGGCTTCGAAACCGTTCAACCGGCTTACCAGTTTATCAAGGGATTGCTTCGCAATGTAAAGGATCTGAAAATTGACTCCGATCATATGATGGTAATCAGCCCGGACGAAGGCGGCATGGGACGTGCGATCTACATCGCCAACGTTCTCGGTCTGGACATGGGTATGTTCTACAAGCGCCGCGACTACACCAAGATCGTCAACGGACGCAACCCCATTGTTGCCCATGAGTTCCTCGGCACCAGTGTTGAGGGCAAGGACATGATTATTATCGACGATATGATTTCTTCCGGTGAAAGCGTTCTCGAGGTTGCTGCTGCCCTGAAGGAGAGAAAGGCAAACCGCATCTTTGTCTTCTCCACATTCGGTCTGTTTACCAGCGGACTGGACAAGTTTGACAAGGCATTTGAAAACAAAGTTATAGACAAGGTTCTCACCACAAACCTTGTTTATCAGACCCCCGAACTGTTACAGAGAGAATGGTATATCAGCTGTGACCTCAGCAAGTACATTGCCTATATCATTGATACACTGAACCATGACTCCTCTATCAGCGATCTTCTGAACCCCAACGAGAGAATTCAGAACATCGTTTCCAAGTACAAAAAAGGAGAACTGTAAACCAGCTCAAAATATTGGTTGACATTCATCCCGCCATGTTATATAGTTTGTTTGTTATCCGTGCTTTATTCTCGGTTAACAATCATCTTATACAGCTGGCGGGATTTTTACGTCTGCTTGCCGTAGAACGGCAGAATGCGAGGAAATATGAATACTACAGTTACCCAGAAAAGAAGTCTCTTTACAGTCAAACAGCTCACTCTGGTCGGTCTGATGGCGGCAGTTTTATGCATTTTAAGTCCGCTTGCCTTAAACATCCCGATCAGTCCCGTTCCCATCTCCCTTGGCACCCTTGCGATCTATTTCGTCATCTCCGTGCTCGGGATGAAGTTCGGAACGATCAGCGTCGCAATCTATATTCTGCTTGGTCTGGCGGGCATCCCCGTATTTGCGGGCTATACTTCCGGCCCCGGGAAGCTCTTAGGCCCTACCGGCGGATACATTATCGGCTATCTCTTCATGGCATTGATCTGCGGTTTCTTTGTCGATAAGTTTTCCCGCAACATCCCCCTGTACCTTCTGGGCATGGTTCTCGGCACTGCCGCATGCTACCTGTTCGGTACTCTGTGGCTTGCTTATCAGATGGAGCTCACCTTCCAGCAGGCACTGATGGCAGGCGTTATCCCTTACATTCCCGCCGACATTGTCAAGCTGATAATCGCAACGTCGATCGGCTTTCAGATACGGAAGAGATTATTAAAGGCAGAGCTGTTGTAAGCTCTGCCCTTGCTTTTTCTTCTCTTCCGTGCTATACTCACTATCGTTGTGAAGTCCTGAAAACCAAGGTCTTACGGGGCTTCCCGCCGATTTCCGGCGTAAAATGAATCGAGTGTTCGAGACCTTCCACTCGTAAAACAAAACTAAAGGAGAACTGAATATGAAAAACAAGAAAGTACTGTTCCTCGTCCAGGCGGCAATGATTGCCGCTATCTATGTTGTGCTGACCTATTTTATCAGCGCATTCAACCTTGCCTCCGGTGCCATACAGGTACGGATCTCCGAGGCGCTTGTTATCCTCCCGTATTTCACCCCCGCTGCCATACCCGGATTATTTCTCGGCTGTCTGCTCAGCAACCTTCTGACCGGCGGCATGATCTGGGATGTTATATTCGGAAGCCTTGCCACGCTCCTAGGTGCAGTCGGCACATGGCTGTTATGCCGCAGCTCGGCTTCCGCTTCCGTTAAGAAGTGGCTTGCTCCGCTGCCCCCTATCATTTCCAACACCCTGATTATACCTTTTGTGCTGTATTACGCCTATCAGTTTCCCGGCTCCATTCCCTATTTCATGCTGACTGTAGGGCTTGGTGAAGTCATTTCCTGCGGGATTCTGGGGCTTCTTTTACTCAACATCCTGAGCAGGTACCGGAAATATATCTTTTAATCCGTATTTCTGGTGTAGGTAATAAAGCAATTACCATTCTGGGCAAACCATTCCGTGGAATCGTTCATCCCCTTCTTATACAGAGTGCCGGTGGACGGTTCCATGATTACCACATTAAACTCATTAAAGCCCGTCACAAGAACCGCTTCCCCGTTTTCAAGCAGTGCCAGCACCGGAATATCCTTGTTTACATAGTACAGCATGGCATCAAGGCTGCAGCCGGTCATGTCGAGCACCTTCGCATCCTCCAGATTGTCCTGCAATACATCCAGCACCGTCTGTCCCTGCGCCAGCAGGTATTCCGAATTTCTCACAAGTCCCTCGAACTTAAAAATTGTGTCCAGACAGGTCGCCAGGCTATCCTTCTCGTCCGTCACGGCTGTCGCTTTGATCGCCATAATCTGATTTCTGGTGACACGGTTGCCCTTAAGCCAGATGCATTCACCGCGGTCGTTCACCACGACGCCCGCTATTGCGTAAGCCTGATTTACCGCACTGGCGGGAGACAGGAAGATATTGTCAATTCCATAAGGGCCATAGACATAATATCTGTTCAGGTCTTTTTCGTCGTCGAGTGCCAGCGTTCTTCCGCCCTCGAACACGACCTCCTTGGGATCGAGCACCTTGAGCGTCTTTGTATCAATTTCCGCCTTCATCTGAATCTGCACATAGCGCTCGTACACATCAATATCGGCAGTCACAACAACATTTTTTCCCTGCTCGGAATCCATGTTGTTCATGATGTGATCCTGATCCGTTTCCTTGTACTCGCCCGCAGCGGTTCTGACGACCCTGTCAAGCACAATCTGGTTATCCTCGACTGTGCAGCCGGTGATATAAATCTCTTCCTGGCTATACGCCTTGAGCAGCTCCCCGGCAGAATTGCAGATGCACACCTTATACATAGGGAAAAATATCCGTCCCGACTTCTCCCGGACAATGTCTTCCGTCCTCGCCACTCCGTAGATGATGTCTTCCTCCATGAAGCCCAGCGGCATAATTGCCTCGCCGTCAGCCACCGTCACTGTTTTTTTTACATCTGCATTCAGGTTTCTGATGTTCAGCACTGTGCTGTGGTACACATCCTCGCCTTCCGGCCAGACTGCGATCTTATGGTTTGCCGATACCCGGAGACTTCCATCCTGTACAATGTCGATCAGCTTCGTGTAGGTTCTTCCGTTGAGATCTGCCTTGTATACCGCATAATCCAGATTCAGATAAAGCTGTCCGTCGCGGTTCAGATACAGCAGCTTATCCAGCTCCGCCGCCAGCACCGCATATGTCTTGTCGGAAGGAATGTAGATCAATTCCTCTATCGTGTTCAGTCCGCTGTTGTAAGTATAAATCTGGATTCCGACCTTGCCCTCATGTCTTCCCCGGTTCATATATCCGTAGACCGCAAACTGGACATTTCCACCCTCGTCCACATCGAGGATCTTTATGGCATGCTGGTCGTACAGCGTCCTGCTGTCTGCGCTTGCCTTGTCGTAGAAGCTGAAAATGACCGTGAGCTTGTTCGTGCTGACATCATAGCTGAACAGCCGGTTTGCCACCTCAAACACAACAATGTTTCCATCCTCGCTCTCAAGCATGGACACCTCCGGGTCTGTGATGCCGAGCAGGATCTTGTCGTTTCCGTACATGCTCTCCGTGTCCGGTATCTGGGTCATTGTCCTCTCATAGTCCAACAGGTACATTCTGTCCGTCGAATATCTGACGCGGTAATATTCCTCCACCAGATAATAGGTCATCTGCTTTCCGTCCGATGTCGCCACGGCGTAATCAACGAGAAATGACGCGGTCTGGCTGGCAATTTCCCTCAGCTGATAGCTGGGCTCCATAACCTCCGTGACATTCAGGTCACCCCACGTAATCTGCCGGAAGCTGCTGTGGATATTTACCTTGTGAAAGCTGCTGTTGTCCTCCAGTCTGGAGTTTGTCTCCAGATATTTCGTAAGCTCTCTCGCTGACTCCCTGTCGTACAGGCGTCGGTGAAAGTCCGTCACAAATTCCAGCTTTTCCGCAACATGTAAATTTTCGCTCCAGACAGCTCTTGTATAATAGTAAACTGTCCTGCTATCGTCCAGCTCCAGAATGACCGCCAGCGAATACTCCGTGTCCGTCTCGATCAGATCCTTGAGTGCAATCCTGCCGCTGATTCTCCGGCTGCTTACCGTATAATCCGTGATCTCCGTATTCTCGATCAGTCTCGAGCCGTCTCTGCTTCTCACCTCAATGGAGATCGCTGTTATATTTTCGCCATAAGTGTCAATAAAAAATCCCGTATCACGCGCCGTGCCCAGCACCGTCACGGTTTCCCTCTGGAATGCCACATCCATCGGCTCCGTATACCCGTGCAGCCGGTTATATTCTGTCCCGTCCAGTCCCATGCTCAGAACAGGAAGCGACGCCTCCGCCATCTCGATTGTCAGATTGTCATGCCCCTTATTCATAATCCTGCCGCCGATGATAAGGGTCAGTATGAATGTAGCTATGAATACCAAAAACTTCACAATGCTCTTTTTCATAGAAATCTCCAATATTGCGCTGCTCTTTACATCAGCTCCATAAGCGTCGGATGAACCTGCAGAAACTCCGTCACCCGCTCTACCGGAGCCGTCCGTGATGCCGGACGCATGCCGGTCTTTCTGACCGCCCGGATCAGCAGGTTCTTCGGCGTATGTTCCATGTCAATAAATTCCAGTATCTGCGTGTCATATCCATGCTGTTCCAGAACATCCGCACGCAGGGCATCCGTAATCAGCGCCGCCATTCTCTCCTTAATGACGCCGTACTTCAATATGGGCTGAAGCACCTCACACTGTATCTGTCCGTTGAGCTCGTGCTGACAGCACGGCACTGCCATAATCACGCCCGCTCCCCATTTGACAGCTTTCTCCAGAGCATAATCCGTCGCCTTATCGCAGGCGTGTAGGGAGACGACCATATCAACCTGATCCTCTCCGCTATAGCTCTTGATGTCTCCAACCTCAAAATTTAATCTCTCATAGCCCAGCTTTGCCGCAAGCTGATTGCAATGCTCCATCACATCTGCCTTTAAATCCAGCCCCGTAACCCGGATATCCCGCTTCTGAAGCCGGTGCAGATAATAATACATCGCAAAGGTAAGATACGACTTCCCGCATCCGAAGTCAATAATACGTATCGTTCTGTCCGTGGGCAGCTTATCCAGAATATCTTCAATGAACTCCAGATAACGGTTGATCTGTCTGAATTTGTCATAGTAGGTCTTCGCCACGCGGCCGTCCTCGGTCTGCACGCCAAGCCCCACAAGAAAGTCAACCGGCTCCCCTTCCTTCAGAATGTATTTCTTTGTCCTGTTATGAGACAGGTCACGGGAAACGGGCGTCTCCGCTTTCTTCTTTTTCTTTATCGTAACCGTACCCTTTTTGCTCACAAGGACAGTGATTTCTTCTTTTGCGCAGACGATCTGTGCCTGCCGGAAGGTATCTGCCAGATAGCCCTGCAGACGGGCAATCAGCTCCTCCGTCTTAAAATTGGCGTGAAACACCTGGGTCCCCCGATAAAGCGTCTCCTGAAAAAGAAGCTCCTCCTTAATCAGCACCGGGCGGATCTTCACCTTGGCCGCCCTGTCCGCATCGCGGGAATTGCTCAGGATCATCTGTATTAGTTCCCTGTTCAGCACATTCTGAAACAGTGTCTGTAATTCGTCCATATTTCTATCATCCTAAAAAAATATATCGTATTTTCCACGTCTTCCGCCATGACGGCGCTTGTAGATTTCATTCAGCAGTAAAATCTGTATCATCTCTTCCGATGGAGGATTTTCCTCCTCGTTTTCAAAGATTTTAGACATTGATCCGGCGAGCGCCCGCAGACTGCATTTGTCCGGGTACTCATCATAGATCATACTTCCCTCATAGTCTGTCTTATCCAGAATCTCTGCGATCCTGCGCTGATACTTTCTTACATCGGCGGTATACATCTGCTGCAGATATTCCAGATCCCGAATCAGCAACGCCTCCTGTCCCGGCCCGAAATAGCCCGGATAGGTCATATAAAAAGGAAGGGGCCCATTCCAGCCCCTTACCTTCTGCTCCGGTACCAGCTGTAACAGTTTAGAATGAAATTCCATATGCGTTCCTCGAAAAACCTTTTCTACAGCATATGCATTCCGGCACTTAACCGTTACCGCCACCGTCTACTCATTTCAGTACATTAATTCGAGCCATCGCTCTCTGGAGCGCCGTTTCCGCTCTGGCTATATCCGTCTCGGGGGTTCTGCTGCGAAGTCTCTCCTCCGCACGCTCCCTTGCAGCCTCGGCACGCTCCTGGTCAATCTCTTCCGGCCATTCGATGATCTCAGCCAGAATTGTTACCTGCTCGGGAAGAATTTCGGCAAAGCCTGCATGCAGCGCCGCTTCCTTGTCGCCCTCTTCCTCCGTGATGTTCAGGATTCCGGGCTTTATGATGACTGTCAGCGGAATATGTCCCGGCAGTACACCGATCTCTCCCTCGGTCGTATTGAATTCCACCATCTTTACCTGATTCTCGTAGAAAACTCTGTCAGGTGTTATGATGCGCAGAAGAAAGCTGCTATTGTCTGCCATAAGCCTTCCTCCTATTTCTGGCACTTAGCCAGCACGTCGTCGATGCTTCCGGCATTCAGGAAGTAGCTCTCCGGAATGTCGTCGTGCTTTCCTTCCAGAATTTCCTTAAAGCCGCGGATCGTCTCGCCGAGCGGCACATACTTTCCTTCCAGTCCGGTGAACTGTCCCGCAACGAAGAACGGCTGCGACAGGAATCTCTGTACCTTTCTGGCACGGGAAACGACCAGCTTATCCTCCTCGGAGAGCTCATCCATACCGAGGATGGCGATAATATCCTGAAGCTCCTTATATCTCTGCAGAATCTCCTGTACGCCACGCGCTGTATTATAATGCTCCTCGCCGACGATTCTGGGGTCCAGAATACGGGAGGTGGACTCCAGCGGATCTACCGCAGGATAGATACCCAGCTCAACGATGGAACGGGACAACACGGTCGTCGCATCCAGATGCGCAAATGTCGTCGCAGGTGCCGGGTCTGTCAGGTCATCCGCAGGGACATAGACTGCCTGTACGGATGTGATGGAACCGTTCTTTGTCGAAGTGATACGCTCCTGCAGCGCACCCATCTCCGTCTGCAGGGTCGGCTGATAACCAACGGCGGACGGCATACGTCCGAGCAGCGCGGAAACCTCGCTGCCTGCCTGTGTGAAACGGAAGATATTATCAATGAACAGCAGAACGTCCTTGCCGCCCTTGTCACGGAAATACTCCGCCATCGTCAGACCAGTCAGTCCGACTCTCATTCTCGCTCCGGGGGGTTCATTCATCTGTCCGAACACCATCGTCGTCTTCTCGATAACGCCGGATTCCGTCATTTCATGATACAGGTCATTTCCCTCACGGGTACGCTCTCCTACACCGGTAAATACGGAATATCCGCCGTGCTCTGTCGCTATGTTACGGATCAGCTCCTGAATCAGAACGGTCTTACCCACACCGGCACCGCCGAACAGACCGATCTTTCCACCCTTCTGGTAAGGGCAGAGCAGGTCAACGACCTTGATACCCGTCTCCAGCAGCTCCGTGTCGGTTGACTGCTCTTCAAAGTCAGGCGCCGGTCTGTGGATCGGCTCGTAGGTCACTCCCTCCGGTGCAGGCTTGTTGTCGATGGGCTGCCCCAGAACATTGAAAATACGTCCCAGCGTATTCTCACCTACCGGAACGGAGATGGGTGCGCCCGTCGCAATCGCTTCCATACCTCTTACGAGACCGTCGGTGCTGCCCATGGCAATACATCTGACCGTATCGTCACCCAGATGCTGGGAGACCTCAACAACCAGTTCACCGCTGTCTCTGGTAGGAATGCGAATTGCTTCGTTTATCTCGGGAAGCTTACCCTCATCAAAGCGGATGTCGAGAACGGCACCGACGACCTGGGTAATCTTACCTTTGTTTTCTCCTGCCATTTCTACCTCTTTCCTGTCTGCCGCAACAGACATATACTTCGCTTAGCCGATTGCCTCCGCACCGGCTATAATTTCTGTCAATTCCTGTGTAATAGAGCTCTGACGGGCTCTGTTATACTTCAACGCAAGATCACTTATCATTTCCTCAGCATTGCTGGTCGCATTGTCCATCGCCTGCATACGGGCGCCGTTCTCACTGGCAACCGCCTCCATCAGCGCTCCGTAAATCAGACTTGTGACATACTTCGGTATCAGCATATCGAGGGCTTCTTCCTCCTGCGGCTCAAAGTTCATCAGGGTCTCCACCTGATTCTTCTCCTCCTGCTCCGCGGGAGCCTGTACCTCAACCGGCAGCAGCTTTAACAGAGTGGGCACATGGCTCACCGTATTCTTAAAGGCTGTGTACGCCAGATAGATCTCCCCGATCTCTCCGTCCGCATAGGACTTCAACAGCTGGCCGGAAAGCGCCATGGCATCGGCATAGGCAGGTCCCTCGATAATATCATTGTTGCACTCACGCACCTCGTATCCATGACGCTGGAATGCCTCGCGCCCTTTGCTTCCGATGGAGTAGATGACCAGATCCTCCTTCTTCCAGTCGGGATGCCTTGTCACCAGCTTCTCAACATTGGAATTATATCCGCCGGCGAGACCTCTGTTCGCAGTGATGACGATCACCGCCTTCTTGTCAGACTCCCCGGAGTTAAGGTATTTATGGTCAATATGCCCCACACGCGCCAGAATGCTGTTCACCGTATCATACATGCAGTTGAAATATTCCTTGGAGCGCTCCGCGCTCGCTCTCGCACGCTGCAGCTTCACCGTGGAAACCAGCTTCATCGCTTTCGTGATCTGCTGTGTCCCCTGTATACTGCTCTTGCGGCGTTTTATATCACGCATTGATGCCATATTTCAAATCTCCTTCATGCATTTCGCAGATCCGGCTTTAGGCTTACGCTCAGTTCCACGCTGCCACAAACTCTTCAAGCGCCTTCTTCAACAGCTCTTCCGTCTCATCGGAAATAACCTTCTCGGAAGCGATGTTTGCAGGTATCTCAGGATACTTGGTGTCAAGGAACTCAAACAGCTCTGCCTCGAATCTCGTAATGTCCTCCACCGGTATTTTCAGCAGATATTTCTTCGTCACCGCATAGATAATGATAACCTGATACTGAACGGGCATCGGCTTGTACTGCGGCTGCTTGAGAACCTCACGGATTCTCTCACCCTGTGCCAGCTTCTCCTTCGTGTCATCATCCAGTTCGGAGCCGAACTGTGCGAAGGAAGCAAGCTCTCTGTACTGTGCAAGCTCTGTACGGATAGGCGCCGCGATCTTCTTCATCGCCTTGATCTGTGCCGCACCACCTACACGTGACACTGACAGACCTGCGTTGATTGCCGGGCGGAAACCGGAGTTAAACATCTCCGTCTCCAGATAAATCTGTCCATCCGTGATGGAAATAACATTTGTCGGAATATACGCCGATACGTCTCCCGCCTGTGTCTCAATGATCGGCAGTGCCGTCAGGGAGCCTCCGCCGTACTCATCACTCATCCGCACCGCTCTCTCAAGCAGTCTGGAATGGAGATAGAATACGTCGCCGGGATATGCCTCACGCCCGGGCGGACGACGAAGCAGCAAGGAGAGTGTACGGTATGCGGTAGCATGCTTGCTCAGGTCATCATACACGACCAGAACATCCTCTCCCTTCTCCATCCACTCCTCACCGATCGCACATCCCGAGTAAGGAGCGATGTACTGCAGAGGTGCAAGGTCACTCGCCGTCGAAACCACGACGGTCGTATAGGCCATGGCACCATATTCTTCCAAAGTCTTTACAATATTGGCAATGGTAGATGCCTTCTGGCCGATTGCCACATAAATACATTTTACGTTCTGACCCTTCTGGTTAATGATCGTATCAATCGCGATTGCCGTCTTTCCTGTCTGACGGTCACCGATAATCAGCTCACGCTGTCCTCTGCCGATCGGCACCATGGCATCAATTGCCTTAATACCTGTCTGCAGCGGTGTGTCAACGCCCTTTCTGGTAATAACGCCGCTCGCCACACGCTCAATTCTGCGGTATGCGGTCGTCTGAATGGGTCCCTTGCCGTCTATGGGCTGTCCGAGCGAATTGACAACACGTCCCAGCATGGCATCGCCAACGGGAACCTCAACCACTCTTCCGGTCGTCTTGACAGTATCGCCTTCACTGATATTTTTTGCACTGCCCAGAAGTACCACGCCGACGTTATCCTCTTCCAGATTCAGCACCATGCCGTATACATCCCCGGGGAACTCAAGAAGCTCGCCCTGCATGGCATTTTCCAGACCATGTACACGCGCAATTCCATCCGCCACCTGGATGACAGTACCTACATCTGCCACTTCCAGCGTAGACGCATAGCGCTTAATCTGATCCTTGATAACTGAACTTATTTCTTCCGGTCTTAAATTCATGGATCTGTCGCACCTTTCTTCCAGCCGGTTATCCCAGTTGGATTTGTAATAATTGTTTGGTCATTTTTTCCAGCTTTGTGCGGATACTGCTATCCACAACTCTGTCGCCTATTCTGATAATCATCCCGCCGATAACGGAAGTATCTGTCCGATAATGCATCTCCATCTCCCGGTATCCGCCTGTCTCCAGCAGTCTGCGTTCCACAGCCGCTTTCTGGTCTGCCGTCAATTCCACCGCCGTTGTCACATACGCGATTCCGATCCTGCGTTGTGCCTTCACCTTGTCGGTGAAATAATCAAAAACAGCATCCAGCTCCTTATAGTGCTCCTTGGAGACAATGATCTTCAGGAAATTCACCAGCTCCCCGCTGATGCGTCCCTCAAACACCTGATCCAGCACCTGCAGCTTTTCCTGCTTCGGAATTCCGGGATGTTCCATCAGTTCGTCGAACTCCGGATTCTCCGCCAGAACCGTCCTGAGAGTCTTAATTTCCTCCTGCAGCTGGGCTGCCTTGTCCTCACCGGACTCCATCGCCACTTCAAACAAGGCCTCACCGTATGTCTTGGACACTAATTTAGCCATGTTTTATCACCTATTTCCTTCAACGTCTCGTCGATCAGCTGATTCTGAACGGTGGTATCAATGGATGCAGCGACCATCTTCCCTGCCATAACAGATGCAACGGAAATAATCTCCTGCTTGACCTCATCCGACACCTTCTGCTTCTCCAGCGCCGCCTCTGTCCGCGCCCTGTCAAGGATGCGTGCCGCTTCCTCTCTCGCCTGGGCAATGATCTGTGCCTCGTTGTTCAGCGCCTTTTTGCGCGCCTCGCTCAGGATGCCTTCCGCCTCTTTGTCTACTTCCTTCAGCCTGCTTTCGTATTCTTCCTTCAGGCGTCCCGCCTCGTCCATATCCTTCTTAGCCGTCTCCAGCTCCGCACGGATCTTGTCCTTACGGCTGTTCAGCATCTTTCTCGCAGGATTGAACAGAAAATAGCTCATAAAAAGGAACAGCACAAAAACCGCGATGATCGTCAGACAGGAATCAGCAACCAGCTGCCAGTCCAGATCGAAAAGCCTCGACATGGTCTGGCCTTCTGTTAAAAGTATCATTCTCTGCCTCCTTTCTGCCTTCTTTCAAGCATGTACTGCGCTCTTATGCTTAAGGCAGAAGGGGTTTTACGAACAATAACAGGAATGCGATCAACAGACCGTACAGACCGGTGGTCTCGGCAACGGCCTGTCCAAGAAGCATGGTCGATCTGATCTGTGACTGTGCGCTCGGGTTACGTCCTACTGCTGCTGCAGCGTGTCCGGCAGCGATACCCTGTCCTACACCGGGTCCGATTCCTGCGATAAGTGCAAGACCTGCACCGATAGCAGAGCATCCCAAAATAAAGTTTTCATTGAAGTCCATTCTTTTTTCCTCCTGGTTTTATATTGTTTTGTTTTGACAGTAATCAGCGTCTTGTTCCGTCTCCTATCTCGTTGGAAATATAGGTCATGGTCAGCATACAGAACACATAGGTCTGAATTGCTCCTGAGAACAAGTCAAAGTACACATGCAGCGCTGCGGGCCACGCCGTTGCGACCCAGCCCAGCAGACCGTAGAGCAATGCCATCATTACCGTTCCCGACAGCACGTTTGCAAACATACGCAGCGAGAGCGATACGGGAACCGCAAACGTTCCGATCAGGTTGATAGGTATCCAGAGCGGCAGCCACTTAGGCAGCGGCGAACAGGTGTCCTCCCAGATCGTCATCGGTTTCTGGTATTTCCACTTATTATAGTGGATCATCGCGAACGAAATCAATGCGAGCGGCAGCGTCGTTCCATAGTCCGCCGTCGGCGGCCTTAAGCCGAGCAGACCGGAAACATTGCTGAAAAGGATGAAGATAAAGATCGTGCCGATATAGTTATAATATTTCGACGCCGACTTCTCCATAACGGAATCCACCATGCCGTCAAGCTTCTCAACGATCAGCTCGACAACGTTCTGAAAACCGCCCGGAACCTCTCCCGCCTTATCCATGCATCGTTTTGCCGCAATGGAAAAACCGATCAGAATAATCATAATGATTAATACACACACATGTGTGGTTGTTATCCAGACCTCATGACCGAAAAAGGAATATCGGAAAATCCCATGAATCATAAAATCGATGTCAGAGCCACCGGATAACAGGATTCCATGTCCCATGTTTTCACCTCCTTTTTATTTAATTTAGCCTCTCCGTCAACGCAGCTGCCCCTGCTCCGAAACCGTCTCTTCATCCGAAACGGTCTCCTCCTCGGGCATGTCCTGCGGCACCGGATCGGTTTCGTGAAATAGCCTGTTGTAAAGCTTATGGGTAATCGGCTGTAAATACGCCGTTACTTTCAAACTCATATAACCCAGAAACACAATAACAGGGTTTAATGTCCCCTCGAGAAATATAGCCGCAAATACCACGGCAACCGCCACATAGCGGATCAGATAGCCCATCGTTATCGTCCGCGAAGCGTTTGCCCCCTGCGGCAGCGCCCGGTCAAGAGTCCGCGCCATATGAATGCTGCCTGCGACAGCAAGTGCAACTCCGATCCAGAGACTCATGGCATATTGCAGCTGATGCTTTGCCAGCAGGAAGCCTGCAAGCTGACAGACCAGTCCGAAGACAAGCATTCCCGTATGCATTTCCAAAAGCGTTCTATCGGTCTTTTTCAGAGTCTCTATCATCTTTCCCGTCTTCGTCCCTAAATATCTGTCTTACCATACGGTATACCGCCTGAAATCCGGCGGCCGCTCCGAGGAAGAACATCACAACTGTAATGAATGAGGTTCCCAGCTTCCGATCCAGCCAGACACCGATCCACGAAGCAATCCCCACAGAGCTTATCATAATCAGCCCAAGCTGTGTGATAAGTGCCAACGTCTGAAATGTTTTTCTCTTATCTTCCCTGTATCGTTTCATGTGATAGATTATATCCAAATTTTCAAAAAATGTCTAGGGTCTGACCGTTTTAAAGTGACAAAAAACTAAAGATTTTTTACAAAAGGACATTGACTCAACGGCTTTCCGGTTGTAGTATTTGAACAAAATAAGAAATATGTCGAAAGGAGGACTGCAAAACTGAAAATTCGTATTGCTGCCCCGGAGGACGCCGCTGAATTGGCAGGCATCTATGCCCCCTATGTCGAGAACACCTCCATCACCTTTGAATATGTTGCTCCTTCTGCCGAGGAGTTCCGGGAGCGCATCCGTCATACACTGGAACGCTATCCCTATCTTGTCGCCGAGGAGGACGGTCAGCCTGTCGGTTACGCCTACGCCTCTGCCTTCAAGACCCGCGCTGCCTACAGCTGGTCTGTCGAGACCTCCATCTACGTCAGTCAGTCCTGTCACGGAAAGGGTGTCGGGACGGCACTGTACCTCGCTCTTGAGGACTGTCTCCGGCGGCAGAATGTATGCAATCTCTGCGCCTGCATCACCTACCCGAATCCTGTCAGCATCGCGCTGCACGAAAAGCTGGGCTATCAAACAGTCGCCCATTTTCACAGCTCCGGGTACAAAAACGGCGCATGGCACGACATGATCTGGATGGAAAAGGAGCTTTGCCCGCACACCGTCCCTCCCGCTCCCTTCATCCCCTTCCCCGAGCTGGAGCAGGTTCTTTGAACCGCTGTTTCCAAAAATGATTCCAATGATAGAGGAGGTATTCCGATGACTGTTTCCAAGCTTTACCGCCGCAGGCTCATCCCGGCAGAATGTATTCTGCTGAAGGACGACATCATTCTTGAACAGAACGACGAAATCATTGTAACAAAATGGAACACCCTGAACCCCAAATCGACCTTTTCCCACGGCTGCTCCTGCTATTTTCTGAAGGAAGGCTTTAAGGTCAGCAAAATGTACCGCGAGGATGGCTCTCTTCTCTACTGCTACTGCGATATTATTGAGTACACCTGTAATCCCGGGGAGGCTTCCCTCACCGTCACTGACCTGCTCGCCGATGTCATTCTCTACCCGGACGGCCGCATGAAGGTCGTCGATCTGGATGAGCTTGCCGAAGCGATGGAGCGCAATCTGATTACAAAAGAGCAGATGACCTCCTGCCTCCGCAGTCTCGATCATCTGCTCTCTCTGATATACCGTGATAAGTTCGACAAGCTTCTCGCTCGTCTGAATGCCCTCGGGCTGTGATTAGTAGAACACATGCCCTCCGATATTGATACCGGACAATCCCTCTATCGGCGTGCGGAAAAAGACGCAGCTGCCGACATTGGTCACGCCCGACATTGCCTCGTCCGCCGCTCGGTAACACTGATCTGTCGCCTTGTTGGCGGCGAGGGCAAGGTCAAGCCGTCCGCTTCCCACCGGTGAAAACTGCCGGTTCTGGTAAATGACGCCCACGACCGTGTCGGGAAACTTTGAGCTGAGCACCCTGTTAATCACCACGCTCGCCACGGCAAGCTTTCCCTCGTAGGGTTCGCCGCCCGCCTCGCAATAGATTATGTTCGCCAGCAGATACCGGTCTCCCTCCGTAAAGGTCACCTCTGAAATATCTCTCCACGCCGCGTTTGCAGCCGCCTGCGAAAGCGCGATCTCCTCCGCCAGCTTCTTTTTCAGATATTCCAGATTTTCCTCTTCCTTCTTGATCTGCTCCTCGTATTCCCGCGCCTTCTGTTCTGCATCCGCAATCTGGTCTCCGTATTTTGCAATCGAATTTGAGGTCTGGCTGATAAGCTCCGAAACCCTCGCCTCTTCCGCCTCTGCCTGCGCCTTCAGGGCATCCAGTTCCACCTTCTCGCTCTGAAGTCTGGCCTCCTCTCCCTCGATGAAAATTCTGTTTTCCTTGTACTGATCCATCATCTTGCGTTCATACGCGGCGATCCGCTCGATATAATCCGCCGCATTCAGAATGTCGGAAAGACTTTTTTCCTTCAGCAATGCATTCAGATAGCTGTCTTCCGTCGTCTCATACATGGCGCGCGCCCGCTCTACCATGCAGGCATACTGCCACTCCTCCGTAGCTCTCGCCTCGTCAAGCGCCGCCTGTGTGTCGGATATTTCCTGTTCCTTCTGATGAATCTGCTGTTCCAGATCCGCAAGATTCGCAACAATCTGCGTCAGCTGGTCATTCAGACTCTTTAATTCCTTTTTCAGACCGTTCTGCTCGCCCTTGAGATCGCTCAGTTCGCCCTCGTTCTGCTTTTTCCCATCCTCGAGCTCCTTCTTTCTCTCTTCGGCTTCGTCGATCTGCTGTCTGGTGTTGGAGGTTGCGGACACGACAAGCGTACCGGGGAGGGACACCTCCGCCCCGGCTGTCGAAAACAGCCCTGTAAATAGCACTGCCGTCATCAGGACAGCCGTTTTTCTCCAGTTCCTCAAGAAATGCAACCTGCCTTTCCGTTCTCTCCGTGATCCTATAGCTGTATCTTTACCTGCCGTCCCGTGTGTGAATACGGGATATAGGTCACTCCCGCAGCGTCAAACATCTTCTTGGAAGCGCGGTTCCCCGGTGTTCCCAGATATTTATCGCTGTCATACACCACCGTCTTGATCCCTGCCTGAATGATCGCCTTTGCGCACTCATTGCAAGGGAAAAGCGACACATAGAGCTTCGTTCCCTCAAGCGAACCGCCCCGGTAATTCAGGATGGCATTCAGTTCCCCGTGAGTGACAAAGGGATACTTTGTGTCCAGCTCGTCACCCTCTCTCGCCCACGGGAACTCTTCGTCCGAGCAGCCGTTTGGGAAGCCGTTATATCCCATGGACAATATCTTGTTGTCTTTGCTTACAATACAGGCTCCGACCTGCGTGTTCGGATCCTTCGAGCGCATGCCCGAAAGCTGTGCCACGCCCATAAAATACTCATCCCAGCTGATATAGTCTTCCCTTTTATTCATAGGCCACCTCTCGCCGCAATCTTATTTTGTGCCGAAAATACGGTCGCCCGCGTCGCCGAGACCCGGAACAATATAGCCGTGGTCGTTCAGCTTCTCATCCAGCGCTCCGACATACATATCCACATCGGGATGTGCCTTCTTCATCGCCTCAATTCCTTCCGGTGCGGCAATGATGCACATGAAGTGGATATTCTTGCAGCCCTTGTCTTTCAGCATCTGGATCGCTGCCACGGAAGAACCGCCGGTAGCCAGCATGGGATCTACCACAAATACCTCTCTCTCGGCGCAGTCTGCCGGAAGCTTGCAGTAATATTCCACCGGCTTTAAGGTCTCGGGATCTCTGTAAAGTCCGATATGTCCGACCTTTGCTGCCGGAATCAGTGTCAGCATTCCGTCTACCATGCCGAGACCGGCACGCAGGATCGGAACAACCGCCATCTTCTTGCCTCTCAGCTCCTTCACGGTCGCCTTGCAGATAGGGGTCTGGATCTCAACGTCATCCAGCTTCAGATCTCTGGTCGCCTCATAGCAGATCAGCATTGCGATCTCGCTGATGGTCTGTCTGAAATCCTTTGTTCCTGTCTCCGTTCTGCGGATAAATCCAATCTTGTGCTGTATCAAGGGATGATCCATGATTACTACTTTAGCCATTAATTTTTTCCTCCTGATGGTGTTTTAATATTTTTTTAAATAGGTACTTACAGTTTTTCAATCAGATCAATCCTGCGCTGATGTCTCTCCTCACCGGAAAATGCCGTGTCCAGAAATACATCGACGATCTCCAGCGCAAGGTTTTTCCCGACAAAGCCGCCGCCCAGCGCAAGTACATTCGCATCGTTATGGAGACGGGTCATCTTCGCTGACAGGCTGTCAGCGCACAGTGCACAGCGGATTCCCGGAACCTTGTTCGCCGCAATGCTGATGCCGATCCCTGTCGTACAGATGACAATGCCCTTCTCACAGCTTCCGTCGGCTACCGCCTTCGCCACTGCATGTCCGTAAACCGGATAGTCCACAGATGCCGTTCCGTCGCAGCCCATATCCTGCACGGGGATTCCCCTTTCCTCGAGATGCCGCTTTACGCTTTCCTTCAGTTCGTAACCGCCGTGGTCACTTCCAATCGCAATCATTTTGCTCCTCCTGTATCTATAAACGATTTTTATGAAATCTTTGTTTCATCCTGAAGTCTGACAACATGATGTCCTGCCGCCTTCAACAGCCGGTTCATGATCGCCTGTCCCAGTCCCTCGCTGTCAAAGCTCTCCGAATACATTCTTTCCACGTTTTCGTCGTCAAATTCCCTGAGCGCCGTAAAGAGATGCCTTGCAATGCTCTCCTCATCCTCTCTGCTGCCCACGCTCTTGACAACATCCGCACAATATTTTCCGGCACATTCATCCGTACCGATCACACCGGTCTTTTCACCGTTTTCACGCGCCTTCCGCACCTGCCCGTTGATATAGGCGACCACCGCATCCGGCTCACCCTCCACGATCGTCAGCTCGCCCTTCGGCGCATAATGGCGATACTTCATTCCCGGTGCCTTCGGAGCCTGTCCACTGTCGGCGTTGAGGATCGTCACATCCGTATCCACCCTGCCGAGAACCTTCCGCAGCATCTCCTCCGTCACATATCCCGGGCGCAGAATCTGCGGCGGACTCACCGTGAGATCAATAATCGTGGACTCCAGACCGATCCCGACCTCTCCGCCGTCTATAATCATCTCGATCCTGCCGTCCATGTCCTCAGCTACATACTTCGCCACTGTCGGACTCGGTCTCCCGGAAAGGTTGGCGCTCGGCGCAGCAATGTAGCCCCCGCTGTATTCTATCAGCCTCTGTGCTATTCTATCGGATGGAAAACGCACCGCCACCGTGTCCAGCCCGCCCGTCGTCTCCTTCGGGACAAGCTCCGACTTTGGAAGGATCATTGTCAGCGGCCCCGGCCAGAACGCCTCTGCGATCTTACAGGCTTCCTCCGGCACGTCCTTCACGATCCGCCTGATGTCCTCGAACTTACAGATATGGACGATCAGAGGATTGTCCGACGGCCTGCCTTTTGCGGCATAAATTTTGCGGGAAGACTCTCTGTTCAGTGCATCCCCGCCCAGCCCATAGACTGTTTCCGTCGGAAATGCCACAAGCCCGCCCGCGCGGATGACCTCTCCCGCCCGACGCAGCGCAGCATCCTCCGTCTCCGTAAACTCCGCCCTGCTTCTGTCAATTTTAACTGTTACTGTATTCATCTCATTTGACACTTTCCGATTTTTCTGCACACTTACAGCAAGTATATCACACTTCCCCGAAAAGGAAAAGACTCAGTCTTGTTTATTCAGATATTGCAGAATTCCCATATGGATTGCCCACGCCACCCGTTCCTGATAATCGTCGGTACACAGCTTTTCCGCCTCCGCGCTGTTAGAGAGGAAGCCACATTCGACAATGACGATCGGTATGCCTGTCTTTTTCAACAGGTAATAGCTGTCATTTGCCTTGACCTGTCTCTTGTTCTCTGGGTCAACCTTGTCTACCAGCTGCCATTGGATCGCATCTGCCAGACTCTGTCCCTCCTTGCTTCCGGTATAATAAAATACCTGTGCGCCGTGAACATATTCCTCCGGGTAACTGTTCTGGTGGATGCTCACCGTGACCTGCGGCGCCGTTTTGTCGATCAGCTCTATCCTCCGCTTCATATCCTGTACCTTCTTATTAGAGGCATTTGCATCGTTCAGCCCCTCATCGCTCTCCCTTGTCATCACAACGGTAATATCATTTGCCTCCAGATATTTTTTCACCTTTTCCGCAATCTGAAGATTTACATCCTTCTCCTTCGCCCCGTTGATTCCCACCTTGCCCGGATCATCTCCGCCATGTCCCGCGTCGATCACCACACACCGCATGTTTCCCCCCGACATCGCGTTTCCCCGTCCGGCAGTGTACAGAACCGTCTCCTTACAGACATATACCAGTGAAAGCAGGAGAAGCATTCCTGCTGCCGCCGAGAGAAGCCTCTGGTTCCATTTACTCATCCTGTTCTCCTCCTTGTTTTTTCAATAATGTATATTCAAAGGTATTGCATTGCATGTTTTTTTAAGCTAGAATTACTATATTGAAAGAAAAATCATTAAGGAGCAGCTATGAAAAACTCCAGAAAAGCCATTGCCATCATTCTGGCTGTGATTGCCGTCAGCTGTCTGTCGGCTGCTGTAGTTCTGATGATCCGCTACGCGAGGGATGATCTCCGCACAGATACAGGCATGGAGGAGCTTCGTTCCTCTGCCGAGGTCATAATGCAGGAGAGCTCTTCCGACGCCGAGTCCGTGTTTCCTTCTGTTGAACCGGAACCGTCCCCCTCTCCGTCCCCGGAGCCATCTCCCGAGCCCACGCCGGAGCCTACTCCCGAGCCCGTGGTCAATCCCTATCGGGACAGCTTTCTCGCCAACAGTGATATGGCTGCATGGTTACATATCCCGGACACGGAGATCGATTACCCTGTCATGTGGACACCGGCGGACGAGGAATATTACCTGCGCCGTGGGTTCGACGGCTCTTCCAACCGGAATGGCTGTCTGATCCTTGACACTGACAGCTGCCTTGACCCTTTGACGACTAATCTGATTATCCATGGACATAATATGAAATCAGGTGCTATGTTTGGCACTCTGACCGACTATGAGGACGAGGACTTCTGCAAGGAGCACATGCAGATCATTCTCTACACAGAGGAATGTCAGCGCAATTACGAAGTGCTCGCGGTATTCCGCTCTCAGGTCTATAAAAAGACCGATGAGGTCTTTAAGTTCTACAAATTCTTTCAGGCGGATACCGCCGAAGAATTTGATGATTTCTATCAAAACATAAAAGCACTTTCTCTGTACGACACCGGTGTGACGGCAGAATTCGGGGATCATTTTATCACGCTCTCCACCTGCTCCTATCATGTGACAAACGGAAGGTTCGTTGTTGTCGCAAAAGAGGTGGAAAACGGCGATACTTATCTGCCGGTTACAGAGTAAAGCGCGCACCCAAAAGGAGGAACAAAATGAAAAAGAAACTCAAAGCACTTGTATCCCTGCTCGCCGCAGCAGCTGTTCTTGCACTGCTTCCCGGCAGCAACACCCTGACCGCAAAGGCAGAAGAGGCAAAGACCTACTCCGTCAAGTTCATCGGCGACAACGTAAACGATTGGCGTTATGTCCCCGGCAGCACATTTGATGACTATGCCATTGCAAGGGAAATTTATTATCTGAATCAGGAGTTAAAGGCAGGCGACGCAGTTGTCGTATACGCAGGCGACGCCACCCCCAACAAGGAGCTTCAGCTCGCAGATGTCAAGCTTGGCAACCTTACCATTCACCGCGATGCTACTGCAGCCGTTATCACCGGCGGAGTGACCGACTGTTATGTACTGGCAGGTGCTGTTGCTGCAATCAACGGAGATGTCAGAAATGCCAATCTCTATGACACAACAACCTGTACCTTCAACAACAATGTACTCGACATGGTTCTCAACATCTCAGATGTGCCTCACTCCAACATTTCCTGTGTGGGAACCGTAGGTCATTTCCGCACTGCTTCCAGCACCGGAGGAGGAACCAATGAATTCTATGATATTGCACAGGGTGCGATGAGTATGGTAAACGGTACCTTCCAGATCACAAAGTACAGTCCGACACCGTCCGAGGCTTACCTTGCGGCAATGAACGGCACTACCGATACCACGACCAGCACAGCCACTCCTGCACCTGCGTCAACTCCTTCCAGCACTCCTTCCTCCAGCGAGTATGACGAAGTTCCCAAGACCGGCGAACACAGCATGGTCATCTGGTTCGTCTGTGCGGCAGCTGTACTCTTCGCAGGCAGCTATGTACTTTACAGAAAGTCCGAGCAGTAACAGCAGGCATACAGCTCTGCAGAAAATATGCATACGAAAAGGGAGCCCGGCCAAGGCTCCCTTTTTTGTTGTCTATAATGCTTCTTGAATACAGCTTTTTTCGCTCCGCACGGATTACTTTACACCCGCGTAGGCTGCCACAAGCTCCCATGCGGACTGTGTGCCATATCCGAGTCTCCACACTGCCACGCCCCCGATATTCCGTGCATTCATCACGTTTACCTTGACGCCGAGAGACTCTGTATCCTCTATCCACATCTGATAAAGGGTATCGCTTCCCTGCCATTCAATATAATTCTGGCAGGTTACCTCATCCCATTCTGCCATGTCCATGCTCTTGCCGTATTTCTGCAGACATTCCTCCACATTGCTGATGGGGATCGCCTCGCTCGTCACCTCGGCTCCCTTTGTCATCCAAAGTCTTGTATAGAAAGGCAGCGCATTCACAACTTTTTCTGCCGGTACCTGCTCCAGCGTCCGGTCGAGACCGCCCGAAACATAATCGATGCTCGCAACGCTTCCCGCCTCCTGGCAGCCTCCCCAGTGTTCATCATAGCCCATAATGATTACATAATCGGCAACCAGTCCCTGAATATCCAGTCTGTAGTAATTGGAGGAATTCAGCGGCACATAGTTATCGATTGACAGCGCCAGACCGCTCTGTCTGCACAGCACCGAAAGCTCCCTTAAAAACTGGTTGAAATGTGGTCTCGCCTCATTTGTCAGCTTCTCAAAATCCAGATTGATGCCGTCCAGCCCGTATTCCAACGCCGTGTCCACCATGTTCTGCGCCATCTGCTGCCGGCTCGATGTCGCAGACAGGACAGCATAGCTGTCCACCGCTGCTCCGCTCTCTGCCGCATAGTTAAAATCATCCCATACGCCCCATACCTCTATGCCCTTTTCATGCGCTTTCTTTACATACTGCGCCGATGCAAAGGACCGGAACAGCTCCCCGTCACTGTTCTTGAGGCTGAACCACGTCGGAGCAATGACATTGATTCCTTTCCCTTCCTTTAATACACTGTCCAGCGTATCATTTCCGCCGGGTCCTCCGATTCCATGCCAGCCAAGACTCACCTTGCCGTTCATCGCAACGGAGGTGTACTCCGCCGGCACATAGTCCGTAACCGCTGTCTGTACCTCTGTGTTCAGATTTGTCAGACGCTTGTTTTCCACATAGCCGATCATGGCATCCGAGGTCTTCACCTTGCTCCATGTATCCATCTGTTCCAGCAGCTCCACCGTCTCCCCTGCTTCCAGTTCCCGCAGGATCGGGCTCTTGATACCGCCGCGGACGCGCAGCTGCGTTGCTTTCGCAATATCATAGGTCTTAATAATTCCCCATTCGGTGTACACCTGGAGGTGTCTGTCATACTTTTCATAGGTAAAGTTTGCAAATTTCCTGACATACTCCGCCGCAACGAAAAGCTGCTCCCCGTCCTTCATGCATATCACATATTCCGCCGGGTGCTCCCCCTCTCCGTCGCTGTAAAAGGTTTCCCCGAATCCAACCGTCGTTGTATCCGTTGCCGATGTAAACAAAAGCTTCTGCTCAGTCTCATCGACATAAAAAATCTCATTAAAATATGCTCTGACCGTATTCAGGTCAAAATAGATCACTCCGTTCTTCACAACCGCCTGTTCCTCAAGCATGTCGTTCTGAAGAATAATCGCCAGTCTTCCGTCACTCTCTCCGACTGCCGCATCCGTCACCCCATAGAATTCATCGAGATCCGCCACTTCTTTGCTGTAGGTATACTTGTCCAGAAGTTTACCTCCAAACGCTGCTCCCACGATCACAACGATCAGCAGCAAGGCTATTATTACAGGCAGTATTTTTTTCATAATCGGCGGCTCCTCTTCTTTTATCCGGGTATTGTATGTGTAACCGCCCGCATTCGGCGAAGCGGGCAGTTACATCATACCACACTCGTTCTTTTAAGTCATTACCATTTTTTCAGTCTGTGACCGGTTCCGGCGCTGTCAGCATGAGAGGCAGCCCGTTTTGATAACGCCGTGCCGGTCTGCAGGAGGCAAATTGCTCACTGTTCAGTCACTCTGTCGAACCTCACCTGTGCAAGCTGGCCTTCCTCGCCAAACACATAGTCCGCCATGTAACTGCTGTCCTCACATACCGCTCCGATTGCCTTGTCATACGGGGGCACAGCCCGTCCGTCAACGAACAGTCCTACACCCCTGTCATACATTTCTTCCAGACGCTGCCGCATCTCGTCATGATCTGCTTCCGCTTCTGATATGTTTTCGTTTTTTACCTGCAAAATTCTACCCCCTATGTTTTTCCCAAAAGGATCGTGATGAATCGTAAATGCATCCGGCTGTACTTTAATTGGCACAAACTTCCAATACGCAAAAGACTAAAATGAATTATTATTGTGAAAATATTAGTTGAAATACTATGACCAAGCAGACACCAGCTGTTGTGTCAAAACTTGCAAGACATCCATGAATATATGTCAGAACTTTTCAAACCGCCATATAATGTGATAGGATGAAACGGAACGATATGTTCCAATAAAAGCAAAATCAACTAGAATTACAGACCGCCTCCTTTCCCGCACAGATTGCCGGAGGCATTTACAAGTTGATTATAATATACTGGTATGTAATTTTCAAGTACAATTTGAAAAATTATAAAAAAAAATTAAACTTATGTCCTGCTATTGACTTACAGCCTGCCAGACGATATTATACAATGCAAGCATACCATTATCGGTGTGATATTATTTGGCATGCCTTCAATGCAGAAAGGAAGGGTTATCGTATGAAGATAGAAAAAGTTAATGAGAATCAGATCCGTTGCACCTTGACCCGCGAGGATCTCGCCAGCCGCGAATTAAAGATCAGTGAACTCGCTTATGGTACGGAAAAGGCGAAGACCCTGTTCCGTGACATGATGCGTCAGGCCAATTTCGAGTTTGGTTTTGAGGCGGAGGACATTCCTCTGATGATTGAAGCCATACCGCTGAACGCAGAATGCATTGTTTTGATTATCACAAAGGTCGAAGACCCCGACGAGCTTGACACCCGCTTCTCCCGTTTTGCTCCCTCCGTGACAGAGGACAGCGGCGAGGATGAAGAATTTGATACAGATAATACGGATGAGGTAATGGAGCTGTTCCGACAGCTTCAGACAGACAAGGCGGAACCTGCAAATGCACCCGCTGCCGAGGAGTCACCTGCAAAGGATAAGCTGCTCTCCCGCATCTACGCCATGGCTTCGCTCCAGCAGACCATTGATGCCTGCCGGTTGATTTCTCCGGCTTACAACGGTTTCAGTTCCCTGTTCAAGGATTCCGATTCCGGTGTCTATTATCTGTCGCTGACAGCGCCAACGGAGCAGTTGGAGGAGTTTAACCGTGTCTGCAACACCCTGTCAGAGTACGGATGCCTGAAGCACGGGCTTCCCGGAAGCAGAAATTATCTGTTTGAACACTGTGAAACCTTAATTCGTGATAACACTGTGCAGTCACTTGGAACGATATAAAATTTGAAGGTCGGCATAAGGTATTGTATGATCCCAATATCCTATGCCGACTTTCTTTATCACATTTTATTTTATACCAGTTTTACCTCTCAAACTTCCCAATAAGATCATCCAGCTGCTTTGCAATTTCCTTGTTCTGTTCTGACTGTTCCTGTATTGTATCCACGATCCGAGCCGTATTTTCATTCTTCTCCACAATCGTGCCGATCGCATTGCTGTTTTCATCTGTAATATTGTGGACATCGCCTATGTTCTCTTTAATCTGATCAATCGACTGTTTCAACTGTTGAACGGCCCCGTTGATGCTATCCAGCTGTGTCCTTATCATATCCACCGCTGTGCTGTACCCTGTAGACTTATCGACAAAATCTTTAAACTGTCCGACAACTTCCTTTTCCAGATAGCTGACAATGGAATTAAAACAGTTGTTTACCGACGCAATACTATCATTTGCTTCGCTGCAAATCGCCTGGATGTTAGTTGCCGTCGTCTTAGAGGTATCTGCCAGAGAACCGATTTCCCCCGCAACAACCGCAAAGCCTCTTCCGGCCTCACCAGCTCTTGCCGCTTCAATAGATGCATTGAGTGACAAAAGGTTCGTCTGATTTGCTATGTTCAAAATTTCGGATGCCAGTTCATTGATTCTGGAGAGACTGTTCAAACTGGCGATTGCCTCCTTGACAGATGTCATCGTCGTATCCAATGCCTCCTGTCCGCTCTTATATGCGGCATCGGCCTGCATCTGCATCTCTCTCGCGCTGCCTATAACGTTATCACTTGTCTTTACAGAACCGATGATACCTTGCAGGATTTCCTCCACCGCACTGTTTATCGTACCAATTTCACTGTTCACATTTGCGATAGCCGTATTCGTATTTTCCAGCGATGCAGACAACTCTTCCGTGGTTGCCACGTTATCCGTTACATCCTCAACAAGCTCTGTTGCGGATACATGAAGTCCGTTCGCCTTCACCTCCAATACACCGCAGCAGTCCTGCAGGGTCTGCGTAATCGCCCTCATGGAATCAATCAGTACACCCGTCGCTTTAGATATGCTTCCAAGTTCATCTCCTCTGTTATAATACTTTTTGATTTCTGCATTTTCCGCAATATTGAATTTTTGCAGGGCGACAATGCCATCTTCAATGGATTTCATTGGTTTCATCATTTTGCCGACAATCACAATGGAAACTCCAACCTCGACCAACAACACCGCTACACAGAAAACGATCAATTTTACTTTCATTGCATTCGTGGAGGCAAATATCTCACTTGAATTATCCGCCAGCATAAACAGCCAACCACGATTTGCCATATAATAATAAGCACTGATATATTTCTCTCCGCCATCCTTATATTCTATATAGCCGCTGGCATCCTCTGTCGCATCTGCGTACTGATTGCAGAGTTTTATAAAATACTCTTCCTCCGCTTCCGTTGCCACCTTCTCGGAATCCGCACTAAATATATATTTACCGTCCTTAGCATTTATCATGCAGTAAGCTGCATTTTCCATGCCATTCAGGCTCAAGTTGTCCAGACTCTCTACCAACCCCTCTGTGTAAATTCCGCCGCCGACAAGCCCAGCGGGCTTACCATTCTCATTATATACTGCCATATACATAGAAACAATCTGCGCCCCGCTGGCCGGCGAAATTATGATACCTGTGTTATACACACCATCCGTGGCAAGCATTGCATCCTGCAACGCCTTAAGCGGATCACCCGTTCTGGTCGTGATTCCTACCACGGCAGGATTTGTATGTACAAGCACATGCGTATCCCATTCACTCGCATACAGCCCTTCAAGGTTATCAATATCCCCCGAAAATTTTTCTGTATATGCCTGTGCGGCTGCAACCGTCGTGGCGCTGTTTGGATTTTTCATCACAGAAAGGATTTCGCCGGCTCTGCTATAGGAGGCAAGAATCGTTTCAGACTTTTCAATGTAATTTTCGACAATCCGACTGCGCTCCTGAACAATTGTCTCCATATTGTCAATTGCTTCTGCCATCGTATTTTTTGTAATCCCTGCAACAACCATTCCGGACAAGAAAGCCATAACAGCACTCTGCATAATCAGCATTGCCGCAATGATCTTCTGTCCCAATGTAATCCTGCGCTCATTCTTTCCTTTTTTCATAATACACCTCCGATGTGATGTTTTTTAGGTTTCTTCTCTCTCATATATCGTGCATCAAATCCACTATCCAAAGCACTTACTCTTTTCTTAAAGTTCAAAAGCGCCTCCGCCTTAATTCGGGGGCGCTTTCCCTTTGTTACATCTCTTCAATTGCCTTCATAAGCGCATCAATATCAATGCCGTGAACCATTGCAGCCTCCTCCAGGGACTCTCCCTGTGCGGAAGGACAGCCCAGACAGTGCATGCCCGCGTCCATCAGGACAGGTGCAACATCGGGATTCGCGCGCAGAATCTCGCCAATCGTCATTTCCTTCGTAATTCCGGTCATATCTCGTTCTCCTTTCAAAATGCCCTGAGGGACATTGTTTTTTCATGAACATTATAAGCTATTCCCCAAAATCTGACAAGTTATTCTTTTCTGTTTCGGAGCGCCCTGCACAATCTCGATTCCGCTCCGCTCCATCTCGATTGACGGCAGTCGCCGTATCCTCCGGCACAGAAAACCGCTCCCTTGTGAGCAAGCTCCCCGGAAGCTGCTTTCTGTTTCGGAGCGCATGGCTCGTTGTATACAAAAAAGTACATTAAACTGCATTCCCATACCTTGACTGTCTTCGCGGTTTTTCATATAATAGTGCATAGAGATTAGAAGTAACATTTTTACTATTATACTAATCAAATTTTATAGGAGGCATTTCAAAATGAAACCAATTGAGACAGATTTCGTACGTGGCAAATGGGACAAAGAAGTCAACGTTCGTGACTTCATCCAGAGAAACTACCATCCTTATGATGGTGACGAGTCCTTCCTTGCCGGTCCTACCCAGAACACAAAGGACCTGTGGGCAATGGTACTTGACCTACAGAAGAAGGAGAGAGAAGCAGGCGGCGTTCTTGACATGGACACCAAGGTTGTTTCCACTATCACTTCCCATGGTCCCGGATACCTTGACAAGAGCAAGGAGACCATCGTAGGTTTCCAGACAGACAAGCCCTTCAAGAGATCTCTTCAGCCTTACGGCGGTATCCGTATGGCAGAGAAGGCTTGCGCTGACAACGGCTACGAAGTAGATCCCGAGATTTCCGAGTTCTTCTCTGTTCACAGAAAGACACATAACGCAGGCTGCTTCGACGCTTACAATCAGGAGATGAGAGCCTGCCGTACTTCCCATATCATTACCGGTCTTCCTGATGCATACGGACGTGGACGTATCATCGGCGACTACAGACGTGTAGCTCTGTACGGTATCGACAGACTGATCGAGGACAAGCAGGCTCAGAAGGATTCCACCGGCCGCGTTATGACCGATGACGTTATCCGTCTTCGTGAGGAGATTTCCGAGCAGATCACAGCTCTTAAGCTGATGAAGGAAATGGCTGCATCCTACGGCTGCGATATTTCCAACCCTGCAACAAACGTTCAGGAAGCTATCCAGGCAGTATACTTCGGCTATCTGTGCGCAGTTAAGGAGCAGAACGGTGCTGCTATGTCCCTTGGACGTACTTCCACCTTCCTTGATGTATACGCAGAGAGAGACCTGAAGAACGGCACCTTCACCGAGGAGCAGATTCAGGAGTTCGTTGACCACTTCATCATGAAGCTGCGTTGCGTAAAGTTCGCTCGTACACCTGAGTACAACCAGATCTTCGCTGGCGACCCTGTATGGGTTACCGAGTCTCTGGGCGGCGTTGGTGTTGACGGACGTCACATGGTAACAAAGATGAGCTTCCGTTACCTGCACACTCTTGAGAACCTTGGTTCTTCACCCGAGCCCAACCTGACAGTTCTCTGGTCCACCAGACTTCCCGAGGGCTGGAAGAAGTACTGTGCTAAGATCTCCATCACAACCTCTTCCATCCAGTACGAGAACGACGACCTGATGAGAGTAACTCATGGCGATGACTACGGTATCGCATGCTGCGTATCCTCCATGGTTATCGGTAAGGAAATGCAGTTCTTCGGCGCTCGTGCTAACCTTGCTAAGTGTCTGCTGTACGCTCTCAACGGCGGCGTAGACGAAGTTACCAAGAAGCAGGTTGGACCTAAGTATCGTCCTGTTGTCGGCGATGTTCTGGACTATGATGATGTTGTAAGCAAGTTCGTTGACATGATCGAGTGGCAGGCAGACGTATATGTAAATACTCTGAACATCATCCACTATATGCATGACAAGTACTGCTATGAGAGAGCAGAGATGGCTCTTCATGACAGAGACGTTAAGAGATACTTTGCTACCGGTGTTGCAGGTCTGTCTATCGTTGCTGACTCCCTGTCCGCTATCAAGTACGCAAAGGTTGAGCCTATCCGTGATGAGGACGGCATCATCGTTGACTTCAAGACAACCGGCGACTTCCCTAAGTACGGTAATGATGATGATCGCGTAGATGAGATTGCTCAGTGGGCTGTTCATACCTTCATGACCGCTGTAAGAAGGCATCACACCTACAGAAATGGTATCCCTACAACTTCCATTCTGACCATTACCTCTAACGTTACCTACGGTAAGGCTACTGGTAATACACCTGATGGACGTAGAAAGGGACAGCCTTTCGCTCCTGGTGCTAACCCGATGCATGGCCGTGATACTCATGGTGCAGTTGCATCTCTGTCTTCTGTATCCAAGCTTCCTTTCAATGATGCACAGGATGGTATCTCCAATACCTTCACCATCATTCCCGGAGCTCTTGGTAAGGAGGATCAGGTCTTTGCCGGCGATATCGAGTTAGACCTGAACAAGTAAGACTTTTTCTAAAGGAGACACTATGGACGAAAACAAAATGATTGAAGACCTTGTCAAGATGCTGGACTCCGGCATGAGCAAGGGTGTTGGACACGTCAATGTTGAATATGACGCCGAAGAAAAGCAATCAAGGAACGTTCAGACAATGGGCTGCACGGATTGTTCGCGGACACCGTTAGCCTGCAGTGTACCCACCCTTGAACAGGGCTTAGATGATTATCAATAACAACAAATATTTAAGGAGGAATTAATCATGGCAGCAAGTGCAACACAGGTCAAAAACCTTGTAAACTTATTGGATGGCTACGCAGTAAAAGGCGGCCACCACTTGAACGTAAACGTTCTGAACAGAGAAACATTACTCGACGCTCAGAAGCATCCTGAGAACTATCCTCAGCTGACAATCCGTGTATCCGGATACGCTGTAAACTTCATCAAGCTGACTCCCGAGCAGCAGGCTGATGTTATCTCCCGTACTTTCCATGAGTCATTCTAAGTAATTACACCAGAAGACCGGAAGGATAATCCTTCCGGTCTTTTTAACAAAAAAAGAAAGTGAAGGTAACTTTTTATGCAGGGAAACAAAGAACAGCACCCCGGAAGGATTCACTCCTTAGAAAGTTTTGGAACGGTAGACGGTCCCGGCACCCGATTTGTTGTTTTCGTACAGGGCTGTCCCATGCGCTGTGCCTATTGCCACAACCCGGACACATGGGAAATGAATGGAGGCACACTTATGGAACCCTCCTACATTATCGAACAATACGAAAGAAACAAGGCGTTTTACGTTAACGGCGGCGGACTTACCGTCACAGGCGGCGAACCCTTGATGCAGATAGATTTCATGATCGACCTCTTCACACTGGCGAAGGAGCACGGCATTCATACCTGTATCGACACCTCAGGTATCGCCTTTAACCCCTCCAACGCCGCGCTGATGGAGAAAATGGATAAGCTGATGAGCATGACCGACCTTGTTATGCTGGATATTAAGCACATCGACCCGGAAAAGCATAAGGAGCTGACCCAGCAGCCTAACACGAATATCTTAAAGTTTGCCGAATACCTGAACGATAAGCACATCGATATGTGGATTCGTCATGTCGTTGTTCCCGGGCTTACAGACGACGACAGGTATCTGTTCAAGCTTGGCTATTATATCGGTCAGTTTACCAACCTGAAGGCTCTGGACGTCCTGCCCTACCACACAATGGGTGAGAAAAAGTATGAGAGCCTTGGCATTCCGTATAAGCTCAAGGGTGTTCCCGCAATGGATATAAAGACGCTTTTAACAAAAAAAGCTGTCATTCTGAACGGCATCAAATTGCGCCGTGCGGATCTCAAGCGGGGCTAAAAGATAATTTTTCTTATTTAAGTGTTGTATTTCAGAGTGTTTTATATTACAATTATTATGGTATTGATAAATTTGTATCAAACAGTAAGGAGGATAAAGTTATGGCATTTGCAATTGGTGATGCTTGTGTAGCTTGTGGCGCATGTGAGTCCCAGTGCCCTGTTGGCGCAATCAGCATGGGGGATGGCAAGTTCGAGATCGACGCTGATAAGTGCATCGACTGTGGTTCCTGCGCAGGTCAGTGCCCTACCGGAGCTATCGCAGAGGCTTAAGAGATACAAACGAAAAGAGAACACCCCTCGCGGGTGTATGAGCACCCTATTGGGTGCTCTTCTTTTTTTTGCCAATCGGAAAGACCTTTCTGCTCTTCTTCCGAAGAAGCTCGTCCATCTTTTTATAATGCTCCTCATCCCTCTCCAGCATTCTCTGATCGCGGAGTTCTTCCCTTTCTTCCTGCATCCTGAACTGATAGTCCAGCTCCTTGACGACGCTTTCCTTGATCTCCCTGCACAGCTCACCGTTGTTTTCCTGCAGTGTCTCCCGGATGAGCTGCTGCAATAGCCACTGTAATCTCCGGGACTTGTCCTCCTTCGATTCCTCGACAATCGTGCGGCTCCGGCAGTTGATAATATCGATTGCCAGCCCCTTATTTTCCCTCTCAGCAGTCTGTAGCATAGGCTGTACCTCCTCCTTTTTTACGGACTCCGGCTGTCCGCCGCCCTCTGTCAGCTTCTCCTCCGACTGCGGCTCCGGTGCATCTGCATTCTCTCCCGCCGGTAATAGATCCAGTTTTCCGTCCTTCAAAATCATTTTAATTGCCTTCAACTGTAGTCCCCTCTCCTTCAATCCTTTAATCTCCTTAAAACGTTCCACATCCTCCTGTGTATAGTAGCGGTGTCCGAGCTCATTCCGTTTGATCGGAAGGTGAAGCTCCTCCTCCCAGTAGCGCAGAACATGGCTCTCAACCTTAACCTCTTTGGCAGCATCAGAAATAAATAAATAGTTGCTCATACAATCTCCTTTCCTCCTACAGATCGTTTTCTTTTTATCAACTAAAAAAGAGAACAAGCTCTTCTGCTCATTCTCTTTCGTAAATATCCTCTCAAAATTCCTCATTTGGCTTATGTTCCAGATTTGCAAACTTCGTATATTGCGGCAGCCATGCAAGCTTGACCGTACCGATCGGGCCGTTTCTCTGCTTCGCAATGATAACCTCCGAAACACCCTTATCCGGGGAATCGTGGTTGTAATAATCATCTCTGTACAGGAACATAACGACATCGGCATCCTGCTCGATTGCTCCCGATTCTCTCAGATCCGAAAGCATGGGGCGGTGATCCGGTCTCTGCTCTACGGCTCGGGACAGCTGTGACAGCGCAACCACGGGAACGCTCAGTTCTCGTGCCAGCGCTTTGAGCGATCTGGATATATCCGAGATCTCCTGCTGTCTGGATTCCGTCCGTCCGCTGCCGGACATGAGCTGCAGGTAGTCAATCATAATGATCGACAGATCATGCTCCAGCTTATACTTTCTGCACTTCGACCTCAGCTCGGCAATGCTGATACCCGGTGTATCGTCAATAATCAGTTTTGATTTTCCGATCGTGCCGGCGCTCTCAATCAACCGTTCCCACTCCTCGTCGTTCAGCTGTCCGGTACGCAGCTTCTGGGCATCCACGTTGGATTCCAACGAGAACATACGGTTTACAAGCTGCTCCTTACTCATTTCCAGACTGAACAGTGCAACCGTCAGGTTCTTCTTAAATGCCATGTACTGCGCCAGATTCAGCTCAAACGCCGTCTTTCCCATAGAAGGACGGGCTGCGACCAGAATCAGGTCAGAGGGCTGCATTCCGGCTGTCCGGTAGTCAAGGTCGATGAAGCCGGTCGGAATGCCGGTAACGCTTCCCTTGTTCTTCGCCGCCGTCTCGATCTTATCCATGGCGTTCATGACAATCTGCCGTACCGGCACAAAGTCATCGGTCGTCCGCTTCTGCACGAGCTGGAACACACGCTTCTCCGTGTCCTCAAGTATGTATTCAAGACTTTCCTTGCCGGCATAGCAGGTATTCGCAATCTCTTCATTCAGGCGGATCAGCCTGCGGAGCGTCGCCTTTTCCGCGACGATATTGGCATAATACTTGATATTTGCGGAGGTGGGAACTGCCGTAATCAGATCCCGGACAAATTCAAGACTGCTCACCTCCGGCGGCACATCCTTCTCCTTCAGCTTATTCTGCAAGGTGACAAGATCAACCGGACTCCCCGCGTCGTTCAGCTCCACCATCGTCTCAAAGAGGATGCCGTACTGCCTGTTATAGAAATCCTCGCCTGTAATCAGCTCGGACGCTACCACAATAGCTTCCCTGTCCATAATCATGGAACCGATGACAGACTGCTCCGCCTCAACGCTGTGGGGCAATATTCTTTTTATCACATTTTCTTCCATAGCAGGCATATCGCAACTTCCCCTACGCTTCCGTCACCTTGACCGTAACCTTGCCAGTCACCTGCGGATGCAGCTTGACCGCAACCTCATAGCTGCCGAAATTCTTCAACGCCTCGGCAAGCTGCAGCTTCTTCTTATCAATCTCGATCTGATGCTGCTCCTTCAATGCCGCCGCAATTTCCTTGGAGGAAACAGAGCCGAAGGTCTTTCCGCCTTCACCGGCCTTGATCTTCACAACGACGATCTTGCTCTCAAGGTCTGCCGCAAGCGCCTTCGCCGCATCCAGCTGCTCCTGCGCAATTCTCTCCTGATTTGCCTTCTGCAATTTCAGATCATTCATATTCTTTGCGGTTGCTTCCACGCCGATCTTCTTCGGCAGAATGTAATTTCTTGCGTATCCTTCGCTGGCTTCGATAATGTCACCCTTCTTGCCAAGCTTCTTCTCATCCTGTAACAGAATAATTTTCATTTGTCCTCGTTCCTTCCTTATATTTCGTTATTTTCAAGCATAGAATCTATTGTGCGCTTCAAGGCGCCTATCGCCTCGATCACGCCGACGCCCTCCATCTGGCAGGCGGCAGTGCTGAGATGGCCTCCTCCGCCCATTCTTTCCATGATGACCTGTACATTGACCTCATCGATGGAGCGCGCGCTGATATAAATCTTGCCCTGATAGTCCGTCAATACAAAGCTTGCCTTGATTCCCTTGATGTTCAGCAGCTCATTTGCTGCCTGTGCGCCGATGATCGTCGGGCTGGGAAGCTCATCCGCCGTGCAGATTGAGATTGCAAAATACTGCTTATAGATCTCTGCCTGGCTGACGGCATCCGCCTTCGCCTTGTACTCCAGCGCATCCTCCCTGAACAGCTTGCGCACGCGCGTCACATCCGCGCCGTTCCGTCTCAGGAACGCTGCCGCCTCAAAGGTTCTCACGCCGGTCTTCGTCATGAAGTTGTTCGTGTCAACCATAATACCGGAGTAGAGGCAGTCCGCTTCCTCGGTGCGTATCTTGATATTGTCGTAGGTATATTGCAGGATCTCCGACACCATCTCCGAAGCCGAAGAAGCATACGGCTCAACATAGGAGAGCGTCGCATTCTCGATCGTCTCCGTTCCCTGCCTGTGATGATCCAGCACAACGACAGACTTGCAGAAGCGCAGCAGATCGGGACATTCCGTGATGGACGGCTTATTTACGTCCACAACCACGAGCACACAGTTTCCGCCGGCCGCCTCGATTGCCTGCTGGTTCCCTATAATCATGTCCTCCTCATATTCAGGATTACCGATGAACATATCCACCATCGGCTGAATATTCGGTGTCGCATCATTCAGTACAATATGCGCCTTTCTTCCCAGCGTCTGCGCAACACGGTAGATACCCACCGCCGCGCCAAAGCTGTCGGCATCCGGCATACGGTGTCCCATGACGAGCACAAGATCCTTGCCGGTGATGATCTCGCGGAGGGCATGCGCCTTCACCCGCGCCTTCACTCTTGTATTCTTCTCTACCTGCTGGCTCTTGCCGCCGTAATAGGTAATGCTCTCGGGCGTCTTGATAACCGCCTGATCGCCGCCGCGTCCCAGCGCCAGATCGATGGCATTGCGCGCAAACTCATAGTTCTGGGCATAGGTCAGTCCGTCGAGACCGACACCGATGCTGAGCGTCACCGCCATCTCATTTCCGATATTGACTGTCTTTACTTCCTCAAGAAGATCGAAGCGGCTTTCCTGCAGCTGTGCAATCATCTTCTTCCGGAGGATGACGAGATATTTGTCCTTCTCAAGCTTCTTGCAGATGCCGTCAAAGCCGGAAATGTATTTGTTAACCTTCCGGTCGATCAGCGCGATCAGCAGCGAGCGTCTGACTTCCTCTATGCTCTCAAGAGCTTCCTCGTAATTGTCGAGATAGATCATCCCCACGGCAAGGCTCTGGTCATCCACCTCCTGCAGTGCAATGTGCAGCGCCGTCTCATCGTACAGATAGACTGCAATCAGATAGCCGTTGTAGTCCTTCGCCTCGATCATGTCGCTGTGCTCCGCCATCTCTTTCAGCGAAATCTTCTTGAATTTGGCAATATATTCATTGCCGTCGTATTCCAATTCATACTGCGCCTCATCCACACCGCTGTCATCCGGCAGCCGGTCCCTTGTGATCGTCGGGAAGAGCGCCGTGATCGACTTAGAATAGCCCTTGGGCTGATGAATGACCGCCTCGAAGGCAATATTCGTCCAGATCACCTTGCCGTTGTCGTCCAGCAGCGCGTAGGGAAGATCCATATCGCGCAGCAGCTTCCTCTGAATCTGCCCGTACTCCGTGGCAAAGCTGATAAGCTCATTCATAATGATGGGCTTATTGTAAAAATAGAGGGACAGTGTGATTGCAAAATAGACAAGCGTATAGCCTGTCAGAAGAGCCCCCGACCGCACATCGATCAGAAACATTGCAGCATCCACGAAGAAAAGCAGTATCCCCAGATAAATACTAAACTGTATGTAGGTCTTAATACGACCCTTTAATCTGATTCTCTTTTTCATATGCGTACACCCCACGAATATCTAAAGTATAACACACTCGACAACACTATGCCACAATTTAATTTGTCAAAAAAGGAGATGTTTTGTCATCTCCTTTCCCTTTATCCAATATCCGGTTGTGCGCGTAAGCTGATTTCTCCGCTCGTCCTGCCCTCCGTCTCAAATACAATAATTTCATTCCGCCCCTCTTTCAGCAGCGGCGCCGGTATATAAAGCCGTTTCTGCGGCCCGATCTCCCAGAATCTTCCGATATTCTTACCGTTGACGAAGACGCAGCCCTTACCCCAGCCGTCCAGCTCTACGAAGGTATCCCCCTTCTCCTCCATATCCAGCTCAAAGCGGTAAAATGCGGGCAGCCCTTCCGTATAGCCTTTTTCAAAGTCGAGCCTGTCGAGATTGTCAAGCGGCAGACAGTACTGCTCCCACCTGTGATGCATGTGTCCGTTGATCTGGACGCAGCCGTCGATTCCCTTTCTCTGCTCCTCCATGCGCGGCCCGAAATTCACACGTCCCATGTTCTCCACCAGAATGCGCAGCTCGTCACCCGGCTCCGCGTCGGCATCCAGCTCCCATTCCTTCAGCAGCTCCCTGTCATACAGATTCAGCAGCCTTTCGTTTCTCAGGAAAATATTCGCCCTGTCGTTTGCCTTGTGCAGACGGATCTTCTCCAGATGGCGCTCATTCCGGATACGGGATGCATAGAGGATATAGCCGTAATACTGCCCCAGACGCTCCATCGACTGGGTGTACGCGCTGCTGACGGGCACCGCAATGTCCTCCAGCGCCTCAAACAGTCCCACCTTCTGTACTGCCTTCACCCTTCCGTAGTCCTTCTTGACAATAGGGGTGCTCAGCGCCACCTCCGGCAGATCGGTATATTTTCCGATGATCTCACGATAGACCTCATATTTCTTCGTGAAATCGCCCGCCTCCGTCAGAATGGCATCATAATCGTAGGAGGTCACGTCCGGCGTGAGAGCGTCATAATAATTGGAACCGTTCATAAAGCCGAAGTTTGTTCCGCCGATGAACATATAGACATTGACATGCCCCAGCTTCAGCATCTCGTCAAGGTCTTTCGCGCTCTGCTCAAGATTTCCCGTCATGTGTCCGCCGTTGCCCCAATGGTCAAACCAGCCGACCCAGAACTCCGCGCCCATCAGGGGGCCTCCCTTGACATGCTTCTTCATGATCTCAAAACGCTCCTTTGTATGGGAACCAAAATTTCCGGTCGGAAGCGCTCCCTCCACGCTGCCGCCCTCCATGCTCTCATCCTTCGGCTCGTCGGAAGTGATAAGGGGAACCTCTATGCCGCCGCACCGCATCATGTCCCGCAGCTCCTTCATGTAATTTTCATCGTTGCCAAAATACCCATACTCGTTCTCAACCTGCATGAGAATGACATTTCCGCCCTCCGTGATCTGCAAGGGCTTCAGCTTGGGCAGCAGAACGTCATAATACTCCTGTACATGCTTCATGAACGCTGAACCGCTGACCCTGAGACGGATGTCATCCCCCGAGAGCAGCCAGCCGGGCAGCCCGCCGAACTCCCACTCCGCACAGATATAGGGCGAGGGTCTTAAAATGACATAAAGCCCCAGCTCCTCCGCGAGCTTCACAAAGCGTACCACGTCGCAGATGCCGTCAAATACAAACTCTCCCTTTCTGGGCTCATGCAGGTTCCACGGAATATAAGTCTCCACCGTATTCATTCCGAGGCTTTTCAGCTTTTCCAGCCTGTCGCGCCAGTATTCCGGCACAATGCGGAAATAGTGGATGCTCCCCGATATGATCTGAAAAGGCTTTCCGTTCAGATAAAATGTGTCCTTCACTTCAAATTTGTTCATGTCCTGTCCCTCTTTTTTCCTCTCTTTTACTTTTTCTCTCTCTGTTTTTAGTCCTGTGTCAGTACAACCGTCGTCACACTTCGTTTCGGAATTATGATTGTATCCTCTGCACGGTACACTCCATCCTGTGTGCACTCGAGGTCATACTCATCTGATGTCACATAAAGCTTAATGCTCTGATAATCGTTTGTGCTCCCCAGCAGGAACTCCTGATCCGTGACACCCTCATTTACAAAAACCATCACCAGCTCGCGCTTCCCCTGATCGTTTGTGCCGGTAAACGCTGTCGGCAGCATCTTCTCCTGATCTCTCGTCGCGGTTTTAATGTCTACCCGCACATATCCCGGGCGGACATATCTGCTGTAATTTCCAAAGCTCCAGAGCCGTTTCAACGCCCTGTATTTCTGGCTTGCCTCGTCGATATAGATCAGACCGTCGCGGTAGCCGCCCGGTGCGACAGCAACCCAGTTCTGCCATGACACCACCTCCAGAATGCGGAGGTCGGAGGCAATTTCCTGTGCGATATGAAAGGCGGAATCCATCGTGACATCCGAGCCGTTTACCATCTCGCACCATTCGCTGGTTCTCAGCTTGACATCCGGGTAATGGACAATCATCCAGTTCTTGAAGGTCTGCTTATCGACATCGCTCGACCAGTAGGAATGATTGTCAATGGTGTCAAAGTGCTCTCTGAGCCTCTCATTGCCCAGAACAGCCGAGGTGTAGCTCGTCGCCTCACCCTTCCACTCTCCGCTCTCGGGGCCTGAGAGCTTTACGCCCTCCAGCGCCGGTCTGCTCTCCAGCTCATCCAGAAACGCCAGATACACCGCCGCAACCTCTGCAGGCGAGTAATGGCAGCCCTCCTGTCCGTTATACCAGTCCCACTGCGGCTCATTGATCGGCGAAATAAATTTCACCGGCACGCCCTCTTCTATGAAATGCTCTGCGACATCCATGCAATACTTCGCAAACTCGCCGTAATTCTCTTTTGCAAGGTTGGTTCTGCTGCCGCCCTCAGTCATATGGGGCAGCCCGTTCTCCGTTAGCCTGACCAGCGGACTGTTGCAGAAGAGCACTACCTCCTCAACCCCGAGCTCCACCGCCTTATGCAGGAACCACACGGCATTTTCATCCTTTGTAAAATCGTAAACCCCCGGTTCCGTCTCGAAATTCTGCGCGCGTCTGTGGTTATCCCAGAAGGTTCCGTTTTTGCTCTCGACCGAGCCCGCGCCTAAGTTATACCGGTAACAGGTCAGCCCGATTCCTTTTTCCCGGTCAAACAAAAGCTCTGCTATGTCGTCCCTTGTCGTGCCTCCCGTTTCCTTGGCATCCTTTGTGAAGCCTCCGACATACTGGCTCCACCATGCTCCGCTCGTGCCGAAGCTCTCCATCGTCTGATAGGTCGTACCCTCGTCGACCGTTATTCTGCTGTAGTCCATTTCCTCCACCTGACTGCTCTCTCCGGCATCCTCTACCTCTTCCGCCGGTATCTCTTCCGGAATCGCCTCCCTGCCGCAGCCTGCGGTCAGGGCGCACAAGCCCAGAAGCGTCAAAAGCATTCTCTTTCTCTTCTTATTATTCAATGCTGCTCCCTTCCATCCCATTAGCCGACAAGACCGGAATTCTCCATATTTTCCACGAGCTTCCGCTGTCCGATCAGATAGACGATCAGCAGCGGTATCAGGAAGATCAGCACTGCTGCCTGCTTGACTGCGTCAAACGCCATATCCGGCACCAGCGGAATCTCAAACCATGTCTGCACGGCATTCATGATATACTCCTTGTTCGCCGAGCTGAAGGTGGAAGACAGGATGGTGCTCATATAGGTTCCCTTCGGGTTAAAATAATTCGTATAGTAGGTATCCCCGTAGTTCCAGACGAACGACAGGATTCCGACGGTCGAGATGATCGGGACCGCGTTGGGGATCATGATACGGAAATAGGTTCTGTAAAATCCACATCCGTCGATCAGCGCCGCCTCCTCAAGCTCCTTCGGAATATTCTTGAAGAACTGGCTGAACAGGAAGATGAACAGGCTCTGGCTCACGCCGAAGCCGAACACCGCCAATAACACAAGCACCACCGGATTGTTGATGAGATTGATCTCTCCCGCCTCCGTGAAGAGATTCATGATTCCCAGCACATCGAAATGGTTGAAATAAATGTACTGCGCCAGCAGCAGAGACTGCCTCGGCAGCAGAAAGACCAGTATTACCATGCCGAAAACAAGTTTTCTTCCCGGGAAGTCCACCCTCGCAAGCGCATAGCCCGTCATCGCGGAAAAGAAGACCTGAACCGCCATAATGCCCACCGCATAGAGAACCGATTTCACCATCGTCATCAGTCCCTCCGGCATGATAAACCTCACCGCCGCCTTGAAGCTGACCATTGAATGCTCCAGCGGGATCCAGATGACATTCGGGTTTCCGAGCTCCTCCACAGAGGAGAAGACAATCGGCACAAGGCTTACAATGGGATAAATGATCGTGAAACAGAGTCCCATAATCAGCACTGTCGTAAAGAATTTCAGAATTCCCTTTTTCGCCCTGTTCTTGACAAGATAAACGGAAAGCTCTGTATTATTTTGCATTTTTCTTTACCACCTTTCCCAACAGCAGCATGACAACGCCAAGCATCAGTATCACGTTAAAGATGTAAACGACCGACAGCGCAGAACCGACCCCGATCTTGCTCTGGGTAAACGCGAAGGAATACGCTTCCTCGGCGATGGGCGATCTCAGGAACAGGTCGACCACCGTATAGATCACCACGAAGAGCGTGATATGGATGATGGACGGGATCGTCACCTTCCAGAAGGTTTCATACGCCGTCGCGCCCTCCATCTTCGCCACCTCGTAAAGACTCGGGCTGATCGATTGCAATGCTGTCAGATATACCAGCGTCTGAACGCCCGCCTGGGAGATCAGCTCGAAAATATTTTCAACGTAGTTCATGATCGGATAGAGAATCCTTCTCGGCACATTCAGTATTCTGACCATGAACAGCGTGACATAGCTTCCGCTCAGCAGACTGCTGCCGGTGTCTAGCGATTCCACGCCGGTCGTCATCGTCAGCATCTCCACAACGACATCAATGCCAAGAATGATCGGCAGGAAGAAGATCAGTCTGACGAGCGCCCGTCCCTTAAACTTCCGGTTCGCCAACAGCGCCATGAACAGACTGAAAATGACGATCAGCGGAACGCTGAGCACCATGTGCAGGTTCTGCTCCGTGAACAGTCTCGCCATCGGCTGCGATGTCGTCGTCACCTCCGTGGCAAAGAGGTCAACGTAATTCTGAAGTCCGACCCACTCGAAGGTCATACCGCCCTTTTCTCCCACGCCGACCTTGTTAAAGGAATAGTAGACGGTATTGATGAGCGGCATGAGGAAGAAGGCAATGAAGCCGATGATGAACGGAGCCGCAAAGATCAGTCCGTTTATTTTTCTTCTTGTTCTGTAAGGCAGCTTTCCCGCGAACCCTTTCATCCTTCCACCTCCTCTATCAGATAGCCCTGCGCTTCAATCTCCGCACCGCCGTCGATGCTCACAGGATAGAGATTATAGTTTACCACTACCGTCACGCCGGTCGCGTAGGTCGTCCTGTACACCCCGTCTGCGAGACATTCATGACCGGTGATCTCGGCGGTTCCGATCCTCTCCCTCGCCGCCGCGCATTCCTCATAGACAGCGGCTATCTTATCCTTAAGCAGGGAATACTGCACGGAATAGAGGTAGCTGTAATCGCTGTCCTTCAACACATCCACGCTCTTCGCCGTCAAAATGAATTTCGGATACGCACCGGTCTCGACCGCCTGCAGGACAAAGTATGCAGCGTCCTCGGATGCCAGATTGACATCTTCGGTCGTATACTCGATCAGACCATTCATGACGAGCTGCTTAAAGGGAATCGTCCGGGCAAAGGTGATGTAATCGCTGCTCTCCCGCGAAATATCCACGGCAATACTTCCGTAGCCGATCTTATCCATATGAGGGTTTGTCAGCGCAAGCTGTCTTCCCTCGGAGAGCTTCTGCAGGTTCCTCTCCAATATCCGGTCCGCCTGTTCTCCGCTCACGAATCCGTTAAAGCGGTAATCCGCATAGTACATTCCGGCAAGATCCTCGACCGCGAAACAGTCATAGTCCCCCGCCTCCTTCAGGAAGCGGTCCGTAACCGCATCCAGATAGCGCGGTGCCACCGTATAATAGCTGTCATGCTCCAGTCCGTCCGCCAGTGCCTGTATCTGGATTCCGACCACTGCCGCATATCTCGACTGCTCAGCCGGTTCGTTTGCGAAGTCCCGGAGTGCCTGTCTCGAGGCGCGGAAGCCGTTTCCGCTCTGCCATACCCTCGAGAGACTTGTGCCCGGGAAAAGTGTGATTCCCTTTTCCGCCGCAAGCTCTCTGACCGCCGCCCATTCCTTACGGCTTCCGTTGACGCCCGACAGAGACGCGCCGTTATTCAATTCGCCGTTCCAGCCGTCATTGAACACACCGTCGTACTGGATGTAGCAGTCAATGCCGTCAAGCTCCGTCATCAGCCCTCCCAGCTCCTCATAGTCCGTCAGGGAGTAGCTGCTGCTGTAAGGAATCCCGACAAAGCGTCTTGTGAGGTTCAGTGCGCCTACGACCTCCAGATACAGCTTCGCAGATCCGTCACCGTAAGCCGCCTCGATTCCTTCCGTCTCCGCAAGGTATGACCGGTAGCCCTCCGCCAGCTCATAATACCCGCTTCCCGCTCCGTAAAACAGGTAGCGCACGGTGCAGTCCAGATCCTGCATTCCCGTGTTCACGAGATAATTTGCGGAGCTGCTGCTGTACGCGCCGTTGATCTTGACCTTTGTGTACTGCGCAAGGTCAAAGGAGGCGTAAACCTTATTATATTTGGAGCTTTCCGCACCGGCACTCGCCAGCTTCATGTGGATGTATGCATTTCTGCCGCCCTCCTCCACAATCGCCAGAAAGCCCTTCTCCCTCGCATCCTCCGCGCCATAAAGCATTCCGAACACCGGCATATACAGTTCCTCGCCATACTGCGGTGCGAAGGCGTAATCCTTATAGAAGTCATTGTTGTATAAGGGTCTTTCGTAATCCCTTACCTGCGCCTGATAAGAGTTGAAGTCAATCAGTGCGCCGCTTCCGTCCGGGAGCAGGATGCTTCCGTCGGCATACTGCTCCGAGGAGACCGCCCCCAGATTCGGGAATACCTTGATATTCTGCAATGTGTAAAAATCATTTTCCGAGGTGCAGGCGCCTCCGGGAATATGTACGGCAAGCTCTCCCTGCTCCAGCGTCACCTCAAGCACGATGTGAAACTCCGCCGGCTCTGTGAAGTTGACACTAAAGTCGAAGGTGTCCGCATCCTCCAGCAGCATCTCCCTGGTATAGCCGACGAGCCCGGCGACCTCGATCATCTGGTTCACCGCACTCGCGGGCGGTGTCCCTGTGTAGGTCACTGCATAGCACTCCTCCTGCAGACTCTTTTTATAGACGAGCGAGAGGGTCTGAAGGTATCTGTCCGCCTTGGCGGAATCCAGTTCCCCGCTGTCCCGGAGCTGCTCTATGCCGCCCTTGAACATTTCCTTATATCTCTCAGGCGACATCTTCTTCGGAAGGTACTCGTAAAACCGGTTGGACTCGCCCTCGTTCAGATTCATATCGATCCTGACGCCGTCCGGAAGCTGATACAGCTCATAGCTGCCGAGCGCCACGCACTGATCGTAGGAATTCCACTCGTACAGGTTATTGTCCTCCCCGAGATAGCTGACTGTCAGGAGCGCCCGTTCGCTTCCCGTCTCCACGCCCTTGACCGCACTGGAAAACTTCTTTCCCTCCGCGTTCGTCACCTCAAAGGTCAGCGTGTCCGTATCCAGCTCAAGAACAACTCCTTCGCTCTCCGCCAGGCGGAGCTTTCCCGAATCGTTTGCAATTTTTGTGCCCTCGAGCGGCGCCCTCGACGATACCTCCGGCACATCCGCCCTCTTCACCGCCCAGACGGGAATGCTCACCGCTACATAGACCAGAGCCGCCACTGCAGCCACCGTCAGAAGCAGTTTGCTGATCGTATGTTTTGCATAAAATGCTTTTATTTTCTCTGCCATACTCTGCCTCCTACATTCTGCGGATAAATTCACGGGCAACATCGACAATAAAGGTTATCATCTGCTCTATCAGTGTAAAGAACAGCACGCCGAGGAAGATGATGATCGCCGCAGCGACAAAGCTGAGAAGGATCGACGCGATATTCTTCCCGAGGCCGTACTCATGGATCGTGCAAAGACCTGCAATCACCATAAACAAAAACCATACGATTCCGATCCCGACGAGCACATTGATAATCATTCCTTCTTCGAGAATGACAAAGTTGCTCAGGATAATATGCAGGATCATCGCAAGCTCCACCGGAATCAGGGAATATCCCACAACCTCCGTAATGTCCGCCATCCCGCCTTTACCGTTCAGCAGCGTTGTCACCGCCCAGTTACTTGCAATGAACAGGATAATTCCGGCAACCCATGTGGCAAAAACCGACAGGCTGTTCATGCCCGCCACCTGCGCACGGTTCATGATAAAGCCGGTGTACTGGTAGCGCACACACTGCAAAATGCCGAACAGCACAATGGAAATCACCGCTGCTATCAGACTTCCCTTTCCTCTGAAACGCATCTCGTAGAATGCGTCAAACGGATGGATCATCGACCTTCTGAGATAATACAGCTTGCCGCCGGTAAGTCTCGGCTGCGTTTTCTTCGCCGCGTGTCCGGTGTGGTAGCGGATCTCCGAGAGCAGGACTGCTGCCACAAGGAGCACAAGAACCGTCATGATAACTCCGAAGTGGCTCTCCAGCCATTCCCCGCGGTATCCGTTGTAAGCCTTGGAATAAAATTCGCGGTTGTTACCCAGCTTGAAGTAATACATCGCCGTCTTGTAGTCGTTCTTCATGAGATAGTTCTTGCCTATCCCGCTGTAGGCGACCTCATAATTTGCATTCAGTGCCACCGCCTTCTCGAATGCCTGCAGGGCTTCATCCCAGTTGCCATAATAATAATTCTCATTTCCCTCGAGCACCGCTTTGCCGAATGCCGTGGGGCTCAGGATGTAGACACACTTCAATGTCTTATCCGCCGTCACGAGCTTGTCGCCGAGCCACGCAACCGCAACCGGCTCCTTGTATTCGCCCTTGAGGTTTCCGGTGCTTCCGAAGACATTCAGAAGCTCTCCGTCAAAGTTGTAGAGAAAGATCCGCCCCTTCGTCCGGTCCAGCACGGCGTAAGTGCCGTAATCCGTCACCGCGATGTCCACAAACTGGCTCGCCGGATCATCCGCATGGATATACCACGTATCGCCCACGACAGGCAGGTTCTCCTTCTCGCGGAGCACGTTTTCGCCCTTGGAATTCAGCCGGAAAACGCTGTCCTGTGCCGAGCTGTCATAGGTGACAGCCATGACAAAGCCCTCGCCGTCGAGCGTGATATTGTTAAATGCAGGGGCATAGCTCTTCGCCATCTGCGCTTTCTGCTCGTCACTGGAAACGGATTTCCAGAAATAATCCATGATGCTGTACTGCGGCACATTCACACCGTAGTACCCGCTGAATTCTCCCTCCGCCGTCAGCTCGAGGATGCCTTCATAGCTGGACTGCACCACCACATAGATGCGGTTTGCAAGGTCAACCGTGATCTTGGAGGGCTTAAAGACGGTGTCTCCGGACAGAGCTGCCGGTCTCTCTATAATCCTTTTCAGCGCGTAATCCTCCAGATTCAGGACGACGATTCTCCCCGCCCCCGTATCTGCGATATAGATTTCCTGCTCCTTTTCGTGCACCCAGACCCCCTCCGGCGAGGTGAGCATGATCTGATTTCCCGCCTCGTCGAGCGCAATCTTTCCATCCGGGTTTCTCAGCAGCTTTACCGAGTACAGGTAGACGCCTTCCGAATCCACGACATTGACCCTGCTCTCCACAGAATCGACAATAAAGATTCTGCCGTCGCTGCTGGTGTCGATGTCGTCCACGCCGGAAAAAGCGGTTCCGTTCATATTCTCCGCACCGATCGTTCTCTCCAGCAGGAATGCCGCCGGGCTTTCCTTTGTATTAAGATAGTAGTTATAGGTATAACCGTCATACACGACATTGCTTCCGTCAGCCGATGCCGCATGTGCTGTCATAGGGAGCATCAGCGCCGCCAGCAGGCCTGCCGCCATGCATTTCCACCGTTTCTTTTTCATGCCATCCCTCCTATCCCTTAATTCCAGAGGTCGCCATCGTCTCAATGACGTTGCTCTGCGAAATGACAAACACGGTAATCGGAACGACGATCATAATCAGTGACACCGCCGAGGTTACGCCGGTTCTGGCAATGCCCCCGCTTGCGAGCTGGGAGAGCACATAGCTCAGAGGCTTCAGCTCCTCGGAATAGATGAACACGCCGCCTGTCGTTCCCCACATCTGCTGGAAGGAGAGGATAATCAGTGTGATCCATGCCGGTTTGCAGAGCGGCATGACAACCTTGAAATAAATGCCAAACTCCGACGCGCCGTCAATCTTTGCCGCCTCCAGCATATCGTCGGGAACCTGTACCATAAAGTTCTTCATCAGGTAAAGTCCCAGCGTCCCGCTCACCGCAGGCAGGATGACCGCCCAGTAGGTGTCAATCAGATGCAGTCCGCTCATAATCAGGTAATTCGGGATCGCCGTCACGGAGGTGCTGAACATCAGCGCATAGACGATCAGGTTTCCCATGAGCTTAGAGCCCGGGAACACGTATTTTGCAAGCGGATATGCCGCCATGGATCCCAGAAATACCGTTCCGAACGTACCCATGCCCGTAATGATAAGTGTGTTGAAGAGATAGCGGGACAGCGGCACCGTAAAGTCTTCAATGATCGTTCCCAGATCAAAGAAATTGTCGAGTGTTGGATTGTCCACCGTCAGGCGCGGCGGGAAAATGAAAATTTCCGACAGCGGCTTGAAAGCGCTGACAATCGTATATACCAGAGGGAAAAGGCTGAACAGACCGAACAGGCCGAGCACAACAAACAGGATGATGTCGCCGCCCAGACTGCGGTTTCTTCTCTTCAGCTTCCGCTGCTTTAATTTATGGCTGATTAATCTGATGAGCTTCATCGTCTTCCCCCCTTAGTCCAGCTTCCGCAGCAGTTTTTGCACAACAATGTTACAGAACATCATAATCAGGAACAGGATTACCGCTATCGTACAGGCATAGCCCAGCTCGTAGCGGACGTTTCCGTAGTCATGCAGATGCGTCAGGATTGTATGTCCCGCATAGCTGACAGAGGGAAAACCAACCAGATCGATCGACAGCTGCGATACGGACAGCGAACCCGTAATCTGCATGACCGCACCGAACATCAGCTGCGGCTTCATGGACGGCAGAATGATATACCAGAGCTCCTGCCAGCGGTTCTTGATTCCCTCCACGGAGCCCGCCTCCAACAGAGACTTATCGAGGTTCTGGAAGCCCGCTATGAAGGTCAGGAAGCTGACACCGAGACTCAGCCAGAGCTGCACGATAATCAGGATCGGCATGATGTATTCCTTTGTCACCAGCCAATATACTGCCTCCTGCGTGATGCCGAGCTTCATCAGCCACGCGTTGACCCAGCCGTAGGAGTCCGAGGAAAAGAGCAGCTTCCACACCAGATAGGCATTGCCGGAGATCGACGGCGCGTAAAATACCAGCGTCATGATCGCCCGGGGGATTCTCGGCAGGTCGTTTACCATCCATGCAAACAGAAAACACATGATATAGCTGACCGGGCCTGTAATAATTGCAAAGAAAAGTGTGTTTTTAATTGCCGTCAGGAAGACCGGATCATATACGACCAGATCAAGATAATTTTTCCAGCCGACGAACTGCGGCGCCTCCACCATGTTAAAGGAGGTAAAGCTAAGGACGATGGAAACCAGCACCGGCAAAAGCGTAAACGCAATAAACAGGATTCCGAAGGGAGCGATCATAAGGTACTTATATTTATGTTTTTTCCAGACCGCCGAGGCGCTCTCATGTTTCTTATTCTTCATGTCCTCTCCTCCCTTCTACTCTGCTACCGACAGATGAAGCTCGCCGCGCTTCCTTGTCAGCTCCTGGTCAATGTCCCTGATATTCAGATATAAGGTCTCCCTCGGATTTGCGTTCTCCGATACCACATCATTAAAGGAATACTGTACCATACGGGTCGTCATATAATTTCCGGGCACCGCCTGTATTCCGACCGATTCGTCAAACTGCACCAGCAGGCTTTCCAGCTCCGCATTGCTCCAAGGCAGCTGCTTTAATACCTCCGGATCAGCCGCGGCATATCGCGCCGAGGTTCCCATGAGCGCTTCAAGGGAATTTGCAAACTGCAGCTGCGTCTCCGAGGAAGTCCACCATTTCAGAAATTCCCATGACGCATCCAGATCTCTTGTCTTCGCCATAATTACAGACTGGACGGTGTCCACCGCAAACGCCCTGTCAATACTGCCATCCTCCTGCCGCACTCCGGGAATCGGATGGAAGCTCCAAAGGCCCTTGATCTCCGGCGCGAAGATTTCCAGCTGGTTAAAGGTCGTATAGCCCGTGATGCCGACCGGAATCTCTCCCGTCCGGAAACGGTTGCTGAAATCAACCTGTACATCCAGTCCATAGCCCGTGAAGAAATCCGTGTAATCCTTGAAGGCAAGCATTGCCGCATCCTCTGCCAGTCCGCTCCGGATTCCGTAGTCCTCGCCCTCACCGAGATAAGGTGTTCCGCCGTTCTGTATCACCATACCCAGATACAGATTCATGTTGTAGGCGATGGAGCTGCTGCTCATGGACGCCTCGGTCTGCTGTACATTCGGTATGTATACGTTATAATTATTCTTCTGAAGCTCGGGAATCATCTCGCGCAGCTCCGTCCATGTCTCAGGCACTTTGAGCCCCAGATCCTCGAGAATATCATCCCTTGTAAAAAGCATCATGAAGGTCGTCTGCTCCGGGATTCCGTAATACCCTCCCTGGAATGCGGATGCCTCCAGCGAGCTTTCATAAAACCGCGCTGTCGCTTCCTCGTAGCCATCGAGGCAGGACAGCTCCTTGATGGCATTACGCATCGCAAAGTCCTGAAGCGTCGTCTGTCCGAGCCCGATTACCACGTCGGGGCCGTTTCCTGCCAGCGCCGCCCGCAGCACCACATCCACCGGTATCAGCTGTAAGTTGACACTGATGTCAGTCTCCGGGGTGAACTCTTCTTCAATCATGTTCTGGATCATCTGCGCCTGCTCACGCCCGTAGGATGCAAGCCAGACTTTTAAGCTGCCGGAGGTATTTTCCGCGCTGTCCTCCGTGATCTGGCTGTTCTTTATGAAGAAGGTGGAGAAAAATCTCACCGTGCCGTTGCCAAGTCCCGCCCAGAACGAATCCTGTGCTTCTGGGAGCTCTGCTCCCTCGCTGCTGAGTGTCAGATAATCAAGCTCCAGCGGCATGGATGCTACATTGACGAGCCATGTTCCCAGCGCCGAGACGTTGTTCTTAAACTGCCCGAGCTCCATGATAACGCTCTCGGGATCGTCCGCCAGCCACGAGGCTTCTAATGCCATCTTTTCCAGCATGGCTGTGTTCTCGCCCTTCTCACCCGTGATGGCGACAATCTTCTCCACAATGTCATACAGGCGTTCGCTCTCCTCCTGCATGGTACCGGCAAATTCCGGAAGCTTCTTTACAATTTCATAATCGATGAACCGGTTCGGCACCTGACCTGTCAGCTGGATCACATCCAGATACATGCCGTTCAGCACCGCCATGCTCTCCTCGACCTGCGTGATAATGCTGCCCATCGGGCCCATTACGTTTTCAAGGGTGATTGTGTTGACGCCCGCCTGCAGATGGAACAGATAGGCGTTTCCCTCCTGATCTGCCACTGTGTAATGATTCATGCCGTTCTGGTACTCAAAGCCGATTGCCTGCATCTCCTCATACGGCACCTCTCCGTTAATGTACAGTCTCCGGTAGCTTGTCACGCCTCTGTTGAGATTCTGGCGTCCCTTGAAGGATAGCTCATACAGTCCCTCCTCGCCGACCTCGACCTGCCATGTGACGGAATCTCCGGGCTGCGCCCAGTTCTCCGCACCCACCGTGTTATAGATAATGTGATACGGATGATAGGGCTGAAGCTCGCTGTCCGAATAATTCTTCTGGATATTGATGGAGGAGGAGCTCTTTATGATTCCGACCGTCGCATCCTCTCTGCGCTCCGCCTGACAGATGATGTTCTCTCCGCTGTAAACCGGATACCGGCTTTTCAGCTCCTGTATGCTCTGCTCGTAGCTCTCCGGCTGTGCAGCCGCCTTAAAGGTAATGGATGTATATTCCAACGGCTCCTTGATGACCTCAAAGCCGATTGTATGCTTTCCCTTTTCAAGCCAGACGACAAGCGGCTCATTATTTCTTCTCTGGTAATCCTCCAGAAACCACTTCGTCTCCCAGTAAATCTCCGCCGCCTCGGGACGGATCTCGTTTTCATTTTTGACCCGGATGTCCCCGTCCTGCCACCAGCGCTTTAGCACGATCTGTGACATTGCCTCATAGGGAACCTCCCCATCTATATAAACCTTCCTCTGGATATCCGAGGTCGTTCCGGGAAGCGCGATATAGCCAAGCTCTACATTGTAAAAGCCCGTCTGTGCCACCTGAAACTCCCATGTGATCGTTCCGTTATCCTCCGTCAGGATTCCTTGCTCTCCTATATTCGCAACCATGTCCGCCGACACAGTGAATTTCTCCAGATCTACCGTCACTTCACCGTCGGACAGACTTCCCGCGTATTCATGTTCTTCCAGATACTCTCTGTAGCTCTCCTCATATGAGGCGGCCGCCTCCTTGGGAACCGCGTTCACCTCTCTGTCCGAATCCGGCCAGAGCGCTGCCGCACAGATAACTGCCACAATACCTGCAGCTGTCAGTCCCGCTATTAACTTTCTGTTCTTTTTCAGCTTCATAAAGGCTTCCTCTCCTATTCATAGGAAAGGAGCGGGCACAGCCATGCTCTCCCGCCCCTTCCAAATGATGATTATTCTGCCGCCACTGTTACCTCCAGCGTTGCGCTCTCGGTATTTCCTGCATAGTCTGTCACAGTAAGTACTACGTTGTAGGTTCCTGCAGTTGTTGTATCCAGTTCAGAGAGATCTGCACTGATGTTGCCGCTGATGTCCAGTCCGTCAGCGTCCACCGCAGAATCAATAAAGTCATTCCAGTTAATGCCCGCGCTGTCCGTGTCAACAGCGATGGCAGGCAGTTCTGCCTTCGCCGTGATAACCGGTGCCTCGGTGTTGTCAGGGTTGTAGACAACAACCTTCAGTCTTGAGGTCTCCTCATTGCCGGAAAGGTCGCTGATGTGAATCTTCACAGAGCTGTCTCCCTCGTAGATGCCTACCGTATTGAGATCAAAGCCATCAAGCACCTCAATGGTTGCTGTCGAAGGATCGAGCACACCGTCCACGGAATCCTCTGCAGTAAAGTACAGTGTCCAGTCCACATCCTCAAATGCCGTTCCCACAGGAATTGCTGCCGTCTCCTTTGTAATAGAAGGCTTCTGGTTATCCTTGACCTCGTTGCTTGCAAGGATTGCTTCCATATTGCTGATTACATTGTTAAACTCGTTCATGTTTGCCTTGACGGACACATCATAGGAGCTCATGCCGTCCACGCCGTACAGGGACTTGCCGAGGATGTCGTCCCATGCCACTCTGATACCCATAAGGTCTGCATAGTCGTCTCCGAGGGTGTTGCCGATAAAGTTAAAGCATTCGATGAGCTGGTCGCCGTACTTTTCATTGTAGATGTCAAGTCCGATGCCCGCCATCTCTGTCAGCGCACTCTGCTCCTTGTATTCAGCAACGGTCTCTGTTCCGCCCAGCGCCTTGTAGTACTCCTGCCAGTACAGTCTGTATGCCTTCAGAGCCATCTCTGTCTTCCCTTCGCTCACGCCCTTAAGTACACCTACGCTGTCGCCGATCGTGATTACCTGCTGGTAATCAGGGTCCTCCAGATCCATTCCGTCAGGTCTCGGCCAGGGAACAATACCGATGCTCTCGCCGCGCTCTGCACATGCGGAAGCATTTCCGCCGATCCACCAGTCGGGGCAATCCGTAAATACAGTACCGCCCTTTGCGAAGTGATCTGCCGCCTCACACCATCTGGGTGTGTAAGCATCATCATAAACGCCGGGATCCGTCAACAGCTTCTTATTCATCAGGTCTTCCACAAACTGAGCGCCTTCAATGGACTCTGCCGAATCCGGCTGAAGTCCCTTGCTTCCGTAGATCATACCGCCTGCGGCATACATAGCGGACAGTCCGGCAAATCTGTGGTCTGTCTCATATGCCTGAACGGTGTCTGCATAGCAGCCGTCCGGAGCCGCAACGTTTCCGTAATATGCCTGAACCTTTGTCAGGTAATCGGTGAAGGTGCTCCATGTCCAGTCGCCCCGCAGGAACAACTCCATAGGGGTGATTGTATTGCCGTCGGCGTCCTTCAGCGCATCCACCTGCTCCAGCATGGTAATGTTGAAAATCAACGGCCATCTCTGCTTGTAAACGATCTTGTTGTTCAGCAGGTAATAATGTCCGTACAGCTTGTCATCGAACATCCATGAGGATTCGTCATCTGCGAAAAGGTCTGCATAGTCATCCAGCTGCTGTAATACATTCTGTGCCAGTATGGTTCCTTCTGCACCGCCCCAGATATTTGCAAGGTCGCAGACGGGATTTCCTGCCAGTACGCTCGTCATCAGATCGTTGCGGACATCTCCGCTGTACTGGATGAACTCGAACTCCACGTTCAGTTCCTGCTTTACCTTTTCCAGTGCCTGCAAAGCTGCCTGTCTGTTCGCTTCACTCATTGTGTACTCGCCTGTGACATCGTCCACATGGTTCGGATCCAGTTCATTTACCCAGTGCGTTCCGTAGCGGATTACAACGGTCTCCTCCGGAACTGTGGGCTGCTCTGTGCTCTCTTCGCTGACAGATTCCTGCTTGGATTCTTCCACACTGCTTTCGGAAGCTGAGGACGCGCTCGCCGGTGCATCTTCATTTCCGCATGCTGTCAGGGAAAAAGCCAGTACAGCACCCATGAGCAATGCTACAACTTTCTTTTTCATCTTTTCCTCCTTTTTACGCCGCAGCGTATTTTATTTTGAAATCGGTTTCATGTAATATATGATAAATTTATCTGGTCATTTTGTCAATGCTATTTTTACTTTTTATGCGTTTCGTTGTCTATTTTGCTGTTTTGCACAAAATGACTCGGTGGTATTTTGTGCAAAAATCTTTTGTCCCTGCAAAAAAATGTAGAAATCGGTTTCATTTTTGTCTGCAAGCTAGTGACAAGGCGGATGAAATGTAATATAATGAAGTTATGTACGTCTTGAGAGGGAAAGGATTGTGCCGCATGGCTGAAGACAAGAGAAATCTCGAAGGGAAAAAAATTACCATATATGATATTGCCAGGGAAGCAGGGGTTTCACCCGCCACAGTGTCCCGCGTTCTCACCGGCAATGCGGGCGTCCGCTCCGACAAATACGAAGCGGTTCAGGCGCTGATCTCAAAATACAACTTTCGTCCAAACGCTCTGGCAAGAGGACTTTCGGAGACCCGCAGAAAGGTCATCGGCATCATCATGGCGGATGTGCGAAATGCCTATTATGCGAATCTTTTCGTTGCCTGTGAACAGGCTGCACGGAAAGCAGGCTATTCACTCCTGCTCGAAAATTCTCTCGGTCAGCAGGAGATTGAGGAGGCGCAGCTCGGGCTGATGGAGGAGCAGCGCGTGGATGCCATCATACTGGTCGGCGGTCGTGCCGACGATCTCCATTCCAACGAGGCGTTTGTGGAAAAGGTGAACCAGATCAGTAATTCCATCCCCGTGATCCTCACCGGTAAGCTGGACGGCACCTCCTGTTATCAGGTGCGGATTGATGCCATTAAGACAATGGATCTTGTCATGGAGCATCTGCTCGATCTCGGGCACGAGGACATTGCCCTGCTCGGCGGCTGGGACAGTGTTGCCTCCTCCTATGAGAAGAGAAGACGTTATAAGCAGATTCTGTCCAGATACCAGCTCCCGTGCTATTCCGAATATTATGAGACCTTCGGCGGATATGATTATGAGACAGGTTATGAATGGATGAAAAAGCTCCTGCTGTCCGATCATGTTCCGACTGCAGTCATCGGCATTAACGATGCTGCCGCCGTCGGCGCCATGAACTGCATTCAGGAGCATGGACTGAGAATCCCCGAAGACATTTCCGTGGTCGGATACGACAACACGCCCGTCTGCAATATGATGACGCCGAAGCTGACCAGTGTTGACTATAACTATGAGGAATTTGCCGAAAAGCTGATCGCCACCGTAGACGGCATTTATAATTCCACCCAGCTTCCGCCCCTGCAGCTGATCGAGCCGACGCTTGTAGTACGCAGCTCCACCGGCCCGGCGCGCTCCGGAATGTAAGCAGGAAAAGAAAAAATGTAAAAAAGAAACAGGTCAGTCGAAAACAGCTTCGACTGACCTGTATTTTAATTAATCCTGAACATAAGGCATCAGTGCAATGTGACGAGCTCTCTTGATAGCTACAGTCAGTGCTCTCTGGTGCTTTGCACAGTTGCCGGTAATACGGCGGGGAAGAATCTTGCCTCTCTCAGACACGTATCTCTTTAACTTGTTTGTGTCCTTGTAATCGATCACATTATCCTTGCCACAGAATACACATACTTTCTTTCTTCTGCGGATTCCGCCTTTTTTTCTCATCGGCGCATCGGATTTCTCTGCTTTATTGTAAGCCATGTCAATGCCTCCTATCTTTGATAATCAGACTGTCCGGAAAACATTTTTCCGAACCTTGCTTAGTTAAATGGTAACTCCTCATCAATGCCATCCGGGATATTCATGAAGCCATCTCCGGCTCCGGAAGGTGCAGGTGCACTATTTCCACCGCCAAATCCTCCGTTGTTATGATAGCCTCCGTCGCCATTTCCGGCTGAAGCGTTCTTGCTCTCAGCAAACTCAATCTCGTCAACCATAATGCGGACACTGTATACCATCTGTCCGTCCTTGTTGGTATAATTGTCATTCTGTACTCTTCCGCTCAGAACGACCTTGACACCCTTGTGAAGATACCTCTCCACAAATTCTGCCTGCTTTCCAAAGCATGTACAGTTGAAGAAATCTGCATCGGGCTCTCCCTCACGCTTGAATCTTCTGTCAACTGCAACGGAAAAACGTGCTACTGCGGTCTGGCTGGCTCCCTGAGAATATCTCACCTCGGGATCCCTCGTTAAACGTCCCATAAGAATTACTTTGTTCATACTTTCTCTCGCTTTCTAATTAAGCCTCGTCCTGTCTGACAATCAAGTATCTGATGACGTTGTCCATGATGCGAACACGGCTCTCGATTTCAGCGGGCACAGTACTCTCAGCGTCGAATCTGATGAAATAGTAGAAAGCTTCTTTCATCTTCTGAACTTCGTAAGCAAGTCTCTTCTTGCCCCAATCGTCCACTTCTGTGATGGTACCGCCGAATCTCTCAATCAGAGCCTTGCACTTGTCAACAACTGCTGCTCTCTCTTCGTCTTCGATATTAGCGGACACAACTACGGCTAATTCATACTTGTTCATGCTTGTTACCTCCTTTTGGTCTCTGGCCCACCTTATTGGCGAGCAAGGAATTGATTCATCACGAATAGTTATCTTATCATAAAAAGCTCTTGATTTCAAGCATTTTCTACGGTTTTATCACAAAATCTCTTTTATATTCTTCTCCAGAAGCTTTCTGGCGATCATGACCTGATGCCCGCAGCCCTTGCATTTGATCCTGAAGTCCGCTCCCACGCGGAGCACCTCCCACTCCCTGCTGCCACAGGGATGCGGCTTCTTTAATTTCAATGTATCTCCGATATTGATCTCCATCTTATCCTCCCTATCTGCACAGCACAGTCAAAAGCTGTATCAAGAACCATCGGCTCCCCGGCGTTCCCCGAAGCGTCATCCTGTTCCTATCATAAATTGCCGACAACAAAGTCCTTCAGCACACCTAAGAATTCCCTGAGCATATTATTGGGCAGCATCCATATCACAGAGCCGGCTGACAGTCCTTCGGCAGAATACCCCTGTTTTCTCGCAATGCCCAGTGCCCGGAACATATGGAAATTGTTCGTCACGATCACCACTCTGCTGTTCTCTGTATCAATCAGCCCGGCACTGAATTTCAGGTTCTGGGAAGTATTTCCCGATCTGTCTTCCATGAGAATGCGTTCCTCGGAAATTCCGGCCGCCATGAGATACTGCTTCATCCCCGCCGCCTCTGACATCACCTCATTGCTTCCCTGTCCACCGGACACCACGACCATTGTTTCAGGGTTGTCTTTCAGATATTCCAGCGTGCGATCCAGCCTTCGCCGCAGCACCTCGCTCGGTCCGTTATCCTTCCACTGTGCCCCGAGGATAATACAGTAATCCGCCCCCGGTGCCGCCTCACTGCCAAACCTTGACAGGATCAGACCCTCGACCACAAGAAACAGAAGCAACGCAACACCCAGCGCCCCCGCCAGAGTCAGCTTCAGTCCTCTCGGCAGCACTCCCGCAAATTCCGTATGTCTCAGCAGAAAACCGACACCGGAAAGCACTGCTCCCATTATTCCCCATATAAGGAAAAACCACGTTCCGAACCCGGCAAATGCTATCACTGCACAATATAAAAGGCACAGCGCACCCAATACTTCCATTATGCAGGCGCACACAGAAATACCACTCTTTTTCCCGCGACGGTCAAGGTGAATTACTCTCTTGCTCTGTTCAAAAGGAATTAAATGCTCCCGGCCTCTTCTCATATTTCCCCCGCATTTCACAACTTATCTTTACGCTTCCCATAAACTATATCACAAGTGCAGCTTCTGCCTCAATAGCTGCACCTGACAGTTTTCTTAAGATTTTCTGATTTTTTTATTTCTTAACGTTTTCTGATGTATGGCTCTGCAAAGCATGTTATAATAATTCAAAGAAAAATACCAGGGGGTCCATATGTCAAAACAGGAAAACGCAATTCATGAGTTAAAACAGATTATAGAAGCCTATGATAACATTGTCTTCTTCGGTGGCGCCGGTGTTTCCACGGAAAGCGGCATTCCCGATTTCCGAAGCGTGGACGGACTTTACAACCAACAGTATGACTATCCCCCGGAAACCATTCTGAGCCATACCTTTTACCGGAAAAATCCAAAGGAATTTTACCGCTTCTATCGGAATAAAATGCTGTTTCCCGATGCGAAACCGAACGCTGCGCATTACAAGCTCGCCGAGCTTGAGGCATCCGGCAAGCTGCGCGCAGTCATTACGCAGAATATCGACGGACTGCATCAGGCGGCAGGCAGCAAGACGGTATTGGAGCTCCACGGTTCGGTGCTTCGCAATTACTGTGAAAACTGCGGTCAGTTTCACAGCATGGATTACATTCTCCACTCAACGGGAGTTCCCGTCTGTGAAAAGTGCGGCGGCCCCGTAAAGCCGGATGTCGTGCTATACGAGGAAGGGCTCGACCAGAAGACCTTGAACGCCGCTGTGCATGATATCCATGATGCCGATGTCCTCATTATCGGCGGCACATCTCTCGCCGTCTATCCGGCTGCCGGACTGATCGACTATTTTAAGGGAGACAAGCTGGTCGTAATCAATAAAGCTCCCACTCCCCGGGACGAATTCGCTGATCTGCTGATTCAAGCACCGATCGGAGAGGTATTTGCGCAGGTGTGACGTTTTATTCTTAAAAGGGAGGCATATACTATGAAGGAAAACCGGAAGCTATTACAGGAAGTCATCACTGACATACGACACGATATGACTGATGAGGAGGTCATTAATCTGCTGGCGGACAGCAAAATCTCTGTCAATCCCGGAAAAGGGCAGGGCAAATACACGTTGGGACAAAAGGCCGCCGATACCATTGCAAAGTTTGCGGGAAGCTGGGCATTTATTTTTTCTTTTACTGCGGTTCTGATTCTCTGGATGATTGTCAATGTCCTTTTGGCTGCCAACGCCTTTGATCCTTACCCGTTTATCCTATTGAATCTTGTACTTTCCTGTGTAGCCGCTATTCAGGCTCCGCTCATCATGATGAGCCAGAACCGCCAGGAAGAGAAGGATCGGCGACGTGCCGAAAATGATTATAAAGTCAATCTCAAAACGGAAATTATGATTGAAGATCTGTACGACAAAGTTAATATCATTCTTGCAAAACAGAATGCAATTGAAAAATATCTGAACCTGAAAAGCAAAAGCGATTCAAAGTAATAATAGTCCTTGCAGTTTACAGATTATTTATATATGAAAGGAAATCTTTAGGAGATAATCGGTTGACAAATTACACAGCTGTATGTATATAATTAGATGATACTTGAGTATCCTGAGTGTGAACCCGGGCTTCTCTGTATCATTTACGCGGCTCCGGGGATGGCACCCATAACAAAAAACAGCACACCGCACAGTTTAGCAAGAGGGGGAGACACCCATGACAAAAAACGTTACAATCATTGCAGAAAATGGAACATATGTAGGTACCACTTACCCCAAACGGGCTAAGGGGCTAATCAGGAATGGGCGGGCGCTTTTCGTGGACGACTGTACCATTCGTTTGTTTGCGGAAGCAGAACCGTCCGATGAAAATTCAAATCAATCGGAGGTAGAACAAATGAATTACATATATTTCAATCCACGGAAATGGTCCTTGAAACAGACTCAGAATTTCAACAGTCAAAACGCTATAGAGCGAAGCTTCATCAACGATTTTGACGGTGGTCTTGTTGAATGCCTGCTGCTCGGCAGCTGGAATGATGCCTATGTAAGAGCAGATTCCGCTTGTCTTACTCTTTTACCGAATACGGATTATCAGTTTGTATTCTGGCTTAACGGCGGCGAGAACGATAAGAGCAGCGAGATCTGTCAGCTTCGGATTACTTTCTTTGACCAACAGGAAGATTGTTACACCTATAAGCTGAACCGCAACTTTATCAAGCCACTCCTGCACAAGCAGGGCTGGGAGCTGTACTCCATTCCTTTTATGACACCCAGCTCAGAGCAGTCGACAGTCAATACCGTACTTTCATTTATTGCCGGCAACGCTCCCATGGCAGTAAAACCTGCGAAAGAGCCTTCCACCTATGATGATTGGGCGGACGAACCGGACGAGTTTGCTGCTGTCCGTCCCCAGAGACACAATCTGGTATTCGAGGATGGCTGGCCGTCAATCAGCATGTATGGCGGAGACAAATATTCTACGGAAGTGCTTCGCGGTAAAAGAGATCAGACAGAAAAGCAGCATCGTCAGGTAATGCACGGAGTTGCCGAGAATGTACAGCAGATGGCACAGGGATTTGCAACCAATGCAAAGCAGATGGCCCGGGATCTCGCACAGAGCACACGTCAGATGGCGGATCTCTACAAGAAAAATGTCGAGCAAAAAAGAAACTGGTCGGAAAGCGCGGCGGAATTAGCGCAGAGACTGAATGGCGGCAAAGAGCGGCAGGACAGCCTGATTAGTCGTCAGGAAGAGCTGACAGAACGCCGCAACGATCTCTGGTCCCGTTATGCTGAATTGCAGACGCAGTATCATCTGGATGAGGCACAGGATGCACCGCAGCTGAACACCGGCTTCGCCGAAGCATCCGAATGGGACGCCGATCTTCCGGCAATGATCTCCCTGAATGCCCAATTTTCCTGTCTGCCGGATATGCTGGCAAAGCAGCATCTGCCTGTAGAAACGGTAGAAAGCGTGCTGGATGGAATTGACTGTCAGCTGGACGACATGGAGGAGCTTTTTGACACCAGAGAAGAGTTATTGGATGAGCTGGAAGAATTGCTGGATGAAGTTGAGGATGAAATGAATTCCAAGGACTGAATTCTTTACATGGATTGAAAACGCTCATAACAGAGCAGCAGGAAACCTACAAGGTCTCCTGCTGCTTTTGGTTTTCTGCTGCACCGATACAGGCATATGCAGTATTGCGGAACCGCAGGTGGTGATAGCGCTCCTCGTTGGGAACCATATTATGCATATAGACGAGCGAAAGCTTTCTAACCGGATCAGCCTCTGCCCATGTTCCAAAGCCTCCGGTCCAGCCAAACGCACCGACAGATCCATTATGACTGCCCGCTCCCTTATCCATCAAGGTTCTGAATCCATAGCCATAGCCGTAGCCCGCAAGATAATCACAGTTAAAGTCTTTTAATTGTGCAGCATTTAAACAATTGGAGTGAAGCATTTGCACCGTACCCTCACTCAAAAGCCGAATTCCTTTATAGCTTCCGCCATTTGCAAGCATCTGCATAAATACAGCAAAATCATGTGGTGTTGAGAGCAGGCTGCAGCGTGCTCCCTGCACAGTCTTCTCCGGGTCGGTTGCCGCATCAAAATCAGCTTCCGGACGGCAGAAATGTCCCTCTGAATCTTTACCATAAAGGGTAACCATCCGCTTATGACTCTCCTCGTCATGATAGGTCAGACTATCCTTCAACCCCAACGGTTCGATAATGCGCTCCGCAAACAGCTCCCTCACCTTTTTACCTGTTATTTCTTCCAGAACCGCCCCGATAATCTCGCTCCCGAAACCATACAGCCAGTGAGTTCCCGGCTCAAATGCAATCGGAACTTCGGCCATTGCTCTCACTTCGTCACGTATTGTATGACTCTCCATGGCATTTAATCGTTCCATTTGCCTGCTCATCCCCAAATATGTCGGATCAGTGGCATGAAAATCCGGCATCATACAATAAGGGAGACCACATCTCATCGTCGCCGCATCCATAATAGTAATCGGCCTCCCGACCGGCACAATCTGCACACCACCAGGAGTCTGAATCCATTTCTTCGTGTTCCTCCACTCGGGCAGATATTCATAAACCGGATCAGAAAAGAGAAAGGCTCCCTCCTCATAGAGCATCCCCATGATTGCATACGTAAAAAGCTTCGTTGTTGATGCCTGACGGAACAATGTCCTCGCATCAACCTTTTCTCTGGTTTCCAGATTAGTCAGTCCGGCATATTTTTCAAACAACACCTCGTCATTCTCCATAATGCAGCAGCCGCAGCCAGGAACCGTGTTCTCTGCGAAATAATCCATCAGTTTTTCCAGTCGTTCAAATCTTCCCATCCCATAACCTCCTCTTTCTACTTAGTTATACCGGCAATGTAACAGTCCTGCTCTGATAAATGTAAAACTTCTGATTTCAGTTGACAATCCGGCACATCCATATTAGTATTAAATTAGAATTCTAATTAGACAAATTATACAAGAGGTGAATGCATATGTCAACAAGAAAGGATATCGACTCTCTACTGCAAAATTTTGTAGATCACAGAATTCCGGGCTGCTCCCTAAAAGTAGTACAGCACGGCACCATACTCTATGAGGGACACTTTGGCATCACCGATATGGATACAGGAAAGCCTGTGACAAAGGATACAGTTTATCGGCAGGCTTCCATGTCCAAGGTTCCCCTTTACACTGCAATGATGATGTTATACGAACGCGGAAAATTTCTTCTGACCGATCCGGTAGGGAATTATCTTTCGGAATGGGCTTCCAGCAGAAAATATGTGCGCCACGCAAACGGCTATGTAGAAATAGTCCCCACCACAAACCCGATTACGATACGCGACACACTATCCATGAAATGTGGTTTACCCTATTGTAACTTCGATGGTCCGACCTATGACCTGACTCTTCAGGGTATGCAGGAATGTATGCGTCCCCTCTGGGAAAAGGGACATTTCACCCTGCGCGAACAGTTGCGTGCCGTCTCCGAGGCTCCGCTCGCCTGTGAGCCGGGAACACATTGGATTTATGGCTTCTCCAGCGAAATTGCTGCCGGAATTATCGAGGCTGTGTGTGATAAGCCTGTCAATGATGCCCTAAAGGAGCTGCTGTTTGATCCCCTTGAAATGAAGGATACAGGCGCCACCTTTTTCGGTGATATCAGGGATCGCATGGTAACACTCTACGCAAAGGATGAAAATGACAGACTTGTACCGGGTCCGGGCTTCTTCGACAAAAAGCATCTGCCCGGAACGGAAAATGAGGCCGGTTGGGCCAGACTTTTCTCCACCGTAGATGATTATACCCATCTGCTGCAAATGCTGGCCTGCGGCGGCAGATTTAGGGGACAGCAGCTCATGAGCGCCAGAACAATAGATCTGATGCGTTCAAACGGACTTAATGAAGAACAACTGAAAGACTTTCAGGATGCTTATAATGCCGGATATGGCTACGGCTATGGTTTCCGCACATTGATCGATCCGGCGGCAGGAAGCCTCAACGCTTCCCCCGGAGCTTTTGGCTGGACCGGCGGGTTTGGAACCTTCTGCGAGGTAGATCCCGCAGAGGGACTTTCCATCTGTTATATGCACAATCTCATTCCTGATGACGAAATGTATTGTCATCCCCGCGTTCGCAACGCATCTTACGGATTACTATAGGAGGTAAACAGACATGGCAGATTTTAAAGATCTTGATCGCTTGCTGCAAAAATATGTAGATGACGGCCTGCCCGGCTGTGGAATTCTCATATGTAAAAAGGGAACAGTTCTCTATGAAAACTATTTCGGATGGGCTGACCGGGAAAATGGTATCAAACTGACATCCGAGCACGTTTTCCGTCAGGCTTCTCTCACCAAAATTGCAATGTATACTACAGCTATGATGCTGTATGAACAGGGAAAATTTCTGATGTCGGATCCTCTCTATGAATATTTTCCCGAATTTCGCCATTCAACAAAAATCATACAACATGCAAACGGATGTATGGAGGAGGTTCCGGTTGACAAGCCGATCACCCTTAAGCAAATCTTCAACATGACCTGTGGGTTACCCTATGAGATGATCATCGGCGGTCTTCCCGTCAGTCACCCTACCGCAACTGCAATGGCGCGGGAGATGAAAGAGCTCCGGGCAAAGGGGTACTTCACTCTGCGTGAGCAGATAAGCGCCGCTTCGAGAGTTCCGCTGGCATTTGAACCTGGAACCCGTTTCCTCTACGGCTTTTCCAGTGAGCTGACGGCAGGACTTCTGGAGGTTCTTTGTAATAAACCCGCTGAAACAGTTATTAAAGAAATGCTGTTTGATCCCTTGGAAATGAGCAGCTCCGCCAATTTCCTGTTCGGTGATCTGGAAGAACGTCTGGTTAAGGATTACTATCTGAAACCCGGTAAAGCCCTGGGAGACAAGGATGCTCTCTATATACCGGGATCTGAATACGCCAGAATGTTTGTAGGTCCTCTGGGTACAGTTCCCGGCTTCTCCAGAGTCATCACAAACTGCAGGGATTATACTAAACTGATGCAGATGCTGTGTAACGGTGGAAAATACAAGGGCGAACAAATCATCGGCCGCAAAACCATTGATCTGATTCGCACCAATACTCTCCCCACGGAAATTCTGGCTGAGGACTTCTCCAATAATTATCTGGCCGGTTACGGATATGGCTACGGTATGCGTACACTGATGAATAAATATGCCGGCCAGCACAATGGCTCTCTCGGTCAGTTTGGTTGGACCGGTGGCTCCGGGACATGGGCGGAATGTGATCCGGCAGAAGGACTCTCCATCTGTTACATGCATAATCTCCAGCCTAATCTTGAAGAATATCACCATCTGCGCATGCGCGCCGTTGCCTACGGCTGTCTTTAAGGCAAGAGGGGTTACCGGTGTCGGGACTTGGTACCATCTCCGGGTAACACCAAGGACTATTATATAGGGCAGTGTACTGTATCATTGATATTTTGCAGGAAGTCCGTGATACAGTATACTAGCTGTTCTCATCCAAAAATAACTGCACTCGATTGACAATTGCAGAAATTGTCTCCTCCATTCCTATTTCATTGTTTTCATAGGAACTGATTTCTTCATACAAAATACTTCTTATACCTTTCTCCAGCCTGCCTCCGGGCTGAGCCTTATCAAGAATCTCATAAAAGATTTTTTTATCTTTCTCAATATCAAGATTCTCAATCATAGTCGTCGGATAACCGAATTTATTAATTGCCTCCACCTTTCCAATTTCCATAAACTGTTCCTCCAACACATCATTTCTTATGCTGAGCGAAGAAATATCAGTTTTTGATGTATTGATCTGGACATCATAAGACAATAAATATTTAAAAAACTGAAAGGCTATTGCCTGCTCCTCGACAGTTGCCGTGCATCGTATCGTTAATGGCGGATATGCATTCAAATAGTGTCCCTCATTCACATCAGATGGATAGCCGATGAAATTTACCTTTTCTCCGTAAAAGCTTCTGAATAATTCTATCTCTTTAGGCTTCATTATCGTAATCTCATTACATAATACACTTCCATAAGGCCATGGTTTAATTTGTTCTTCCTCGCCATAATCCTCCTGTCTGTATGACTCTATCATTTCCTGAAGCTTCTGAGGACTGATATGGTAGCTGCCATCCACATTTTCAATCATATATGCATCATCCTTATTCCGTATAAAAAACCTCGTCAGATAAAAAGAAAGAGTTGATGAACTGCATACAGAAGTAATCTCAGGAGTTGCTTCCAACTGATTCAAAAAATCCCTGTAATTCCAGTGCTTATCCTTCTCATATGCAACAACAGTTTCAATCCAATAGTTGGTAATAATTCCGTATAATTTCTGGTCAATTTTACCCATTTCCAACGCTTTATCATTCAGCTGCGAGGTCAGTCCCATCTGATCCATCATGTCATCCAACTGTAACCACAGCTTTTTGTTTTCCTCAAAACCCAATAAGGAACTATCCACCAACACCGGTCCCTTGCCTGATACCATTTCTGCTGCCAGCTTGTCCGTCTCATTTTCTGTGACCATTTTGATAAAATAAGCCGGAAAATCCTGATTAAATTTTAATACCGCTTTGCTATACAACTTTGTAAAGGATGGCGAAACTACAAGTTCAATTGTTTTTTGCTCCACTTCCCCGATGGTGGGCGAAAAATAGGCAAAGATAGGAATTTCTTCAGCATCGTAATAGATCAGTTCAATTCCTTTATCTTCTCTTATTAGCATTGCAGCAATTCTGGTCACTCCCATTCCATGGTTGCTAAAGCGGTATAATGTCTCCTCATTGGCACCTTTGAAATCACTCACAAAAATTCCCTGAGTATTAGCGTATAATACAGTGTTTTCATCATACAATGTGTAATATGTTTCCGAATCTTTTCCCTCAAGACTGAACTCACTGATGACCATCATTTTCTCTGACGCTGCATCATATTTTGTCATTGAAACCCTGTTTGCCGAGCCTGCGCTGTTTTCTCCCTTTATCAGAAGTGCTGCTTCGCCGTTATAAAGTAACTGCAACCGGGGTCTTTCATATCCATCGTATAAGGTCGCCGGATCCGAATAAATCTCGGTACCTTTCAGATCCGTCACATAATATCTCCAGCCTTCATTGGCAACATAGGTTAAAAAATGGATGAATTGATGACAATCCTCTACCAAATCCAGCACAACCTCAAAATCACCCTTTTGGCATCGTAGAAAATCCACCGTGAATTGAGAAATAATGTTAAAGTCCTCATCCGTCTCAAAAAAAAGTTGCGCATATCCACCCGTTTCCGGATTTTTTCCGATTTTATTCATGATATATTGATTTGAATTCCATATGGCTCCCACGCTAAAGGCCTGGTTGTAATCATAGTCCTGAAAAGAAAGTTTTACCCTTTTCTGTTCTCCATCATCCAATCGCACTCTGATTTCGTCCCAACATCTGCTTTTATCCTCATAAATATGCTTGGCAAAGTAAGAGCCTCTGTTATTTCCCAAAATGAAATTTGATGCACCCTGTTGCACTTCTCCGTTCAGATAGTCATTGAATTCCAGCTCCAGACTACCCTTTGTAACTCTCGAATATCGATCCATGGAATTGTCGGTCACATTCTTATCTATTACATCCAGAATTTTATTATAATCAATTCTTCCATTATTTTCTTCAGAAGTATTGACCTGCCCTTGATCTCGTGTTTGCCGCCAACCACACGCCGAAAGAGAGAGGGCAAGAATACTCAAAATCACAAGACCGACTATTTTCATAGATTTATAATTTATGTTCATGCATTACTTCCCCTCTCTTCATCATAAACAAATCACCCTATTAACGCAATGTCTCTACACTTCCATCATAACTATGACGGATATAGGCATGTTCATGGGAATTCGTCATTACGACATAGCAATATATACACTCGTGTTGACAATACGATACAACTTTTGTTTTATGACAGCTATATACAATTTCTGTATCATCAATCACAAGAATTGTATGGATATGTGTTCCCAAATCTTGTGTATAGCCCGCCCCAGTGTCCCTGTGTGCACTATAGTTATGCGTACAGGCTGCGAGTGGCGAATTAATATACTCTTTTGCCTCTGCAACAAGTGTACATTGATTCACAAATGCTGCAACAATCATTGCTGCCAAATTTTTTGTCTCATATTCATTCTCCCATCTTCTAAATAATACAATTCCGTTTGTTTGATCGTATTTCTGAATCACCTTTCTTCTCATTATGTCCTACAAATATCATTTCATTTAATACCATCAATAGGTTTAACACTGCAATGGAATCCCCCTCCCTCACACATATGCTTTTATGTGCTGCGTTATCTTAATGCTAATCAAACGCTAAAGGAAATTGAACTATCTTAAACGGAGTTTCAAAATTTATAAACATGAGCAAAATAGAGCAATTAGAAAAAGGGACATTGGTCTTTATAAATAGATTCAAAAAACTCCAGAAACCTTGATTTCTGGAGTTAGTGAGAGGTGCGAGCCGGATTTGAACCGGCGATGACGGTGTTGCAGACCGGGGCCTTACCACTTGGCTATCGCACCATATTTACTTATAGGATATGCACAAAATGCACATATTATGACTCCAACGGGAATCGAACCCGTGTTACCGCCGTGAAAGGGCGATGTCTTAACCGCTTGACCATGGAGCCTCAT
>CAKRTS010000002.1 GCA_934402315.1 uncultured Acetatifactor sp. | reverse complement strand
GGCTCATTCTGCTGAGAGTAAACAATAAAAATTCCTTGATTTTAAAGGAAAAAACACTTGACTATATAGGGAGGAAAGTCATATTATGTCCAAGCAAATAGTGTGTAGCTCATGTGGCGCGAAGTTCCGGCAGTCGCTGCCCAAATGCCCCTACTGTGACACCCTGAATTACAAGGGTGCGGAGGCGGAGTATATGGGACGGCTGCAAAATCTGCGCGGCGAAGTAGAAAAGCTGGGTGATGTGCCGGAACAGGAGACACGAAAGGAGATGCAGAAGCAGAAACGCCATGTAAAGGCGATTCTTTTGATTCTGTTTTTGGTTGCTGCCGTGGTGGCAGGCATTGTGGGTTTGAAGAAACTTCTTAGCAGAGATGATTTCGAGGCGGATTCCCAGGAAGAGGTTTTGTGGCAAAAAGAAATGTTTCCACTTCTTGATGAACTATATAAGCAGGAAGAGTATGATAAGCTGATGGAAGTGTTTGATGAGGCTATAGAAGAGAGAAGGTCGGTTTACGAGTGGAAGCACGCGGGCTTTTGCTATGAATTGTCGAAATGTCAGGTAGTAAACGGATTGTTGGATGAAGAGGCGGCGGGAGCAGCAATGGACGAATATGACGAGGTATTCCTGCTGAACACATACTGGCACTTAAGGGGGATCGACTATGGAATTGAGCTTTCGGACGGTGAGCGGAAGCGCCTGCAGCCGTATACTGACGAATGTATCGACAGATTAGGGACAAGATGGAATTTGACGGATGAGCAGCAGGCAGAATTTGAGAAACAGATAAAGAACAATCAGGGATTCGTGTCATATGATTTCTGCGAGGAAGTTATAAAACAGTGGATGAAAGGAAAATGAGACAGTGAAGTGTAAATATTGTGGAGGAAATTTGTCATTAGAAGGAAAAACCTGCCCTCACTGTGGCCGTCTCAATGAGGAAGCGATACAACATGCGGCAGACATGGAACGCTATCAGGATCATTTTGAAGAGACCAGAAAGGATGTCTACGGTGTAGCAAAGAGATTCGGCGGAATTACAGCCCGGGCAGTTATTATAGCGGCGCTGATGCTTGCGATATTTGTTGTCTATCTGATTGATGACAATATCTGGGACATAAAGAGATGGTTCGTGACCATGAATTCCAATGCGCATGTGGAAGAGTATAGCAGTCAGATGGAACGCTATCTGGAGGAAGAAAATTACATGGCGTTCAGATACTTCTGCAAAAATCATGACATCGACGGATTTAACGATAAGTATCAGGATTATCAGCCATTGATCCAGGCGGCAGACGCGTACGAGGTGGTGTTCAACGGCATTAATAGTCTTCTCACGGCAGAGGATGAGAGAACCGCAGGATCATACATCAGTAACATAGAGTGGGGTTATGCATGGTTCGAGAGAGGCAAAGAAGGGTATTATAACGATGAAAGCATCCGGGAGAAGAGCCTTTCTGCCATGGAGCAGATGGAGGCGAAATTGAAAATATTACTGCGTGCGTACCTCGGGTTTACCGCGGAGGAGGCAGAGCAGTTCGGGGAGCTGAATCAGGCGGAGAGGCTATATCTTTTGAACAAAGGAAGCGAGGAGATGGGTTATGGTGCAGGAGACGAATAATCAGAAGAGAAGCAAAAAGCAGAAGATGATGCTGATCGGAATGAATATTGTGATCGGAATACTCTGTCTGGTACTTTTCGGCAGGGTCGTAAGTATGATTGAATCCATTGTTTATGCCTGTAGTCGGTCGGTGAATGCGGGGCAGCTGGAAAGAGATGTCCGCTATGATGATTTCGCAAGCCTGCTTGGAGATTATTATACCGATGTGACGACCGGAGCCCGTACAAACAGTGAAATAAAAGAGTATTACGGGGTTGCAAGGTACTATGAAGCGATGCTCTGGCATAGGGCATATATGGAAACCGGCGATCAGGAAAGGGCATCCGAAGAGCAGAAAAAGGCGGATGAAGCCTATGATGAGATGGGTTCATGGAACATACTTGCGGAATCAATCGGAAACATATTATCTTTATCGGACGAAAGCATCCCTTAATTACGGGGATGCTACATTTTTGCCACACGCACAGCGAATACAAGACAACAGATTTGTAATATAAGGGAAAAGAGAGGAGTTTATATGAAAGGAAAAACAGGATGCCAAAGAGGGAATGGCAGCAGTCTCTCGGAAAATTCAGATGGAAGGAGTTGGGAAAGCGTCTGCTCGTAATCGGAGGTTACTCGTTGAGCTTCTGACTGACTACTATCCTTTAGGGGGTATCAGTAAGCTTAAGGAGTACAGGGAAGTTTTACACGCGAGGGTTGAGGAGTACAGGACAGACGATATGCAAGAGGGTTGAACGGCTGAAGGAAGTTGCCAATATTGATGTGATTGCCGTCGTCGTGATTGCTGATCTGACAGATGATGAAGCCAGAGAACAGGGCTTGGGTGCACAGATGTTGGAAGAAAAGTATGGGGCAAAGACATTTTCAATTATTAAAGACAACGATGTGAAAAAATTTTTAGAAAGTAATAAGAGAATACTTAGGTGTGGTTTTACAGGTGCAGATTTCGGATGAACGGAGCCCCTTTCCCGCGTCAGCGGTGTAAGAGGCTCGCACCAGCGGTGCGCTATCCGTTTGTTACTTGATAATAGTCACGGCTGCCAAATACTTCAAACAGGTTCGGCATTTATTTACATCCATGTACATCAATCCAAATGAGTTACTTGTTCTTTAACTGATTTCATAAACTCTTTTTAGTACTAAATGTCCCTTTGCAATGTGGCTCTCGAAAAAAGCATTTTTGTTATTTCGGCAGGTAATTCGGCAGTACGTTTTTTTCATACTCATAAAGCTGCCTGATTACACCTTCAGGAAGCTTTATTGTTCTATATAAATCCGAATTAGTCATCATTTTATGCATTGCTTATGGTCTCCTTTCGTATCGTCGATTACCGGAAATTCAGAGGCTCGTTATTTGATCTTAAAATACAACTGATACGGTTCGTAACCAATGTCCTTCAGCCGACAGAAATTGATGCCGGGATCTTGGTTTTCTGTACGGAAAAAGGTTTGAAAATCACCCCATTGACGTTCGATATCTGCTGAAAGCTCATCTGCCGGGTTTTCACTCTCAAGGTAAAGAATTCTTTCCTGTGGGGTTATGCCGACAAGCGCTTCTGAACCATAACAGAAAGCACCTATTGAGGTATCATCCGGTAATGGTACAAAGCGGATACCAATTGGAAATAGCAGGACAATTGTGTCACCCTTGTTCCATGTTCGTGAAATCGTGACAAATTCGTTTGTAGCTCCCGTCTGTACAATCAGCTCGTTATTAACGTATATTTTTGCCTCCGCAGCAATCCAATCGGGAATGCGTAGGAAAATGCGAAGCGCTGCTGGTTGTTCTGAATCAATAGTAATCACGTATTTCTTAAAATCGGGTTTGTTGGCAAATACGCTGGTCGTGGCGCTGATCGTTTGTTTTGCGTTGTTTTCGGAGGAATTCTGTAAGCTGCCATTCATATAGTCCTGGTTAAGGTGTAGTGAGATCCTATTTTCACCAACTGCAAAATTTGCTGCTGCATTTGCATACTGCGTCACATAGATTTCGTTTTCGTTTTGATAAAACATCATACGATTGAAAGCGGCATTTGCCTGAACCATTGTTCCGTGACAGCAGAAGAAACTATCCATTTCCCCGGCCCAGTCTTTTCTGCTTCCTGCTTTCATTGGCAGAAAATAGGTCAAAAGTCCAAATCCCGGTTTCCCATCCCTGGGTTGGCCTCTCCAATAGGTTTGTGCCAGAATTCCGTTATTAATATTGTATTCGATATAGTGCATGTAGGAAGGATCTTTTGTCTGGCGGAATAAAAATTCAGCTAAACGAATCATGTTGTATACGGTGCAGTGTTCCTGATTTTTATCGCCAAGTCGTGCCTTTAGTTTGCGCATGGGTGTCCATATTTCACCTTGTGTCTGACCGCCTGTTACAAAGCAGCCGCGATCAGTCACTGCACATTTCCAGTACATTTTTACGATTTCCAGCCACTTTTCGTCACCGGTAATTTCATATGCCATTGCGCAGCCAAGTATCTCAGGTATTGTCGTGTTTGCATGCATATTGGTAAGAACATCCTTACCTTCAAGCAATGGATCAAACAGTCTGCGCCGGTAATAGCGATCCATCAGAACACGATACTTTTCACTGCCTGTAATTTTGTATAGTTGTCCCCAGACTTCAAGCATTCCTCCAGTTTCGACATCAAGAATATTGTCAAACTGCTCCTGGGTGTACTCACCGCTCCAACGATAAAACCAGTCTGCAAGTCTATCGGCAACCTTGAGTGCCTGATTATTTTCCATGTATTGATATACATCAATAAGTCCCATAAACAGTTTATGTATTGTGTACTGCGGTGCCCATACGGCTTTTCCTTTTCCGAGCCAATACAGGTATTTCTCAGGAATGGAACAGGCCCATTCGCCGCCGTTATCTTCCTGACACATAAAAAGCTCGTTTACAATCACGTCTGCCTTTGACTTCAATTCCATGTCTTTGGATTTCTCATAATGGAGAGCAGCAGCCGATAGCCAGTGTCCGAGAAAATGACCTCGTAATTGACAGCTGGGATCTTCCCAGCCACCCATGATTTCAGTGTCCATTCCGCGTCCTGAAATCCTTCCGGCTTCCAGCATAAAGTTGCGCAGTAAATGCTGGGTTTTTAATTTCATCAGATATTCTCTGTTATCCTTTTCGCGCCTGAGAAAGTCTGATTCATATAGAATTACGGATGCTCCTCTTAATTCATGCATATCTTTTGCTCCTTAATGCGTTTTTCTTTATGTTACCAAATATATGGAGAAATAGAATGTAGATTCGGGATAAAGGCATGTAGATTCTGGATTTTGTTTTGCAATTTCATAACACAAGTAATATAATAAGCATACTATGTATACCGTTTTTTTCTAAAGAAGGGCATTTATATGTTATATTTTTCAATAGAGCAAAAACATATTATTACGCAGTGCAACTACAATTACAGTCCGGAGGGGATCTACCATCCAGATCGCGTGATGAAGGAGTATGATTTCTTATTGCTGATAAATGGCAGCTGGGAAATTGTCGAGGAGGATCAGACCTATCTGCTCCATGAGGGAGATTTGCTTATCCTTGAACCCGGATTACACCATTTTAGCCGCAAGAGGTGCTCGCCTGAGATGCGCAACATGTATCTTCATTGCGCTCCGTTACCTGCGGACGGAAATTCTGTAGGAAATGTCATTGGAGTTTCCAAGCAGACCGATAGCAGATGTGCTCCGGAAATCAGCAGATTGTTCCGGAACATTATCGAGGAATATTGGAACCGGCATGATCAGTACAGCAATCAAAGAATAGGGAATTTGTTTGAACTGCTTTTGATGGAACTGGCAGTCTGCGGTCAGAAGAATCAGATTGCAGATCCGATTATTTCGGAAGTTCTTCAATTTTTTTTGGAAAACAATGATAAATTTTTTAAAACAGATGAAATCTCTGCTCATTTTGGTATCAATGCACATAGTCTGAATCTTCGATTCAAAAAAGTAACAGGTACAACGCTTTATCAGTATCAGCTGACTCAGAAACTAAACATGATTCACGAAGTTCTCATTGAAAATCCTTCGCGTGGTCTTAGGGATATTGCGCTCAGCTTTGGCTTTTATGATGAATTTCAGTTTTCAAAATTGTACAAGCGTCAGTTTGGATATTCTCCGTCCTGCAGGCGGAAGGGCAGTCGTATAGACAACGGCCCTACGATAGTCCGTGGCGGTCAATCCGGGTGTGAGGCAGGTGAAATTCCTACCTGAAAGAGAAAAAGCGCAATTTAGGTAGGAAAAGCAGAGGGAGGGGGGCAATTTCCCATGGCATGTACAAGTACCGGAGAAGTACATGCGGATTTGCGGGTCTGCCGATTTCCGCATGTACAAACGCCGGAGAAGTACCTGCGACTTGGCGGATTTGACGCCTTCCGCATGTATAGATACAGGGCAAGCTGCTACGCCGGGACAAAAGCAACGTCCCTATGACAGCTGTTCTATGATGCTTTGCCTTGCAGCCTGTCCGTATACGATGGACGGGATCAGGCAGCCGAGCAGCGCGAAGACGGGAACCGCCAGGAGAACCGGAAGAAAGGTAAAGCCTGCCCGGAAGAACCAGAACATGTTTTCCAGAAAGCCTCCTATCAGCGGATTCAGCAGAAGGGAAAGGACCAGGGCAGCAGCGGATGCCCCGAGAGCGTAAAACAATCCCTCACAGATCAGCATGGATTTGAGCTGGCGTTTTGTCATGCCTACTGCCTGCAAAACGGCAAATTCCCTTTTGCGCGACAGGATACCGGTCATGATTGCGTTAAAGAAGTTCAGAACGCCGACCAGACCGATTACAGCGCAGAGGACACCGCCCAATACAAGGAACATATTGCGCAAACTATTAAATTCGGCTCGCAGAGTTGCCTTGCTTTCGTACATAAGCCCGGATGTGTCATTTTTCGTCAGTGCATTGAGATAGTCTTCTGCGGACTGCTCAGCAGCAGCGTCCGGGGTGTCAAAGAGATAAAACATCGGAACAGGTGTCTGTCCACTGTCTGCCGCCAGCTTTTCAACCGGCAGCACGAAGCTGTAACCTAAGGTCTGGTATCTGTGGCTCATGGAGTTTGGAACACATACATAGGCGCAGATTGTATAATCAATGTCTATACTGTCCGCAATGTGATATTCCAGAAACTCGTAGGGAGTGTTTTCATCGCTTTTTTCTCCCGTCCGGGAATCCACATAATAGAAGTCCTTCGCATAGGTAATCGTCTGTGTGGAACCCACGGGAGGGTAATATTCCTGATGTGATACATTTCCATAGTCGTCCACATAGACAGCCAGTGCAATGGCATGACTGTCTTCCTGAAACAATGGGTTAATATCTCCTTCTACTACCGTCAGCTTGTCAAAAAGCGCCTTATCAAGTCCCTCTATCAGTGCATTACCGCCTACCAGATCTCCCCGGCGCGCAGATTGATTCAGCGATAGCTCGAGCGCCTCTTCGGATGTATAACGGGACATTTCGGTTCTCCAGGATTCTTCCGGCATCCATCCGATAATATTTCCATTGCCCAGTGTGTAGCCACAGCCAGCAGTGGTCTGTGATGTATTTGAGGAAATCTGTTCCATCATATCCGCAGAGATATAGTCGCCCATATGGGAAGCATAGTTAAAGTAATCAGTGCTGCTGACAATAAAGTCGGCGCAGGTCTGCTGTTTTAGGAAATTTTCGGTGTCAAAGCCGCTTGTAAACATAACCAGCATATTTAAAAGCACGACGGATAGAGTAAGGGAAATGATTACAAGGGTTGTTTTGCTCTTGTTCCGTCCCAGATTCGCAAATGCCATCTGATAAACCTTAGCGCCGCGGGTAGCCCGGCTCTTTTTCCCTGTTGGCAGGGCATCCGTGTATTTGGTTGCTTCTATGGGGGATACTTTCCCCGCAAGCCTGCCGGGGCGTGCACAGGATATCAGGACAGTAACCAGTGAAAACAGTGCGGAAGCAATAAATATCAGAGGTGAGGTGCTGGTAATGACTTTGCCAGCACCTATAATAGTCTGTGCAAGCACGACAGGTGTCAGCAGAGCGCCTACGGCATAACCGGCAAGCAGACCAATCGGGATGCCAGCGACACACAGAAGAAGCGCCTGCTGACGGATGATCCGCCGTAGCTGTCTGGGCGTAACGCCTATTGTTTTCAGCAAACCGTAGAAGCGGATGTCCCCGGTGACGGAAATCTGGAAGATATTGTAAATAATCAGGTAGCCGGTAAAAATGACAAGCAGCAGGAATGCCGCAATGGCAATTATGGTGGTGGCATCTATGCTCTCGCCGAGCTTTGCGGTGGTATAACCCCAGTTGACACCGATACGCGCACTGTTTTCCGCGCCACGGGTTTCCCATGTGTAACCGAGGTCGCGATCTACCTGCTCCATCTGCCCCCTGATATCCATGCTGGAAACCATCATTACCAAAAGATCTGAACGGAAAGGCTGCATTCCTGCGGCAATGGCCTCTTTTTCCACATTTTTCGCGTATTCACGCGAGATGTTGATATAGTGTGTAGGGCTAAGGGTATCATATTCCCACCAGCCCACCAGTGTAAAGGTGTCAGTCCTATCAAGGGTGGTACCATTTTCATCAAAGGTGTGGTAGGTCAGCGAAACCTCAGCACCAATTTCGGGATCGACGCTTAAAAGACTCAGTGCTTTTGTATCCATGGTGATTTCGTTACCGTTCTGGGGCATGCGTCCGTGATCCGGCGTGGCGAAGCTCCATGTAGCGCAATTCTCATCCATAAAGCTGACTTCTGCGGTATCTTCGGTGAAAACGCCGCTGTTGATGTACCCGATGACAATGCGTTCACCGGCGGCCTTTACTTTCCGGTGGGCGGAAATTGCCTGCATCTGTTCTTCTGTCACATCCTTAAAGGAACCATGACAATATCCGCCCATCTGTCGAAAGGTAAACATTTCGTAGTTGGCATTGAAGGACATGGCAACGGTAAATAATGATGTGAACAGCAGTGTTGTCAGGACAATGGCGGCAACGGCAATCAGATTGCGCCTGCGGGATGCCCACAGGGAGCGGAAGCTCAGATGTCTTATGCATTTTGCGTTTTTGACGTTCATCATAGCCACCCCCTAATTCCCGGAGACGATGCGGCCGTCTTCAATGCGGATGATGCGGTCAGCCAGCTGCGCGATTTCCTCGTTATGGGTAATCATGACGATTGTCTGTGTGAACTTCTGACTGGTCACCTTAAGGAGACTCAGGACATCCTGACTTGTCCTGGAATCCAGATTTCCGGTTGGTTCATCCGCCAGAATGATGGCGGGAGCGGCGGCGAGCGCACGGGCAATGGCAACGCGCTGCTGCTGGCCTCCGGAAAGCTGGTTCGGGAGGGCATCCATACGCTCCTCAAGACCGAGAGTGTGTACAATTTTCTGAATGAAATCGCGGTCTGCCCTGCCACCGTCAAGCTCGATCGGGAGAACAATGTTTTCATAAACGTTCAGGACGGGAACAAGGTTGTATGCCTGAAATACAAAACCGATCTTGCGGCGGCGGAAGATTGTCAGGGCCTCTTCTTTCAGCGAAAAAATGTCCTTGCCGTCAATTGTCACCGTCCCACCGGTGGGACGGTCAAGCCCTCCCAGCATATGTAACAGGGTGGATTTGCCGGAGCCGGATGTGCCGACAATGGAGACAAATTCTCCTTTTTCAACGCTAAGGCTGATCCCGTCAAGCGCATGAACGGCATTTTCGCCGGAGCCATACACCTTTGTCAGGTTATTTGCTTGCAAAATACTCATAATCAGTTACCTCCATGAAAAATCTGTTTGTTATGATGCAGATTATCTCATGTGATTCTTTCCACATTCTTTCATGGGAAAAAGAACTATGACAGTTTTGTAAGAATTGATACGCAATATTCATCGAGACAGGAAGACAGAAAATGTAGTACCCTTTCCCGGAGCGGAGGCTACCTTAATATAACCACCCTGTCCGGATATGATTTCTCTGGCAAGGTATAGCCCGATGCCGACACCTTCCTGTTCGCGCGCTGTCTCAGAGCGATAAAACCGCGTAAAAATTTTTGCCTGTTCTTCTTCGTGAATGCCGACACCGGTGTCAGAAATGTCAATGCGGGCAAACATTTCATAACCGGAAACAGAAAGCGTTATGCCGCCCTCTACGGTATATTTGATTGCATTATCCAGTATATTTGCAAGTGCCTCGGAGGTCCATTTTTCATCAAAAACAGCCTTGACATCTGTGTCATGTAGAGTTATGGACAGTCCTTTATCCTTTGCCTTTGGGTAATACTGCGTCACCAGCCTTTGCAGCATGGGCTGCAGCATTTGCGATTGTGGAGACAGGGAGATAATGCCGTTTTCAAGCCGGGACAGTTTTACCAGTGAGTCAATCAGAAAACGGAGCTTTTCAGACTGCTGATACAGGGCTTGAGCGTTAGCTCGGGCTGATTCAGAAAGCTCTTCCTCCTGTAATAATTCACTGTACAGGGTCAGATTGGCAATCGGCGTCTTAGTCTGGTGTGAAATATCTGCAATCAGCGATTTGATTTTTTCCCGTTCCTTTACCACATTGCGGGCGGAAGTCTCCGATGCGGAAAGGTAGTGTGCAAACCGGGTCTCGAGAGAGGACAATCTGCTTTCATCGAAGGTGTTTTCAATGAAAGAACCGTCTATTGCCAAATCCAGCATTTTATTGATCGAAGTCATTATTTTATGTGTTTTCCGTCGATTCCACAGTACCAGAATGACCGCTGCTCCCAGACAGACGATCCCTATAATTAATCCCAAATTATTCATCATGCTTCACCCAGCTGTATCCGATTCCGTATATGGTCTTTATGTAGTCCTGAGCCTTCAATTTATCGCGCAGCCGCTTTACCGTGACGGAAAGGGCATTTTCATCCACATAATCCGCTCCGTCTGACCATATCCGGTCAATAAGAACACTGCGGCTCATGACCTGCCCCAGATTTTCAATCAGGAGGTACAGCAGCTTTTGCTCTGTTTTGCTCAATTCCACATCCTTCCCATCCACACAAAAATGAAGATGTGGGAAATCAAACATAAAGTGGTCGATCCGGATTACGGAGTCCTTCTGGGCAGAGGAAGACCTTCGCAGCTGTGTATTGACTCTTGCCCGCAGGACGGAGAGAGAAAAGGGCTTTGTAATGTAATCGTCTGCACCGTGCTCCAGTCCATCCACAATATCAAGATCCGTGTCATTTGCAGTCAGCATAATGACGGGCAGTTCGGGATATTTTTCCTTGATTTCACGCAGAAACTCCAGCCCATTTCCATCCGGCAGGTTGATATCCAGCAAGACTAAAGAGACGATACCGCACAGAAGCTGTCCCCGTGCCTCGCTGATATTGAGACAGGGAATCACCTGCCTGCCCTCGGTTTTTAGCGCTTTGCACAAGCCCTGGCTGAGACTTATATCATCTTCTACAATTAAGATCTGTTCCATCGGGTACCTCCTGTGAGCCTCCTATCGACTGCATTCTAAAGCAATCATCAGAGAGGAAATTATGCGAAAATAAGGAACGCACCGGAGGTGCGTTCCAACGTTACAGCTTTATGGGTACGGCAATCTGCGTGATATAGTCCGTGGTATTTTCCCCGCGGTTTGGCGGACCTTCCAGATAAATCGAGCGGAACGGGCCTGCTACGCAGATGTTATTGTCCTTTATATGCTTTGCCAGTGCGCGGATCGCCTTGCCGGTATCCTCATAAGCGCCACGGAAATAGATGCAGAGCGCAGGTGTTTCCGCAAATTCCATCCGCTCTTCTCCTGCAAAACTGCTGTCAACGGGAATGCAGCACATCAGATCAAGCACATCGCAGTCCTGCGACATCCGCATCGTGAACATCCTTGCAATCATAGACATATGACCGGATTTTGCGGCAGCAATATACGTATCATGCAGGTTCCTTGTCGCCTCGGCAACGTCCTTGCACTGATACCGGCGGCAAAAGCATACCTGCTGCGGAAGCGTTATGCTGCGGACAGTCATATCGCCGGGCTTGGATGCCCGCACCTGCAGCAATTCGATATTGCGGTCAACGATCGCCCGAAGCTCCAGCATTTTTTGCAGATGGGCATCAATATTGTCTACCTGGTAATAATATTCTGCAATTTCATCCAGAGACAGACCGAGCGCCTGCAATGAGCGTATAGAGCGGATCTGTGTCATGTTGTCTGCGGTATAATAACGGTAGCCGGTGTTTTTATCCTTGACCGCGGCAGTGAGCAATCCCTTTGATTCATAGATCAGAATCGTTTTTCGCGTCACACCGAGTATTTTCGCTATTTCACCGATCTGAAATAAACCTTCGTATTTTTTTGTCATATGTTTCCCCATTTTTCTTCAAACTATTTGACTTGTCCGCTGAGGGACGGTACATTGTCAGTATAACAAACATCAGACAGATTTACAAGGAGACTACATGAGAAAATTGGAAACAGAAAAAATGACTTTCTTTGATATGTGTTGTTCAGTCTGCTGGATTTCTTCTTTATAATGAGGACATCAAATAAAGGAGGAAACACATTATGAACACAGATAAGATTTATGCAGAACAACTCGCAAACGAGTATGCACCGAAGGACACGTCAAAGGTGGTTGCACTCCGTAAACTGGACGCAAAGGCAAAGCTGCCGGCAACCGTATTTACTTACACCTTCGGTGTTATTGCCGCGCTCGTGACCGGCGTAGGAATGTGCCTTTCCATGAGGGGCATCGGCAGCGGGACAACCGCAATGTTTGTGCTTGGCGTTGTCATCGGTATTATCGGGTTTGCCTGCATGAGCAGACGGTTTGTTTCTACTCACAGATGATTAGTCTGCCGTCATGCCGGGCAATCAGCTCCTGCTGTTTGACATCCAGTTCACTGTCTGTGTAAATGCAGCGGAAATCCCGGACATCATTGTATTTGATTGGATTTTTCTTTCCGAATTTGGTGTGGTCAGTGAGCAGATAACAGCTGTCGGCACATGTGTAAACGCGGGATTTGACAGCGCTTTCCATCTCGCGTGTCGCTGAGACACCAAAGGCGGCATCAATGGCGGAGGTTCCGAAAAAGGCTTTATCATAATGAAATCTGCCGACATAATCCGCTGTCGAATAGTCCAGGGGCCCGCCATACTGGGGCTGGTAACAGCCGGGCGCGATATGAAGACAGACATTAGTGTTGCGGTAGAGCTGTTCAACGACCGGCAGGGAGTTTGTAATCACGGTCAGCCGACAGTCCGGGAGAAACCGGAGCATCAGTAGGACGGTAGTACTTGCATCCAGAAAGACAGTATCATGCCGCTCAATTTTTGCAGCTGCCGAGCGGGCTGAGGCGGATGCGGTGACGCTTGACAACAACCGGGACGGAATCGCTGTGTTTCTGAACCGGAACTTTACAGTTGGCAAGGTGGGCGGGTTACTTTATAATAATTAGCAGATGAACCATTCTCAAGGAGGAAGACAATGAGAAGCGAACAGGAAATGTATCGGCTGTTTCGGGATATAGCCGATGAAGATGACAGAATTCTTGCAATTTACATGAATGGATCACGGACAAACCGGAATGCCGTGCAGGATATCTTTCAGGACTATGATATTGTATTTATTGTGAAGGACATAACACCTTTTATCAACGAGAGAGAAAAATGGTATACAAAGTTTGGAGAGGTATTGTATATGCAGTTCCCGGATGAATTTCCGGAGGATCTCCCTGAGAATAAAGATCATTACGGCTGGCTGATGCAGTTTACGGATGGAAACAGGGTTGACCTTACCGTGCAGTCGCAGGAGTATGCGGTAAAGCACATTCTTGAGGACAAGCTGTGCAGGATCCTTCTCGACAAGCATCATATTTTGCCCGAAATCCCTGAGGCAACGGATGAGGAGCATTATGTGAAAAGACCTTCAGAGGCGGAGTTCATGGCATGCTGCAATGAATACTGGTGGTGCAGCAACAACATAGCAAAGGGACTGTGGAGAAGGGAAATGCCGTATGTGCAGGACATGACGAACATGGTTGTCAGAAAGCAGCTGGAAAAGCTCTTGTCGTGGAAGGCGGGCGTTAAAACTGATTTTACCGTCAGCGTGGGAAAGTCGGCAAAGTATCTGTACAGATGGCTTGATGAAGGGGAATATGACCGCTATCTCAGTACCTACTTCGGAGGAGATGCCGGGGAGGCATGGGAGGCTGTCTTTCGCATGTGCGACATGGTGGACAGTGTCGCACATGCGAAAGACCGGCTTGGCTTTACCTATAACGAGAAGGAGGCAGCGGCTGCACGAGGCTATCTGGAGCATGTGAGAGAGCTGCCCCCGGACGCGACAGAGGTATATTAGACTATGCGCAAAGAGCATGCGCAGAAATGGGGAGAAAATGGAAGCAAGAAAACTGATTGAAACATTGGCGGTTGCCGAGAGATTGAAGGATGCCACGAGGCATTGCTATACCTCCGGCGGACGGCATGAGAGCGTTGCGGAGCATTCGTGGAGGCTGACGCTGATGGCGTACCTTGTCAGCGATGAGTTCCCGGAGGCGAATCTGGAAAAGCTGTTGAAGATGTGTCTGATCCATGACATCGGAGAGGCGTTCACCGGGGACATTCCGGCATTTGACAAGACCTCCGCGGACGAGGGCAGGGAGGAGGCTCTGCTAAAGGAGTGGGTGCAGTCGCTGCCGGAACCTTTCGCAGCGGAGATGACCGCCCTGTATGCGGAAATGGCGGCGAGGGAGACGCTGGAGGCAAAGATTTATAAGGCGCTGGACAATCTCGAGGCGCTGATCCAGCACAACGAGTCTGCACTGAGCACATGGATACCGCTGGAATACGATCTGCAGATGACCTACGGAAATGATAAGGTAGGCTTTTCAGAGTACCTGACCGCGCTGCGTGACATGGTGCGGGAGGACAGCAAGAAAAAAATTGCGGACGGGAAATAGCCCAACTGCTTATCTGCCTGAATACAAGCTTTCGCAGAACGCAGTTAAGCAGACTACATATAGTGATATTTCTTCCGTTTAGCGATCAGGAAGATCGCAGAGATGGCAAAAGCGGTTTTCCCGGCATAGTTAGAGACGAAATAGCCATCCACAACGCCATAGATGGAGGTAAATACCATCATGACGATGGAGGGCAGTGTAAATCGGAACAGCTTCCGATAAGTAAAATGATCTGATAATTGAATTTTTGCGGACATTTTCAGTTCTCTTTTCCGGTTATTGTCTTTCAGTGTGCTCGGCGGGTTCAAGGCGCTTCGTCTCGTCGCGGAGCTCATTCAGAAACCGTTCGGTCAGCACAAGATATTTTTCTACGTCGGCAGGTTCCCACGAGGACAGAATTTTGTTTTCTGCCGCAATGATCTTTGCGACGGTCTGTGCGGCATAAAGCTCGCCCGCATCGGTAAGGCGGAGACGCTTGCTTTTGGCATCGACGTTTTCTGTCCGGAGAATGCCTTCCTGCCTGAGCTTGCGGATGGCAGAGTTGAGCGTCTGCTTGCTCACACCCGTCAGATAGCAGATGTCCCGCAGCATACAGCAATTTCCATTTTCATACAACGTATATAAGATTTTCATGCAGCTGTCGGATAAGCCCAGCTTCAGTGATATTTCATGGTAGGCGGCCTCCGTCTCGCTGATAAGGTAGTTAAACCGTCTCATTTCTTTGGAAGCATGTGTCATAAAATCCCTCCTTTTGTCGGTTCGTCCGAAATCGTACGTTTGTCAAGAAAAGAATATGAAGGGGCTGGAGTACTATTGTCTATCTCTGTTTTTACGGTATTCGGTGGGAGTCATGCTATAGTATTTTTTAAAGGCTTTGCAAAAGTAATCAACGCTTTCAAATCCGACTTCTTTTGAAATAACGTGTATTTTCCTTTCGGTGGAGGAGAGCAGCTTTGCGGCTTCCTGTAAGCGATAATTGATCAGATAGTTTATAGGCGTGATATGCAAATATTTTCGGAAAAGATTGAGCGTGGTACTCTTGCTTACCATTGCATGTCCTGCTATGTCTTCCAGTGAAATATTCATGGAAAATTGCTGATGGATATACTGCATCATTAGCTGCAGTCTTCCCTGAGAAGCAATAGATGAGCCGTTGTTTTCCCTGATAGGTCTGGCATTTACGTTTCTGTATAATAAATCCCACATCCTTTGCACCAGAGAAGAAGTGATGAGTTCTATACCGGATTCTGCCTCCTGGACATAGATGATTTCTTTCATGACTGCCAGTACCTCAGCCTGCCATGGAATTTCAGGTGCGAAAACCTGATAATCCAATGAAGAAGACAGAACTGGTAGAATATATTTCTTGTAAATTAAACTGTTTTGGACAGCAATATAATCCGGCATAAATACAAAATTCGGAACAATCGCCTCTTCATCAGAATAGTAGCGGTGTAAAGTCTTTGAATTGATGAATACTCCAGAGCCAGCTGGTAAAGAAAACTGTTTTTCCCCAATTCCGAAAAATACAGTTCCGGAATTCACAAATACAAACTCAAATTCTGTATGCCAGTGCCATTCCACACAATGAAAATCATAGAGTGCCAGATTATCGTAGTAAAAGTGAAAAGGATAATCCCTTTCACCATGCTGTATTGTTTCCATTAATGTCTCGTCAGTAATAATTTTATTATAGGATGTATTAAATTTCATTTGAGACTCCCATATTGTTCTTTTTACGATATTTTACAATAAATCGGCTATTTTTTCCAATGCATTGTTTAAAATTTAGAGATATTATACAGACAGTTGCAAAAAACTCATAAATAAAAGAGGAAAGGGACAGATATTATGAGGAACAAATACCAAAAAACTTTGATAGCCTGTTATCTTGGATTTATTACACAGGCAATATCAGCAAATTTTGCGCCATTACTGTTTTTGACTTTCCATAGAACCTATGGGATTCCACTTGGAAAAATTGCTTTTATTTCTACTGCGTTTTACTTTACGCAGCTTCTGATAGATTTGTTTTGTGCAAGGTTTGTTGATAAGATTGGCTATCGGAGGTGTGTCGTTACATCGGAGATATTTTCGGCTGTCGGTCTGATTGGCCTTGCCGTTTTACCGGATATGCTGGCAGATCCCTATCTTGGAATTGTATTTAGTGTGGTAATTTATGCTATGGGAAGTGGCCTGATTGAGGTATTGGGAAGTCCTATCGTGGAGGCATGTCCCTTTGAAAATAAGGATAGTGTCATGAGCCTGCTTCACTCATTTTATTGTTGGGGCGCAGTAGGAGTAATTTTGCTTTCCACTGGATTTTTTGCCGTTTACGGGATCGAACACTGGAAGATTCTTGCTTGCATATGGGCATTGATTCCGTTATTTAATGTATACAATTTTATCACATGCCCAATAGAACGTCTAACGGAGGAAGGAAAGGGGCTTGGCATAGGGCAGCTATGCAAAATTCCCTTTTTCTGGGTTTTTCTTGTTCTGATGATATGTGCAGGCGCAAGTGAACTTTCTATGGCGCAGTGGGCATCTGCGTATGTAGAATCTGCTTTAGGACTGCCAAAGAGCGTCGGAGATATTGTGGGTCCGTGTCTGTTTGCAGTTGCCATGGGTATAAGCAGATTATTTTATGGTAAGTATGGCGAAAAAATTGATTTAATGAAATTCATGCTGGGATCGGGCATTTTATGTCTCATCTGTTATTTGCTTGCTGCTCTGGGCGGACACCCATTGCTGGGGCTTGCGGGATGTATTGTCTGTGGGTTTTCAGTCGGCATTATGTGGCCGGGAACCATTAGCATCGCGTCAGTCAGGATTCCCCTTGGCGGGACGGCAATGTTTGCACTGCTTGCCATGGCGGGGGATATGGGGGGATCGATTGGCCCCTGCCTTGTTGGATTTGTAACACAGAATGCAGGCGACAATTTAAAGGCTGGAATGCTGGCAGGCTGTGTCTTTCCAGCAGTTTTGCTTGTGTCCATAAGTCTGATGAAGATGAAGGAGAAAACAAAGGCACCGGTAGAGAGGAGGTAGAAGACATTGAATATCAAGGAACAATTCGATGAATGTGGACTGACTGACAAGCCCTGTCAGTTTACGGTGGAAGAGAGCTATCTGGCTTTAACCGGCTGGGCAATTGCAGACGCTGTCCCGGAAAAAGTAAAGGGTATGATGCTGACTGTTTATGGAACTGACCGTTTTAACTCTGCTTATGAAAAACGGATGTTCCGCCATGACGTTCTGACTGGCTGGAGTATGGGCAATGCAGGTCATCCGGTATTGGCAGACTATCTGGAAAGCTGCAGATTCAGACCGCATGCGAAAGTAGATGAGGAACTCTGGGGCGGTAGACTAAGTTGGTATCAGGATTGGATACATGCCGTGAAAAGGAGTGACAGGTATTGGCAGCAGGGATGATGGAAGCAACTGGCAGAAATTCCGTCTAAGGTGAAAGTTTCGGTTTATATTGTGGAGTCCTGGTATGATCATCATTTCGGAAGTGCAATGAATACATGGAAGGCGCTCAGTGAGGAGACAAAGTTACATAGCTGGCTGGATATTGGTTGCTGGAATCATATGTCCTCAGAGTGTATTGAGTGGGGAGAGCAAAAAAATCTGGAAAATGGCGATGTAAAACGTCTTCTGGAATGGTTTGACCTGATTCTTAAGAAAAAGGAAAAACCCCGCAAGAGAGTGCGTACATATGTGATGCGGGAAGATCGGTGGAGCGAATGGGAAAACTGGCCGATTACATCTAACAAAACAAAAAAATATTTTTTAAACAGCGGTAGACGACTGGATACATTACCCGGAGATAATGGCGAAATTTCTTTTGAATACGATCCGCAGAACCCATGTCCGACACACGGTGCGGAGAGTGTGCTGACTATGATTGCAGAAGCGGGATCGCTTTTGCAGCCGGAGGAAAATTATCGTCCAGACGTTATTAGCTTTGTCAGTGAACCTCTAGAGGAGGAACTTCCGTTAGGCAGACATGTTATAATGCGGTGGTAACAAAGACCTTTCCTCAACAGGACTGAAAAGAGGGATAGCAAATGGGAGAAAGTAAAGCAATCTGGGATATGATCGATGCAGGATTAGTGGGCGACAATGTAAATCTTGTGGTTGAAAATGAAAACTGTAAGGTGATGCAGCTGGCGGACGAAACCGGGGAAGGCGTCATGACGATGTACAAGGTTTTCGACGGTGTATATCTCATGTATAATGATTTTCACATGGAGAAATGTTATTCCGGATTTCAGACCGGCATCGCGGAGGAATCCATCAGGGAAATGATGCTGGCATTTGAGATTGACATTAAGACTCTGCTGAACAAATTCTGCAAAGCAGACGGTGTCTGTGTTCTTGCGCAGGATGCGTCGATCGACAATTTGTTTACGCAGCTGTATCGATTGCCGGAAAAGGCGCAGCCCTATTTTTATAAAAGCCAGATTGAAAAGATTCATGGAATCCGGAAGCTGATTACGGAAGATTTAAGTAAAAATTACACGCAGGAGGAACTTTCCAGAAGATTTGAGATCAGCCTGACACCCATGAAGCAGTGTTTCAAAAGCACCTATGGGCAGTCTATCTATAAATACCTACGGGAATACCGGAGGAGCAACGGCTGAAGAGACTGATTACGCTCATCTTCTGCGATATAGGGCATAAGTGCGGTAATCTAATTCTAAGGGAAAGTAGACATAGGAAACCAGCTCATAGTGCTCCGTCAGTACCGGAATCTGACGCAGCTCCTCTTCGGTTGCTTTTTCCCCACGCCATGTAACGACCCAGTTCGTCATCTCTTTCTCCAAATACTTGTTTTGTTCTTCCAGAATCGAAAAATAGTCTACATTCAGGGTACAGAAGTATCTCATATCCGGAACCTGATCTAACACCGTATAAAATCCGCCATCCAGAAAACCATAGTTCAACACGCTCTCATCGTCAGACTCTTTAATGATTGCTGCAAACTGATATTGCGGCATATCCATTTTTGAGTAGGCAAGCAGATATGTGTTTGAACTGATACGGTAATCCAGATAGGTACTGCCGGTCAAAGATAAAAATAACAAAATGATGGAAAGTACCGGAACTGACCGCGGCTTCCCTTGCTTGAAGGACAGTACAAAATCGCCCAAAACAACAATTGATAATGCGCCAACTATGAAAAAGGCAGACAAGGGAAGGCAATAATAGTCTTGCACCGCACCACCGATAAATATTCCAAGCGTTGAAAACAGCCCCAACACAAGGAACGATACTTTTTCGTAAAGAGATACTTTCCTCAAGGGCAGGAAAAGGAAAACCAGACCACCAAGCATGATCCAGATGCCATAGCAGAGATTTTCGCCATCTTTAATTGAGCGGATGCCCAATAGCAGAGCCGTTCCCAGCTTTTGAAAAAGATTCAGATTTCCGGTCGTTGAATATTGGAAAATATTATCCCAGATATATACTTCCAGCCAGACTCTTATTTTGTGATGAATACCAAAATAACAGATCCAGGGGAGTGTCGCGCAAAAGAACCCCAATGCATATGAGAGTAATCCCCGTATCAGCCGCCTGCCTTTTTTGCATGAGAAATAGGTCAGCATAACGATAAGAAGCCATCCGATATAAAAGCCGAGAGCTGTGTATTTGGACCAAAACAGAATACCTGTCAATATTCCGTTTATCCCAAATACGCGAAAAGCCATTTCCTTTGAGGCAGAGCGGAGAAGAGCTAACAGGGTGTAAATTCCGTACAGATAAATACAAATAAAGAATTCTTCTACACTGCCGCCATGGACAAAGCTTTTGGAGCCGGCAACTGCCGAACAGAAAATCGGATAAATCCACAGATACCGATCCGGATGAGCGGTATACAGCGATATAATTCTATAAATCTGATATAGGGAAAAACACATGAATACCCATTCTAACACAAAAACGCCATGAAATGTGGTGTGAGACAATACATAACTCAGTGCAAACAGAGCAAAGACATACGGACCCTTCTGATCCACCATGTCGGCATAGAGAACCTTTCCATGCAGCATTCCCTTCCCCATTGTAAAAAACGTGTTGATATCGGGCCAGTCATTAAACGGATATAAAACGGAGCATTTGCTGCTGATAAAAAGAGGGAAAAAAGCAGATGCGGAAAAAACAATAAAATAAAAAAAGATTCGTTTTCTTAATAATTTCTGTTCCATTAATCGTTGCTTCTTTCTATAAATACTTAATGCGTTGGCTTTCCTATTGCTTTAATATCAGAAATTATATCATTATATGGCAGTTTATTCCACTCATTTTTCATGTCGTGGTGGCAAAATAACTATTGACATCTGACTGATTATGCTGTATATATAACACATAAACAGTTAAAGAGGTGATAACATTGAAGCTAATACAGAATTCAGGCGTACCAATCTATCAACAGATAGCTGACCAGCTGAAGTCAGACATTCTTGCGGGGAAGCTGAAGGAGGGAGATTATCTTCCCTCGATCCGCGGGCTGGCAAGAGATTTGAAGATCAGCGTCATTACGACGATGAAGGCTTATGAACAGCTGGAGGCGGAAGGACTTGTAACAGCGTCACAGGGCAAGGGCTTTTACGTGAATGCGCAGGACAGTGAAATGCTGAAGGAGCAGCACATGCGGAAGGTGGAGGAAGCCTTGCAGGAGGCGATCCATGCGGCGGATCTGGCAGGGATGTCCCACGCAGAACTGAAGCAGACGCTGGAAGCGCTGCTGAGCATAGAAGACTGACGGGGTATTTGAAATCGCGTATGCGAATGGAGGTTAATATGGAGACAAAACAGGTAATACAGGCAACTAGTTTAAAAAAGAAATTCAAGGGCTTTGAGCTTTCAATCCCCGGACTACAGATTCCGCAGGGCTTTGCCACCGCCCTGATCGGAGAGAACGGCGCGGGCAAGACGACGCTGTTAAATATTCTGGCGGGAATCCGGTTGGATTTCAAAGGGGAGGTCGGGTATTTTGACAATGAGAGGATGCCGGATGGCAAGGTGCAGGAAAAGATCGGTTACACCGGACCTGGCAGCTATTTTCTTCCGCACTGGACGGTAAAGCAGGTAGAGGAGATCAGCGGACTGTTGTTTGAGAATTTCCACAGCGACAGATTTCGCGCGATCTGTGAGGAACTGGGGATCCCGACGGATGTGAAGAAGAGTGTAAAGGAGCTTTCGGACGGAAACAGGATGAAGCTGATGCTGGCGGTAGTCCTTGCCAGAGATACAGAGCTTCTGATTCTGGATGAACCGGCATCTCCGCTTGACCCGCTGATGCGCGACAAGCTCTGCGATCTGATCCGGGAATATCTGGAGCAGGGGAACGGCAGCCACTCGGTATTTTTCTCCACACATAATATCGCTGATATGGAGAATGTGACGGATTACGCGGTTATCATGGAGCACGGGACGGTTGTGGAGCAGGGCTTTGTGGAAGATCTGAAGGAGAAGTATCTTCTCGTGAAGGGCGAGGCTGCGGACGCAGATGCGGCAAAGAAGGTAATGTATACCATGACTAAGACCTCCTTAGGCTTTGAAGGCATCTGTCTGGCGGAAAAGCTGGATCAGCTGGCGGGTATGGATGTAGTGGTCGAGACACCGACCTTGTCCCAGATCAGTGTGGCGGTCATGAAGGCGAATACAAGCCTGAAATTTGCGTAGAGGGGATGAGCGGTATGAGATGGAAAATAAAAAGCTATCTGGTTTTTACTTCGTTCTGGTACAGGATATTGGTATTCGGTGTCCTGCCTGTTTTGCTGATCGGACTGCAGTTCCTGCCAATCGGTGAGTGGGCTGCAATGAGAAATATTGCAACAGTCATGGCTTTGATTATGATTGAGGCGGTGGCGGACAACTGGTATCTCGGGGGGATACAGGATAAGGATGTGGAGAAGATTGATTATCTGAAGACGTCTCCGAAGGGAATGGATGTTATGCGGAATGCGCTGCGGTTTGACCTTGCGAGAAGGATTCTGGCAGCGGCGGCAGTGCTTGGCGTGTCGGAGCTTGTGGGCCGGGGAGGCAGAGAGCGGAACGTGCTCGGCGGAGCCGGTGTATGGCTGCTTCTGACGCTGATCTGTTACACACTGTCGGTGACGGCGACGCTGATCGCCCGGTTCAGCAGTTATCTGTGGATCAATTACCTGACGGGATATGTCGGAATCATTATCGCATTGATTTTCTATTTTATCCTGTGCGTGTGGATGGCACGGGAGGTCATGATAATTTTGACGGTTGTTTTTCTTGTGCTGGCGGTCGGCATCAGCTTTCTTGCCGTGCGGGTCGCTATGAAGAAGGTGGAGGATAGCTATTATGATAAATGATTTGAAGCTGGGGATAAAACTGATGCGCTATGCCTATATGGTAAAGGCAAACGTTACCATCGCAATTCTGATGGTGGTACTCGGAGTGTCTATGACTTTCGGAGTAAATCTGTCAGGAGTAGTAAGCCATACGCCCGGCGGGTATATTGTTATGCTTGGGCCCCTGTTTCTGACACAGATGCTGAGTTCTGTCAGTGTCACCAATATGGCACAGGCATCCCCCGCGAAAAGGCGTCTGCAGACATCAGTGCCGACTGCCATCAATCTGTTTTTTATGCTGCTGGGCTATATTATCGTTTCCATCGTAGAATTTATCTGTGTGGCAGTCCTGCCTGAGAGAAGGGGAATGATCTGCGGAGATCTTTTTTTAGCGGCGATACTGTCAGCGCTTCTCATTATATATGTAGCAGTGGGTTATAAGTATTTTGCGATTTCGATTCTTCTGGTGGGGCCTGCCATTATGGGCAGCGTTGTTTTCGGAAATGTGATTGGGTGGGGGACGAAGCTGTTTGCGGGGATGAAGCATCTATTTGCATTCACGGTGGCTACAGGAATTGTAGTTATCGCGGCAGCCTGTGTGCTGCATTATTTCATCACGCTTGCCCTGTATAAGGTGCCGATGTCGAAATATGCGCAGGCGGCTCCGCTGCGGCGTCAACTGTAGCTTAAGAGCTATATCCCTTGCGCCGGATCACGGCAAATGCGGCGACGCAGATCAGCACGGATACGAACGAGCCGGCAGCCGTAGCCAGTCCCATCGGAAGAAGATATGTAGCCGCGGAGATACTGCCCGCCAAAGCGGATGACATCGGCTCCTTCCGCCGCGTTCCTGTCTGTAAACAGCGAGACGACCGGCTCCGCGGCAAACTGCATTACAATAGAGACAACGAGACCGAAGCCTGCGGCGATCAGAATTGCAAACCGCAGGGTATGCACGGCACGTTCCGGCTTTCCTGCACCGAAATATATTGGCGGCACATGCCACGGCGATAAAGTACATGGGGCTTCTGCTGTCGCCCATTTGCCCGATAATGAACAGGTCTGCCATGCCGTAGAGCGTCTGTAGGAAATACGATAACAGATAAGGCAGGGAAAACAGGAGTACATTTTTATAAACACTGCCGGTAGTATAATTCTTTTCCTTAATCATCTGACCTTTCTGACTCTGAAACCATGTCACCAATATTATGAACTCCACAACCGATGTAAAGTCAAGAAAAAAATAATGAATGCTCCGGGACTGAACGGTTATTTATTGTTCCCATTGACCGTCGGCGGGCTGTTGGTGTATATATAAAGTAGATGTTTATGCGGTAGAATTATATTACACTGACGATGGAGAGGGATTTTGTATGAGCAAGAGTGTTTTTTCGATGGAGGCGTATGCGAAAAAAGCGCGGGAGGCTGTGGCGGAGGGAATTGTTCTGCTGAAAAATGAGGGAGGTGTTCTTCCTCTGCCCGCAGGCAGCAGCATTGCGCTGTTTGGAAGGAGCCAGTTCTGCTACTATAAGAGCGGCACGGGATCGGGAGGTCTTGTCAATACGGCATATGTCACGGGCATCCGGGAGGCGCTTGAAAAGGATGGGCGCTACCGGCTGAACCAGTCCTTGCAGCAGGTATACGAGGACTGGCTGCAGGAGCATCCCTTTGACACGGGAGCGGGCTGGGCAATGGAGCCGTGGTTTCAGGAGGAAATGCCGGTGTCCAGAGAGCTTGCGGAGAATGCACGCAGGGAGTCCGATACCGCGGTTATGGTGATCGGCAGAACGGCGGGAGAGGATAAGGATAATCTCGTGGAGGCGGGAAGCTATCTTCTGACGGCGGCAGAGGAGGAGATGCTGGAAACGGTGTGCAGCGTATTCGACCGGACTGTCGTGCTGCTCAACGTCGGTAATATTATTGACATGAAATGGGTGGAAAAGTATCAGCCGTCCGCAGTGCTCTATGTATGGCAGGGCGGTCAGGAGGGCGGAAACGGCGTTCTTGATGTCTTAAGCGGTGCGGTGTCCCCGTCGGGAAGACTTTCCGATACGATTGCCTATGACATTGCGGACTATCCGTCCACAAGCTGTTACGGCGATACATACAGGAACTTCTATAAAGAAGACATCTATGTGGGATATCGCTATTTTTCCACCTTTGCACCGGAGAAGGTGCTATATCCCTTCGGCTTCGGGCTTTCCTACACGACTTTTGAGACCAGCGTGCGTATGAGCGGTTCGGTCACAGAGGCGCTGACCGCGGAGATCACCGTGAAAAATACGGGAAAAGCGTCCGGCAAAGAGGTTGTACAGGTGTATTGTCAGGCACCGCAGGGCGCGCTCGGAAAGCCTGCAAGAGTTCTCTGCGGCTTTGCGAAGACGAAGACGCTTGCATCCGGAGAGAGCCAGACACTTGCGATCAGGATTCCGGCAGACAGCTTTGCGTCCTATGACGACAGCGGGATTACCGGAAAGAAATCCTGTTTCGTTCTGGAGGCGGGAGAGTACGTCTTCTATGCCGGAGCGAATGTGCGGGATGCGGAAAGGGCTGCGGCGTTTACGGTTCCGCAGACAACGGTTCTGGCGGAATTAGAGGAAGCAATGGCACCGGTGACGGCATTCGACTGCATGAAGCCGGGGGAGCGAAAGGTTGACGGTACCTATGAGCTTGTGTGGCAGCAGGCATCTCTCAGAACAGTAGATCCGGCGCAGAGACGCCTTGAGAAGCTGCCTGCGGAGAGAGCATACACCGGAGACAGGGGCTATCGGCTCTCGGATGTCGGGAGCGGAAAGGTCTCTATGGAGGACTTTGTGGCACAGCTGACGGATGAAGAGCTTTGCTGCATTGTGCGTGCGGAGGGAATGTGTTCTCCGAAGGTCACGCCCGGAACGGCGAGTGCGTTTGGCGGAGTGACGGACGGACTGCTGCACTATGAGATTCCGCTTGGCTGTTGTGCGGACGGCCCGAGCGGAATCCGGATGGACTGTGGTACGATTGCGTTTGCAATGCCGAACGGAACCTGTCTGGCATGCAGCTTTAACGAGGAACTGTCGGAGCAGCTGTATGAGTGGGAGGGACTGGAGCTTCGCAAGAATCAGATTGAATCCCTGCTCGGCCCCGGTATGAACATTCACAGAAATCCGCTGAACGGCAGAAATTTTGAATATTTTTCAGAAGATCCGCTGCTCACAGGTAAAATGGCGGCGGCGCAGCTTCGGGGAATGCATAAATATCAGGTCACGGGAACGATCAAGCATTTTGCCTGCAACAATCAGGAGCACAGCCGAAATCTTGCAGAGGGCATTGTCTCCGAGAGGGCTTTGCGCGAAATCTATCTGAAGGGCTTCGAGATCGCGGTGAAGGAAGGACAGGCAAGGTCGGTGATGTCGACCTACGGCCCGGTAAATGGGTTCTGGACGGCGGGCTGCTATGACCTGCTGACAACGATTCTCAGGGGAGACTGGGGCTTCACGGGAATTGTCATGACCGACTGGTGGGCGAAGATCAATGATGAGGGCAGGCCCGCGACGGTAAACAATACGGCGGCGATGGTTCGCGCGCAGAACGACCTGTATGCGGTTGTCGCAAATGCACAGGAAAATTCCAACGGAGATAATACCCTTGAGGAACTGAAAAAGGGAAATCTCACCAGAGGCGAGCTGCAGCGCTGTGCGGCGAATATCTGCCGCTTCCTGCTCGATACACCGGCATTCTTACGGATGACCGGAAATGAGACGGAGCTTGACAGGGAACTGAGGCAGTGCGCAGAGCAGGAGAATGCCGCGATGGGTGAACTTCTCAAGCTGGAGATGGAGGATGAGCTCAGCATTGACCCTGCGCTGATCGACACGGCGAAGGGAAAATCGACGACGATGCAGGTAGTGGTAAAGACGAGGGGAACCTTCCGGCTGGAAATCGTCTGCCGTGCTTCTGCGGAAACTGCCGATCTGGCACAGCTTCCGCTCTCGGTATTTCAGGATAAGCAGCTCATGGGAACGGTGACGCTCTCGGGAACCGACAAGGAATGGCAGACGAGGATCGTTGACTTCCCGACACCGCTGTTCCATTATACCTTTTTCGTCAAGCTGTTCTTCGGCATGAGCGGTATGGAGATCAAGGAATTGAAGCTTGTGAGAACGGGAGTCAGGGTGGATTAATCAGAGGAGGTTTTGACATGGAGAGATGGGCGAGAGCAAAATATCAGCCGGTGCTTCCGTTGGGAGAGGATGGCCGCTGCGTGACAGCCAGCCGGGAGCATATCGCGCTTTCCAAGGAGGCGGCGAAGGAGGGCATGGTTCTCCTGAAAAACGAGGGGAAGGTTCTGCCGCTTGCAAAAGGAAGTAAAATTGCGCTCTTTGGAAAAGCAAGCTTTGACTATGTAAAAGGGGGCGGCGGCAGTGGTGACGTTACTGTCAGATACATCCGCAATCTGTATCAGGGCTTCAAGGAAAAGGCGGAGACGGTAGAGGTGTTTGAGGAGCTGGCGGAGTTCTACAGAGAGAATGTGAAAAGCCAGTACGCGCAGGGAAGAGAGCCGGGAATGACGGTGGAGCCCGAGGTGCCGGAAGCGCTTGTCAGGAGGGCGAGGGCATATACTGACACAGCTGTCATAAGCATATGCAGATTTTCGGGAGAGGGCTGGGACAGGAAGAGCATCTACGACAGACAGGGCAAGGAGGATAATTTAGCGATTGCCGGTCAGGAAGAGAAGGAAGCAAAGGAGGATGTGCTTTTCGAGGACGGTGATTTCTATCTGTCCCATGCGGAGAGAGCAATGATAGAGACCGTGAAAAGCAGTTTTCCGAGGGTGATTGTCGTTCTGAATGTGGGCGGCATGGTTGACACGGACTGGTTCGTGCGGGATGAGAAAATCCAGGCGGCGCTGATGGCGTGGCAGGGCGGTATCGAGGGCGGCCTTGCAGCGGCGGAGCTGCTCATCGGCGAGGGAAATCCGTGCGGTAAGCTGACCGATACCTTTGCGAAGTGTCTGGAGGATTACCCTTCCACGCAGGGCTTCCATAAATCCGACGATTATGTGGAATACAATGAAGATATTTATGTGGGCTACCGTTATTTTGAGACCATTCCGGGCGCTTCGGAGAGGGTCAATTATCCGTTCGGCTTCGGACTTTCCTATACGGAATTTTCTCTGTCCAGACCTGAGGTGGAAAGAAGGGGACAGCATATCCGGGTAAGGGTCGATGTGTGCAATATCGGTGAGGCCGCGGGCAAGGAGGTCGTGCAGGTCTATTATAGTGCGCCGCAGGGAAGGCTCGGGAAACCTGCCAGGGAGCTAGCGGCATTCCGCAAGACGAGACTGCTGCAGCCGGGCGAGACACAGACGGTGATTCTGCGGTTTGAAATAGACGAAATGGCATCCTATGACGATCTGGGCAAGGTTGCAAAGTCGGCCTATGTTCTGGAAAAGGGCGAGTATCATTTTTATGTCGGTACATCCGTGCGGGACACGGTCGAGGATGATTTTGTCATGGTTCTTGATGAGGACGTTATCACACGGCAGCTGGAGGCGAAAATGGTTCCGACGCAGCTGGAGAGACGTATGCTTGCCGACGGACAATACGAGGAGCTTCCCACCGGGACGCCGGTGGACACAGATGCAAGCATCTTCCCCGCGAAGCTGACGCCGGAGGAGGCGGACGGTATGACACCTGTGGTGCGGCGGCAGGACAGCTATCACCTGTGGGGGCATCCGGACACCAGACAGAAGCTGGTTCAGGTTGCGGAGGGTGAGAAGACGCTGGATGAGTTTGTGGCGGCACTGCCGGATGAGGTGCTTGCTGTGCTTCTCGGCGGACAGCCGAACACCGGAGTTGCGAACACGTTCGGATATGGAAATCTGCCGGAGTACGGCGTGCCGAACATCATGACGGCGGACGGCCCGGCGGGCATACGCATCAGCCCGTGCTGCGGAGTCTGCACGACAGCATGGCCCTGCTCGACCATGCTGGCATGTACATGGAATCCGGAGCTGGTGGAGAAGGTGGGAGCCGCAGGCGGAGCAGAGGCGAAGGAAAACAATATCGGCGCATGGCTGACCCCCGCGATCAATATTCACAGAAGCCCTCTCTGCGGCAGAAACTTTGAGTATTATTCGGAGGATCCGCTGGTCACGGGAAAACTGGCTGGCGCTATGGTAAGAGGAATACAGAGCAATCATGTGGCGGCTACCGTGAAGCACTTTGCGCTGAACAATAAGGAGACGAACCGCCGGGAGAGCGATTCCAGAGCCTCGGAGCGGGCGATCCGGGAAATTTACCTGAAGGGCTTCGAGATCATTGTCAGGGAGGCAAAGCCCTGGAGCATTATGTCCTCCTACAACATTATCAACGGCAGACGGGCGTCGGAGAACCGGGAGCTTTTAGAGGATATTCTTCGCGGAGAGTGGGGCTTTGACGGAATGGTTACGACCGACTGGTGGACCTGCGGGGAGCATTATAAGGAGACGAAGGCAGGAAATGATGTCAAGATGGGTCTCGGCTTCCCTGAGCGTCTGCTGGAGGCGAAGGAAAAGGGTGCGCTCACGCGGGAGGAGATGGAAATCTGCGCGAAGCGAATCTTGGCGCTGATTTTAAAGATTGACTGAGTTCAGGTTCAATGTATGGTGAGTGAGAGGAAGTGTGGCTAAATATGCTGATTATTGTATTTGTAGGAGTTATGTGTGCCTATGTGGCAGTCAAGATCTTCAGCGCCACAGAGCGGACAGAGGTTTTCAACAGAAGACCGATCGAGGTGCAGGATGTGAAAAAGTATAACCGGTTCTGCGGTTATCTGGTGGTCGGCTTTGGCGTGGCTGCGGAGCTGACCCTGACGATCGGCATTCTCTGTGGCGGAGCCATCAGCATTATCTGTATTGCAGTTATGCTTCTGGAGGCGTATATCGTCCTTCGGATTTATTCTAAAAATGAGATCAAAATGATCCGGAAAAGGTAGCGGAAGTTGGTTGTATGAAAAGAAGGGCAGTTGTTGTATTTCTTGCGGCGGTGGCATGCTGGGCGTTGGCGGGCTGCGGGGATGATCTGGAGGCTGTTGTGCCGACGGTAAATCAGGTGTTTCCATTGGAGACAGGCGGGCTGTCAGAGGATGCGGCGGAACAGGACAACACGAAAGAACAAGGCAGTACGGAAGGACAGGACGGTACAGATAAACAGGGTGGCACGGAAGAAACGGACGGTGCGGCGGAACGCGGAGAGGACGCTGCAGAACCAGAGCCGGAGGAGATCCGTATCACGATCTCTGCCGCCGGAGATGTCACGCTCGGCAATTACTTTGGACAGGACTATGCGTGGTCGTTCCGGGAAATGTGGGAAAAACAGCAGAATCCTGCATATTTTCTGGAAAATGTGTATGATATTTTCAGCAGCGACGACATGACGATTGTGAATCTGGAGGGGCCTCTCACAAATGCCGAGGCGAGAAAAGAGGAGCAGACTTATTGCATCAGCGGTGATCCCGAGTATGCTGATATTCTGACGGAGGGCAGTGTCGAGGCGGTCAGCATGGCGAACAACCACAGGCTGGACTACTATGAACAGGGAACGTCAGATACGGTCGAGGCGGTCAGCAGCCGTGGCATCTCCTATGCTTATGACAAAAATCTCGGGCTTTATGAGACAAAGGGAATCCGTATCGGCTTTGTCTCAGTCAATGAGGTCGGTCAGGGTGCTGGCGTAGAAACGATTCTCAAGGAGGGAATCGCGCTGCTGCGCGAGCAGGGTGCGGATCTGGTACTGGCAAATTGTCACTGGGGAATCGAGAGGGAGAACTACCCGGAGGAGTACCAGTTAAGTCTCGGCAGGAAATGTATCGACTGGGGTGCTGATCTTGTGCTGGGGCATCATCCCCATGTGCTGCAGGGAATTGAGGAATATCAGGGAAAGTATATTGTCTATAGTCTGGGGAACTTCTGCTTTGGCGCAAACCGCAATCCTAAGGACAAGGACTGCATTATTTTCCAGCAGACCTTCACCTTCCGGGAGGGTGCTTTGCAGGATGCCACGGAGGCGAGGATTATTCCCTGTTCCGTCAGCTCGGTCAGCAGCCGTAATGATTACCGCCCCACTCCCGCCGAAGGGGAGGACGCACAGCGGATCATAGAGCGGATGAATGAGTACAGTGCGGATTTCGGGGTGCACATTGATGAAAATGGCGATTTGTAGGGATAAAATTAGAGAGAGGTATGTGTGTATGGAAAAGAGAGCTATGGAAAAACTTGGGATCGAAACTTCCCTGCTGGGCTTCGGATGTATGAGATTTCCGATGACGGCGGACGGAAAGATCGACGCGGCAGAGGCAGAGAGAATGCTGGATCAGGCATATGCCGCCGGTGTGAACTATTATGATACGGCGTACCCGTACCATAACGGAGAGAGCGAGCGCGTGGTCGGCCGTGTCATGAAGAAGTACGACCGCAGCAGCTTCTTCCTTGCGACGAAGCTCCCCTGCTGGCTCATCAAGAATACGGATGACATTGAGAGGATTTTCGAGGAGCAGCTTGAGAAGCTTCAGACAGACTACATAGACTTTTATCTGATGCACGCTCTGAATAAGGACAGCTTTCAGAAAATGGTTGACATCGGATGTGCGGAAAAGCTTGAACAGCTGAAGGCGGAGGGTAAAATCCGCTACCTCGGCTTCTCCTTCCATGACAAGTATGAGGCATTCGAGAGAATCATTAATTACCGAGACTGGGATTTCTGCCAGATCCAGTTGAATTATATGGATGCCGGGGAGAGAGAGGAATTCCAGCAGGCGGGCATGAAGGGCTATCATCTCACGGAGGAAAAGAACGTTCCGCTCATCATTATGGAGCCTGTCAGGGGCGGTTCCCTCGCAGCCTTTCCCGAGGATATTACGGAGGTCTTTCATGGTCTTAACCCGGATGCGTCAATCGCAAGCTACGCGCTGCGCTGGGTGGGAAGTCTGCCGAATGTCAAGGTGATTCTGAGCGGTATGTCAACGATGGATCAGCTGACAGACAACCTCAGGACCTTTGATAAATTTGAGCCGCTTTCGGAGAAGGAAACGGAGACGATAGACAAGGTCGTTGCAATGATAAACAGCCGTATGCAGAACGGCTGCACCGCGTGCAGATATTGTATGCCTTGTCCGGCGGGAGTCGATATTCCGAGAAACTTCCGTATCTGGAACATCTATCATATGTATGGCAACTATAATGCCGTGAAATGGGACTGGGAAGAGGGTCTCGGAGAAGAGCACAAGGCGAAAAACTGCATTAAGTGCGGAAAGTGTGAAAAGGCATGTCCCCAGAAGCTGTCGATCCGTGCAGACCTTGAGCGGGTACAGGCGGATCTGGACAAAAAAGAATTTGTGATTTCATAACGGAGGGTGATCGATGGAAAAGGCCTTTAAGCTGGATTTTGAGAATGACAGACAGGGAAGTCTGTATGTGAACTGCTGCGGGTGCTCCCAGACGGAGAGCCTGCACAGCTTCGGACCGGCATCCAAGCCGCATTATCTGATCCACTATGTCCTGAGCGGCAAGGGCCTTTTCCGCTTTCACGACAAGGAATACCGTCTGGAGGCGGGCTATGGTTTTCTGATTCAGCCGAATGAGCTGGCGTTTTATCAGGCGGACGCGGACGATCCGTGGAGCTACCTCTGGGTCGGCTTCGGAGGAAGCCGCGCCGGGGAATATCTGACGAAGATGGGACTGTCGGCAAGGCATCCGATCTTTTCGTGCGACCGGGATGAAGAGCTGTATGCGATTGTCCGGGATATGATGGAGCATAATACCTTCGGCATGGCGAATGACCTGCGCAGGAACGGACAGATGAGCGTCTTTCTGTCTGTACTTGCGGAGAGTGCGGGCGTCATTGCAAAGGACGAGGAGGACAAGGGAAACCAGTATGTGAAAAAGGCGGTCTCCTTTATCCAGAGCAATTACTGTAACCCGATCAAGGTGACGGACGTGGCGGATTATGTCTGCATCAACAGAAGCTATCTCTATACCCTATTCCAGAATTACCTCGGAATGTCCCCACAGCAGTTTCTGACAACATTCCGCATCACGAAGGCGAGGGAGCTGCTGGATTCGACGACCTATCCGATTGAGAGTATTGCGCTTTCCTGCGGTTACAGTGATGCGCTGGTCTTTACCAAGGCATTCCATGCCATGAAGGGAATGTCCCCGTCCCAGTATCGCAAGCAGAGCCACCGGGAGAGCACAAAGGAGCAGCTGTACGAGGTGGAGGGGCTGATTGCGAAGCTCATCGGGCAGCAACAGGGTTAGAAAAGACCTAATCTAACATTTTAACAGGTTCAAAAAACAAATGGATGTAGTAATTCATTTGTTTTTTTTATATAGTGGAAACATAAGGACAGTAAACCGTACACAAGAACAAGCATAGAAAGGGATCGGGATATGAAGGATATTATTTTAAAAAAGTTTGAAGAGGTATTTGGGGACAGTAAGGATGCAAAGGTGTATTTCGCACCCGGACGTGTCAACCTGATCGGCGAGCATACCGACTACAACGGCGGACATGTATTTCCCTGCGCACTGACAATCGGAACCTACGGTGTCGCAAGAAAGAGAACCGACAATAAGCTGCGCTTTTACTCCATGAATTTTGAACAGCTCGGCATGATCGAGTCCTCGCTGGAGGATCTTGTTCCGGCAAAGGAAGCGGACTGGACAAATTATCCCAAGGGTGTTATGTGGGCGTTCGGGGAAAAGGGCATGAAGGTTCCCTTCGGCATGGATCTGCTGCTCAACGGCAACATCCCAAACGGCTCCGGGCTTTCCTCCTCCGCATCGGTTGAGGTGCTCACCGGGTACATACTGAGAGACTTTTTCGGATTTGACGTGACGAATCAGGATCTCGCGCTGATCGGACAGTATTCCGAGAATCATTTCAACAAGGTAAACTGTGGCATCATGGATCAGTTCGCGATTGCCATGGGCAAGAAGGACAATGCGATCTTCCTCGACACGGCAGATCTGTCCTACGAATATGCACCCATCGTGCTCAAGGGGGCAAAGATCGTGATCGCGTGCAGCAACAAGAAGCGCGGGCTGGGCGATTCCAAGTATAACGAGAGAAGAAGCGAGTGCGAGACGGCACTTGCCGAGTTACAGCAGGTTGTGAAGATCAAAACGCTCGGCGATCTGGATGAGGCGACCTTCGAGAAGTTTGCAGCCATTATCAAGAGTGATGTCCGCAGAAAGCGCGCAAAGCATGCGGTGTATGAGAATCAGCGCACCATCCGTGCGGTGGAGGCTCTGAAGGCAAATGACGTGGAGGAGTTCGGAAAGCTGATGAATGCTTCCCATGTCTCCCTTCGTGACGATTATGAGGTTACGGGAATTGAGCTGGATACACTGGTGGAAGAGGCATGGAAAATTGACGGAGTGATCGGCTCCCGCATGACCGGCGCAGGCTTCGGTGGATGTACGGTCAGCATCGTAAAGGATGAGGCGATTGATACCTTTATCGATAAGGTTGGCGCTGCTTACAAGGAGAAGATCGGATATGCGGCAGATTTCTATGTAGTCGAAATTGGAAATGGACCGGCTACGTTGTAAAATGTGTTTCTGCAAGTGACGTTGCACAGAATGTACAGACCACCGCAGGCACGCTCTCGCTACCTTCCGCACGCAGCGGTGCGTAAGTCTCCAGAGTACGGAGACTAAGCACCGGCGGCTCCAGAGTGCGCTGCTTGTGGTCAGGTACATTCTGCACAACTGTTGCCTGAAATTCAGGGGCTTCGCAATTAGCATTGTAATAAATGTAACCAAGTAAGGAGAGAGAAGAAATGGCGATACAGACGGATATAAGGAAGCTGGTGGCATATGGCGTGAGTGCAGGACTGGTTCCCACAGAGGACATTGTCTTCACGACCAACAGGCTGCTGGAATTGTTTGGACTGGATGAACTGGAAGATGCTGACAGCAGTGTCACAATGGACGTTTCCGAGCTGGAAGAGGTTCTGGGACGGATGTGTGACTTTGCTTATGAGAAGGGTCTGATGGCAGAGAATACCGTGACCTACCGCGACCTGTTTGATACGAAGATCATGAGCATGCTCATGCCCAGACCCAGCGAGGTTATCCATAAATTCTGGGAGCTGTATGAGAAGGAGTCACCGGAGGCGGCTACGGACTATTATTACAGCTTAAGCTGTGACTCCAACTATATCCGCAGATACAGAGTCAGCAGGGATAAGAAGTGGATTGCTCCGACGAAGTACGGCGATCTCGACATCACGATCAACCTTTCCAAGCCCGAAAAGGACCCCAAGGCGATTGCTGCTGCGAAGAATGCAAAGCAGTCCGGCTATCCTAAGTGCCTTCTCTGCAAGGAGAACGAGGGCTATGCGGGAAGGGTGAACCATCCGGCAAGACAGAATCACCGCATCATACCGGTGACGATCAACGGCAGCCAGTGGGGCTTCCAGTATTCGCCCTATGTCTATTACAATGAGCACTGCATCGTGTTCAATTCCCGGCATGTGCCGATGAAGATTGAGCATGACACCTTCTGCAAGCTGTTTGATTTTGTAAGGCAGTTCCCCCATTATTTCGTGGGTTCCAATGCCGATCTTCCCATTGTCGGCGGTTCTATCCTGAGCCATGACCATTTCCAGGGCGGTCATTATGAGTTTGCCATGGCGAAGGCGCCGGTTGAGCGGGGCTTTACTGTAGAGGGCTTTGAGGATGTGGCAGCGGGCGTTGTACAGTGGCCGATGTCTGTCATCCGCCTGAGCGGGGAAAATACAGAGCGCATCATTGCACTGGCAGACAGGATTCTGGAAAAATGGCGCAGCTACACGGATGAGGAAGCGTTTATCTATGCCTGCACCGACGGCGAACCGCATAACACGATCACGCCCATCGCCAGAAAGCGCGGTGAGAAGTACGAGCTGGATCTTGTGCTGCGCAACAATATCACGACGGAGGAGCATCCTCTTGGCGTTTATCACCCTCATGCAAAGCTGCATCACATCAAGAAGGAGAACATCGGACTGATTGAGGTGATGGGACTTGCCGTGCTGCCCGCGCGCCTGAAGGATGAGATGGCGCATCTGAAGGAAGCCATGCTTACGGGAAAGGATCTCAGGGCGGATGAGGAGCTGGCAAAGCATGCGGACTGGGTTGACGAATTTTCAGCCGGATATGAAAAGATAGACGCATCCAACATAGATGCCATTATCGAGAAGGAGATCGGACTGGTCTTTATGCAGGTTCTGGAGGATGCGGGAGTCTATAAGAGAACAGAAGAAGGACAGAAGGCATTCGACAGATTCCTTGCGAGCCTGTAAGAAATGCCAACTGTCCCGTAGTGAAGTTACTTTTGCCTGCTCTTGTAAAGCTGTATCGAGATCAGAATGGAAGCGCAGACTATGATTACAGTAAATACAGCAATGAAAAGGATCGGCATTGTCACACTGTTTATCTGCCCTGACAGTGTGATGAGCTTATCCTTGAAGTACATACCGCCAAAGGTGCCGCCGCAGATCAGGAGCATAAAGATCAGGCGGCCTTTTTCTACGCCGAGCCGGAACATGATAGGCATGTTGATGGACAGGAAGATCAGGGCGAGACAGACCATAACCAACAGGCTCATGATTGATTCATAGAACGCTGCACCACCGCCGGTTGACAGGAATTGTGCGACGGAAGATATGATTCCGGCAATGAATACGCCGATGATACCGAGGAGGTATTTGCTTGTCACAAGCTCCGGCACGGAGTAGGGCATCATTACCGCCAGATCATTCCATTTGGAACGCTCGTCATATGCCAGAGCAGTCATCGGCAGAAATGCGGCATAGAGAACGGCAAAGAATGATATGGAATATCCGGGGATACATGCAAAAAGCAGCATAATCAGCAGTACAAATTTCAGCCTCTTAATCAATAAATACCAATCCTTTAAAAGCAGTCCCTTCATGACTGATTCCCTCCTTTAGCTAGAAACAGAATAATGTCCTCCAACGTCGTGTGCTCTGTGGGCAACCCTTCGGGAATGCGTGAACGGTGTACCAGAGCCTCCGTGCCATATCCGTTGTCTCTTCTGGCAATTACGCTGTCCTCCGGCAGATCCGCGAGACGCTGCATCGGCAGGCGCAACATGGTGTATTCCTCCAGAATGCGGTCCTTTTCGTCACAGAGCAGCAGCTGCCCCTTATGCAGAAAGGCAACATAGTCGCAGATCTTCTCCAGATCGCTGATGATATGGGAGGAAAGCAGGATAGAATGGTTATCCTCCCGGGTGAAATCGTTGAAGATATCCAATATCTCATCCCGCACCATCGGGTCAAGGCCGCTGGTTGCCTCGTCCAGAATCAGGAGCTTTGCATCATGTGAAAGCGCAACGGCAATGGCAAGCTTCATCCGCATACCTCTTGAGTAGTCCATGAAAACCTTGTCAGGGGGCAGGGAAAAACGGGAAAGGTAATTCTGAAATTTTCCCTCATCCCAGTGACGGTAGGTCTTTGCCATGACCCTGCCGACATTCTTTGCGCTCATCACCTCGGGGAAATATGCCTCGTCCAGTACAACCCCGATGTCCTCTTTGACATCCAGAAAGGCTTTCGTGCGGTTATCCACGCCGAGTACGGAGATGGTTCCGGCATCTGCGGTAATGGCATGTGTAATCAGCTTAATTGTTGTACTTTTGCCGGCACCGTTTTCGCCGACAAGTCCCATAATACTTCCGGCAGGCAGTGTAAGGTCAAAGCTGCCAAGGCGGAAGTCCTTATATTGCTTTGTGAGTCCTTTTATTTCAAGTGCATTCATCTGTCTCATCCTTTCTAACATCTTCCCATGCAGCATCCAGCATATCAGAGAGCTCCCTCTTACTCAGGCCACACGGAGCGGCCAGCGAGACGATCTCTGAAAGGAACTGTTCAATCTGCTTTAAGTGTTCTTCACGCACAAGCTCAAGATTTTTCTCTGCAACGTAAAAGCCCTTGCCGGGAACACTGTTGATAAAGCCATCCCGTTCCAGCTCATCATATGCGCGCGTTGTTGTGATGACGCTGATTCGCAGATCCTTTGCGAGTGCCCGGATGGATGGGAGTGCATCTCCCTCGGACAATTCGCCCGATACGATGTTTCCTTTAATCTGGGAGTATATCTGTTCATAGATGGGCCTGTCGCTCGCGTTGCTGATAATAATGTTCACTTATGCACCTCCGTGACTGCTGTATATATACGGTATATACAGAATATACGAAGCGGATTCAGTTGTCAAGAGGAAATTTAGGAATGATCCGGGGCCAGACTGTTGTAATTGAATACCGGACAGAAATCTGTTACAATGAACGCAGTTTTGTGGTATAAGGGAAAAAATGTTGTTTTGATATGGAGAATCATCTGGAATGAAAAGTCGGGCAGAGAAGAGAATGTATTTGTTTTACCTTGTTATAATAGCCGGTGCAGTCATATCGCTTGTATTTACAAATATAAGCTATGATGCGGAATACCAGCTCGCCATGGCATATCGTTTTGTCAAGGGGGACAAGATGATTACGCAAATGTGGGAGCCACATCAGACCTCGGCTTTTCTGTGTGCCATTCTGATGAAAATATATATCATGATTACGGGTACGACGACAGGTATTGTTCTGTATACCCAGATTATGGGGCTGCTGATCCGCGGAGGCATTGCCATATGGTTTATGAAGGTGGTGAAGGAGTGGATCGGAGAAAAGCCCGCGCTGATTATCGGTGTCATTTATCTGCTGATATCGCCGAAGGAGCTGTTGACTCCGGAATTCGGAAACATGCAGATCTGGTTTTCCACAACAATGTATCTGTGCCTGCTGCAATATATGAAGAAGTCGAATGTCATTTATCTGCTGGGGGCAGCAGTCAGTCTGTGTCTGGGAGTTTTTGCGTATCCGTCCGCTGTACTTTGCTATTTTTCCGCCCTTTTTGCTTTGTGGGTGTACTCTGCGAAACGGAAAAGAGACATCGGTCTGTTTACGGCTGTGTGCGCCCTGATTGGCGGGGCATTTGTGCTGTATTTGTTATATACAATCGGCTTCGATACAATCATGCGGTGCCTGGATTGCGCGTTGGGGCTGGAACCTACCCATACTGTGAGCATGTGGGACAAGGTGCTTGCACATATCCTGAATATCGGAAAGGTTGCCGGTATCTTAGCCGGTGTCTGCGCAGTTGGATTTCTTGTCGAGAGGCTGCTATGGCTTCTTGGGAAAAGGAAAGAGGGAAACAAGAAAGGTTTCTCTCTGAATAACTGGCTGACTGCATCATGGTTTGTATTGATGGCGTGTTTATTTGTCAATATCTTAAGCGTAAAGAACCGGGGAGGTTATGCAATTCCTTTTCTTTTTGTTTTAGCTCTGGGTTTTTGGAAAAGGAAGCTGTTGTCCGATAACGAAAAGAGAATGTACTATATGGCTATGGCGGTCAGCCTGATGAATCTGCTTGCGACGCTGGTGCTGTCCGACAATGCGTTTATACAGGCAATTACGTATATGCTGATCTGGATATGTGCTTCCGTTGTACCGCTTTACCGCTGGTATGGGCAGATGGAGAAAAAGAGCCTGCGGAGGGCAGTCGCAGGGGGATTCCACATATGGCTTATATTGATTGTTTTCAGAATTGTTTTCATTCATATTCCGATTTACGGACGGGGACAGATCTGTTCGCTGCTCGATGATCTGGGACTTATACGCAGCGGGCCGGCAATGGGGATTGTCACGGATGAATTGGGGGCGGCCATGCAGAGGGATTCCATGAAGGAGTGGGGGCAGTTTGTAAAGCCCGGTGATACTATCTGGATTTTAGGGGAGCCGGTGGACACGCTGGGATATTTATACGAGGATGTTGAGGTGGGAGCGCCTACAGTGATGTCTACGCCTACTTACAATGAAAAGCTGCTGTATTATTGGGAGTTAAACCCTGAAAAATATCCTGATGTGGTGATTCTTGCTTCGGGCTTTGGGAATCTGTCATGGGAGCTGTCCCAGAATACATGGCTGATGGACTGGCTTGAAAATGAGTACTGCGCGGATAAGGTAACAGACGGCGCATATTGGAGATATTATGAGCGGAGAAGATGATGAAAATTAGGAAGGTTTTGGGGGCAGGAATTGCCGGGGCAGTCAGTGCTTTTTGCTTTGCTGCCGGAAAAAGTCTGGATGTCTATTATACGTTATCTCTGACGGAAGCGGACTTTTATGTGAAATGGCTGTTGTGCAGCATTCTGTTAAGTCTTGTCATTTACGGTATCTGGACCTTTGCGGAGAGAAAAGAGAAGATCAACATCGCGGCGAAAAAAATAGTGCAGAAAGCGTCGGCTTTTGAGGGAAGGCTCAAAGGCTGGATGATTGCGCTGTTTCTGTTCCTGATGTGGATACCTGCGTGGCTTTCGGTTTTCCCGGGTGCCTTTTCCTATGATGCATATGACGAGTGGCTTCAGATTAATACAGGAAATATTACAGCGCATCATCCGGTGCTGCATGTACTTCTGCTGGGAGGGCTTGTAGAGAAAATTCATGGGCTGACAGGGAGCTATAATGCCGGGATAGCGGTCTATGTCTTCTTGCAGATGGCAGTGCTGGCGGCTGTCTTTGCTTATACTGTTCAGTTTATGCGGGAAAGGGCGGTATCTCCGCTGTGGCGGCTTTTTGCCATCTTGTTTTATGCATTCTCCCCTGTAGTACAGCTTTTTGCGATCTGCTGTACAAAGGACATTCTGTTTTCGGCTGCCTTTCTCCTGTTTGCTATCAGCCTTTGGAGAGTCTGTGTGTCAAAGGAGACATTCTTTGCAAGAAAAAGCTGGCAGATACTATTTTGCTTATCGGCTCTTGTGTCAATGATAATGCGCAATAACGGCTTCTATGCAGTGGTTGCCATGCTTGTTTTTCTTCTGCCGCTATGCCGCAGGCATTTCAGAAGATATTTCGGTATACTGGCGGTGATTGGCGGTTTATATGCCTTGTATGTGGGCCCCTTTTATAATATGCTGCAGGTAACGCCGGGGGGCATGCAGGAAATGCTATCTGTGCCTCTGCAGCAGCTGGCAAGGGTATATCATTACGAGCAGGAAACCTATACGGCGGAGGAGCTGCAATATCTGTACACACTGATTCCACAGGAGAACTGGGAACAATATCGCTCCACCGTGGCGGATTTTGTGAAATCCGGATTCCGGCAGGAGGTATACAAGGAAAATCCTGCGCGGTTCTGGAAACTGTGGTGGCAGACAGGCCGGAAAAAACCGATGACCTATCTGAATTCCTTTTTGCTGGGGATAGTGGACTACTGGTATCCTTTTGCGGTGGTGGATGGATACCAGGATGTGTATGGCGCGAGCAGTTATTTTGATTACAGGGTCGGCCCGCCGGGGGAGGAGCAGATCATTCTTCCCCGTTTACATGCAGTCTATGAGAGTATTTCCGTCGACAAGGATACGCAAAAGCTGCCGGGTATGTTCCTGCTGTTAAGTCCAGGGTGGTATGCTCTGATTTATTTTCAGGTCTTGATGTATCTTTGGTATCGGAAACAGTATCGGCAGATTGTTCCATTGCTTGCAATTCTGCTGTATTGTGCGACTCTGCTGCTGGGGCCTATTGCATTGGTCAGATATGTATTAATTTTGTATTATATTTTCCCTGTATATTGTGTTTTTTTACCTGGGAAAGCGGAGCGCGAACAGTGCCGGAACGGGGAGACAGATGGAAGAAGCAACAGTCGGAATGCAGTCTTATGTCAGCATTGACCTGGAGACAACGGGTTTGAATCCCAAGACAGACAAAATCATAGAGATCGGCGCGGTGCGGATTGAACAGGGAGAGGTGAAAGAGACCTTCAGCAGCTTCATCCATCCCGGGCGGAAACTGGAAGAACGGATCGTCGAACTGACGGGCATCCGGGACGAAGATCTTGCGGATGCGCCTGTGATCGACGAGGTTTTTCCAAAGCTGCAGAAGTTCTTAGGCGAACTGCCGCTTTTGGGGCACAGTATCAATTTCGATTATTCCTTTTTGAAGAAGGCTGCGGTGAATCTCGGAGAGAACTTTGAAAAACAGGCGGTCGATACCCTGAAGCTGGCAAGGAAATATCTGCCGGACTTAGAGAGCAGGCGGCTTCATTTTCTGTGCGAATACTATCAGATCCCGCACCATGCGCACAGGGCACTTGCGGATGCGGAGGCGACGGACAGGTTGTACCGGTGTCTGCGGGAGCATTTCTATGTGCCGGAGGAAGGGCTGTTTCAGCCGGCACCACTGAACTATGATGTTAAAAAAGATCAACCGGCATCAAAATTACAGAAGGAAAAGTTATATCGGCTCAGGGAACAGCATAAACTGATTATGGATGTGGAAATAGAACGGCTCACCCGAAGTGAGGCAAGCCGTCTGACAGACAAGATTCTTATGCAGATAAGAGGTGTCAGGAATAATTCTTCTGGAGATGCTTTACAATGATGCCGCGCGAGCTGGAACGCAGATTTCCGGCAGCTTCCCGGAGGCGGCGGATCTCCTCGCTCTGCCCGGTTGAAGTATAGTAATCCGCCAGGGCATAGTAGGTGCGGCTCACGTCGGAGCCGGTAGCCACGGCGAATTCCATAAGCGGTACGGCTTCCTTCTGATATTGATTCTGGATGAGCAGGTCAGCCCATTTCTGCAGGGTGCGCACCAGCACGGTATAGTTCTGGTCGTATTCGGAGAGAACCGTCAGGTTGGCTGTGCCGTACTCCAGCTTCAGATCCGTATTTGACCATCCTGTGAGATTCACGATCTTCTGGGAGGTGAGGGCCTCGAGGATTTCGATGCATTCCATCACATCCGGGTTGTCATTCAGGAGATGGGTCGGGAAGGTTTCCAGCGGAATCTTTACATAGGTGAGATTGTCAAGGGATTTGCGCCTGACGGAGTTGGAACGATGCTCGCGTGCCCAGAAGGCCTGTTCGGTCTCCGAGCGTGCCTTTGTCTGCTTCTTTATGTTATAGGAAATAAAAACCACAAGAACGATTAAACTTGCCAAAAGAAACAAATTCATATATAATATCCTTTCAGAGTTTGAGCTTTTTGCCCGTCGGGCAGTGAGGAGTTTATCATGTTTAATTTAAACAACCAGAAGACCAAGCGGAAAATTTCAGCAGCCATTATTGTGGTTCTGGTGCTCGCTATGGTTATTCCTACTTTAGCATATTTCTTCTATTAATTCAATCTGGGAGAAGCATGCGGGTATTGTTTTTTCGTGTTTTGCGAAAATGAGGACGATTATGGGAAAAATATGGAATAGAGCGCGTTTCCTTCTTCTGTTTTTTGCGTGCGCCATGCTGTCCGGCATGAGCGTGTGCGCGAAGGAGGATGCGATAAAGACCGGCATCTACGCAGGGGATATAGAGCTGTCCGGAATGTCGGCGGAGCAGGCGAGGGCGGCTATAGAGGAATATATAGAGAGCCTCGGGGACACAGAGGTCACGCTGCTGGCTGCCGCCGGTAACGAGGTCGTTGTCACAGCCGGAGACCTGGGAATAGCGTGGGCGAACCCGCAGCTGGTCGATGAAGCGGCGGAGATCGGAACGCATGGAAATGTCATCGAGAGGTATAAGATCCTGAAGGATCTCCAGCATGAAAACAAGGTTTACCCGATATTGCTCAGCTTCGACCTTCAGGCGATTAATGATGTCCTGACGGAGCAATGTTCCGGATATGATGTCAAGGCAGTGAACTATTCGCTGAAACGTGAGAACGGCGAGTTCCAGGTAATAGAGGGTCAGACCGGCTATATGCTGGATGTCGAGACCTCGATTGACAGGGTGAATGATTATCTGACGCAGAACTGGGACCACCAGCCCTGCCGCATTGAACTGGATGTTGCAGTGGAGCAGCCGCAGGGAAGCGCCGAGGAGCTTGCGCAGGTGAAGGATGTTCTCGGCACATTTACAACGGCATACACATCCTCGGGAGCGTCGAGATGTGCCAACGTGGAGAATGGCTGTAAGCTGGTCAACGGGACGGTAATCTATCCCGGGGAAGAGTTCTCTTTTTATACGGCAGTTGCACCGTTTTCCGAGAAAAACGGTTACTATATGGCGGGCTCCTATGTCAGCGGTAAGGTGGTTGACAGTCTGGGAGGCGGCATTTGTCAGGTTTCCACCACGCTTTACAATGCGGTTCTGCTCGCAGAGCTCGATGTCACGGAGAGACATAACCACTCCATGGTGGTAAGCTATGTGGCGCGCTCGGCGGATGCGGCGATCGCGGAGAGCGCGGGCAAGGACTTCCGGTTTGTAAACAATCTGGATTATCCTGTATATATCGAGGGCTACACGAGCGGGAAGAAGCTCACCTTCAATATCTATGGAAAAGAGACGAGAGATCCCAACAGAACAGTGAGCTTCGAGAGCGAGGAGCTGGAGGTAATCAATCCCCCGGCAGATATTATTTATGCCGATGCTTCCAAGCCGGTCGGCTATATCGTGTCGGACAGCGCACATACCGGATATAAGGCAAGGCTCTGGAAGATCGTGAAAGAGAACGGTGTGGAGGTAAGCCGCACGCAGGTCAACAGCAGCAATTATAAAATGGTGCCGCGATCCGCTACGGTCGGGACGGCTACGGACAATCCGGCGGCTTATGAGCAGATCATGGCAGCTATTAACAGTGGCAGCGTCGCTCAGGTGAAGGATGTCATTGCCATGCTGACGGCACAGGCTGCTGCGAACAGTGTGGAGATCGGAGAGCAGTAAGAACAGAGGGTCAGGATCATGAAAAACGGTAAGGTACCGGAGAACGTTTTGAAACGCTCCGTTTTAAGACAGATCAGGACAAAAAGAGAAGAAGTATTAAATGGCGCAGGTGTAGGGGTAGACTGCGCCGTTTTTTCGTCCTGCGGCCGGAGTACCTTTCTGTCCTGTGTGCAGACAGCGGCAGTTTTTGCGGAATCGGAGAGTGGGGCGGCTTTGACAGAGCCGGTATACAGCACAGCGATTCCACCCGGACAGCTGATCCTTCGCTGTACAAACAATCTGGCGGCAGCCGGGGCAGAGCCCTATGCCGTGACGCTTGCGCTTATGCTTCCGGAAAATACGGAGGAGGCAGAGCTTAAGTCGCTGATGGCGGAGACGGAGAAGGCGTGCAGCGCTCTGAACCTACAGATAGCGGGCGGACAGACCTGTATCAGCAGTGCGGTGAACCAGCCGGTGCTGACCGTCACAGGTTATGGAAAACCGATCGTGGACGGATGGCAGGAGCATAAGAAAATAAAACCCGGACAGGATATTGTTTTAAGTAAGTGGATCGGAATGGAAGGAACGGCGATTCTGGCGGGACGGGCCAGAGAAGGGCTGTTACATAGATATCCGGCGTACCTTGTGGATGAGGCGGCATGCCTTGACCGGTGGATGTCCGTGATACCGGAGGCTGCCACCGCCGTGAAGTCCGGCGTTTGTGCCATGCATGATGTCTCAGAGGGCGGAATCTTCGGAGCGCTCTGGGAGCTTGCGGAAAGGACAGGCGTTGGACTGACCATAGATCTGAAAAAGATCCCTCTGCGGCAGGAGACGGTGGAGGTATGTGAATATTGTAATGTCAATCCCTATGAGCTACTCTCGGGCGGGTGCCTGATTATGGTGACGGAGGACGGAGCCGGGCTGAAGGCGGCGCTGGAGGCGGAAAAAATTCCGGCAGCTGTTATCGGAAAGGTCACCGGCAGCAGGGACCGCATCATCCATAATGAAGACGAGATGCGGTACATGGACCGGCCGAAGAACGATGAAATCTATCGCTGGCTGCAGGAGCAGAAGGGATGAAACCATAAACATTGAAGCAGTGTCCGTGCGCACCGGGCACAGATCATTGATAGAAACAGTGTGCAGAAATGAGGATTATGATGAGAGACGAATTACTTGCAATTATCGAGAAGAACAGCCGGATCGACTTAAAGGAACTGGCGATCATCCTTGGTGTGGAGGAGATTGATGTCGTAAACGAGCTTGCAGCGCTTGAAAATGAGGGGATTATCTGCGGCTATCATACACTGATTAATTGGGAAAAGACCGATATTGAAAAGGTTTCCGCGCTGATCGAGGTTCGTGTGACACCTCAGAGAGGACAGGGCTTTGACAACGTGGCAGAGCGCATCCAGAAGTATCCCGAGGTGCGCAGCGTCTACCTGATGTCCGGCGGCTATGATCTGATGGTTATTCTTGAAGGAAAGACACTGAGAGAGGTTTCCTCCTTTGTCTCCGACAAGCTGGCAACCTTAGAGCCTGTGCTGAGCACGGCAACGCATTTTATCCTGAAAAAGTATAAGGATCACGGAACCATGCTCTCCCAGAAAAATGAAGATGAAAGGGAGATGATTACGCCATGAGGAATCCGTTAGCAGATAAAGTAGTAGAAATCAAGCCATCCGGTATCCGCAAATTTTTTGACATTGTAAGCGAGATGAAGGATGCCATTTCCCTCGGTGTCGGCGAACCCGACTTTGACACCCCGTGGCATATCCGGGACGAGGGCATTTATTCTCTGGAAAGAGGTAAGACACATTACACCTCAAACGCAGGACTGATGGAGCTTCGTGAGGAGATCTGCCGGTATTTATACAGAAGGCAGGGACTCAGCTACGATCCTGTCAAGGAGGTATTGATTACGGTAGGAGGTTCGGAGGCGATCGACATCGGGCTGCGCGCGATGTGCAACCCCGGGGATGAGGTGCTGATTCCCCAGCCGAGCTATGTTTCCTACGAGCCCTGCGCGGTACTGGCAGGCGCAAAGCCCGTGATTATCAATCTGAAGGCGGAAAATGAATTTCGGCTGACGGCACAGGAGCTGGAGGACGCTATTACAGAAAAGACGAAAATTCTTATCCTGCCGTTCCCGAATAACCCTACCGGAGCAATCATGGAGCGGAAGGATCTGGAGGCAATCGCCGAGGTTATTTTGAAACATGACATCTTTGTCATGTCGGATGAAATTTATTCTGAGCTGACCTATAAGGACAAGCATGTTTCAATCGCAGAGCTTCCGGGCATGCAGGAGAGAACGATCCTTATCAACGGATTTTCCAAGGCATATGCCATGACCGGCTGGAGACTCGGCTATGCGTGCGGGCCCCGCGAGATCATCCAGCAGATGACAAAGATCCATCAGTTTGCGATCATGTGTGCTCCGACGACGAGCCAGTGTGCGGCTGTGGAGGCACTGAAGAACGGGGACGGAGATGTGGAGCAGATGCGCACCGCCTATAACCAGCGCAGACGTTATTTAATGAACGCCTTCCGGGAGATGGGTCTGGAATGCTTTGAACCGTATGGCGCATTTTATGTGTTCCCCTGTATTAAGGAATTTGGGCTGACAAGCGATGAATTTGCGGAGAGACTGCTGAAAGAGGAGAAGCTGGCGGTCGTGCCCGGCACGGCATTCGGTGACTGCGGCGAGGGCTTCCTGCGAATCTCCTATGCGTATTCCCTGGAGCGCTTGAAGGAAGCACTGAGCAGAATGAACCGCTTTATCCAGCGCCTGCGCTGACCATGGGGACGCTGCGACATGTCGGTCTACACGGCCTAACGGGACGCTGGTGCATGGGACGCTGCGTGAAGCGCACATGACCACCGCAGGCACGCTCCCGCTACCTTTCGCTCGCAGCGGTACATAACACCCTATAGTACAGGGTGTAAGTACCGGCGGCTCAAGAGTGCGCTGCTTGCGGTCATGTGTGCCTCGCACAGCTGTCGCCGTAGGGAGGGTGGGTATAGCAGCGATTTTTGCTTGCTCATACCCTCGTCCGACGCAAGCTGTGGGTATGGCAGCGATTTTTGCTTGCTCATACCCTCGCATGTCGCAAGCTGTGGGTATGGCGGCCACTTTTGCTTGCCTATACCCTTGCATGTCGCAAGCTGTGGGTATAGCAGCCATTTTTGCTTGCTTATACCCTCGTCCGACGCAAGCTGTGGGTATAGTGGCGGCTTTTGCCTGCTCATGATACTGGGGTCAAAAGCTCCGTAACTCTGGGAACAATTCAGGCAATTTCAGACGGATCAGACGTTTGCTCCGGTATCCTGTCACGAGTGCGTTTTTGAAAGGAGAATCTGGTGAACATTATCTTACATCAGCCGGAGATACCGGGAAACACCGGAAATATAGGAAGAACCTGTGTCGCAACGGGAACATCGCTTCATCTGATCGAGCCGCTTGGCTTCCGTCTGGACGAGAAGGCGATCCGCCGTGCGGGCATGGACTACTGGAAGGATCTTGATGTACACAGGTACATGAATTTTGAGGAATTCACGGAGCAGCATCCGGGCGCTAAGATCTGGATGGCGACGACAAAGGCAAGGCGCTCCTACACGGAGGTAAGCTTCGCTCCGGACGACTATATCATGTTTGGCAAGGAAAGTGCCGGAATCCCGGAGGAGATCCTGGTGGAACACGAGGAGAACTGCATCCGCATTCCCATGCTTCCGACAATCCGGTCGCTGAATCTTTCTAATTCTGTCGCAATCGTGCTCTATGAGGCGCTTCGCCAGAACGGCTTCCACGATATGCAGAGGGAAGGGCAGCTGCACAGATTACAGTGGTAGACAGGGTGAGGAGAGGGGATTCCTATGAAGGATAAAACAGAAAAGATAGCGGCGGGTGTCATGCTTCTGCTGCTTGTGGCAGGGCTGTTCCCGGTGATGTACCTCGGAAGATATAATCATCCTACCGGAGATGACTATTATTATGGTGCAGCAACACATCTGATTTGGCAGCATACGGGCAGCATTGCAGAGACGGTTTCAGAGGCAGCAAGGGGCGTGGCAGTGGAGTACGGCAGGTGGCAGGGTACCTACTCCGCCTTATTCCTGATGTATCTGCCGCCGAATGTTTTTGGAAACCTGCCTTATCGGCTTGTGACAACGGTGATATTGCTGCTTTTAACGACAGGTATATTTTATGTTACCCGGCCGATCTTGTGCGGACGGCTGCGTGTATCGGTGCCTGGCTGGATACTGATTTCGTCCTGTCTCGCGCTTTTGTGTATAGAGACAGTTCCCTCTCCCGGGGAGAGCTTTTTCTGGTATAACGGTTCCATGTATTATACAGGATATTTTGCAGTTACTCTTTTCCTGATAGGGCTTATTCTACGGTATCTGGTGCAGAGCAAGCGGAGGTGGCTTGTCGTGATGCTGTTGCTGGCAGCGTTTCTGGCGGGTGGAAATTATGTCTCCCTGCTTCCCTGCATGATTATGACCGTGCTTTTGTCAGTCTGGATGTTCTGGAAGAAGAAACCGGGAAGATACGGCATCCTTGCGACGACGCTTTGCCTGCTGGCAGGACTGCTTGTAAGCGCTGCAGCTCCGGGAAACCGGGTGAGACAGGGCGGCATGTGGAAGATACCGGCATGGAAGGCAGTAGCCAAGGCTTTGGTTCAGGGGATACGCTATACGGTGGCGTGGACGGGGTTGTGGTGGCTTCTCGCGGCGGTCATAATTACTCCCATACTTTGGAAATACCTGAAGAAGAGTAAGCTGCAGTTCCGTTATCCGGTTATAGTGATTGGACTGCTCTATGGGATATTCTGTTCCATGTCCTGTCCGACCTTTTATACGATGAATTCCACAGGTCCCGCCAGAGTGGTTGCCGTGGTGTACTACGGATTCCTTTTGTTTTCTTTTCTGGCATATGGCTATCTTCTGGGCTATGTACAGCGGAAGTGGCGTGAGAAAGACAGGGCAGAGGGAAAAGGACGGCTGAAATGGCTGGCAGTTCCGGTTTGTGTGGTGGGAATTGTTTTGATCCAGGCTGCGACAGGAAATGTGCAGAGCTGTACTACAGGGACGGCGATCCGCCTGCTGCGCAGTGGGGAGGCGAGGGCATATGAGCAGGAATATCAGGAGCGGTACCGGCAATTAACAGACACATCGATGCAGGAGCTGGTATTTCAGCCATATCAAAACCAGCCGGAGATGCTCTATGTGGGTGATTTTTCTTCCGATCCAGAGGAGCCGACGAATGTAAAGGTCGCAGAATTTTTTGAAAAGACCTCTGTGAGAGTAGATTACGAATAATGAAAAAGAGAGCGGTGTCTGCCTTGTACAGACCCGCTCTTCGTGCATATTGGAACTATTGCAAGGCGGCTTTGGGGACAGCCACATACCAGTCATAGAATTGCGTCAGATCATAATCCGCTTCCAAGAGCGGAACATCGGTAAAGTAGATGATGTATACGCTTTCGGGGTTGATAAAGTCATAGTTGATCCTTGTGTTGATACGGATGCCGTTATATTCAAAGCTTGCGGGAGCAGGGTACATATTCGGGTCATATTCTACGGTGGCAAGATAGTCCGAGGGAAGAATCTCTGTAAACAGTAAAAGTCTTGACCACTGTGCCCCCTGTTCTACGGTGATGGTGCGCAGTCCGGTTTCCCCGCAGGAGTCCAGAGCATATTCTACACATTCCTTTATGCCTGCTGCGAGGTAGGCATTTGCCGTCTTCTGGTAATCGGTGTAGTAATCGCGCTGGAAGAGCACAAGACATATGGAATAAACAGTTATGGCAATGCCGGCGGCGATTTTTGAAGCAAGAGCATTCCTTTTCCGAACCCATTCCAGAACTGTGTATAGACCATATGCTTCACTCAGCAAAAGCGGAATGAAAAGTGCGTCCACCTGATGAAGCTTGGCAGCAACAATAAGACAGTTCACACCGCCGCCTACCAGAGAGGCGAATAGGAAAAATACATAGGAAAATTCCTTCTTTATCAATGTCTTAATCGTCTGCACCACAACACAGACAACGCCGACGGCAATGAAAACACGCCCGATGTCATAGTACAGACCCCATGGAAGCAGAATGTCCTGTGGCGCGCCGGTGTTCTGGCGCCATAACAGTGTGAGGGCAGTGCGGAAGTTTGTCCACATATCGGCCAGACTGAAGGCAACCTCTCCTCCGCGATAACCTCCCATTTTGGGAATAGTAATGAAAGGCAGGCTGATCTCGGGAATCAGTTCGGAATTAACCATTATGAATAGGAACTGTGGTAAAGCCAACAAAAATAGCAGGATGGAAGCACTTATGCTGTAGCGATTGATCGTCAGCTTCTTATGATACAGAGCATACAAGATCTGAAGAATCAATATTGCGGGCACGACCGGCCACATGACGGCATAACAGTAAAGTACAAGCCCATAGCAGAGGGCAGAGAGAAGCAGGTACTTTTTGTTCTCAAGACCTCTGATAAAAAAGTATAGTCCGAAAACCAGAAAACCAGGTGCTAAATCTACATCAAGTCCCCAACGGGATGTCATAACATGCCAGGGACAGATGGCAAGCAGAAACATAGCCCAAAGTCCTAATTTGCGATTGAACATACGCCGCATCAGGTCGTATACTGCAAGGAGCGTAAGGATGGCAACGAGCGCCTGAGGAAGTCTGCTGATAAAGGAATTTACATGCCCGCCATTCAAGGCGATAAGGGGTATAGTGAGCCATACATACAGCGGACTGTGACCATCTCCCCAGTCAGCCATGTAGATAGGAAAACGATGCCCGGCAGAGTCGATTCCTTCGTGAAACATAGCATACGCATTCCATGCAACAATGCTTTCATCCTGATGCATCCCGGCGGGAATTTGTCCCAGAAATGCCAGACGTAAGCCTGCGCCTAACAACAATATCAGTGCGGGAAGCAGCCAGGAAGGCATCTTTTCCCATCTTTTTTCCATTCCGCTCATTCGGAAATCTCCTTTTCCATGGTATAATCGAAATTAGTATAACAAGCGTATTTTTTCTTGTCAATCATCCCTGTGGCTCTACTCGGAGAGGAAGATATCGATCTTGGAGCCGGCCGCGTCAACGGCATCCTCCAAGGCACGGTCACCGGTAAAATACGGCCACATCTCTTCGCTGATAATCCGGAAAAGCTCTTTATAATCCGGATTTAAGCTCTTTGCCCCTTCTACCATCTGTGTGATGAGGGAGCGCTGCTCGTTTGACAACATCCACGTTGTTCCGTCGGGCAGCTTCTGCTCTCTGCCGGCTTCCTCCAGCTGCTGCTGTAATGCCGTCCAGTCTACAGCCCATTCTTCTCCCGGATAATACTCTTCGTAATGTTCATAGTAGAACCGCAGAAAATCCAAGGCGTTTTCTCTATTGTCACTCTGCTTTATTAGGCACATTGCGCTGCTCGAGACGATGGATGTAAATTGTCCGTCCGTCGTGGGGTATCCGAGCAGGGAGACGTCTGTTCCGGCTTTCCGAAACAAATCTGCCATCGCCTTTGGGTTAGCGAGGTACACCTCACCAAACAGGGAATCCTGACTTGCCAGCAGGTCTTCCCAACAGTCAAAATATCCCTGCCCATCCGTGTGCAGATTCTTGATGGAGAGGCAAAGTTCCTTGAATTTATCTGCCTGAAACTGCACTGTTCCGTCTGCTCCGGAGAGATAGGCTTCCAGATCGCCATAGAGACATAGTCTGAGTATCTCCATGGGAAACAGCCCGTTTTCACTCTTCAACTCCGGGTTGCTGTCCAGCAACGCAAGCAGTTCCTGCGTTGTGGAGGCATGTATGCTGCCTTCCCCGGTAATTCTGACGTAAGGAACAGAAAGTGTTATGCTTCTTGGAATACCATAGGTTTCACCGTTTACCTGCCAATAGGCGAGGAACGCAGGTATTATTTCATCCGTGTTCTGACCGAGAATTTCCAGATAGGGATCAAGCGCTTCCAGATACCCTGTTTTTTGCAGAAGGGGAAACTCTGCTCCAATGGTAACCAGATCGATGTTTTCCTGTGAGGCGAGACGCAGATTCCATGCATTTTCATCGAGATCCAGATGCTCTATGACGATTTCGGTGTCTTCACTCCGGCGGTTGTATGCAATCGCCATCGCATCAAGCGGCTGGTCCGGCCCCTGTGTCACGACGGTGATTGTTTTCTTTTCGGAGGCAGTCGCATTTCCGGTGCCGCTTTCGATCGTGTTACAGTATAAGGGCGCCTTTGCATTTGTCATCAGGCTGCTTGTCCAAACATAATATTTGTCCTGCATTGCAGCAATGTCCAGGATGTCTCCCTTTACAATGCCAAGCTCGTTCCACGGCAAGAAATATTCATCTGCCGGTGTGGTCTGTGCTTCCAGCTCTTTCAGCCGCTTTGCAGAAGCTGATCCGGCGGACACTTCCAGCAGCCAACCGGAATTCCTGCCTGCATGGAAGGTACTTACCAGAAATTTACCGTCTTCTCCCCCCGATAAATCGAAAATATTTTCTTCCTCTAAAAGAACCTTTCCGACAGAATTTCCCTGCGCATCCCATATTGCGAGCTCGTTTCCGAAGAGAAGCGCCAGATCGCCCGCCGAATTGAGACACATGCGCTGGGAAAGCTGGCCGTTTGTGACAGCAGCTTCGACAGACAGCTCACGGAGTACTTTTCCATCGGCAGCAATAAAACATACCGTGCCGCCGTTTTCGGTCTGTAGATAGCACGCAAGTTCCTGACCGTCAGGACGCACACAATAGCTTCTGAGTGCCTCGTGGCGGAACAGCTCGCGGGGACGGAGTGTCGTTACGGAGACAGCGATCAGGGAGTTGCCGCCTTCGCTTGTGCTGAGATAATATGCCTGTTCCCCTACTGCCTGAAATGTTCCCAGCTGCATGGGATAGTTTTCAAATTCCTGTACCTCGTCGGCAGTATTCTTCCAGCCGGAAGTGTTCTCTCCCTGCGTTTCTCTGGACGATGAACAGGCAGTCAGTAACAGAAGGGCACAGATAAAAACAGCTTGGAGTATTTTATAATAGTTTGTATTCTTTAATTTCATATGTGATTTACCTCATTTTTCTGGAATAAATGTGCATATAGAAATCGTTATGCGACATTACTGTCATTTAGATAATTTGTATACAACGTAGAAAGTACACGAAATAATTATAGACAAAAATGATAGAAATGTAAAGCATAACGAGACGGAGAGTTATAGAGAGATCGATATATCGTAACAACTGTAAATTCCTGTTGCATATTTTTTATGAATGATGTATACTTCCTATACAAGCAGATTTTCTAAAATCACATGTCAATCTTTATCGGCAGCTGCCGATGTCTACCGATTTTCCGAAAATTCCTGCTTATAGATACCCTGATAAATTTAAGTGGGAGAGACGGAAAGGTGCTATGCGATAACGCGGAAGCTGCTTTGATAATGGATTCTCCTGCTATCGACAACGGTCGAGGAAAGAAAGGAGAATGCCTATGGCAAAGTGTTACGAAGAATTACAGTTTACAGATGACTTTATGTTTGGCAAGGTGGTGGAGGATAAAGAGCTATGCCGTGATGTTCTGGAATGTCTGCTAGGTCAGCCGGTCGGGGAGCTGCGGGATGTGCATAGCGAGAAGCAGTTGCAATATACTGCGGATGGGAAACCGATCAGGCTGGATGTCTATACCAGAGATCACAAAGCTGTTTATGATGCGGAGATGCAGAATCTCAATCACAGGAGACTGGAAGATTTGGAACTGCCGAAGAGAAGCCGATTTTACCAGTCCATGATGGATGTGGATTATTTACAAAAGGGAGGCTCCTATCAGAGTCTGCCCGAGGGAAAGGTATTGATTATCTGTACCTTTGACCCGTTCGGGGAAGGAAAAGCAAAATATGTGTTTGAGAATAGGTGTGAAGATAAACCGGAGCTTAGTTTAAAAGATGGAACGGCGAAGATATTCTATAATTGTACTTGTCTGTCGGGGAAAATGTCGGAAGAATTGAGGGCGTTTTATGATTTTATTATGACTGAGGCCGGTAGCAGTGCATTGACGAGAAGAATAGCTTCCGCTGTGAGCCGGGCGAGGTGTAATGAGAAATGGAGGAGTGAGTACATGAAGGAATTACTGTTGAGAGCAGATGCACGGGCAGAGGGAAGAGCGGAGGCAATCCGAGGCTTTGTTCAGGATAAGTTGGAGGATGGGATAGACAGGGAAACAATTATTTGCAAGCTCGAAAAGGTTTATTCCATGACGAGGGAGGAAGCGGAGAGATATCTTTTGTAACATGAAATGTTACATCGGCTGTTGAAAAAGCACATAATAATTGGTTTTTCCATAGCGCTTTATATGGCATAATAGTTATATCCTGAAGGAATGAAGAAGCTGTACGGCGAAAAATAAAAGCGTATATGGAGATAGAGTATATGAGTCTAGGAGAGAATATAAGTTATTTAAGAAAGCAGAAGAAAATGACACAGGAGCAGCTCGCGGAGAGAATGAACGTTACCAGACAGACGGTATCCAGATGGGAGGCAGATGAGGTGGTGCCTGAGCTTACAAAGCTTGTGGATATGTGTTCCATGTTTTCCTGCAGTCTGGATGCGCTGGTCAGAGAGAAATTGTCCGAAAAGAGCAGGATATATTCCGATATTTCCATACATAGAATAGCCGGCTTCAGGATGGCAAGCTATGCCATTATTTCACAGAATCCGGAGGACGATGCGAATAACCATATGGAAAGATGGGCAATGAACAGTGGGCTGAAATCTGCGTTCCCGGAGGCAAGGATGATTGGCTGGGATTTCCCGTTCGTATCCCCGGAGCAGCAGAACAGATTCGGAATGCATGGATATGCGGCAGCCTATGTGCTTCCGGAAGGCTTCGAGACGGAGTGTCCGGGAGTGCAGTATTCGGAAAACAAAGAGGCGGACTACGCAGTGATTACGATCAGAGAGCCTTTTATACAGCCGTTTGACAGTATTCCGAATGCCTATAAGCTTGTCATGGAGTACATTCAGGAGAACCGCCTCAAGGAGAAGCTGCAGGATAACATACTTGAGTGCTTTGAGTATGAGTATCGGAAGGAAGATGTGACCTATATGGATGTTTATCTTCATGTTGACGGCGTGACAAAGGTCGATGCATATTCACGTTTTAACTAGGATAACAATTATATGCAAAAATTAACTTGACCGCGGCAGTTTGGAATGCTATACTGATGGAAACTGCAACAGCAGTTGCGAAAGGAGAGATGTATTATGAGAAAATTCAGAGAGGTGCTTTTTGTATAACTGAATAAAGGGTGATTTTGATTTAACCTTTCGTGCATACTATAACTGACCGGTTATGGCACACCTTAGGGTGTGCTTTTTTGCACCCTTTTTTCGGATCGTAGGGGATGGAGAACATTATATTTTTTAAGCAACAGTTGTGCAACATGTACATGGCCACAAGCAGCGCACTCTGGAGCCGCCGGCGCTTAGCTGGCGTACTGTGGCAGCTTACGCGCCGTTGCGAGCGGAAGGTAGCGAAAGCGTGCCTGCGGTGGTCTGTACATGCTGTGCAACGTCACTTGAGGAATTGTGAGTTTCACATCACCAAAACTAATTTAACCAGAGTAATGTAATGACAATGGAGGATTGTATCAATGAATTTGGAAAAATATGGGTTCCCGGACGAAATAAGGGAAGAACTTATAAACAGCGGCGAGACAGGACTGATACCGGCGAGAGTGACAGCCGTTTACCGGGAACGATATGAATTGATGTGTGAGCATGGAGCGATCTATGCAAGATTAAAGACAAAGGAATATTATGTCGGAACCGAGGAATTTCCGACAACAGGGGATTTCGTGCTGATCCGCTATGTACCGGACGGCGACAGCCGGATCGTCAGAACCCTGCCGAGGAAAACCTTCTTCTCAAGACTCGATCCGACGCCCGGGCGCGGGGAACAGGCAGTGGCTGCCAATTTCGACTATGTATTTATCATGCAGTCGCTCAATCATGACTTTAATGAGAAACGGATGGAGAGATATATGACGCTGGCATGGCAGTCCGGCGCCTGTCCTGTCATTGTTTTGACAAAGGCAGATTTACAGACGGATTATGAAGACTATATCTTGAAGGTTAAGACGATCGCGCCAGAGGTTGAAATCTGTGTGGTCAGCTCGAAGACCGGCTACGGAATGGAAGAGCTCGGAAAATATGTACAGCCCGGCAAGACTATCGTTTTCTTAGGCTCTTCCGGTGTCGGCAAGTCGAGCCTTGTCAATGCACTGGCAGGAGAGGAAATTATGGGTACCAACAGCCTCCGGGAGGCCGACAGCAAGGGGCGTCATACGACAACGCACAGACAGCTGATTATATTGAAAAATGACGCAATGCTCATCGATACGCCCGGTATGCGGAGCCTCGGAATGTGGGATGTCTCCACAGGGCTTGGCGAAGCATTCGGGGATGTTGAGCAATATCTTGGAAAATGCAGATTTGCCGACTGCAGGCATGAGACGGAGCCGGGCTGCGCCATAAAGGAGGCAATCGAAAACGGAAGTCTGTCGGAGGCGAGATGGAAGAGCTATTGCAAGCTGAAAAAGGAAGCAAAATATACGGATGCAAGAGGGAAGGTACATATGGCGAAGGCAGCGGGCAGCAGAAAGAAGGTGCGGTAATGGAAATTGTGAGATTTGAAAGACAGCATATAGAGGACGCGAGGGCGCTCGCATTTGCGAATTATTGTGAGGAGAAGCAGATGCTGAGACTGAGACCTTATAAAAAATGTGATGCAGCGCATATATGCAGCTGGATCAAGGACGAGCGGACATTCAGAAGATGGAGCGCTGACAGATTTGACCATTATCCCGTCACTGCGGAGGACATCAATGCGTACTATGAGGCTGCCGCCGACAGCGACTCCTTTTTCCAGATGACGGCCTTTGATGAGACAGGAGCGGTCGGGCATCTCTTCATGCGTTTTATGGATGAGGAAAAGCAGGTGCTCCGGTTCGGCTTTGTCATCGTTGACGACACGAAGCGGGGAAAGGGCTATGGCAGGGAGATGATTGCGCTGGCATTGAAGTATGCCTTCGAGATTCTGAAGGTACGGAAGGTGACAATCGGGGTTTTTGAGGACAATGCGCCGGCATACCATTGTTATAAATCCGTTGGTTTTCAGGATGCCGCCGGGATAGAACCGGAGATCTATCACATCATGGGCGAGGACTGGAAGTGTCTGGAACTGGCGGTTGAAGCATAGCCCGGGATCGGAAAAGCGGATGTCGTTTCCAATAATTAGTACGGGGATTCGCCCGGATTTCATGTATAGTAAAAAAGGAAACATGAAAACTAATAGCAACCTGTAAGGGAGGAAACGATAGATGCAGAATACAGAAAAAATTAAGTCATACCTGAATCGTCTGGGTGCCGGAGAGAAGATAGAAAGCGTCCGCGGGGACTTTGTCAGGGAATTCAGAGAGGTGGACCCCGCCGAGATTATGCAGGCAGAGCAGGAGCTCTTAAGGGAGGGTACGCCGCTGGAGGAAGTACAGAGACTTTGCGATGTCCACGCTGCCCTGTTCCATGGGACGACGACGGAGGAAAAGATTGCTAACGCGGAAAAGTCGGTTGCGGAAGCGATGAAGGAGAAGAGGATGACGGCGACGGCAGAGCTGACGAAAATTTCCGGGCATCCGCTGCACACGTTCACGCTGGAAAATGAGGCGCTCGAAGGGATTTTGAAAAGATGCGGAGAGGCAGCGAAAGGCGGTGAGGTGGATGCGTCTCTGCTGGAGGAGCTCCGCCAGCTCGCAATCCATTATGCGAAGAAGGGAGACCTGCTCTATCCGCATCTGAAGGTGAAATACGGGATCAGCGGCCCTTCGGCTGTCATGTGGACGGTGGATGACGAGATCAGAGACGAACTGACAGCGCTGGCAAAGGCAGAGCGGCGGGATGAAGAGTGGATGAAGCGCTTCGAGGCGGTGCTGGTGCGCATCGACGAGATGATCTATAAGGAAGCAAATATCCTCTTCCCGAACTGTGCACTGAATTTCTCGACGGAGGAATGGTACGATATTTACAGGGATTCCAAGGACTACGCGGAATGCTTCGGAGTGCCGAACGGAATCTGGGACGAAGCGGAGAACGCGGAGCGGGCAAAGGTGGGAGCGGTGACCGACGGGGAGATTGTGATGCCCGGAGGACATCTGACTGTCGAACAGCTCACCGCAATGCTCAACACGATACCGTTGGAGATTTCCTTTGTGGATACAGACAATATCAACCGGTTCTTCAATGAGGGGCCGAAGGTGTTTAAGCGCCCGGGCATGGCAATCGGCAGAGAAGTGTTTTCCTGCCATCCGCCGAAGATCGAACAGCGTGTCAGAAGAATCATTGAGGAATTCCGGAACGGCACGCTCGATCAGGTTCCCGTCTGGATGAACAAGAACGGCAGAACCATGCTCGTAACTTATATGGCGGTCAGGGACAGAGACAATAACTATCTCGGCACACTGGAGCTTGTGCAGGACATGGAATTTGCGAAGAGTCATTTTATAAAAGAATAGCCTTTGCTATAATAGAAACTATAAAGGAGGGCACGTATTTTGAGTAGAATCTTTTTTCGGGAGACCTATATCATTATCGTGCCCTCATTTTCTGAGGTAGAGCTGCATGAGCATCCGATGCTGCATCTGTTTTGCGGAGATCCGGGTGAGGTGGTGGCCGGTGAAACAACTGTCCGGGGAAATGCGATATTTCTCGCCGCCAATGTAAAGCACATACTGAAGAAGGAAAATGCGTGCAAATTGTTCTTTCTCTTTGATACCGGCAGTACCTATGCCGAACGTATGGAGGAGAGGTATCTGAAAGGAAGAGACTGCTGCACAGGCAATGCAGAGTATGGAAAATTTTTAGAACAGATCGGGAACAAAACCGACGAGGAGATCATTTCTTTTGCCGAAAAGCTGCTGACAGAGCTGTTTGGACAGCCGGACAGCCGACCGGTACAGGATGAGAGAATGACGGAGCTGCTGCAGAATATCCGGCAGGGAAAGTATTTTCAGAAATCCATTGCGGATATGGCAGCCGATGTATTTCTCTCGGAGAGCAGGCTGCAGCATTTATTTAAGGAGACAATGGGAATCTCCATCAAGAATTATATGCTCATACGGCAGATGGAGTACGCTTACCGGCTTGTGATGGGCGGGCAGAGTATCACGTTTGCGGCGATGGAGGCGGGCTTCTGCTCTCCGGCACATCTGGCATATACCTGCAAGAAGAATACAGGAATCGCAATTTCAAATGTAAATGCGGAGGCGGCTGCGGAAAGACAGCAGAATTTTGATAGTAACGAGATGGGTGATATGCTACACTCCCGGTAAAGATATGGCAGATGAAGCACTCGGAAGCCGAAGCCATACCGAGGAGGGAAACAGATGAAGCAAGCGGACGGGAAGGATAAATACCTGCGGGAAACACCCATTCTGAACTATTCTGCACCGGAGATACAGGAGCTGATACAGAGAGAGGGCTGGAAGCAGCTTGATGATTTCCACAAGATTCAGGGCATCTATAATTATGTCAGGGATGAGATCCTGTTTGGCTATAACAAAAACGATGCAATCCCCGCATCGCAGGTGCTGCGCGACGGAATCGGACAGTGCAATACAAAGGCAACGCTCCTCATGGCGCTGTTGCGTGCGGTCAATATTCCGTGCAGAATTCATGGTTTCACGGTATACAAAAAGGTGCAGAAGGGCGCCAGCAGCGGATTTGTCACCCGACAGATGCCGGACGAGGTCGTACATACATGGGTCGAGGTTTGCTGCGAGGAGATATGGTTCTGTCTGGAAGGGGTCATTATCGATAAGAAATACCTGCAAGGACTGTATAAAATGTTTCCCGGACACAAGGGCGCATTCTGCGGCTATGGTGTCTGCGTGAAGGATTTCCAGTCGCCCCGGATTGAGTGGGACAGGAACGACACTTATATCCAGAGTGAGGCAATCGGGCAGGATTTCGGCGTATATGATGCGCCGGATGATTTCCTGAAGGAGCATAGACAACCTTTGTCCATGCTGAAGGAATTTGTCTATGAGCATCTGGGCAGGCACATAATGAACCGGAATGTGCAGCGGATTCGCCATGCCGGTTTGCAAAAATAAATAGATTATCTTATGAAACAGCAGGCTTGTTTGTCTGCTGTTTTTTTACAACATTTCATAATATACCTTGACAGGCGAGGTATTATAATGTATGCTGTATCTCAAGAAAAGGGAGGTGACACGCTATGTCCATTACATCAGATATTATCCGCGGGCATACAGAGGCAATTATCCTGTCACATCTTCTGGAGCAGGACAGCTATGGCTATCAGATCAATAAGGACATTATGAAGAAGACGGACAATAGATATGAGCTGAAGGAAGCTACGCTGTATTCTGCATTCCGGAGATTGGAGCAGGCGGGTTATATCAGAACCTATTGGGGAGATGAAACGGTGGGTGCGAGGCGCCGTTATTATGCGATCACGGATTCGGGACGGACTGCCTATCAGGGCTATAAGCAGGAGTGGAACGAAGCGAAGGAAATGATCGATCAGCTTTTAAAATAATATGCACAGTGGAAGTGCAGGCTCAGAGATTGCAGAAAGGAATAATGATTCATATGAAGGAGAGAATTGTAGAATATTTTAATCAGTTGTTTGAAGAGGCACCGAAGACAAGGAAGGCGCTGGAACTGAAACAGGAAATGCTTCAGAATGCGCTGGATAAGTATGAGGATCTGGTTCAGGAGGGACACTCCGAGGAGGATGCCTATCAGAATGTGATCCAGTCGATCGGGGATGTGACGGAGCTTTTTGAAGAGGTTGAGGAGAAGAATCTGCTGAGCCTGTCGGAGAGCGACAGAAAGAAAAAAGCACTTTTGCAGGCGATCGCTGTAGGATTGTATATTCTGGCGGGGGTTGTATTTTTCGGTTTCGCACTGATCGGTGAAGTGGCGTATGGCTATAGCGATGTGACTACCGGTATCGGTTTGGTCTTAGCGGGACTGATCTGTATCCCGCCCACCGTCATGATGGTCTATGCGGCGAATATGTATCCTGTATACAAGAAGCAGGAAAAGCAGGATATGGTTGAGGAATACAAGGAAGAGAAATACAGGAATAATAAAGACAAGGCGGTCATGGGATCTGTCAGCACGCTGATCTGGACACTGGTGCTGGTTGCCTATTTCATTATCAGCTTCAACACCGGGGCATGGTACATTACATGGGTTATTTTCCTGATCGGCGGCAGCATCCAGTCAATCGCTTCGCTGGCGTTCAGTTTACGTAAGGATAAGAACGGGAGGTAATCATGAAGGGTTTAAAGATAACATTAATTGCGGTTTTGAGTGTGGTTGTTGTGGGACTCTGCGTTCTGCTCGGCTACGGCCTGAGCAGAAGAGACTCTGCCCGGTGGGAAATCTTAAGCAGCAATGCCGAACTGGTTCAGGAAAAGGAGTTTTCGGTCGAAGATATTGATAAGCTGAATATCCTCTATGAAAAAAGCGGTAATGATGTCACGATCTATGAGTCGGACGGCAGCACGGTGATTGTAAGGGAATTTGCAAATTTTGCGGTAAAGGATTCCGAACTGGCTGAGATAAAGCTGTCCGGCAGCACCTTATCGGTCAAGGGGCCTAAGCGTGTGAACAATATGGTTAACGTTAACCGCTATATGTACACAGAAATCTGGCTGCCGGCCGGTTACGAGGGCGAGATCAGTGTCAAAACGGTCAGCGGTGAGATCGTGATGGACAGGGAATTATCATTACAGCAGAAGCTGAGGCTGTCCAGCACGAGCGGTGATATTACGACAAAAAATGTTGCTGCGTCACAGGTGGTGATTACATCGACCAGCGGCGAGGTGCGGACGGGAGAGCTGGCCGCGGAGGAAATTGAAATTTCGACGACCAGTGGAGATATACGGTTAGATAAGGCGGACGGCGGGCTTTTGGCTGCATCGACCAGCGGTGCGGTAACGGTCTCAGACGGAAGCGGCGAGAGAAAGGTAAGTACCACCTCCGGAGACATCCGGATCTCAGGTGTCGACAGCAGGTTTTCGGTTTCTTCAACCAGCGGGGAGACAGTGCTTGAGGGTCAGAGCGGATTCGGAACTGCCAGTACAACCAGCGGAGACGTCCGGCTTTCCGTTGCACAGCTTACCGGGGATCTGGACATCAATACATCGAGCGGAGCAGCCACGCTGCAGTTGTCCAGAGATGAGAGCCTGCAATTCAAGGCAGCTACCGTCAGTGGCGAGATCAGCACCTTCTTTGACGATGCGCTGTCCTTTTCCAAGAAGGGCGACCGCGCAGAGGGCAGCGTAGGCAATGACAGCAAAAATAAAGTAACTGTCACCACAACCAGCGGCGACATCCGCGTTCAGTAAAACGTAACATGTATATTTCCTCCATTCTGTGGGATGCTAAAGGCAAAACGCATCGCAGAATGGAGGATTTTTATGTCTGAAAATAAGGAGAAGCGGCCGTTTGGCTTTAAAGATAAGATCGGTTATATGTTTGGCGATTTCGGCAACGATTTCAGCTTTCTTTTTGCAAGCAATTATCTGATGGTGTTTTACACAAAGGTGCTGGGGCTGAGCGGCTTTGTTGTCGGACTGCTGTTCATGGGGACGAGGATTGTGGATGCCTTTACGGATGTCACGATGGGAAGGATCGTGGATCATATGCAGCCGGCGAAGGACGGAAGGTTTCGACCGTGGATAAGACGCATGTGCATTCCCGTCGCCGTGGCGAGCACGATTATGTACTTATACTTCGTGCGGGACTGGGCATATCCGGTGAAGCTCGTCTACGTTATTGTGACTTATCTGCTGTGGAGCAGCTTCTGCTATACAGGCATCAACATTCCCTACGGTTCCATGGCATCCGTCATCAGCCCGGACGTCAGGGACAGGGCATCGCTCTCGACCTTCCGGGGAGTTGGAGCCAGTCTGGCGGGGCTGGTGATCGGTGTCCTTGTGCCGCTGCTAATCTATGAGACGGACGCTGCGGGAAATCAGGTTGTGCTGCCGGTGCGCTTCACGCTGACAGCAGTTGTATTCGGCGTGCTTGCGGTAATCTGCTATGGGCTCTGCTATTTCCTATGTCAGGAGAGAGTCGTTCTCGAGAAAAAGGAGACCACGCGGGAAAGTGCGGGCGAAATGCTGAAGGGGCTGGCGCGGAACAAGCCCCTGCTGGCACTGGTTTTTGCGGCGCTGGTGCTCCTTCTGGCATCTCTGCTGAGCCAGACGATGAATAATTATCTCTTTCTCGATTATTTCAAGGATGCGAAAGCACTGTCTATCGTGAATCTGGTGGGAATTGCGGGAACCTTTCTGCTGGCGCCGTTTATTTCAAAAATAGCGGCGGACTTTGGAAAAAAAGAGGCCGGGGCGCTGGGAATGCTGCTGGCGGGAGTCATGTATACGCTGCTGTTTCTCCTGAGAGTGCGAAGTGTCTTTCTGTTTATGGTTCTGATTTTCTTCGGCATGGTGGGTGTCGGGCTGTTTAACCTGATCATCTGGGCATTTATCACGGACATCATCGATTATCAGGAGGTCACGACGGGGAAGAGAGAGGACGGTACGGTGTATGCGGTTTATTCCTTTGCCAGAAAGGTAGGGCAGGCGCTGGCCGGAGGGCTGGGCGGCTTTGTTCTTACCGCAATCGGCTATGTGTCCGAGGCGGCAGCCCAGACGCAGGAGGTGTCGGAGCGCATTTACACAGTGGCAACGCTCGTTCCGGGAATCTGCTATCTGATCGTATTCCTCATCATGCAGTTCCTCTATCCTCTCGGGAAAAAGGAAGTGGAGAAAAATACGGCCATCTTGCAGGAGAAGCGCGCCGGAAAGCAGTAGCGGTTCTGGAATGATTCTCCGCTTTTCACACAATTTTCATACAACCCTCACTTTTTGGTGACATTTATTCTCTAGTATACAAATATATAACAACCCGGGAGATTCCCGTGAGAGAGCCGCACGGCGGCGGAATGTGAGGATGTATGATCGAAGTAACAAATCTTACCAAAAGATACGGTGGACACACGGCTGTGGATCACTTGTCTTTTCGTGTGGAAAAGGGACAGATTTACGGCTTCTTAGGGCCGAACGGCGCCGGAAAATCCACGACAATGAACATGATAACCGGCTATCTGGCACCATCCGAGGGAACCGTGACGATCGACGGAAAGGATATCCAGAGGGAGCCGGAGGAGGCAAAGAAAAAGGTCGGATACCTGCCGGAAATTCCACCCCTCTACACCGAGATGACGGTGGAGGAATATCTGCTCTTTGCGGCAGAACTGAAAAAAGTGCCTGCGAAGAAGCGCAGGGAGCAGGTCGAAGGTGTAATGGAGATGACGGGGATAGGGGATGTCCGAGGAAGACTGATCCGCAACCTGTCCAAGGGCTACCGCCAGAGGGTCGGTCTGGCACAGGCAATTCTCGGCGATCCCGAGGTTCTGATCCTTGATGAACCCTCCGTCGGACTTGATCCGAAGCAGATTATTGAGATCCGTGATCTGATCCGTAAGCTCGGCGAGAGCCACACCGTCATCTTAAGCTCACACATTCTGTCCGAGGTCAGTGCGATCTGCGACCATATCATGATTATCGCGCACGGACAGCTCGTGGCAAGCGACTCGCCGGAGGGACTGCAAAAGCGCATGGCGGGCGGTGCCGAACTGGAGCTTACCGTGAAGGGCGACCCGGAGCAGGTGAAGGAGCTTCTGGAGAAGCTGCCGGGTATTGCCTCGGTCGAACTGCTGAATGCCCCGGAAAAAGAATTTGCAAAGCTGAAGCTGCTGTCTGAGGAGGACAGGGATGTCCGCGAGGATATTTTCTATGCATTGGCGGAGGCGAAGCTCCCCATCATGGAGATGATACATAGTGAAAAGTCTCTGGAGGACATCTTCCTTGAACTGACGGAGGATGTAAAGCCGGTCACAAAGGAGAAGAAAAAGCTCTTCCGCGGAAGGCAGAAGGCGGATGTACCCGACAGGGCGGAAGAAAATCCAAGCGGGGAGGAAGTACAGAATGCTGGCAATATATAAAAGAGAATTAAAGTCCTACTTTCAATCCTTTATCGGATTACTGTTCATTGCGGTGACGCTCTTCTTCGTCAGTCTGTATTATTTTGTTTACAATATGATGAACGGTTATCCCTATCTTTCCTACGCAATATCGAGTGTCATCATCCTCTTTATGCTCAGCGTCCCGGTACTGAGTATGAGGATTCTGGCGGAGGAGCGCCGGAGCAGGACGGATCAGCTCATCTTGACGGCGCCCGTGTCGGTTGGCAATATTGTCGTCGGAAAGTATCTCGCGCTGATGACAATTTTCAGCATACCGACAGCAGTTGTCTGCGTTTATCCGCTGATTATGAGCGCCTTCGGCTCGGTGCCGATGGGCGAGGCATATCTGGCGGTTCTGGCATTCTTCCTCTATGGAATGACCGCAATTGCAATCGGCGTACTGATTTCTTCGCTGACAGAGAGTCAGGTCATTGCCGCAGTCATCACCTTTATCGTTCTGTTCCTGGGCTACATGATGTCTTCCATCTGTTCCCTGATTTCTTCCACGGGAAATCTGCTGACAAAGCTGTTAGGCTGTTTTGACATGGCGACGCCCTTCACGGAGATGCTGAACGGAACGCTCAATCTGCGCTCGGTGCTTTATTTCCTTTCGCTGACGGTGCTTGCTTTGTTCCTGACAGTACAGTCGATCCAGAAACGGCGCTACAGCGTTTCCGTAAAGAGCCTGCGGTTCGGTGCATACAGTACGGGCAGCATAGTGCTGGCGGTAGCTGTGGTCGTAATTGTCAACATCATTGCAGCAGAGCTTCCGACCACATGGACAACCATTGATGTCACAGCCGACAAAATTTATTCTCTCACAGACCAGACCAAGGAATTTCTGGCAAATATGGATGAGGATGTCACGATCTATGTGATCGTGGCGGAGAAGAGTCAGGACGACACGCTCGGACAGACTCTCCAGAGGTATGAGGAGCTTTCCGACCACATCAAGGTCGAGTATGTCGATCCCAATGTGAACCCGAGATTTTACCGGCAGTACACGGACACCATTTCGATGAACAGCCTGATTGTCGTCAGTGAAAAGAGAAACAAGGTCGTACCTTACAGCAGCATTTACGAGAGCGAGTACGACTATACGACAGGCGCCAGCACGACGACCGGCTATGACGGAGAGGGACAGATCACAAGCGCTCTGGACTATGTGCTTTCAGATGATATGCCGAAGGTATATATGACGGAGGGCCACGGCGAGTATGATTTCAGCAGCAGCTTTACCAGTGCCCTGAAGAAGCAGAATGTGGATTACGAGACAATCAAGCTGATGGACTATGGCAGTCTGCCGGAGGATGCGGCGTGCCTGATTATCAACGCAGCGACAACGGATTTCTCCGCGGACGACAGGGATAAGGTGCTGGCATATCTGGAGCAGGGCGGAAATGTGATTCTGATTACCGGTGTCACGGACGAAGCAACACCGAATCTGGATGCCATTCTCGACTATATGGGGCTGAACAGGACGGAGGGTCTTGTCGTGGAGCAGAATGCCGAAAACTATTACAGAAGCCCTTACTTCCTGCTTCCGAAGCAGAGCTACAGTACATACACCTCCGGTCTGTACGGACAGTATTACATCTTTGCGCCCTATGTGCAGGGAATCACGATACAGGACGAGGCGGCGGAGGATATGACCTACACAACCTTTCTTTCAACCTCTGATGATGCCTTTTCCAAGACCGGCGAGATCAACCTGCAGAATTTTGACAAGGCGGAAGGGGACATTGACGGGCCGTTTGCGATCGGCATTTCCGCCGTGAAGACGATAGATGAAAATACAGAGGCAACGATGGTAGTCTACGGCTGCGAGCAGCTGTTCACGGATGAGGCAAACGAGATGGTCAGCGGCGCAAATCAGGTGCTCTTTACCAACACAGTCGGCAGCTTTGTCGATGCAGAGGTCAATGTCTCGATCCCGGTGAAAAATTATGAGATCTCCTACCTTACCGTTCCGCAGTCCAGGGCGGTTCTCGTAGGGCTGCTGACAGTCATTATTCTGCCGGTAGGCTGTCTGGCAGCAGGCTTTATCGTGTGGTTCAGGAGAAGGAGGCTCTAGTGGCATGAAAAAACAACAAAGACAGCTTTTTGTACTGGTCGGAGTGCTTGTGGTTCTCTTCTGTGCCTTCCTTGGGCTGAAGCAGTACAATAAGGCACAGGCGGATAAGCCTGTCGAAGAGGACGAAAAGATTTTTGTGATAGATGCGGCTGAGGAGGACGTGACCCAGCTTGCCTATGACTACGAGGGCGAGGAATGTGCCTTTGAAAAGGAAGAGGACACATGGTATGCCGCACAGGATCATTCCCTGAATATCAAGCAGACCAGGATCACCTCCATGGTAAACGGCATAGCGCCGCTGGAGGCATCGCAGGTCATAGAGAATGTGACGGATCTTGCGCAATACGGACTGACAGAGCCGCAGAGGACGATCACGGTCGAGACAGCGGCGAAGAGCTATATCCTGCATGTCGGCGATAAAAACGACCTGACCTCAAGCTATTACGTGTGCTTCCCGTCCACATCCACCGTGTATGTCGTCAGTGCGACGGACATTAACCGCTTTAACTACGGTTTGGATGAGCTGGTCGAGGAAGAGACGGAGACAAGTGCGGAAGAATCAGCATCCCCGGCGGCGGAATAACAGTTTTTCCATCCCTGAGTACAACCAGAGCTTTAGACTCCGAATATTCCTAAACGCACGAAACACACACGCGAATGCATGGTGTGCTTCGTGCGTTTTTTGCTGTTGATATGGTATAATGACCTTATTTGAAAACAGGGAGCGTCCGAATGGACAACATACCATGATTGAGAAGCAATCATGGTATAATGACCTTATTCCAGAACAGAAAGCGTCCGAATGGACATCAATACCATGATTGGGAAACAATTATGGTAAAATATTACAAAAAGAAGCCACGGATTTTGTGATGGGTTACGCGCTTAACCCTTGTAAAAGCTGTATTTCTATTGTACGATGTAATCAGAGAATCAGAAAAAAGAAGGAACGGATATGGTGCAGAACAGGGTCCGGATCGTGGATGTCGCAGACGCATTAGGTCTCAGCACAGCGACGGTTTCAAATGTGATTCATGGGAAAACCCGGAAAATTTCAGACGAAACGGTAAAACGGGTTCAGCAGGAGCTTGAAAGGACAGGATATATCCCCAATATGGCCGGCATACTGCTTGCAAGAAATAATTCAAGAATCATCGGAGTGGTGATAAATGACCATGTTAAGTATGAGGGCAGGGTTTTAGAGGATGGATTCGTGATGTCGTCCTTAAATGCCCTCTCCCATGAGGTAAACGAAAAAGGATATTTCCTGATGATAAAGACAACAACAGACATCAGCGAAATTCCGGTTTTTGCTTCTATGTGGAATATGGATGGACTGATTCTCATGGGGTTCTGCGAGGCGGATTATGAAAAGCTCCGGAATCAGATGAGAATCTCCTTTGTTGTATATGATGGATATTTTGAGAAATGTTCCAAAGTCGTTAATCTTGTGATTAACCACTATGACGGCGGTTATCAGGCAGGAAAATACTTCAAAGAGCTGGGACATAAAAAGGCGTTGTGCATCTCAGACAATTACATATGTATGGACAAGGAGCGGATAGACGGTTTTCGTGAGGCTTTTGCACCGGGCGAGACCTTGATCTGGCAGATCCCAAATACAGAGAAGGAAAGAGCACATTTTTATCAGGAAAAGCTTTCAGACTTTCTAAGCTGTAATGTTACTGCAATTTTTGCAGTGTCGGATTATTACGCGCTTGATTTTATGCGCTTTTTGCAGGGGAGGGGTGTTCAATTCCCGCAGGATATGCAGATCATCGGTTTCGATGACAATATGGCAAGCCGGGAAAGCAGCCCGGCTCTGACTACGATTCATCAGGACGCGTCACTCAGGGCAAAAACGGCAATAGAATGTATTGAAGCTATGCGTGACGGAAGGAATTGTGATGCCGAAATCACTCTTCCGGTAGAACTTATAAAAAGAGAAAGTACGAGAAAATTATAATGTCAAAGTTTATGAAATCATTATGCAAAATAGCGGTTCCTGTTACCTTACAAAGCATGCTGCAGGCATCCTTTTCGATCGTTGACCAGATCATGATCGGTCAGCTGGGAGAGGCTAATATATCGGCAGTCGGGCTATGCGGTAATTTTTCTTTAATTTTTTCCGTGGTGATTGGTGCGGTAAGCACTGTTGCGGGGATATTAATAGCACAGTTTATCGGGGCAGATGATACGAAAGAGGCGTGGAGCAGCTTTCATGTCAGTCTGATTTGCGGAATGATAATATCTGCATTGTTTCTGTCTGCGGCAGGAATTTTCCCGGCACAGCTTCTTGGACTATATACGAAGGATCTAAGTATTATAGAAGAGGGTGCGGTGTATTTCCGAATTGTGGCGTTTTCCTATATTCCAATGGCAATAAGTACCGTATTATCTGCGTGGCTGCGCTGCAAGGAGCATGCAACGATACCATTTCTGGCAAGTTTAGGAGCGGTAGCCGCAAACACAGGACTCAATTATGTGCTGATCTTTGGAAAACTCGGATTTACACCTATGGGGATAAAGGGCGCAGCAATTGCCACGTTTGTTTCGCAGCTGTTTAATTTATTGTTTATCTTTATCGGGTTTGTCATTTGCATGAAAAAGGATGGGGATCAACCGGTATTGTCACTGCATTTCAGGAAAATTACCATCAGGGATTATCTTGTTATGATTATGCCGATTCTGGTCAGTGAGTTTCTTTGGAGTCTGGGGCAGAATGTGGAATCGGCGGTGTATGGGCATCTTGGCACCGCAAACCTTGCGGCTTACACGCTTACCTGCCCGATTCAGGGACTCATCGTGAGCGCATTGAGCGGTCTGTCGGCTGCGGCGGGGGTTATGGTCGGTAAGAGACTTGGAAAGAAAGAGTATGATGAAGCCTACAGGGAATCCAAGAAGATTATGATTGCCGGGTTGATAGGGGCAGTCCTTGTATCGGCAATGCTTATCTTGCTGGCGGGAGTTTACACCGGATGGTATCGTGTGGATTACGGTGTAAAAGAGCTTGGAAAAATTCTCCTTATTGTCTTTGCGTTGTATGCTCCGGTCAAGGTTGAAAATATGATTCTTGGCGGAGGGATCATAAAAAGTGGCGGAAATACCAGAATTATAATGATAATTGATATTGTCAGCACATGGTGTATCGGAATCCCGCTGTGTCTGGTTGCGGCATATGTGTTCCAATGGGGAATTGTGGGGGTATATGCCCTGCTCACCACAGAAGAAATATTCCGGCTGGTTGTATCGCTGGTTATTTTCCGAAGGCGTAAATGGATGATTAGTTTATCATAGGTGTTTGCAAAACTCATGTTTTCGCAAGTGACGTTGCACAAATGCACAGACCACCGCAGGCACGCTTTCGCTACCTTCCGCACGCAACGGTGCATAAAAAGGCACCGAAGTACATGGTGCCTGCCACAGCACGGCATCTAAGTGCCGGCGGCTCCAGAGTGCGCTGCTTGTGGTCAGGTGCATCTTGCACAACTGCTATCTGAAATGTGTGAGTTTCGCAATTACTGAATTAGTTTATCATAAGGATGAGGTAGAGAATATGAATTATGTACAAGAAAAGTTATATCAACAGCTGGCAATAGATTATTGCTGTACGGTTTCAGATGTCAGGGACAATAGAAATCATTTCACAGAATACAAAAAACTGGAAGGCAGAAGGCGATTTGAGGAGGCGGACGATTGCATATTAAAGGTAATTGCCGTGAACGGAAAGCTTATGTTTACCGGGAAAAAGCAGGTGGTTGATGTGTGCAGGGAGAAATTTTCCAATAAATCGGGGAGCTGGTTTATGGATGTAGCAACTTTCAGGGAACTGGATGATATTTTAAAGGCAGAAGGATACCGGATAAAAACAGCGCATCCGTTTTTTATTCCCCGGGATGATAAGGTGTGTGAAATGAAAGGGATTGAAATAAGAAAATATAATCAGGAAGAAATCCTTCAATTTAAGGATGATGACAGATTTGATGAGGCATTCTGCTTTAGTGAAGAGTCTCCGGATGTACTGGCGGTTGCGGCAATGGTAGATCATGAGATTGTCGGTATGGCCGGAGCCAGTGCCGACAGCCCTGCCTTTTGGCAGATCGGAATCAATGTGAACAAGGAGTTTGAGGGCAGGCATATCGCATCAGGTCTTGTGTCCATACTGAAACGGGATATTCTTCAAAAAGGAATTGTGCCGTACTATGGGACAAGCTTTTCTAATCTGGCATCCCAGCATGTTGCTGCGAAAGCGGGATTTGAGGTTGCCTGGGTTGAACTGATCACTGAAAAAATAGGGTGATGTGTAAAATTAATTCAAAAATATAGAATTGGAAGGAAATAACGTCCATGCATGATATTTATATCGTAATGAATTTAGAGAATATGATCTGGGACTAGGCTATAAACCACATGTGACAGTGGGAAAGCTACCGACAGTGGAGGCCTTAGAGACCGCATATGAAGAGGTGAAGGCGGTTGACATTAATGTAAGAACGGTAGTTGATAAAATATCTGTTGAAATGATCGGAGAAAACGAGGAGTCAATCATTGTCATAGAGCATGCACTATAAGACGAGTGTGTGTGAAAGGGCGGCATTGTGGCAGAAGGATGCTGTGCTTGTAGAAGCGGAGACTGCTCCGGATAACAAGGCTTCCCAGCGCGTTCTTGAAAAGTGCGGTTTTGTACTGGACGGAACAGGAGTGGAAGGGCTCCGCTTTGTGCTGGAAAGCCCGCTCAATTAAACCAGTCGTGTAAAGGTTTCCACCTTACTTTCCTGTACGCCGAGTCCCTGCAGCAGATGGCGCAGCAGCTGCTCGGATGGCTTGGTGACGGCATCCATCAGAACCGGTGTTTCCGGCGGCAGTGCAGCGCCGGCGTTATTCAGGCTGAAACGGAAGAGTGCGGGCATGTATCGGATACATTCCTGCGAAATGTAAGTGTTTATCAGTTCTAATCCGTTATTTTGCCGTGCGATTGCCGTAAAACCGCCCAGAAGATTATCGGAAGTCAGGCAGAAGCCGCTGAGTTCAGGGTCGATTTCGTCAGGATCAAGATACAGGAGCCGGTCAGGCTCCTCGTAAACCATCTGGTTATAATTTCTCAATGCCCGACCGGGCAGCTCGCTTATCGGATAGATATTCTGTATCGGGACATCTGGCAGGGACATTCCGCCGAGCTGTTCCAGAGATGCCCGAAAGCGCGGAATTGTCTGTATGCAGGTGAAGCCGAGCGCGGACAGAAAGTCTGCAAAACCGGGAACGGCAGCCGTCTCACAGACAATTTGCAGACGCTTTACGCCCATCCGTTTCGCGGAGGCTGCCACGCCTTCCAACAGAGCACGTCCCGCGCCCTGACGGCGCTCGCTTTCAGCCACAAACAGCGAAAGCACATCGCCGACCTCTGTGTCGAAGGCAACGCTGATCGCACCGCAGCCCAAAGCACCATGAGCTACGCCGACGGTCAGAACATTGGAATCGTCCACGGCAGCGGCGGCCTCGGAGGTCAACAGACCGGAAAAAAGCTCCAGATCCTTTGGCTTGATGAGGAAAAGTTCGTTTGTATTTTCCATCCCTTATGCCTCCCCCTGTGCCGGGTGGTATGCTTTCAGGGCGGTCTCGCGGTTTTGCAGTGCGGCTTGAATGTCCTGATCCATCTCCTGACGGAGAACTGCAAATTCCTCCTCGGTGGTCGGCTGCATTCTCATGCCTATTCCGGAGGTGTCCAGACCGCTCATCTCGCTGGTATTACCGATCCATGTGCTGAGAACGTTCGCAAGAGAGCGGGTTGCATTCCACAGCTCCCTTGTATCGTCGGGAAGTGACTCGAAGTAGTCGGCGTGCAGACTGCTCAGCTGTGTCATGCGCATGAGACGTTCATCCAGCCTCTTCAATTCCGCAAAATGAGCACGGATATAGACGGGAGAGAACATTTCGCCATTCAGGCTTACGGTGCACATTTGCCGGACAATCCGATCGAGCACGGCGCGCTGTGCCTCCGGCGTTCCATACAAGTAATCCTCCGCCTGCTTTTGCGCTTCCAGAGCTGTACGCGCGTCCCGTTTTGAGAGAGGGCGACCCTTTTTGTCGCGCTTATAGTCGGGCAGATATGCCAGAGCAACGCGCTTATTTACTGGCTCGATGGCAGGCTCCTGCGGGTGCGCTTCCATGACCTGTCTGAGCACTGCATTTCGGGCTCCCAGATTAGTTGTATATGTGCCAAAATCTTTCTTGAGCTGTGCGGTGTGCTCATCGGCAAAATTGCTGTACCGACGTCCTTCCTTGAGCGCTTTTTCTCTCTGCTTGGCGAGCTTACGGCGCTGCTTGCGGCTCATGCCTGCCTCCTGAGGGGGCTGCCCGTTCTGGACAGCACCGGCGGGAACTGCGTGTTGTGCCCAGAAAGCGGCTTCCTCGCGCCTGAGCTTATCCGCCATAGATTCATGTTGCGTCTGCTGCTCCTGCTGCGCCTGCTGTTGGATATTCTGTGTCTGCTGCTCCTGCTGCGCCTGCTGTTGGATATTCTGTGTCTGCTGCTCCTGCTGTTCGGTCTGTATTTCCTGATACACAGGTTCCTGCGGTTTCGTCAGTGTCTGATTAATATCTCCGTCTCCCATATACAATACCTTCCCTTTCTGAATCGATTTTCATTGCGAAAGATAACCTTAAAATGTAGAATCAGTATACCAGAAGTGAAGAGAATAGTCAAACGCCGTTTAAATTTTGATTGACGCGCAGATTCAGTTATGTTATAGTACGGCTGTATGGAAAGTGTGAAAAGAGATGTGTCTCTTAGAGTCTTCCATGCAAATATTTTTTGGCAACCCCGTTGCCTTATTGATTGAGTTAAAAGCTCAAATTTTATAAGTTGGTTACTATAAACCGGTGCTGATGCACATCTAACTTGTGAAACGGTCAATAAGAGTAGTAAAAGTAAAATATTTGCTATATAGACTCTAAAAACCACATATCCGATCATATATTTTCCGACGGCTGGAAATGCCACAGGAAACATTGCTCCGACATGGGCAGTGAAACCCCGCGCAGATGCGGGAATATATTGAGAAGAGTTTCAAAGCAGGTGATGATTTGCATTGCCTGCTTTTTTGATGCTGTCATTTCCTTATTAACGAAATAGTTAATTGTGAAAGGCAGAGTTTACGGGTAACAGTTGTGCAGGATGCGCATGGCCGCAAGCAGCGCACTCTGGAGCCGCCGGCGCTTAGATGGCGTACTTTGGCATCTTATGCGCCGTTGCGTGCGGAAGGTAGCGAAAGCGTGCCTGCGGTGGTCTGTGCATCGTGTGCAACGTCACTTGTGGGATCAGGAGTTTTATAATTAATAGACAAACCGCAAAACAAAAGGAGAAAGTGATGGGTGACAAAATTTCCCTGTACGGGTTTAACAATCTGACAAAATCTCTCAGCTTCAACATCTATGATGTGTGCTACGCAAAGTCACAGAGGGAGCAGAAGGACTATATTGCCTACATTGATAAGCAGTATAACTCCGAGCGACTGACGAAGATTCTGACGAACGTGACGGATATGATCGGCGCAACGGTTCTGAATATCTCCAGTCAGGACTACGAACCACAGGGAAGCTCAGTGACGATACTGATTGCGGAAAACAGCATGGTTCCCGTGGGAGATACAACGGTGGCTCATCTGGACAAAAGCCATATCACGGTGCATACATACCCCGAATATCATCCGGAGACCTGTCTGGCGACCTTCCGCGTGGACATCGATGTGGCGACCTGCGGGGAGATCACGCCGCTGTCCACACTGGACTATCTCATCGGCTCCTTTGACTCGGACATCATTACCATGGATTACCGCGTCAGAGGCTTCACAAGGGATGTCAGCGGACAGAAGCTGTTTATCGACCATAGGATCACGTCGATTCAGGATTATATCGATATCGCCACGCTGCGCAAATATGACGCTGTGGACATCAATGTGTATGACGCGAATATTTTCCATACAAAGATGCTGATTAAGGAGATTGACCTCCAGAATTACCTTTTTAACAGCGACGTCTACGAGCTGCCGCCGAGAACGAGGCTGGAGATCATGGATAACCTCCGCAAGGAGATGATTGAGATTTTCAGCGGGAGAAATGTCTACTAGGAGATTGTCATGGGACGTTATAATCAGGAGAGAGCGCCGATTTATGAGGCGCTGGAGGAATTTCGGAAAAACAGGATCGTGCCCTTTGATGTGCCGGGACATAAGAGAGGACGCGGAAACCCGGAGCTTGTGGAGCTGCTCGGACAGCAGTGCGTCGGCATTGACGTAAATTCCATGAAGCCGCTGGACAATCTCTGCCATCCCGTGTCGGTCATCCGGGAGGCGGAGGAGATGGCGGCGGAAGCATTCGGCGCTGCCTATGCCTTCCTGATGGTCGGGGGAACGACCTCCTCCGTGCAGAGCATGGTGCTGAGCGTCTGCAAAAAGGGCGACAAGATCATCCTTCCGAGAAATGTACACAGAAGCGTTATCAATGCGCTGGTGCTCAACGGTGCGATACCGATTTACGTCAATCCCGATATGGACAGCAGGCTTGGGATTGCGCTGGGCATGAAGGTGTCGCAGGTCGAGCGCACGATATCCGAGAACCCGGATGCGGTAGCAGTTCTTGTGAATAACCCGACCTATTACGGCATCTGCTCCGACCTGAGAAGCATTGTCAGGCTCGCCCATGCAAACGGCATGAAGGTGCTGGTGGATGAGGCGCACGGAACCCATTTTTATTTCGGGGAAAATATGCCGGTTTCGGCGATGACGGCGGGAGCGGACATGGCATCCGTCAGCATGCACAAGTCCGGCGGAAGCCTGACGCAGAGCTCCTTTCTGCTGACAGGGCCTTCGATGAATCCCGGCTATGTGAGACAGATTATTAACCTGACACAGACGACAAGCGCATCCTATCTGTTGCTGGCAAGTCTGGATATTTCAAGACGAAATCTGGCGCTGCGGGGCAGGGAGGAATTCCGGAAGGTGACGGCGCTGGCGGAATATGCGAGAAATGAGATCAACCGGATCGGCGGCTATTACGCCTATACGGCGGAGCTGATAAACGGCGACAGCATCTTTGATTTTGACAGGACAAAGCTGACAATCAACACGCTGGGGATCGGACTGGCCGGGATAGAGGTCTATGACATTCTGCGCGATGAGTACGACATTCAGATGGAGCTGGGTGACATTGCGAATGTGCTGGCTTATATCTCCATTGGAGACCGGGAGAGGGAGATCGAGAGACTGATCGGCGCGCTCGTCGAGGTGCGCAGGAAGTACAGCAGGGACAACGCCGGTATGTATACGCAGGAATATATCGAGCCAAGGGTGGCAGTTTCGCCGCAGAATGCATTTTATGCGGAAAAGGAATCGCTGCCGCTCTCCGAGACAAAGGGACGGATCTGCAGTGAATTTGTCATGTGCTATCCGCCGGGCATCCCGATCCTTGCGCCCGGCGAACAGATTACGGGAGAGATTCTGGAGTACATTCTCTACGCGAAGGAGAAGGGCTGCTCCATGACCGGTCCGGAAGACCCGGGAATTGAGAGGTTAAATGTGTTAAAGGAGGTATGGGCTTAATGGAATTATGGTTTTCGGAACCGCATACGCCGAATGTAAAGCTGTCAATCAAGGTAGATAAGCAGCTTTACAGTGGACAGAGCGAATTTCAGAGAATTGATGTTTTTGAATCGCCGGAGTTCGGCAGATTCCTTGTGCTGGACGGCTATGTGATGCTGACCGAGAAGGACGAGTTCATCTACCATGAGATGATTGTTCATGTGCCGATGGCGGTTCATCCGAACGTGAAACGCGTGCTCGTCATCGGCGCCGGAGACGGCGGCGCGGTCAGGGAGCTTGTGAAATACCCTGAGATTGAGCATATTGACCTTGTGGAGATCGACGAACAGGTCATTCAGGTATGTAAGGGCTTTCTTCCCGGGATCGCCTGTAAGCTGGAGGATGAGCGGGTTCACATCCATTATGAGGACGGCCTGAAATTTGTCCGCAGCAAGGAGGACGACTACGACCTCATCATCGTGGATTCCACAGACCCCTTCGGACCCGGCGAGGGACTCTTTACCAAGGAATTTTACGGCAACTGCTATAAGGCGCTGCATGAGGACGGCATCATGGTAAACCAGCATGAGAGCCCCTTCTATGAAGCGGACGCGACAGCATGTATGAGGGCACATAAGCGCATTGTCGAAAGCTTTCCCATCAGCCGCGTCTATCAGGCGCATATCCCGACCTACCCGTCTGGACACTGGCTGTTTGGCTTCGCCTCAAAACAGTATCATCCTGTGCATGATCTGGACGCAGAGCGCTGGCTTGCGAGAGAACTGGACACCCGCTACTACACCCCACGCCTCCATGAAGGAGCCTTCTGCCTCCCCGCCTACGTAGAAAAACTGCTTCGCCGCGTCGAGGTACGGTAAACAGTTGTGCATTCGACGCAACGTCACTCGAGACCATATTTTTAAGGAGGAACATTCAATGAGCAAAATTTTAGTCATCGGCTGCGGCGGTGTTGCATCCGTCGCAATCCAGAAATGTGCCGCAAAGGCAGACGTATTTTCGGAGATCTGTATTGCGAGCCGCACGGAGAGTAAATGCATCGCATTAAAGGAGAAGATCGAGCAGGATTTCCGAAAGACGGGAAAGGAACTGCCAGTCATCACCACGGCGAAGGTTGACGCAGACAGCGTGGAGGAACTGACCGCACTGATAAAAAAGGAGCAGCCCAAGGCTGTCCTCAACCTTGCACTGCCCTATCAGGATCTGACAATCATGGATGCCTGCCTTGCCTGCGGCGTGGACTATATCGATACGGCGAACTACGAGGCAGAGGACACCGAAGACCCCGAGTGGCGTGCAATCTATGAGAAGCGCTGCGAGGAGAAGGGCTTCACGGCATATTTTGATTATTCATGGCAGTGGGCATACAGGGAGCGCTTTGAGAAGGCGGGCATCACGGGACTGCTCGGCAGCGGCTTTGACCCCGGCGTGACAAGCGTATTTTCTGCCTATGCACTGAAGCATTACTTCGACGAAATTCATTATATCGACATCATGGACTGCAACGGCGGTGACCACGGCTATCCGTTTGCGACGAACTTCAACCCGGAGATCAACCTCAGAGAGGTTTCCGCGAACGGTTCCTACTGGGAGGACGGCCACTGGGTAGAGACAAAGCCCATGGAGATCAAGAGAGAGTACGACTTTGCACAGGTCGGGAAGAAGGACATGTATCTGCTGCACCATGAGGAGATAGAGTCTCTGGCACAGAACATTCCCGGCATCAAGCGCATCCGTTTCTTCATGACCTTCGGACAGAGCTATCTGACACATATGAAATGTCTTGAAAATGTGGGAATGCTGCGCACCGATCCGGTGATGTTTGAGGGCAGGGAGATCGTACCGATCCAGTTTTTGAAGGCGCTGCTTCCCGATCCGGCATCTCTCGGACCGCGCACCGTGGGCAAGACGAATATCGGCTGTATCTTTACGGGCGTGAAGGACGGCAAGGAGAAGTCCATCTATATCTACAATGTCTGCGACCATCAGAAGTGCTATAAGGAGCTGGGCTCACAGGCAATTTCCTATACGACGGGTGTTCCGGCGATGATCGGGGCAATGCTTGTAATGAATGGGACATGGAAGAGACCGGGCGTCTTCAACGTGGAAGAATTTGATCCCGATCCCTTCATGGAAGCCCTGAATCAGTATGGATTGCCGTGGGTCGTTGAGGAAAATCCGGTGCTGGTGGATTAAGGCGTGATTTCCGTCACGGTTCCGATAAAGACGGGCAGCAGCTCTTCACAGTCGATCAGCATATAGACAAAGGGACGGTCGAGATAGACAGACTTTGCCTCGCTTATCATTGCAAATTCGCACATTTCTACGGCAGTTGCGGCGCCCGCCTTCGTCCCTTTTTCATCGACCTCGATGAAGGTCTTATGCAGCACACGGTTGATGTAAAGCTGCTTGTCGGGGGCGGAGCAGATGCCGTTGAAGTCGGCAGTCTCCGGGTCAAAGGCATCCGTCATCCCGAGCTCCTGAAGAATGTCCTGTAAATTGACGGAGTACTCTTGCTTGAATTTCGGGATGGCAGTTTCTACTTTAATATCCTCAGCATTGACAAGAAGCTGATGGAGCTGTTCGCCTGTCAGGGAAGCGAGGTAATCATCCAGACTGACACCTTCGTCAGGTAGCAGTGCGGCGAAGGCATATTTGCCGTCGGCATAGTATTTCAGGAAGCCCTGTGCCTGACTGTCCTGAAGGTATTTGTGTTCTTCGGAATACATCAGCTCCGCATCCTGCTCTGTGCCGTCAAAGCTGGTAAAAGTGCGGTCATGCACCTGATCGGAACGATAGATGGACTGCCACCTGGCGTCGAAGGCAAGCGCGTTCACGAGATACATGACAGCATCGTCAGGAATCTGATCCAGAATCTTCGGGATCATTTTGTCTGTGTTTTTGGAGACCCAGCTGTTGATGTCCTTTAAGGTCGTGGAATCAAAAGGGCACTGGAAGATGTCGGCGTGGAAGTAGTCGGTGTCCGCCTGCAGAAAGTCCGGCTCTACCTTGAAATCTTCATCATCCTTGATCCAGATGGAGTTGGCGACGTGCAGCTTGTATTTGTCACCGGAGGGGAGCGCGTCGTTATAGGCGCTTAAGTATTCACATAGAGAGGTAAGGTCGGAGCCGAACACGTTCTCCATCTGTGCAAGTGTTTCCTGTTCTGCACCGCATGCCGTCATGGCGAGTGCATTGAGCACCGACAGCGGTGAGATCAGTGTACTTTTGCCGGGTTCCGAGCATTCCCGGAACAGGCGCAGGGCGAAGTCGGTGTAGGTGACGGCATCTGCCTTGGGGAGAGAAGTGTTCTCCGCTGCCGTGTGAGAGGCGGATGGCTTCGATTCCTCCGCTGCAGCGGGGGGCTGCGCAGGCGTGGTGATGTCTGTCAGATTGGTTGCATGGTATTCGCCGCTGTCACTGCCGCATCCGGCGAGGGTGAGCGGCATGGACAGTGCGAGGAGCGCTGCGAGTATCTGTTTTGCTGATTTGTTCATGGTGGTATCCTCCCTGTTGTTCTGTTATCTCTATAGACGAAAAAAAGAGCGAAAGGTTTCAAAGAATATGAAATGGTCAGAATTACCGACACCATGCTATGTCGTGGATGAGGCATTGATAGAAGAAAACTTAAAGGTGCTGCGGGGTGTCATGGAGCGGACAGGGGCGAGGATTCTGCTGGCGCAGAAGGCATTCTCCATGTATGCGCTCTATCCGCTGATAAGCCGCTATCTCTGCGGGGCGACGGCGAGCGGGCTTTACGAGGCGAGGCTGTGTGCGGAGGAGATGACAGCCCCCTTTGAGAACCATATCTATTCCCCGGCATTCCGCGAGGAGGATTTCGGGGAGATTCTGAAATACAGCGACCACATTGTCTTCAATTCATGGAGGCAGGTGGAAAAGTTCGGCGAGCGGGCAAAGCATGCGGGGAAGAGCATCGGACTGCGCGTGAACCCGGAGTGCTCCACGCAGGAGGGACATGCGATTTACGACCCCTGCGCGCCCGGCTCGAGGCTTGGCGTGACGGCGCAGGAGTTTGTGACAGGGCTTGACACCCCGGAGGGGAAGCGGCTGCTGCCGCTGTTGGACGGAATCCATTTTCACACCCTCTGCGAGCAGAATTCCGATGATCTGGAAAAGACCCTGGATGCCGTGGAGGAGAAATTCGGAAAGTATCTGGCAGATTTCAAATGGATCAACTTCGGGGGCGGACATCACATCACCCGGCAGGACTATGATATACCGAGGCTGGAACACTGCATCCGCCGGATGCAGGAGAAGTACGGACTGACGGTGTATATAGAGCCGGGCGAGGCAGTTGCGCTGAATGCGGGCTTTCTTGTGACGACGGTTCTTGAGACGCGCCGGACAGAGGCTCCGGTATTGCCGCATGGCGCGTCTGACGGGGCGCTGCTCCGGCTTGCCATTCTGGACGCCTCCGCCGCATGCCATATGCCCGATGTGCTGGAGATGCCCTACAGACCGCCTCTGCGCGACAGCGGGGACGCGGGAGAGAAAGCTTTTACCTATCGTCTGGGCGGGCCTACCTGTCTGGCGGGGGACATTATCGGTGACTACTCCTTTGACAGAGAGCTGGAGGAGGGGGACAGGCTGGTTTTTGAGGACATGGCGATCTACTCCATGGTGAAAAACAATACGTTTAACGGGATGCCGCTCCCGGCGATTGCGCTTCGGAGGCGGGATGGGGAGTGCGAGATCGTGAGACAGTTTGGGTATCAGGATTTTAAGGAGAGGTTATAGGGAAGTAATATGAGGATTATTAAGGATTCTGTGCCGAGGGAGGACGGCTTCCGCATGCCGGCGGAATTTGAGCCTCACGAGGGTTGTATCATGATATTTCCGGAGCGTTCCGACTCATGGCAGTACGGCGGCTATGCGGCGCGCAAGGCGTTTGTACAGATCGCGGAGGCGATCGCAAGATCGGAGAAGGTGACGGTCTGTGCCAGCGAGGCACAATATGACAACGCGCGGGCGATGCTGCCGGAGCATATCCGTGTTGTCGAGATGAGCAGCAATGATGCATGGGCGAGGGATTATGCGCCCACCTTTGTCAGGAATGCGGACGGAGAGGTGCGCGGCATTGACTGGGGCTTCAACGCGTGGGGCGGGCTTTATGACGGGCTGTATTTCCCATGGGACAAGGACAATAAGATGGCGAGGAAGCTCTGCGACCTGCTGGAAAAGGACGTTTACTGCAGGCGGGATTTCATTCTGGAGGGCGGTTCCATCCATGTTGACGGCGAGGGAACCTGTATGGTGACGGAGAGCTGCCTGCTGAGCCGTGGGCGGAACCCGGAGCTGACGCGTGAGGAGATCGAGGATAATCTGAAAAGCTATCTGAATGTATCCACAATTCTCTGGCTTCCCTGTGGAATTTACCATGATGAAACGAATGAGCATGTGGATAACATCTGCGCCTTTGTCGCACCCGGTGAGGTGGTTCTGGCGTGGACGGAGGATGAGAACGATCCGCAGTATGCCATGTCGAAGGCGTGTCTGGAATATTTACAGAAGACGGTGGATGCGAAGGGAAGGCATATCCGTGTGCATAAGCTGCCTCTGCCGCAGCCGGTGACAATGACGGAGGAGGAATGTCTCGGGCTTGACACCTGCTGGGATGAGCCGACCCGCACGCCGGGAGAGCGTCTGGCGGCATCCTATGTGAATTTCTATATTGCGAACCGGAGCATTGTCATGCCCGGCTTCGGAGATCCGGCGGACGAGCCTGCGAGGGAGATTCTGCAGGGACTGTTTCCGGACAGGGAGGTCGTACAGATCAATACAAGGGATATTCTGATCGGTGGGGGGAATATTCACTGTATTACGCAGCAGATACCGAGGTAAGGGGTGCGGGTGTTTCCGCGAGTGACGTTGCACAGGATGCACAGACCACCGCAGGCACGCTTTCGCTACCTTCCGCACGCAGCGGCACATAACATGTCAAAGTACGCCATGTAAGTGCCGGCGGCTCCAGAGTGCGCTGCTTGTGGTCATGTGCATCCTGCACAACTGGTATGGTAAGTAAATAGAAAGAGATGAAATGTAATAAGAGTAATAAGAGCAAGTGAGACGGAGAGAGACTGGTTGTTCTTGGCGAGCAGCGAATGTCGAGTGGGAATAAAACTCATAATAATAAGAATATAGACCGGGAGGGTGTAATGAAAAAAGTGACAGTGGCGGCGGTGCAGATGTATTGCAACCGATCGAGGGAAGAAAATCTGGAAGCGGCGGAAAGGGCGGTGCGCGACGCGGCTGCAAGAGGGGCGCAGGTGATTCTTCTGCCGGAATTATTTGAGACGTGGTATTTCTGTCAGGAGAGGAACTATAGTTCTTACGGTCTGGCGATGACGCTTGAGGAAAATCCAGCGGTACAGCGTCTTCGACGGGTCGCGGAGGAGCTGAGGGTCGTGCTGCCGGTCAGCTTTTTCGAGCGGGACGGCAATGTGACTTATAATTCCATTGCAGTGATCGATGCCGACGGAAGCGTTCTCGGTGTCTACCGCAAGACCCACATACCGGACGATCATTTCTATCAGGAAAAATTCTATTTTACTCCGGGAAACACCGGATTCCGCGTATGGGACACAGCCTATGGCAGAATCGGTGTGGGAATCTGCTGGGATCAGTGGTTCCCCGAGGCGGCGAGATGTATGGCGCTCATGGGTGCGCAGCTCTTATTTTATCCGACGGCAATCGGCTCTGAGCCCATCATAGAGTGTGACAGCATGCCGCACTGGAGACGCTGTATGCAGGGGCATGCGGCGGCGAACGTCATACCGGTGATCGCGGCAAACCGTGTCGGCAGGGAGACGGTTCAGCCGACGAAGGACAACAACAGCCAGTCTTCGGAGCTGGTCTTTTACGGCTCCTCCTTTATCACGGATGAGACCGGAGAAGTCATAGAAGACGCGGGAAGGACGGAGGAAGGGATTCTTCTGCATACCTTTGATCTGGATGCGGTGGAGGACATGCGTTTCAGCTGGGGCCTGTTCCGTGACAGACGCCCGGAGATGTATAGGAAAATAATAGAATAGGGAAAGCAATAGAAAAGCGGAGGGAATCAGTTCCAAAGATTCCCTCCGTTGCTGTTTTTCAGACGGATACGTTCTTTTTCCATAATATATTTATCAAGGCCCTGAATCGGATTGTTCAGCTTACAGCCGAATAAGCGCTTTCCGTTTTCAAGCTCCTGAATCCTTGCCACAAGTCCGTAGAGCTGAAAGGAATAGGAGACACCTCCGTCGATCAGTCTGTCATTCAGAACGGTGTGAACCAGCTGACCGGGTTCAAGGGATACATCCTGGTCGCAGACAACGGCAAAGCCGGTCGAGCTGATGTCCCTTATGATGGTGGGATGCGCGGCGGTGTTGCTGCCGCACTGTATGGAGCTCTCCAGTCCTATGTAGCAGCGGAAATTTTCGCGGCGGTTATAGACATGTCCCTCTGCAATAGAGGCAATACCGTAGCAGTAATCGCCGCCCATGCGCTTAAACAGCTTGGTGGAAACATTCTTAAAGAGAATCGGCTTCTCCTCGTCGAAATAGACAAGCAGGCTGACCATGATATTTTTGCCCCGGAAGGAGACCGGCTTGCCGTTGCTCATGACAGCCTCGGCAAAGATCAGATTTTTCAGGGAAGTGACCTCCTGAATTACTGATTCAAAGGTCAGAAAGGTGCCATTTGCGTTTACCAGCAGGGTGATATTCTGTTTCGGTTTCAGTTCTCCTATGCGCATAGTTTAATCCTTCGTCAGTTTACAAATTTAGCATTGGGATAGATCTTTTCCATTCTGTCATCATTATAATGCCGGTCGAGGAAATCGTTCAAGACAGATAAGCCGTCGCCGGAGTCATTTTCATCGGAGTTTTCCTCCCATGCGGTTACGGCCTCGGACTGCCTCTCTGTATAGCGGTAAAGCGCAAGAGAGGAGATTGCCATATCTGCCACCATGAAGACGATCAGACAATTAAACACGATCGTTCCGGTCCGTTTCGGTATTTTCTCGATCAGCTTCGATATCTGCGGGTAGATCAGTTTCAGCCAGATCACGGCGGCAATACCCCAGAAGAAGCAGTACAGCAGATTGATGCGCCCGCCCAGATTAAAGGCGAAGCCGCTGTAATCCCAGAATATTGTCCCGAAGACAAGCTCCGTGAAAACACTGCAGATATATTCGTAAGCGCCGCCGAGCAGTGTGCCGGCAAGAAAGATATGCCGGTCATTTTTATTCCGGTAGCGGTACAGAAACAGGGTCAGGAAGGAGCAGCCAAGCCCCCAGACAATGCTGAAAGGCCCGTAGATCACGCTGCTGCGGCTCATCAGTCTTCCCGTTGTAATCAGACAGAAGATGGTTTCCGTGATGTCGCCCAGAAATGCACCGATGAAAAACAGGGATACCAGCTTGTAAAAGCTGCAGCCCTCTGCGAAGACGGCGCGTTCCTTCTTCGCCTTGCGCTCGCGCAGACTGTTTTCAAGGCTCTCCCTGCTGATTGACGGGAAGGATTTTATCATTCGCTTCTGTACAGCGGCAGTCAGCCGGTTCTCCAGCAGATGCGAGGTGTGCCGGATGCCTTCGGAGAGGGACGACAGCTGCTTCACATTGACCTTCATGCCGCGGACAGCCATTGCCGTTGTCACGAAATCCAGAAGGAGAATGCCGGCGGCGATCCACAACAGAACCGTGGACAGCGTATGCGGAATCTTGTCAAAAATGCCGCACAGGAACGGATTGACATACAGCATCGTCAAGGCGGCAAGCAGTCCCCAGAGCAGGGAATAGCGCAGGCAGACATAGCCGCCGAGATTAAATCTGATCTTGGAATAATCCCATAGCTTTTTATTAAAAATCTTTTCCATCAGCATTCCGGTGCTGTATTCCAGAAGCGTGGCAAGGATCATGCCGCCCAGAAAGAGAAAGAACAGGTTTCCGGTCAGCTCGGGAAGAAACAGGCAGAACAGAACGGCACCAAAGCCGTATATCGGACACAGCGGGCTGCTTACGAAGCCTCTGTTGACGAATTTTTTCCGCCGTATGGCAGCATAGCAGACCTCGATGCACCATCCCACAAAGGAATAGAGCAGAAAGAGCCATGTCATATCTCGAAGTGAGTAAATCATAGGTTTGTATCCTTTTATCCGATGTCAAGTGTAAAGGTTTTCTCTGTCATTGTCAGGCGGATGCGGTAGAGGTCGCTCTTCCATGCGGTCTGCAGGCGGGCGTCGGTGATGGGAAGTGTCTCCACCGTCAAAAGTGATGCCCCCGAAAATTCCATGCGGCTGTCAGGAAGCTTTACGCTGTTTCCCTCGATTTCAGGCTTTTCACAGACGATAAAATTCAGAATGACATCCTGAAAATCGGTTTTATCTGTCAGCAGTACACGTCCGGCAGTCTTGTCCAGCATGACCGTCCGGCGATAGTAGGAGCCGCCGTCTGACGGGGGATAAGCGTGCGCAAGCTCCATGGAAACGGAAGCGCTTCCGGCTCCGAAGGAGGTCTCTACGTCAACAGCCCTGTATTCCGCCCCGGCACATTCATCCTTCCCTTCAAGTGTGGGGAGGTTGTGGTAGCCGGACTGCATCGTCCAGATCTCGTACCGCTGCGCAGAGAAGGTCTTTCCAGTATAACTCTCCACGCCGATGTCCGCAAGTACAGGCTGTCCATTCTTGTAGAGCGTCAGGCTTCCCGTGTCGTTGTGATTGTGGTTGTCGTCATTGTCACCAGCCTTGACGGCGGGGGCTGCGCAGTGTGCTTTCCGAAGAGATAGTCACGGACGCCCGCTCTTCCCGGGACGGGGGAGCAGTCGGCAAAATTAAAGTAATAAGCCCCCTCGACATGCATATTTTCGATGTAGGAGGCGACGTTTTTCATCTTCTGCCAATCGTAGAGCTGGCGGAACGCGCCGCCCGTCACGCGGTTCATCAGATCAGCAGCGGCATCGAGGCAGAGACCTGCGCGCCGGAAATATTGCGCACCCTCGTCACAGCAGCCGTCTTCGCCGTAATCCTTCAGGAAGAAGTCACAGCTTGCGGCAGCCTTTTCGAGAACCGCCCGCCGGATGTCCTGCGGGTTTTCGGTGAGAAAGACGGCGAGCAGTACATTCTGCGTACACCACGGAGTCCAGTTGCACATAGGCTCTTCACCCTGCCCCATCCACCAGAAATGCTCCGAGAGATAGGGGGTGACGATGCGCCGTTCCAGCTCGTCGAGAATCCGTGAACAGATCACCGGGCTTACGGCGTCAAGCTGTTCCTTTAACAGATAATAAATGCAGCCGAGCTGTGCGCCTGTCTCACAGGCAAAAAGATCGAGGACAGGTCTCGCGGCATCCGGCAGAAGCTCCTGCGCCTGATCACGCCGGTAGGCATTGTGCGGAGGAAGCTGCCAGCCGCTCTCCTCGCAGAGCGCGAAGATGCCGTTTATAATATCATCCAGAAAGCGTCCGCTGTTTTCGACGCATTCCGCGACTACAAGCGAATTCAGGCGGTATCTGCGCTGGAAATACAGCTTTTCAAAGTCCGTGCGGTTGCCGGTGCGCTTAAACGCCATAAACGAGGTGGCGTAGATCGGCGGATACTGATAGCCGAGACAGGTCTCTCCGGCGGCGATCAGCCGCTCCTTAAGCTCCGGGGGAAGCTCATCGTATGCCGCCCGGCTGCCCGCCGGGGGAAAGGGTGAAAAAGGCAGCAGCTTTGCGCCGCTCTCCAGAAAGTTCTTTGCCGTGTCCAGAAACCGCATTTCCATGTATATTCTCCTCTAAGAGATGCTTGCTTATTTATGCTAAGTATAGCATAATATAAAGAAAAAGAAACAGAAATGTGTTACAGAGAGGAAAGGATTTGAAATGGCTACATTATCATTGAAGGTGATAGACAAATTCGATAACACGATCTGTGTCAGCAACGGTGAAGACTTTGTGGATCTGGTGTGCATGCATACCTATCAGGAGGGAGACCGGATTGAGCTGACCGTATCGGAGAAGGATTGCTATCTGAACTGGCAGGTGGATGATGCACTCGGTGCAGCGTTTGTGTATCTCACGGAAAAGACGGTTTCCTACGCGATTCCCTTTGGCGAGAAGAGGATCAGCTGTTCGCCCAAGGTTTTCAGCGGGGACAGGCATTATCTCTACGCGGAGCTGGCGAGGAAGGACGAGATTGAAAGCTACCGCAACCTTGCGCTGAACCCGGCAGACCAGCACTGCGATGTCCCGTGCTATCCCCATGCGACCGCGAACGTGGAGACGAGGGGCGAGGCGGTCTTCGCGGCAAAGAATGCGATAGACGGTGTGCGGGCGAACCTGTCCCACGGACAGTGGCCCTATCAGTCGTGGGGCATCAACCGTCAGGACGATGCGGCGATGAAGGTGGAATTCGGGAGAAAGATCAGGACGGACAAGGTTGTTCTGTATACACGTTCGGACTTCCCTCATGACAACTGGTGGGTGCAGGTGACATTGAGATTCTCCGACGGAGGAAGTCTGGATTTCCCGTTGGAGAAATCCACGACGGCGCATGTGCTGACCTTCCCGGAGAGGGAGATCACATGGATCGAGCTGTGCAATCTCATCAAGGCGGACGATCCGTCTCCGTTCCCGGCGCTCACCCAGATCGAAGTATACGGAACCAATGTAACAATTTCAAAATAAGTGCAGAAAAAGGAGAAAAGTTTTATGGAAAAGAAATTCGAGGCTTACCCGGAGATTTCCTCGGAGGAGATCAGGAGCGCACTGGATTTTGCGTGCAGGCAGATTCTTCATGTGCTGCCGGAATTTACGGACAAATTCCAGCAGGCGTACAGCGAGAACGGCTTCTATCCGCCGGTGGAGAACAGGGATTGGACGACCGGCTTCTGGACGGGCGAGATCTGGCTGGCATATGAGTTCTGCGGGGATGAGAGACTGAAGAAGGCGGGAGAAATCCAGGTTCACGATTTCCTTGAGAGAATCGATAAGAAGATCTCCGTGGATCATCACGACATGGGCTTTCTGTACTCGCCCTCCTGCGTGGCGGCATACAAGCTGATCGGAAGTAAGGAAGGCAGGGAGGCGGCAATCAAGGCAGCCGACCAGCTGATTACCCGATACCATGCAAAGGGAGAATTTATTCAGGCGTGGGGCGCGATGGACGAGCCCGGAAATTACCGCCTGATTATCGACTGCCTGCTGAACCTTCCACTGCTGTACTGGGCATCCGAGGAGACCGGGGACAACAAGTACAGGGACATTGCAGAGAAGCATATACATACGGCTGTGGCAAACGTCATCCGGGAGGACTATTCCACCTGGCATACCTTCTTCTTCAACATGGAGACCGGGGCGCCGGATCACGGTGCGACCTGTCAGGGCTACCGCGACGGCTCCGCGTGGGCAAGAGGACAGGCGTGGGGCGTATACGGGCTGGCGCTCGCCTATAAGTATACGGGGCGCAAGGAATACATTGAGCTGTTCCGCAGGGTTACGGAGTATTTCCTGGAGCATCTGCCCAAGGATCTTGTTCCGTACTGGGATCTGGAGTTCACGGACGGGGACGATCAGCCGAGAGATTCCTCTTCCGCGTCCATCGCGGCATGCGGCATGCTGGAGATGAGCAAGTATTTAGAGCCCGCAGAGGCGGAATATTACAAGGGACTTGCAGCGAAGCTCATGAAGTCGGTCTATGACAACTATGCGGTTAAGGACTTTGAGACCTCAAACGGTCTGGTTCTCCACAGCACCTATTCCAACCACTCGCCCTACAATACCTGCGACCACAAGGGTGTGGACGAGTGCAACGCATGGGGCGATTATTTCTACATGGAGGCGCTCACACGGATGCACAAAAAATGGGAACTGTACTGGTAAACAGTTTAATGCAATTTTAATATATATAGTGCATGTTAAGGCAAAAAGTGCTATGATATAAGAACAACCAGTTTTATAAGAAAGACTATACTTTACTAAGGAGAGAAAGATTATGCAAAGTGAAGGAAAGAGAAAGTTTGATATCAAGATGAGACTGCTTCTGATGATTTCACTGCCGGCATTCATCATCTCAATGGCACTGATGTTCTACGCATGGTACAGCCTGTCAAGCGGCCTGAAAAATGAGGCTGTCGAGGCGGTAAGCCTTCTGGCAAATTCCGTCAAGGCTTCATATGATAATATGAAGGGTGAGTTCAGACTTGATGAAAACAACAACCTCTGGAAGGGCGACGAGAACCTCACCGAGCAGATGGAGGAGGTTGATGTCTATACGGATGGCATGGATGCAGAGGTGACAATCTGTTACGGTAAGACAAGAATGCTGACCTCCCTGAAGGATGCGTCCACCGGAGAGCGTATTATCGGAACCGACATTGATGATAAGGTATGGGCGACCCTGCAGGCAGGTGAAGTCTACACGACGAAGAATAATGTAATCAACGGAAGACCCTATGTGGCAAGCTATGTGCCGATGTACGATCAGTCGGGCAAGGTAATCGGTGCAGCGTTTGCCGGTCAGCCGCTGGCAGCGATTGAGGCGTTTATTAATGTAAAGGTTCGCAGCTTTGTCGCAATGGCAATAGTTTTGCTGATCGTGTCGGTTCTTCTCAGCCTGATTTCTGCGACGAGTCTGGCGAAGTCCATTGTTCTGGCGGAGAGCTCCATTCAGGAGATGTCCACCGGAAACCTGAATATACAGGTAGACAAGAAGATTCTCCACCGCACGGACGAGATCGGCGATATGGCGAGAGCGGTAGACGGTCTGCTCCAGAGAATGACTGCGATTATGAGCAGGTTGAAGGCATCTGCGGATCATCTCTATGAGGAGGGCAACAGCCTTGACGAGATGGCGAAACAGTGCAGCAATACCACAGATGATGTAAGCCGTGCCGTCGAGGAGATCTCCAAGGGTGCTGTATCCCAGGCGGAGGAGATTCAGAATGCTTCCGGACAGATTGCCCAGATGGGTACTGTGATAGAAGATATTGTGACCAATGTAAATAACCTGACTGAGGCGTCTGATGCGATGGGCAAGGCGGGGGATGAATCCACCGAGACCATGCAGAACCTGAGCGCTTCCAATGACAAGACCTCTGAGGCGATCGGAATGATCGGCGAGCAGATCCGTCTGACCGATGAATCCATTAAGAAGATCAGCGTGGCAACAGAACTGATTACCTCCATTGCATCCCAGACAAACCTGCTGTCGCTGAACGCTTCCATCGAGTCTGCAAGGGCAGGAGAAGCGGGAAGAGGCTTCGCGGTAGTTGCAACGGAAATCCAGAAGCTGGCGGTACAGTCGAATGATGCTGCGGTAGAGATCCAGCAGATTATCAGCAAGCTGATAAGCGAATCCCAGAAGACAATGGATGAGATGAAGCAGGCTGACGTTCTGATGAAGGAACAGCAGGAGAAGCTGAACGACACCAAGATGAAGTTCGGCGAGGTAAGCACCGGAATCGATGTATCCAAGGACGGAACCGAGAAGATCCGTGTCTGCGCGGATTCCTGCAACAGTGCGCGTACAAGGGTTATCGATGTAATTTCAAACCTGTCCGCAATTTCCGAGGAAAATGCGGCATCGGCACAGGAGACAACAGCTTCCATGGAGGAGCTGAATGCTACGATTAATATGCTTGCAAACGAGGCAACAAAGCTGAAGGAAATTTCGTCCGATCTGAATGAGGAGATGAAGTTCTTCAGAGTATAATCAATTAAGCTGTCGTACCGATTGTGGAATTGCAGGCATCGGAAAGGCATGGTTATAGAAATGAGGATAGAACGTGTGGATGACAGAACCGTGAGGTGCTTTCTGTCGAATGAAGAGCTGGAACGGTACGATATTGATTACAAGGATTTCGTGACCCGGAGTGAAAAGGCAAAGGAGATCGTGCAGGAGATCATTGAGCAGGCGACCGAGGAGGTGGGCTACAAGCCGCCGAAGTTCGCTTTCGATCTCCAGATCATGATGGTGCCGGACGAGGGGCTTGTGCTCACATTTTCCGATAAAGATCCGGATGTCAGCGACACCGGTCAGTTTCTGGAATGTCTCAAGGAGATGAAGCGGATTCTCCAGAAGACAAGAGAAGCGACGGAACGGGCAGCCTCCGGGCAGAATAAACCGGCAGAAGAAGCGCAGCCGGGTGCAGAGAGCGCGAAGGCAAAGCAGGAGGCTCAGACGGAACAGCAGCAGAATGCCAGACCGTCCGAGGCGGTGTTTGTCTTCTCAAGTCTCCGCAATGTAATGAATTATGCGGCGGCACTTCCGGGAAATCTGCGCGTGGAAAGCACGCTCTACGAGATGGAAGACTTTTATTTCCTCCATCTTATGAAGGGGCATGCATCCTATGAACGCTACAGCAGAGCATGTATCCAGGCGTTGGAGTTTGCGGCTCTGTACACGGCGGATGAAAACAGAATTATGCAGCTGAAGGAGCAGGCGGCGTGCCTGATTTCTGAGAAAGCATTGAAAAAGCTCAGAGGATAAGCTGTGATTCTTAAAAAGACCTTGCCGAAGCCCCGTGACTGGGGCGGGATCGGCAGGGTCTTTTTTGTAAATAAAGCACGAAACCTATACTTTCGTTTAGTTGACGGTATATTGGATTTTTACTATAATGGAACTAACTGAAAACAAGGAATGGACTCGTAAAATAAACGGAGGTTATTATGGGATTATTTTCATTTTCTAAGAAAAAGGATAACTATTGTATTTTCTGTGGAAACGTTCTGGCAGACGGGAAATGCCCCGCGTGCGGCCGCGAGGAGAAGGCAATGGTTCCGCCGTCAGCCTTTGCTTTTGAGCAGGTTCCGACATCTATAGCAGATGAACTCGGTGTCCAGAAGAAGCAGCTTTTCGGCAATCCAATGTTCGACATACAGGAAATGATTAGAAACGGTGGGCTTGCAATCGCGGATGTCCACATTGACGGTGTGTACGAGAGGAGATCAGAGCTCAATGAAGATGACCCGGACGATTTCTACTACATACAGTTTTCCAGACCGGATCTCACACCCTGCGAGATGGACTGTGAAGCGAGCCAGGTGTTTATAGATTCGGTGGAGGAGCTGCTGAGAAGAGGTGAGCATTCGGCAAAGCTGCTCCGTGGTGTCTTGAAGAAAAAGGAATATTACTATGTATTCGTGCCGGAAAGCGATGACCTTGCCGAGATGCTGAAGGGTGATCTTGCCATGGAATTTATTCTCTACGGAACACTGTACACGGAACGTAAGAAGGCGTCCAAGAGGAGATAAGAGACCGGTGAAAAAAGCGATTAAAACAATTCTTATAGTTATTGTAGTACTCTTTGTGCTGCTGATGCTATGGCCGGAGGACGAAGAAGAGTATCAGGATGCGTCTTCGCAGACCTCACAAACGGCAGCGGAGGAGAGCATGGGACGTGAGGACACGAAGGACAGTGCAGAGCAGTCTGCACCGGATGAGAACAGTGCGGAGCCGCCGGCATCGGCAGAGCCGACACCCCAGCCGGAACCGGATGCGGACGTGGAGAGCACAGCGGCGGAAAACAGCGTAGAAGCAGTCTGGAATGGGGATTCCGCCATGGATTTCTCCGCCCAGACAAATGCAGGAGATACATTTACCCTCTCTGAACAGGCGGGCAATGTTGTTCTGATTAATTTCTGGGCGACATGGTGCGGACCCTGCGTTGAGGAGATGCCCGCACTGCAGGATCTGTACGAGGAATACGGCGATTCGGACAACGTCAAAATTATCCTTATCAATTCCGGGGAGAGCTCCCAGACAGTACATAGATTTCTTTCGCAGAACGGCTATACCATGCCATGCATTTATGACACGGACAATACGGTCAACGACCAGTATGGGATTATGGGTATTCCCTATACGGTCATCTTTAACAAGGATGGCACGGTAGCCGAGACCTATGAAGGCTCTTACGGCTGTGAGAAACAGTATGAGCTGTATAAGGAAGCGATTGAGGAGGCACTGTCAGAATGAGAAGGCTTCACGGAGGAACAATCGTTGTCTTAGGGTTGGCTTTCATTTTGATTGTCGTCGGGATTGCATGCGGTGATCCTGTCGGCGTATTAAACAAGGCGAGATATATCTGTCTTGAATGTATAGGGATTGGCTGATGAAAAAGAGTTGGAAGGAGCGCCTGGGCGACCATAAAAGAAGATATATCCAGCTGTTGGCGGCGGTTCTCATGAATGCGCACATAACAGGCTTTTACGATGGGAAGATTTATCAGGGAAAGCTCAAGGCAGTCTGTACGCCGGGGCTGAACTGCTATTCCTGCCCGGGTGCATATCTTTCCTGTCCGCTCGGCAGCTTCCAGAGCGCGCTGGTGGCAAACCGGAACAGGGTTCCGTACTATGTGCTGGGCACGCTGCTGCTGTTCGGAGCACTCTTCGGGCGGTTTATCTGCGGTTTCCTTTGTCCGTTCGGGCTGATTCAGGAGCTCCTTTATAAGCTGCCGGTGCCGAAGATTAAAAAGAGCAGAGTGACGGCGGCTCTGAGCTGGCTGAAATATGTGGTTCTGGTTGTCTTTGTGATCGGCATTCCGCTGCTCTATGCAGTGCCGGGTTTCTGTAAATACATTTGCCCGGCTGGTACGCTCGAGGGCGGAATCCCACTTGTACTTGCGGGGGAAAAGCTGAGAAAGCTGATCGGCGCGCTGTTCGGCTGGAAACTGTTTGTGCTGATTGCCATCCTTGTTGCGGTTTGCTTCTGCTATCGGGCATTTTGCCGGTTTTTGTGCCCGCTCGGGGCATTTTACTCGTTCTTTGCCGGGCGTTCCGTGAAGCGGGTCGAGGTGGATGAAAAGCTGTGTACGCACTGCGGGAAATGCACAGCGCTATGCCGGATGGATGTCAAAAAGGTCGGGGACAGGGAATGTATCTGCTGCCTTGAGTGCAGGAAGCATTGCCCCCGGAATGCCATCAAATGAGAACGGGCTGCGGTTCAAGAACGCGGCGCATATCGTCGGGCAGAGGCGCGGTAAATTCCATCCTTTCCCCGGTGATAGGATGGGTGAAGCACAGGCGGTGAGAGTGGAGCGCCTGTCTCGTCATGAATTCCATGTCGGGGTTATACAGATAGTCCCCGATCAGAGGAAAGCCGAGATATTTCATGTGAATACGGATCTGGTGTGTGCGGCCGGTCTCCAGCTCAAGCGAGAGGAGACTGTGCCCATTTTTTTCTTCTACAACTCTGTAATGCGTGACGGCATGCTCGCCGTGCTCAAAATCCACCACGCGCTCTATGACGGAGCCGGGCTTCCGGGACAGAGGCGCATTTACGGTGCCCTGCGGAGGCTGTACGGAGCCGCGGACAAGGGCGAGGTATTCCCGGCGGATGGGCGGCGTGCCGTTTTGGGGATTTCCGGTCGATTTTGCCGCGACCATGGCGGACAGGATGCCGGCGCTGACATAGTGCTTTGCGATGAGGGTAAGACCGGAGGTGTCCCGGTCAAGGCGGTTGATGCATCGGAAGACAAAGGGAACGCCCTGCTCCTGAAAATACCATGCGAGAGCGTTTGCGGCCGTGTTGTCATAGTTTCCCATGGACGGATGGATCGGCATTCCGGCGGGCTTGTTGATGACCATAAGGTCTTCATCCTCATAGACAATATCCAGCGGGAGCTGTACGGGAGGAATCTTCTCGGAGGAGGTCTTCTCCCGGATGCACACCGTGAGGACATCGCCCTCCGCCAGCCGGTGCGTCATAAAGGCGGGCAGACGGTTGACGAGAACATTCTCCGGCTCCTTCTTTAATTCAATCATGCTCTGGGCGGAATATCCCTTTGTCTTCAGGTATTGCTTTACCGTGCAGCCTGCCTCATTTCCTGTAATCCGGTATTCTAAGCGTCGTTCCATCTTTATCCCCATTTCTGTCCACGTCCTCTGTAATGAGACAATGATAAACGCTTTCCCATGAAAAAGCAATGTGCTATGATAGGGATAGGGTTGGAATAAAACAGGGAAAGGAAGAATGGCATTATGGAGTATATTTTGGATAACGGGCAGCTGAGGGCTGTCATAAAGAGCTTCGGGGCGGAACTGAAGTCCCTGCAGGACAAGACGACCGGTCAGGAATATATGTGGGAGGCAGACCCAAAATTCTGGGGAAAGACCTCGCCGGTGCTTTTCCCGTTCATCGGGAAGCTTGAGGGGGCAGGATACCGGTATCAGAATACCTTTTACGGTATTGAAAAACACGGCTTTGCAAGGGATATGGAATTTACAGTGGTTTCTCAGGGAGACGACCGCATCACACTCGCCATTGAGAGCGACGGGACGACATTGAAGAAGTTCCCGTTTGCGTTTCGTCTGGAGCTTTCCTATGTGCTGGAGGGAAGGAGTCTTACCGAGACGTGGAAGGTAACGAACAACAGCGGGGAGGATATGTATTTTTCCTTCGGCGGTCATCCGGCATTTGCCTGTCCTCTGAAGAAGGAGGAACAGTCTGCGGGAAGAACGGACTGCTTTATCAGATTGTACGGGGCTGACGGCGCGGCGCTTGCGGCGAAGGAGCTTGCGTCAACCGACATCGGTGTGCCGGACGGTCTTCTGACGGGAGAGTATACCCGTCTGGAGCTGACAGACGGCTTCCTTCCGGTGACGGAGCATATTTTCGATCAGGATGCACTCTGCTTAGAGCGTCAGGGAATTGCGGCGGTCGGTCTCTGCGACGGCGGGAAGAAGGAGTATGTGCGTCTGGAGGCAGACTGCCCTGTGTGGGGCATCTGGTCCGTGCCGGACAGCAACGCCGGTTATATCTGTCTGGAACCCTGGTGGGGCATCTGCGACAGCAAGGGCTATGCCGGAACCCTGCAGGAAAGACCGTACACTAATATGGCGGCGGCAGGCAAGAGCTGCAGGGCGGCGTTTAAGATTATTGTTCATTGATGTATTCCGTCTTGACAAAGGCGGTGTACTTGCACTACAATCATCTACATAAGAAGAGACGTTGAAGAGGAATAGTACGGATTTGTCAACATTTCAGAGAGAGAGCGTGGCGCTGTCCGGGGATGGCGCGGCTGAAAGGCTCTTATGCGGACGATTCGGAACCTGCCTTGGAGTTCTGTGCGAGGTGAGTGCAGAGGTGAATTCTGCCGCGTAAGCACAGCGTAGTCCGGCGTTAGCGGAGAATGAGAGGGATGTTCCGGTTTTTGTCAGACTGCCGGGCGTCAATTAGGGTGGTACCGCCGAGCTTTCGGTCCCTATCGGGATGGAAGGCCCGGCGTTTTTGTGTTTGCAGACAGAAAATAAGATGTGGAGGAAAATTATGGCTGAGAAAATGGTTCAGGAAATTACATCAATGGATGTAGATTTCGCGCAGTGGTACACAGATGTTGTGAGAAAGGCAGAGCTTTGCGACTATACGTCCGTCAAGGGCTGCATGGTTATCAAGCCCGCAGGTTATGCGATCTGGGAGCTGATCCAGAAGGAGCTGGATGCAAGGTTCAAGGAGACAGGCGTACAGAATGTATATCTTCCCATGTTCATTCCCGAGTCCCTGCTCCAGAAGGAGAAGGATCATGTGGAGGGCTTTGCTCCCGAGGTTGCGTGGGTGACACACGGCGGCCTGCAGCCCTTGCAGGAGAGAATGTGCGTGCGTCCTACATCCGAGACGCTGTTCTGCGATTTCTATAAGAATGACATTCACTCCTACAGGGATCTTCCCAAGGTGTATAACCAGTGGTGTTCCGTTGTGCGCTGGGAGAAGGAGACAAGACCTTTCCTGAGATCGAGAGAGTTTTTGTGGCAGGAGGGTCACACCGCACATGCGACGGCAGAGGAGGCAGAGGCAAGAACGACCCAGATGCTGAACGTCTATGCGGACTTTCTGGAGGAGGTTCTGGCGATTCCTGTTGTCAAGGGACAGAAGACCGAGAAGGAGAAGTTTGCCGGAGCGGAGGCAACCTATACGGTAGAGGCGCTGATGCACGACGGAAAAGCATTGCAGTCGGGAACAAGCCACAACTTTGGTGACGGCTTTGCGAAGGCATTCGGCATCCAGTTTACAGACAAGGACAATACCTTAAAATATGTTTACCAGACCTCATGGGGCATGACGACGAGAACAATCGGCGCCCTGATTATGGTACACGGCGACAACGAGGGACTGGTGCTTCCTCCCAGAGTTGCGCCCATTCAGGTCTGCATCATCCCGATCCAGCAGAAGAAGGAGGGCGTGCTCGACAAGGCATACGAGCTGCGCGACCTTCTGAAAAAGGATTTCCGCGTCAAGGTCGATGACAGCGAGAAGACACCGGGCTATAAGTTTGCGGAAGCAGAGATGAGAGGCTACCCGATCCGCGTGGAGATCGGCCCTAAGGACATCGAGGCAGGGAAGTGCATTATCTGCCGCCGCGACACCAGAGAGAAGCTGGAGGTTTCCCTGGATGAGCTTGAGGCAAAGGTTGCAGAGCTGATGGAGACAATCCAGAAGGATATGCTGGAGAGAGCGAGAAAGCACAGAGAGGCACATACCTACACGGCGGCAGATCTGGCGGAGTTTGAGAAGCTCTTTGCGGAAAAGTCCGGCTTTGTCAAGGCAATGTGGTGCGGAGACAGGGCTTGTGAAGATAAAATTAAGGAAAAGCTCGGCGTGACAAGCCGCTGCATGCCTTTTGAACAGGAGCATATCGCAGATACCTGCGTATGTTGTGGAAAACCCGCGAAAAAGATGGTATACTGGGGAAGAGCGTACTAAGCAGATTGCGGGAGCGCGAAGCGCATAGCAATCCGGGTATCGTTGAAAACTATCAGGAGGAGTTACCTATGATTCATCAGACATTTCCGATTCAGATGCCAGGGTCACAATCTGATTCGAGACTGATTACCTATATTCAGGATTACAGCGAGGATGTGAACGTGAATAACAGACCTCTGATCCTGATCTGTCCGGGTGGCGGCTATGCGTTCAACTCGGAGAGGGAGTGGGAGGCTCTGGCATTTCAGTTTCTGGCAATGGGCTGTCATGCGGCAGTGCTTAGATATTCCTGCGCACCGGCGAGATACCCGGTGGCATTGACGGAGCTGGCGGCATCGATTGCGCTGGTAAGGGAGCACGCGTCGGAGTGGCATGTTGATCCCAAGGCGGTATTGGTGCTGGGCTGTTCCGCGGGAGGGCATCTCGCGGCAAGCCTCGGTGTGCTATGGGAGGAGCCGTTTCTCGCTGAGACGGTCGGTATTTCACCTAAGAAGCAGGAGCTGCTGCGTCCGGACGGCATGATTTTATGCTACCCGGTGATTACGGGAGGAGAGTTCGCGCACAGAGGCTCGTTCGAGTGTCTGCTCGGAGAGGAAGAGGGCAGTCTGGAAAAAGCCAGTGATCCGCAGAGCATGCTGTCAAGGCTGTCTCTGGAAACGAGAGTCACGGAGAAGACGCCGCCCACGTTCATCTGGCATACCTTTACGGATGGTTCTGTCCCGGTGGAAAATTCCTTGCTGTTTGTGAGCGCGCTGAAAAGGGCGAATGTCTCGACGGAGTTTCATATGTACCAGAAGGGCGGACATGGATTGAGCCTTGCGAACCATCTGACGGAGGGCAGGGACGGAGGCGGCGTCCAGGAGGAGTGTACGTCGTGGATTCCGCTCGTCCGCACATGGATTACGAGCAGATACCCGTTTTAAGAGTGGGATTTTCCCCAAGTGACGTTGCACAGAATGCACAGACCACCGCAGGCACGCTCTCGCTACCTTCCGCACGCAACGGCACGTAAGTCTCCACAGTACGGAGACTAAGTGCCGGCGGCTCCAGAGTGCGCTGCTTGTGGTCAGGTGCATTCTGCACAACTGTAACATGCAGTGTGGTTGACCTGCGCTTGCCGGGCATAGATATGAAGAGGAAGCCAGTTAAGACGGCTGAGGTGGTCGGATGAATGACAGGATCATTGAGATTCCGAAGTTTTACGGAAGTCTGCAGGGGATGCTGCGGAAGTATGAGAAATACGCACGACAGGATGCCTTCCGGGGGAATACGCCGGAGGAGCTGGGGAAATGGCAGGAGAATGCCCGTGCGACCTTGCGGGAGCTGATCGGCTGGCGCTATATGGAGACCTGCGCGCTGGAGCCGAGGATTGAGGAGCGTGTAACGCTGGATAGCGGCATTGTCCGCGAGAAGGTAATTCTGCAGGTCGAGCCGGAGGTCTGGATGCCGGTCTATATCCTGATCCCGCCGGATGCCGCCGGAGACTGTTATCTCTGTCTTGCAGGGCATCAGGGAGGCGGAAAGTACAGTGTCGCCGGACGCGATGACATTCCTGCGGTGAAGGATAAGATAGAGTATTACAACTATGATTATGGTATGCAGCTTGCGAAGAGAGGCTTTGTGGCGGTCTGTCCCGACAGCCGCGGCTTCGGAGAGCGGCGCGACGAGGCGCTGCAGAAGCAGGATGATGAGAAGGCATTTCTGACCGGTACCTGCTTCCACCTGTCGCATATGGCTGAGGCGCTGGGTGAGACGGTGATCGGAATGCTGACATGGGATGTGTGCCGCCTGATCGATTATGTGTATGAACGTGGAGAGTGGCGGACGGATACGCTCGGCGCGCTCGGTTTTTCCGGCGGAGGTATGCAGACGCTCTGGGCGGCGGCGCTGGATGACCGTATCCGGAAGGCGGTTATCAGCGGCTATCTGTACGGCTACAGGGATTCGCTGCTCCGTCTGAACGGTAATTGCAGCTGTAATTATGTGCCCCATCTTTGGGAGCACTTCGACATGGGGGATATTGCGGCATTGATCGCGCCGCGGCCACTGGCAGTACAATCCTGCCGCAATGACCATCTGAATGGTTATCGGGGACTGGACAATGTGCTGGAACAGCTTGAGACTGTAAGACATGCGTACAGCCTGTATGGTATCGGGAAATATCCCTTCCATGACATCCGGGAGGGCGGTCACTGTTGGCACGAGGAGATATTGGATGAACTATATCGTAATGGATTTGGAGTGGAATCAGAGCAGTACCCGGCAGGAGGAAGAGGTGGCGGCGCTTCCCTTTGAAATTGTCGAGATCGGCGCGATAAAGATGAACGATGCGGGTGTCATGATAAGTGAGTTCAGCCGTCTGATTAAGCCTTCGGTTTATCATGAAATGAACCCGATTACGAGCAATCTGATCCATATACAGATGCAGGAGCTGGAGCGTGGACAGCCTTTTGCGGATGTTGCGGAGGAATTCATGGAATGGTGTGGGGAGGAGAACTATCTCTTCTGCACATGGAGCACGCTGGATCTGACAGAGCTGCAGAAGAACATGAGATTTCATAATATGGCGCCGTTGGCAGACGGGCCCATAGCCTATCTGGATGTACAAAAGCTGTTCAGCCTTGCCTATGAAGATGGAAAGTCGAGACATACACTGGAATATGCGATTGATATGATGGGGATAGAAAAGGATCTCCCGTTTCACCGTGCTTTCAGTGACGCTTATTATACGGCGCGGATTCTCGCATTGATTGTGGAACAGCACAAGGAGGTTCTGCAGTATGTTTCTTATGACTTGTTCCATCCCCCGCAATGCAGGGAGCAGGAGATTCATATCCAGTTTGATAATTATGCAAAGTATATTTCCAGAGAATTCCGATCTAAGACACAGGCGTTTGAGGACAAGGAGGTATGCTCCAGCAAGTGCTTTAAGTGTCATCGGAATCTGCGGAAAAAGCTGAGATGGTTCACGCTGAATGGGAGACATTACTACTGTCTGGCTTATTGCGAGCAGCATGGTTATCTGAAAGGAAAGATCAGGATACGAAAGTCAGAAAATAAGAAGCTATATATTGTCAAAACGATCAAGCTGATTTCACCGGAGGAGGCGGAGATGCTCAGGGAGAACAACCGTCATGCCAGAAAGATGCGAAGATGATTTTAAAGGTCAGGGATTACGAAATTAAAAGTCGTAATCCCTGAAATTGTCTGAGCGTCTGTTTCTGCGCCAGCGTCTGCGGCGGTTTCTTCGCCTTACGGGTGAAGAGAACTGATAATTTCTTAGGATGAGACGGACAAAAAGCACCACGAGAAGAACTGCTGCGGCAATGCCGGCCACGATCAGCACGCGCATGATGTTGATGAATACGACGGATTTTTCTTCCGCGTCGACTTTCGGCGTATCCTGCTCCTCGGGGAGCGTATCGAAGGAGTAGCCGTTCTCCTCCATGGAAAAGTTTACATGAACCGTTCCAATCGCCACTCCGTGATAGGTGTAAGCAATGACGGCGGCATCCTCCTCGCTGTCGGTCTCGTAGGAGATGGTAGAGCTTGTGTCCTCGAAGGAAGCGGTGCGGGGAAGGATGATGTAATCATTTTTGTTCAGCGTCAGCAGGGGCTTTGAATTTCCAAAAATATCGCTTCCGCCGTAAAAGCGGTTGGAGTCCTCCATATTGTATTTGGTTTCTGACTGTGAGACGTTGACCTTCTCAAAATTGCTGAAACCGTAGTTAAACAGCGAGATCGTGTCCTCGTACTGCAAGGGGGCTTCATCGCGCAGAACAACACAGATGAGCCGCATGCCGTCCTTTTCCGCACAGGATACCAGACAGCTCCGGGCAGCGTTTGTGTAGCCGGTTTTGCAGCCGACCAGATATTCGTAAGCGTATGCCCCGCCCGGTATGATCTGCATGGCATTATTCTCGATCTTTGCCTCGGGAATGGTATCGGAGGCGGGAATCTCAAGCCGTCTGGAGAGGCTGATTTTGCAAAGCATTTCGTTGGCAAAGAATGCCCGTCCGATCATTGCGAGATCGTATGCGGTAGTGTAATGATTTTCGTCAGGCAGACCGTTGGGGTTTACAAAGTTGGAATTCAGACAGCCGAGCTCCTTCGCCCGCTCGTTCATCATCTTTGCAAAGACGCTCCAGTCCGTCGTCCCCGTTATATGCTCCGCGACAGCAAAGCACACCTCGTTGGCAGATCGGATCAGAATCGCGTTCAGGCATTGCTCCATGGTCAGCGTCTGCCCGACATCCATGGCGATTCCGCTGCTGCCGGGCGGGTTGTCAAAGACGGCATCGTGGGAAAAGGTGACGATCTCGTCAAGGGAGCATTGTTCGGTGGCAATCAAGGTCGTGAGAATCTTTGTCGTACTGGCAGGGTATTCCTGTTGGTGAATATTTTTGGAATACAGGATGGTTCCGGTGTCTGCCTCCATGAGAATGGCAGCTTCAGCCGATACCACAGGGCCGGCCGGCCAGTTTGGAGTCTCATTCGACTGGATCGCCATGGCGCGTTGCGCCTCCAGACGCTCCTCGTTGCTCAGCGTGTCGGCGCAGACGGAGAGCGCCTGGGAGCAGAGCAGGCTGCCGCCCAGAAGCAATGTGGCGGCAGTGCGGATATATTTTTGAAACGGAAGTTTTTTCTTCGTCGGAATCATCGGACACCTCATTTCTGTGAACTCCTTTCAAGTATACACTATTTGCAGGAAATGCGAAACTAATGTTTTACAGGATGCCGGAGGTAAAAGCCCCAGCTGTCTGAAATTGTCCAAATTGTTTTCAGGGTTTCGGAACCAAGTTGTGCTAAGCGTTGACTAAACAGCTAAGAGCATTCACAAAAATCCTTAACTCGCTACGCTCAAACAGGCGGATTTTTGCTCATAACGCTCTTTTGTCACCACTAAGCACAACTAGAGGTTCCTTCACATTCAAACAATTCGGACAATTACAGCCCTTCGGAGCCTTGACTTCGGTATCTTTACAAGTGCCGTCGCATAGAATGAGAAACTTACAAATTTCAAGTAACAGTTGTGCAAGATGCACATGGCCGCAAGCAGCGCACTCTGGAGCCGCCGGCACTTAGCTGACGTACTTTGGCAGCTTATGTGCCGCTGCGTGCGGAAGGTAGCGAGAGCGTGCCTGCGGTGGCCTGTGCATTTTGTGCAACGTCCCAACGCATTGTCCCCGCGGGAAGCGTAAGTTAAAGAAAACCGGAAGCTTCCTGCATTGACAAGTCTGACAAGATAAAGTACAGTGGAGAAGAATAGATCAGACATGGAGGAAGCTATGAGATTACGCAATATAACAGGCTCCAGAGAGGTCATTGCTGAGAGCCCCTATGTCGTTCCGGAGGCTTCGCAGCCGGAATGCCCCGGAAAGTGGAAGGAAATTTTCGGAAATGACAGACCGATACATATTGAGATCGGTATGGGAAAAGGAAAATTCATACATACTATGGCTAAGGAGCACCCGGATATCAACTACGTCGGTATCGAAAAGTATTCGAGCGTTCTTTTGCGTGCAATTCAGAAGATGGAGCAGGAGGAGCTGCCAAATCTGAAGTTCCTGAGGATGGACGCGGAGGACATCACAGAGGTCTTCGGAGCCGGTGAGGTGGACAAGATCTACCTGAATTTCTCCGACCCATGGCCGAAGGACAGGCATGCCAAGAGAAGGCTGCCGTCAAGAGAGTTTCTGGCGCGCTATGACAAGATTTTGAAAAAAGACGCAGAGCTCGAGTTCAAGACGGATAACAGGGCGCTGTTTGACTTTGCCGTGGAGGAGCTGGAGCCTGCGGGCTGGAAGGCGGATGTCATTACCTATGATCTGCACGCGGATGAAAAATTAATGGAAGGAAATGTCATGACAGAATATGAAGAGAAATTCTCCGCAATGGGGAATCCTATCTGTAAATACATTATATGGAGGTAAAAGCTATGGAATATCGTTTCACAACGGATAATTTTGAAAAAGAGGTTCTGGAATCCCGGATTCCGGTGCTCGTGGACTTTTATGCGGACTGGTGCGGCCCGTGTAAGATGATGGCACCCGTGATCGAGAAGATGGCAGAGGAGTTCGACGGCAGGATCAAGGTCGGAAAGTGCAATGTGGATGACAACATGCAGCTTGCGCAGAAGTATCAGGTTACGAGCATCCCCGCGTTTATGATCTTCGAGAACGGGAAACCGGCGGCATCCTTTGTCGGCGCAATGTCTACGGCTGAGATGAAGCAGAAGCTGGAACAGGCTTTGCACTGAGATGAAGAAGGAAGAAGTAATTTACGAAATGAAAAGAGGTCTGATGAGTATCCTCGGCGCATTTCTCTATGCGGCGGGGATCAACCTTTTTGTTGTACCGGCAGGTCTTTACACAGGCGGGCTGATGGGTATCTGTCAGGTTATCCGGACGGTTCTGACAACCCTTCTGGGGATGGATTTCGGCAGTCTGGACATTGCGGGTATTATTTACTATGTCATCAATATCCCGATTTTCTTCATTGCCTTTCGCCGGCTGGGGAGAAAATTTTTCTTTAAGACGCTGGTTTCCGTCACCGCAATCACCCTGTTCATGTCGTTGATACCGCCGGTCGTCATTGTGGAGGACATTATGGCGGCGTGCGTGGTGGGAGGCATTGTTTCCGGCGCGGGTGTCGGGATTCTGCTGCGTATGGGCTCATCCGGCGGCGGGATGGATGTCATCGGAGTACTGCTGACGAAATGGAAGAAGAATTTCAGCGTGGGAAAGGTAAACCTTCTGATGAATCTGGTTCTGTACGGCACCTGTCTTTTCCTGTTTGACATCGGAGTTGTTGTTTATTCCGTGATCTATGCGGCGGCATACTCCCTTGCGATGGATAGGATGCACACACAGAATATCAATGTCGAGGTCAATGTTATCACGAAGGCCGACACGACGGAACTGGAGAAGGAAGTCTTTCATGAGCTGGGGCGTGGAATTACGAAGTGGTCGGCGCTGGGAGCGTATACCTATGACCGCTCGCACGTCCTCTATATCATGCTGTCCAAGTATGAGGTGAACCAGCTCAAGGCGATTATCCATAAATATGACCCCAACGCTTTTATTGTAGTAAACGAAGGGGTCAGTGTAGACGGAAATTATTTGAAAAAATTATAAGCTGTTCAGCTTGTTTTCCAGAGCAGCAGCGACAAAGCCCTTGAAAAGAGGATGAGGTCTGTTGGGTCTTGACTTCAGCTCAGGGTGCGCCTGCGTTGCCACATAGAAGGGATGCTCCGTGATTTCGCACATCTCAACAATCCTGCCGTCAGGAGAAATACCGGAGAGACGCAGTCCTGCTTCCGACAATGCGGCGCGGTAATCGTTGTTGACCTCGTAGCGGTGACGGTGGCGCTCATGGATTGTCTCTTCGCCGTACAGCTGGTACGCTCTGGAAGCTGTATCGAGGACACAGGGATAGGAACCGAGTCTCAGTGTTCCGCCGATGTCTTCGACGCCGTTCTGATCCGGCATCAGGGCGATGACAGGGTGCGTGGTGTTGGGGTTGATCTCGCTGCTGTGGGCATCGTTATATCCCAGCACATAGCGTGCGTACTCGACAATGGTGAGCTGCATTCCCAGGCAGAGTCCGAGGAGGGGCTTCTTATGGGTGCGGGCGTAATTTATGGCAACGATCATTCCCTCGATACCGCGGGAGCCGAAGCCGCCGGGGATCAGGATACCGTTGACGTCCGAGAGGATTTCATCTACATTCTCCTCTGTCACCGTCTCGGAATCCACCCATTTGATATGGACGGTGGTGTGGTTCGTGATGCCGCCGTGCTTCAATGCCTCTACAACACTGATGTAAGCGTCGTGCAGGGAGACGTATTTGCCGACCAGTGCGATTGTCACCTCGTTTGTGGGATGGCGCAGGTCGTCAACCATCTTTTCCCAGTCGCGCAGATCGGGCTCCGGGCAGTCGAGGCGCAGACATTCGCAGACCGCCTGGGCAAGATGCTCGCGCTCCATGGCGAGAGGCGCCTCGTAGAGGTATTCCACATCCAGATTCTGCAGAACGCGGTTGCTGGGCACGTTACAGAACAGTGCAATCTTATCCTTTAAGCCCTGATCCAGAGGGTGCTCACTTCGGCATACGATGATGTCCGGCTGGATTCCCATTCCCTGAAGATCCTTTACACTCGCCTGTGTCGGCTTTGTTTTCAGCTCCTGAGAAGCGTTCAGGTAGGGAATCAGTGTAACATGGATCAGGATGGCGTTTTCGTGGCCGACATCATGCTGGAACTGCCGGATGGACTCAAGGAAAGGCTGGCTCTCGATGTCGCCCACCGTTCCGCCGACTTCAATGATGGCAATGCGCGTATCCGTATCGGTGAAGTTGCGGTAGAAGCGGCTCTTGATCTCATTTGTGATGTGCGGGATGACCTGCACGGTGCCGCCGCCGTAATCGCCGCGGCGCTCCTTCTGTAAAACGGACCAGTACACCTTACCGGTGGTCACGTTGGAATTTTTGTCAAGACTCTCATCGATGAAACGCTCATAGTGACCGAGATCCAGATCGGTCTCCGCACCGTCGTCGGTGACAAAAACCTCTCCGTGCTGGATCGGATTCATGGTTCCGGGGTCGATGTTGATGTAGGGATCGAATTTCTGCATGGTTACCTTAAATCCTCTGGCTTTCAGTAACCGTCCAAGGGATGCGGCAGTGATTCCTTTTCCGAGACCGGACACAACTCCGCCTGTTACGAATACGTATTTTACTGGCATAAATTCCTCTTTTCCGCACTGCCTGAGGATGGTGTCTGTGCCGGGCAGTGCAGGGGACACAGACAGGTGGCTTGTTTCTAGTAACGTTTTTTAGTTGATTGCACAGGCTCACTCGTAAGATCTACGCCAAGACGTTTGTATATCTTGATATCCACCTCAGAGAGCATAACCGAGGTGTGTACCTGACATCCTTTTAAATTAGGAAGCTGTTCCAACGCACGCTTTGCATTGGGGTCTGTGACAGCGGCGAGGGAGAGCGCGATCAGAACCTCGTCCGTGTGCAGACGCGGATTCCTGCCGCCGAGATAACGTACCTTCAGATCCTGGATCGGCTCAATCGCGGCGGGCTTAATCAGGCGGGTGTCATGATCGACACCGGCGAGGTACTTCAATGCATTCAGCAGCAGGGCAGCGGATGCACCGAGGAAATCGGAGGTCTTTGAGGTGATGATCTGGCCGTCGGCAAGCTCGATGGCTGCGGTGGGAACGCCAAGCTCCTCGGCACGCCGCCTGCAGGCAACCGTCACACGGCGGTCGTCTGTGGAAATCTTTGCCTGCTTCATGAGCAGCTCGATCTTGTAGACCTCGTTTTCGGACGCTTCGTCCTTCATGACCCTGTTCAGTGCGGTGTAGTACCGGCGGATGATTTCCATGTTGGATGCCTGGCAGCATGCCTCATCGTCGATAATGCAGTTTCCCGCCATATTGACACCCATGTCAGTAGGTGATTTATACGGGTTGCTGCCATAAATGCCCTCAAAAATAGCATTCAGGACAGGGAAGATTTCAATGTCACGGTTATAGTTGATCGCTGTTTCCCCGTAAGCCTCAAGGTGGAAGGGATCGATCATGTTCACGTCGTTCAGATCTGCCGTCGCCGCCTCGTAGGCAAGGTTGATCGGATGCTTTAACGGAATGTTCCAGATCGGGAAGGTCTCGAACTTTGCATAGCCTGCCTTGATGCCACGGAGGTTATCGTGGTAAAGCTGTGACAGACAGGTTGCCATCTTGCCGCTGCCGGGTCCGGGAGCCGTGATGACTACCAGCGGGCGGGTCGTCTCGATATATTCATTTTTCCCGTAGCCGTCCTTGCTGACGATCAGGGGGATGTTGGAGGGGTAGCCCTCGATGGTGTAATGGATATAGACCTTGATATTCTTCTTTTCGAGCTTTGCCTTGAACTGATCTGCGCTGTTCTGACCGGAGTAATGCGTGATGACGACGCTGCCGACGTAGAGTCCCTTCTGGAGAAACTCTTCGCGCAGACGGAGCACATCCACGTCATAGGTGATCCCGAGATCGCCGCGCACCTTATTCTTTTCGATGTCGGCGGCGCTGATGACAATGACAATTTCCGCATAGTCGGAGAGCTGCATCAGCATGCGCAGCTTGGAGTCGGGAGCGAAGCCGGGGAGAACGCGGGACGCATGATAATCATCGAAGAGCTTTCCACCGAACTCAAGGTAGAGCTTGTCCCCAAACTGGTCGATGCGCTCCTTGATGTGTTCAGATTGCATTTTCAGATATTTTTCATTGTCAAAACCGCGTTTCATGTGTTTGTCCGTGCCTTTCTCTCGTTCGTTTCAAAATACGAAAGTTATTCTACCACAAAACTGTATGCGTTGGAATAACAAAGTTTAGAAATCTTTAAGAGATGCTGCCGTTTTTTCACATTTATGCTATTGATTTATCAACCTTCAATCTCTATAATAAAATAGATTCAGTGTAACAAGAGACAGAATTTATATTATTTTTATATTTTCATAGAAAAAACAGAAATGGAGCTACTATGGACAATCGACTCAGCAGATATGACAACGGTGGGGGCTATAACAACGGAAACCGCGGAAATATGCCCGGCGGAAACGGAGGAAATAACGGAAACGGTGGGAACAACGGGAATGAACCGCCGAAGTGGCCGAATATTGTAACAATGCTTCTGGCAGGACTGACCGTTGTCCTTCTGGTTCTCTTTTTCGTAAACTTTATCTTCGGCGGAAGGACTGACGGAGAGGAGATCCCGTATACCCAGTTCCTTCAGTACATTGAGGAGGACAAGGTCAAGGATGTGGAGGTTCGCTCCACGGGCGAGATTTATTTCAGCCTGAAGACAGAGGAAACCACGCAGAACAGCAATAACAACGGACAGTATCCGGGACTGCTTCCGGGCTTTGGACTGTACGGAATGCAGTCTACCCAGAAGACCTATTATACGATACTGATGGAGGATCTGGATACGCTGACAGGGCGGCTTGAGGCGCATGGCATCGAGGGACACCGCGTTCCGAGTGACAATTCCGGATTCTGGGAGATCATTATTTCGATCGTACTGCCGATTCTGCTGATGTGGCTGCTGCTCAGCCTGATGTTCCGCAAGATGGGCGGAGCAGGCGGACCGATGGGAGTCGGGAAGAACAACGCCAAGGTCTATGTGCAGAAGGAGACAGGAGTTACCTTCAAGGATGTGGCAGGTGAGGATGAGGCGAAGGAGTCGCTGGTGGAGGTTGTCGATTTCCTTCACAATCCGGGAAAGTACTCAAAGATCGGAGCAAAGCTGCCCAAGGGAGCGCTTCTGGTCGGACCTCCCGGAACAGGTAAGACCCTGTTGGCGAAGGCGGTTGCCGGTGAAGCACATGTTCCCTTTTTCTCGCTGACGGGTTCTGACTTTATTGAGTTGTATGTCGGCGTGGGTGCGAGCCGTGTGCGTGATCTGTTTAAGGAAGCAAACAAGAATGCCCCCTGCATTATCTTTATCGATGAGATTGATGCCATCGGACGAAGCCGTGACTCGAAGTACGGCGGCGGAAACGAGGAGCGGGAGCAGACATTGAACCAGCTGCTGTCTGAGATGGACGGTTTCGATACCTCAAAGGGTATTCTGGTATTGGGTGCGACGAACCGCCCGGAGATTCTGGACAAGGCACTGCTGCGTCCGGGACGTTTCGACAGACGGATTATCGTGGATAAGCCTGACCTCAAGGGTCGTGTGGAGATATTGAAGGTTCATGCGAAGGATGTCAGAATGGACGAGTCGGTAGATCTGGATGCAATTGCGCTTGCAACCAGCGGTGCGGTCGGCTCCGATCTTGCCAATATGATTAACGAGGCGGCAATCAATGCGGTCAAGGAAGGCAGAGAGTATGTTTGCCAGAAGGATCTGTTTGACGCAGTTGAGGTCGTTCTGGTCGGCAAGGAGAAGAAGGATCGCATCATGAGCAAGGAGGAGAGACGGATCGTCTCCTATCATGAGGTCGGACATGCACTCATCAGTGCGCTCCAGAAGAACTCCGAGCCGGTGCAGAAGATCACGATCGTGCCCCGAACAATGGGAGCGCTCGGCTATGTCATGCATGTGCCGGAGGAGGAGAAATACCTGAACACCGAGGCAGAGCTGCGGGATATGCTGGTGGGGCTTGTCGGCGGACGTGCGGCGGAGGAGGTTGTCTTTGACACCGTGACGACGGGTGCGGCAAATGATATTGAGAAGGCGACGGACATCGCCCGCAACATGATTACCCGCTATGGTATGAGTAAGAAGTTCGGGCTGGTAGGTCTGGCGACGGTGGAGAGCCAGTACCTTGAGGGCAGGACAGAGCTGAATTGCAGTGATAAGACGGCGGCGGAGATTGATGCCGAGGTGGTTGAAATCCTTAAGGAGAGCTATGAGAAGGCACTTGCCATGCTGCGTGAGAATCGCGATGTCATGGATAAGCTTGCGGAGTTCCTGATCGAGAAGGAGACCATCACGGGCAAGGAATTCATGGAGATTTACCGCAGGGAGAAAGGAATCCCGGAGCCGGAGGAGGCGAAGGAGGAGAATGCGGCGGGAAGTTCCGCGGAAGCGGCGGGTCAGACGGAGGCTGCTGAAGTAGCAGGAGGTTCTTCGGAAGCTGTAGGCAAACAGGAAACCGCTGCTGAGTTGAAAGCGACTGCGCCTGAACCTACGGTGGCAGGAACGCAGGAGAGTCCTGCGGAAGCGCCCGCAACAGGAGCAACGGCATCCGAACCTAAAATGCCAGCGGAACCGCAGCTTCGGCAGGGCGGGCAGGGACATCCTTCACAGGCTGGACAGGCGCCGCAGGATCGTTCCCCACAGGTAGATAACAGACCGACAGGCAGATTCTCGAACGGAAAGATAGACTAATTGGATGAGACACATTGTGGGTGCTTGCGCAATGTGTCTCAAATTATAAAGGGCGGCGAGCGAGGATATGTTTAACTTTGAAGAGGAATTGAAGAAGCTCCCCAAGGAACCGGGAGTCTATATCATGAGGGATGACAGGGATGTCATTCTGTATGTGGGCAAGGCAATCAACCTGCACAACCGCGTGCGTTCCTATTTCAGGGAGAATATCGGCAGAGGCCCGGCGATTGATAAAATGGTGACTCTGATCGCGCGGTTTGAATACATTGTGACCGATTCGGAGCTTGAGGCCCTTGTTCTGGAAAATAATCTGATTAAGGAGTATTCTCCGAAATATAACACACTTTTGAAGGATGATAAGACCTACCCTTATATTAAGGTAACGGTCGGGGAGGAATATCCCCGCATCCTTTTTTCGCGTACCATGAAAAAGGATAAATCAAAATACTTCGGTCCCTATACCAGTGCCGCAGCAGTGAAGGATACGATCGAGCTGCTGAACAAGCTGTATTTCTTAAGAACCTGTAACCGCACGCTGCCGAGAGACATCGGGCTGGAGCGTCCCTGTCTGAACTATCATATCAAGCAGTGTCTCGCGCCCTGTCAGGGATATGTCAGCAAGGAGCAATACCGGGAACAGGTCGATCAGGCGCTGGACTTTTTAAACGGAAATTATAACGGTATTCTTAAGGATCTTGAGAGCAAAATGCAGGCGGCGGCGGAAAAGTTGGACTTTGAGGCGGCGGCAGGCTACCGGGATCTGTATAATAGTGTCAAGCAGGTATCCCAGAAGCAGAAGATTACCGACAGCATAGGCGAGGACAAGGATATTATTGCGCTTTATCAGGATGAGGCGGAAGCGGTGGTGCAGGTGTTTTTTGTCAGGGACGGCAAGCTGATCGGCAGGGAACATTACTACATGACACATGTGTCGGGAAACAAAAAGCCCGAAATTCTGGGAGATTTTGTGAAACAGTTTTACGCGGGAACTCCCTTTATTCCGCGGGAGCTGATGCTGCAATATGAGATCGAGGACAGTGAGCTGATCGAGCGCTGGCTTTCCGAGCGCAAGGGCGGGCGGGTACATATCCGCGTGCCGAAGATCGGTGCAAAGGAGAAGCTGGTGGAGCTGGCGGCGCAGAATGCAAAGCATACACTGGAGCAGGACAGGGAGAGACTGAAACGCGAGGAAGGGCGGACAATCGGCGCGGTGAAAGAAATTGCGGCAATTCTTGGGCTGGAGCACATCGAGCGGATGGAGGCATTCGATATTTCCAATATCAACGGTTTTGAAAATGTCGGCTCCATGATTGTCTTTGAAAAAGGAAAGCCAAAGCCGAGCGATTACCGTAAGTTCCGTATCAGAACCGTTTCGGGACCTGACGATTATGCATGTATGCGGGAAGTGCTTACGCGAAGGTTTACACATGGCATGGAGGAGCGGGCGGAGCTCGAGGAGAAGGAGCTGGATAAGAGTTACGGCAGCTTTACGAAATTTCCCGATCTGCTGATGATGGACGGTGGCAGAGGTCAGGTGAACATTGCGCTTTCCGTACTGGAGGAGCTGCACATTGATATTCCTGTCTGCGGGATGGTAAAGGATGATAACCACCGAACCAGAGGACTTTATTTTCACAATGTGGAACTGCCGATCGATACGCGGTCGGAGGGCTTTAAGCTGATTACCAGAGTACAGGATGAGGCACACCGCTTTGCCATCGAGTATCACAGGTCGCTCCGTAGCAAGGCGCAGGTGAAATCGGTGCTGGATGACATCCCCGGCGTCGGACCTGCGAGACGGAAAGCATTGATGCGCCATTTTAAGTCCATTGAGGACATTAAGAATGCAACGGCGGAGCAGCTTGCGGAGATTCCCGAGCTCAACCGGAGGGCGGCGGAGGACATCTGGCTCTTCTTCCATAAAAAAGCCGCCTCGGACGAAAAATAGGGCATACGTTTCCTAAAAAGAAAACTTCACATCCCCACCCCAGTGTGATACAATGAACGCATAAGCGACTCACGCATCCCGACAGGTACCGGCAGCCCCCGAGCTGCTTGCAGAATCGGGGCTGCCGGTACCTGCCGGGATATGTGAGTGCAACGAACACCGAGAAAACGAAGTTTTCGAGGTGGAGTGAGTCGCTTGGAAAGGCGAGTCGCTTAGTCCCCGAACTGCTTGCAGAATCGGGGCTGCCGGGATGCGTGAGTCGCTTTACTTCACTAAACAGGAGGAAACATATGGAGCATGTTGCATTGACCCGTCTGATAGACAAGATGAAACTGGTGAACCTGACCCCGGAGATCGAAGTCAAAGGCATCAAGATTAAACAGCCGGATATTAACCGCCCGGCGCTGCAGATGGCAGGGTATCTGAAGCATTTCGATGCGAGCAGACTGCAGGTTATCGGTTTTGTGGAATACAGCTATTTCAGTGATCTGGAAGAGGCGAGAAAGAGAGAAGTCTGCGATGAGATGATGAGCTATGACCTGCCGGCTTTTGTATTCTGCCGTGAATTGGAGCCTGATCCGATTTTTCTGGAGGAAGCGCTTGCCCATAGAATTCCCGTACTCTCGACGAAGAAGACGACATCCTCCTTTATGGCGGAGGCGATCCGCTGGCTCAACGTAAAGCTCGCTCCCTGCATTTCCGTGCATGGTGTGCTGGTGGATGTCTACGGTGAGGGCGTGCTGATTACCGGCGAGAGCGGTATCGGTAAGTCGGAGGCGGCTCTTGAGCTGGTAAAGAGAGGACACCGTCTTGTGACGGATGATGTGGTAGAAATCCGTAAGGTGAGTGACGATACCCTTATCGGTTCCGCACCTGATGTGACAAAGCACCTGATCGAGCTGCGCGGCATCGGCATTGTGGATATCAAGGCATTGTTCGGTGCATGTTCCGTAAAGGATACCTCCAACATTGATCTTGTAATCCGTCTTGAGGACTGGGATAAGGATAAGGAGTATGACAGGCTCGGACTTGAGGAGACCTATACCGAGTATCTGGGCAATAAGGTTGTCTGCCACAATATACCGATCCGCCCCGGCAGAAACCTTGCGATTATCTGTGAATCCGCAGCGGTAAACCACCGTCAGAAGAAGATGGGTTACAATGCCGCACAGGAGTTATATGCGCGTGTGCAGCAGTCGCTGGCAAAGAGACGCGACGAGGATGAAGACGAGTAAGCCTATATATACAATATAAATAAAGAGAGGATATGTTATGAGTAAGTATGCATTTGGAGTTGATGTGGGGGGAACCACAGTAAAACTCGGTCTGTTTGACAAGGAAGGAAATGTTCTGGACAAGTGGGAGATTCCGACCAACAAGGCAAATAAGGGAGAAGCCATTCTGCCGGATATTGCGAAGAGCATCCTTGCGAAAATGGACGAAAAGGGAATTAAAGAGGAAGATCTGGCGGGCATCGGGCTCGGCGCACCGGGAGCGGTGGACGACAACGGCACGCTGGTCGGAGGAGCTGTAAATATTGGCTGGGAGCCTTTTAACATACCCGACGCGATCCATGCATATATTAATGTACCGGTAAAGGCTGCCAACGATGCCAATGCAGCGGCATTCGGCGAGATGTGGCAGGGCGGCGGCAAGGGCTATAACAATATGGTTGCTGTCACGCTCGGCACAGGCGTCGGCGGAGGAATCATTATCAACGGCAGACTCTTAAGCGGTGCGACCGGCGCCGGCGGAGAGATCGGTCATATCCATATGGAGGATAATGAGACGGAGGAATGCGGCTGCAAGAACAAGGGATGTCTGGAACAGTATGCGTCAGCAACCGGCATTGTGCGTCTGGCGAGAAGACGTCTGGCTGAGGACGACAAGCCGAGTGTGCTCCGTGGGGAGGAGCTGTCCGCAAAGGCTGTATTTGATGCGGTCAAGGCGGGCGACGAAGTTGCCATTGAGATTGCAAACCGGTTCGGAGAGTACCTCGGAAAGGGTCTTGCAATCGTGGCAGGAGTTGTAAATCCCGAGATCTTTGTCATCGGCGGAGGCGTTTCCAAGGCGGGAGAGATTCTGCTTGGATTTGTGGAGCCTGTATTTCAGAAATATGCGTTCCAGCAGTGCCGCGGTGCGAAGTTTGCACTGGCAAAGCTCGGAAACGATGCGGGAATTTTTGGGGCAGCAGGGTTAATACTCAGATAGGGAAGTAAAAATAAATGATCAGTGAAGCAGTCATTCAGGCATTAAGGAAGTTTGTACCGGAAGAGAATATCTGCTTACAGGAGTCAATGGCAAGCCACACAACCTTTCGTATCGGTGGGCTTGCCGATTGCTTTGTGCAGTTGGAAAATACAGAACAGCTGATAAAGGTTCAAAAATATCTGAGCCAGGTGGGCGTGCCCTTTTTCATTCTGGGGAACGGCAGTAATCTGCTTGTCAGTGACGCGGGCTTTCGCGGCGTGATTTTGCAGATTGGCTCTAAAATGAGCAAGGTGACAGTCGAGGGCAACGTCATTGTCGCGCAGGCGGGGGCATCCATGGCACAGATCGCGCGGACGGCAATGGAGCACGAACTGGCGGGAATGGAATTTGCATCCGGTATTCCGGGAACAATAGGCGGCGGTGTGGTCATGAATGCCGGTGCCTATGGAGGAGAACTGAGCCAGATTGTTACACAGGTCAATGTCGTAAACAGCGAGGGCGAAATTATGGAGCTGGATAACGAAACCATGGAGTTTGGCTATCGAACCAGCACCATCAGAAATAATCCCTTTACGGTAACGGAGGTCATTCTCCGGCTGGAAAAGGGCGACAGACAGCAGATCAGGGAAAGAATGGAGGAGCTGGCGGCAAGGCGCCGTGAGAAACAGCCGCTGGAATATCCGAGTGCGGGAAGCACCTTCAAGAGACCTGCGGGATACTATGCCGGACAACTGATCATGGAGGCAGGACTCAGAGGTTTCCAGTGCGGCGGCGCGAAGGTTTCCGACAAGCATTGCGGATTTGTCATCAATACAGGAAATGCAACGGCAGAGGATGTCAGAACGCTGATCCGGGAAATACAGACACGGGTCAAGGATCAGTTTAATGTGAATTTGGAGACAGAAGTCCTGTTTTTAGGCTGGGAGAAGAACAGATGAGATTTGTAATTGTAACAGGAATGAGCGGCGGCGGAAAAAGTACTGTTCTAAAGATGCTTGAGGATGCAGGCTTTTACTGCGTGGATAATCTGCCGATTTCGCTGGTGGAAAAATTTGTTGAACTGATTTCGATGCCGAACAGCGAGGTCAGCAAGGTGGTGCTCGGTCTGGATGTGCGTTCCGACCAGTCCTTCAAGGATGCGACCAGGGTTCTGGAAACACTGAAAAAGAAAGGCTATCAGTTTGAGATCCTTTTCGTGGATGCGGATGAAAATGTGCTGATTAAGCGCTATAAGGAGACGAGGCGCGTCCATCCGCTTGCGCCGGACGGAAGAGTGGAAGACGGAATCCGCATGGAGCGCAAGGTACTGGAAAATATCAGAAAGCAAGCCGACTATGTGATCGACACGACAAATTTGCTCACAAGGGAATTAAAAGAGGAGCTTCACCGTATTTTTGTGGAGAATGAAGAATATAATAGTCTCATGGTAACGGTGATGTCTTTCGGTTTTAAGTACGGTATTCCGGCGGATGCCGATCTGGTGTTTGACGTGAGATTTCTGCCGAATCCCTTCTATATAGATGAGTTGAAGCATAAGACAGGAAACGACAAAGAAGTTCAGGATTATGTCATGAACAACGAGGAAGCAACTGCCTTCATGGACAAGCTCACCGACATGATACAGTTTCTGATCCCGAACTATGTCAAAGAGGGTAAGTACCGTCTGGTCATTGCTATCGGCTGCACCGGTGGCAAGCACAGAAGCGTAACGCTGGCGAATGAATTATTTAAGCGAATGAGGGATACCGGAAATTACGGAATTAAGCTCTATCACCGGGATGTAGACAGCAGGACGATTTGACACGAGAGGATTCGGAAATGTCATTTTCAAGCGAAGTGAAAGAAGAACTGGAGAGACATATCAGCCCTGCAAGGCACTGTCAGATTGCAGAGTTATCCGCGATCATGCATTATTGCGGACAGTACGGAAGAGATGCTGAGAACAGATATACCATCGGGTTTCAGACGGAAAATGAGGCAGTTATCAGAAAAGGCTTTACATTGCTGAAGAAAACATATAATATAGATGGTGATGTTGCCCTGAGCGGACAGGAAATGCAGTCCATTTTACAGAAGCTCGGGAATCTGGACGAGCCGGTCAACAAGACGGTGATCAAGAATTCCTGCTGTAAAAGGGCGTTTTTGCGCGGCGCATTCTTAAGTGTAGGCTCCATGAGCGACCCTGCGAAGGGGTATCATCTGGAGTTTGACTGTACTGATGAGGCGAAAGCGAAGCAGTTGCAGGAAGTGATGGGGGATTTTGACATTGAATCCAAGATCATTCTGCGCAAGAAATATTATGTGGTCTATCTGAAGGAGGGGTCAGGCATCGTAGATCTGCTGAATGTCTGCGAGGCGCCGGTTTCCCTGATGAATCTGGAAAATCTCCGCATTCTGAAGGAGATGAGAAATTCCGTCAACAGAAGAGTGAACTGTGAGACGGCGAATATTACGAAGACTGTGAATGCCGCTGCCAGACAGGTAGAGGATATAGAATTTTTAAAGCTACATTATGGATTTGAGAACCTCCCTGAAGCTCTTCGGGAGATGGCGGAAGTTCGGCTGGAAAACCCTGATGCACCGTTGAAGGAGTTAGGAGAATACTTTCACCCACCAATCGGGAAATCAGGTGTCAATCATAGATTGCGCAAATTGAGTGAGCTTGCCGACAAGGCGAGGGAAAGTTGCGGTTCCAAAAAGAGGAGGACAGATTATGACAAAGAGGAGTATCCGGATTAACCTGGAGAGTGGGCTTGAAGCCAGACCGGTGGCATTGCTTGTGCAGGAAGCGAGCAAGTATGAAAGTACGATCTACATTCAGTCAGGTGAAAGAAGAGTGAATGCAAAGAGTATCATGGGCGTGATGAGTCTCGGACTCAACAACGGAGAAGAGATGGATGTTTCCGCAGAGGGTGTTGATGAGCAGGCAGCCGTTGAGGGAATTGAAAAGTTCCTGAGTGGAAAAGAAGCGTAACTGAAAGTAAGGCACAGTGGAGGGCGGAATCAGCGATTATTGATTCCGTCTTTTTGAGTTCGCGCGTCGCAGACGCGCATTTTTGACAGGTGAGGAAAATGGCTAAAAAACTTCTTTTTGTCTATAATCCCAAAGCGGGAAAGGCGCAGATCAGGTTGAAACTGGCGGACATACTTGATGTCTTTGCCGCAGCGGACTATGAGATCACGGTTGCACCCACGCGCAGGCGCGGAGATGCGAGGAGGATCGTGAAGGAGCGCTCTGCGGAATATGAGCTGGTGGTGTGCAGCGGCGGGGACGGAACGCTGGACGAGGCGGTAACGGGCATGATGCAGAGCGGTTTTCGCACGCCCATCGGCTATATCCCTGCGGGGAGCACAAATGATTTCGGCGGCAGTCTGGCGCTGCCAAAGAATATGGTGCGCGCTGCGGAGACGGCGGTGAACGGCACAGACTTTCCCTGCGATATTGGTTCCTTTAATAAGGATGTCTTTGTGTACATTGCAGCGTTCGGCCTGTTTACCGAGGTATCCTATGAGACGGCACAGGATGTGAAGAATGTGCTGGGACATATGGCATATCTGCTGGAGGGAATGAAGCGGCTTTCTACGATCCGGTCGTACCAGATGAAGGTCACGCACGACGGCGAGACGGTGGAGGATGATTTTATTTTCGGGATGATTACAAATTCGGTGTCGGTGGGCGGATTTAAGAATATCACGGGAAAGAATGTCAAGCTCGATGACGGCGTGTTTGAGGTGACACTGATCAAGAGACCGAAGAACCCGATGGAACTGAACAGCATCATGGTATCGCTTTTGAACCGTGACATTGACAGCAGCTATATGTACTGCTTCCGGACGGCGGCGCTGACGCTGGAATCTGAGGAGCCGGTCGCATGGACGCTCGATGGGGAAAACGGCGGGAGCCATAGCCATGTTGAGATTAAGAATCTCTGCAAGGGGATTGATATTAGAGTGAAATTGTGATATATTTAACGAGAACGCAGTTATTCCGTCAATGGGACACAAAGGCGGGATAATGAAGATAAAAATACAAACGGAGGTAAGTAAACATGTTAGTTTCTGCAACAGAAATGCTGAAAAAGGCAAAAGCAGGCCACTATGCAGTAGGTCAGTTCAACATCAATAACCTTGAGTGGACAAAGGCGGTTCTTCTTACTGCTCAGGAGTTGAATTCTCCCGTTATCCTCGGTGTATCTGAGGGTGCAGGAAAGTACATGACCGGATTTGAGACAGTTGCCGCTATGGTTAAGGCAATGGACAAGTCTCTTGGAATTACTGTTCCCGTTGCTCTGCATCTGGATCATGGTACCTACGGCGGATGCTATAAGTGCATCAAGGCCGGATTTACATCCATCATGTTTGACGGTTCCCACTACGCAATCGAAGAGAACATTGAGAAGACAAAGGAGCTCGTTGCTGTAGCTCACGGTCTTGATATGTCCATCGAGGCAGAGGTTGGTTCCATTGGCGGCGAAGAGGACGGCGTTATCGGAATGGGCGAGTGCGCAGATCCGAACGAGTGTAAGGCAATCGCTGATCTCGGCGTTGATATGCTGGCTGCCGGCATCGGAAATATTCACGGCAAGTATCCTGCAAACTGGAAGGGACTGAGCTTTGAGACGCTGGACGCTATCCAGCAGAAGACAGGTGAGATGCCTCTCGTTCTTCACGGCGGCACTGGAATCCCGGCTGACATGATCAAGAAGGCAATTTCTCTCGGCGTTGCAAAGATCAACGTAAATACAGAGTGCCAGCTTTCCTTCGCTGACGCTACCCGTAAGTACATCGAGGCAGGCAAGGATCTGGAAGGCAAGGGCTTTGACCCTCGTAAGCTTCTGGCTCCCGGCTTTGAAGCAATCAAGGCTACCGTTAAGGAGAAGATGGAGCTGTTCGGTTCTGTTGGAAAGGCCTGAGACGAAGTTATCTTTGGAAGAATTTAATAGAAATATTAAGAGGACGATACACGGAAAGCGTACCGTCCTCTTTTCATGGAATTATTGCTGATGATATGTGGCATACGCTATATGAAATAGTGCGAGCTAAGGAAACACCGCTTGCCTTTGTAAGCGGATTGCGTATGACAGGAAAATTCTGTCGGGTAAGGTCTAGCCAACTGTCCGTATCGAATTCTTGGAATCGAAGCGGCAATGACAGATTTAAGTGTAGGACAGGGAGCAACAGAGCCGAAACAAAAGTGAAGCGATGCAGTTGGAAAATTAGTGTAAGGTTGTAAATGGTTGGTGCTCTTATATACACAGCAGACAATACTGTTATGACAATTGAAGGAAAGTCATAATGACATCACTCGGTTTGAAAAATCACCGGAAATGATGAATGAATATACAATACATAACAGCTGGCGGGGCGTTATGTTCTCATTGGAGGTGTGGAAATCAAACCGAAGAAGTGCGATAGAGATCTGAACAGATAACAGGAGATCCGATACGCTCATAGTACCGAAGAGACTGTTAATCGCAGCGGAGAGAGGGGACATACATTTTATAGCTTCAAGTAAATTTGAATCATGCAGACATAGGAGCAATTCAGTGATATGTTAAGATAAATTTGGAAGAGATTTCGATGGGAATTTTTGCTCAAAGAGGATGCAATAAAATTATGGATTGACAAAATAGAGACAATGGTATATTATATATAATGCCGGCAATAAAATAGGAAAAGGAGAAAAAAATGGAGCAAAACAATAATATGTTAGATATGGAAAATATGGAGATAGATGTTAATGGTATTGAGGAATGCTTATCTCCGGAATTGCCGGAGAATGTGGAAGCCTATATGATTAACTGCGTTGATAAACCATATTAGTTTAGGAGAACTACACAAATGATTTATGATGTGCTTATTGTTGGGGCAGGGCCATCAGGGCTATATGCTTCATTAATAATTCAAAAGGCCACACCTGTTCAAAATGTATCCGAAGACTTTAAAATAAAGATCATAGAGAATTCCACATATCCCGGTGGGTTAACCAAATTCGGATTTATTCAAATTACAAAAAAGTGGGCTTTTCATGGAAAAAATTTGGTAGGCTCTTTGTATAGTGAGTGTCTAGAAGCGGGAATTGAATTTGGTTTTAACGAAAAAGTTATACAGATTGAGAAGCTAAATCCGTTTTTTGAAATAACGACGACTCGAAACAGCTATCAGGCCAAATATGTGATTATTGCAACGGGAATAATGACTTATCCGGACGTTTTGTTTCATCCAGAAAAAACTAATATTGGATTACATACACCGAAGGAAATGGCAAAGGAGTTCAGACAAAATTATGCATGGAAATCTGTACTTGTTGTAGGAAATCACGAAAAATCAATTATGGATTTATCAAATAAGTTGAGTATTTATTTTGATAAGGTAGGTAACTATATAATTGATGATGCAACATCAACTGACACGGGCTGCGGAATACCGAATGATTTATATAATAAGTATGATGGCATTGTTTTTGACTATAATTCTTATAAGCTAAGAAATGGTACTACGAGTTTTTTGAGTAATTTACAACTTAATATGAAAAACGGATATCTCGTGACAAATGAATTTGGTGAAACAAATATTAAGAATTTATTTGCGGTCGGAACTGTTACAACACCGACCTCTGGGGTGATGGCTGCAATATATTCAGCGCAAATAGGTGCATTTACAATAGGAAGACAATTGCGAAAAACTACGAAAGCTGACAGCAGTGGGCGCTTTCCTTTTTTCCCTAGAGAAATTTTTTGGGGTGAGTCGTACCAAAAGCGACTGATGGAAGATAAGTAATCATATTTCATGGAGGAGCTATGGAATAGCAGTGTGCCATAATTTCGTGGATACACTGCTATTTCATTATTGTATTTAAATGAGTGAAAAAATAAAAAAGGAACTTATAGAAATTTTAAATTCAATCTCTGCTGATTATATAGAACCTTATATAATTTATTCTAGGAAAATTATGAAATTAATTGTTCAGGAAATTATCGATATTTTGAATGAATGCGGCAATGTTAAATGCCTATATTCGGTTAAGGCAAATTTAAATGATCATGTCATTTCTTATTTATCTGAATTTGTAGATGGATTTGATGTTGCTTCTTGGGAAGAGTATACACACGTAAGTGGCTATAATAAAATAGTTTCGGCCTCTGGGTATGCGTTTACGCACGGACAAATACAAGAAATAGTTAAAAGTCATCAGTTCGATTTCATTTCAATTAATCAATTACAAAATGTTTGTAAAACAATGGATTGTAGAGACATTGCTATAAGGATTAATGGATATATATCGAAATTGGAGGACAATAAAAAAAGAAGGTCTAGATTTGGATGCTTATATGAAACAGATTGTCAATGTATCAAAAATATCTGTAAAGTTTATAATTTAAGATTAACGCGATTACATATTCATTTAGGTCAGAAAGATAACAACAATATAAATAATATTATTGAGGAATTAAAACGTTGGTGTAAATCATTTGACAGTATTAGTCAAATAAATATTGGCGGCGGATGGGATTATCTTTACGATATGGGGTTGTTTTCGGAAAATGTAAAAAAAATTGCACAACTTTTTCGCGATAAACAAATTTATATTGAACCCGGAAGTCTTTTGGTAAGAAAATCTGGTATACTGGTTTCGAGGGTTGCTGACTATTGTATCAACCTCCAAAAACAAGGAAATGTTATGCTAGATGTGTCAGCATTTAATCTTAGTTCATGGTATGTTCCAAAGATTATTGCTAATATTCACAGAGGAGAGATTATTCCATTTTCGGAGTATAATGTTTGTGGGAACACTTGTTTTGAAAGCGATATCTTTCAAGTGAAACAAACAAGAAAAATAGGAGCGCATGATATTGTTTGTCTATACCCTGTTGGGGCATATTTCAATTCAACATACAGAAAATTACATAACATAGCGTTTCCTAAAGAAATTTTAATATAAAAGACTGGCTATAAGTGCAGTGAAAACAAAAATAATTGATGAATGCATACTGCTGCATAAAAAGACTATATTATGTTTTGGCATAAAAGTATATAAGGTGGTCTTGCTAAAGTTACTTGTGTTGAAGCATTGAAAGTTTTGCTGATTATAAATGTTAAAGTATATTCACGTTGGAATAATGTGATGCAGGTAAAAAGATATACTATTATTTAAATTTATAAAATTGTCACTGAGATGATTATACATTAAGGGGTAAATAAAAGAGGAGATATATGCTGTTTTATTGAACATCATATAAAATGGACATGAATATAATACAATGGCAGACATGTGAAAAGGACGACTTACAAAAAATAATAAATTATTTGAAAATTGAGAAAAAGGAAATATTTTTAACAAATAACGATAAAGTAAATGAAAACATATTGCAAAACAGTGTAAATTGTATTAGAACGCAGTGGATACAGAAAGTATTTAAAATTTCTTCTACATTTTGTGGATCTCCATGGCGAGGAATGAATCCGTGTGATACAGACGGAGAGCCTGTTTTTTATACATATGGGACTTTAGTAGATGATTCAAAAGTCGCAACTAACCTAACAGGTTATACAATTACAAATCGTTTAAACAGAACCTATATATATGACAATGGAATGTCTGCGATTAGAGGTACTATTGAAATAATTAATTCTTTTATTAGGGAACCTATACGAATCCAGCATTTTGCAGGATATTTTGAGACAAGAATTTTTTTTGAAACATTGAAAAATTGTGGCATTACTGTTAATGAGACGAATGCAAAAAATAATGTTTTCTTTTTTGAACCAATACAGTATCGTTTGGACTTACCATCCACTGATATAAATTTTGTAATAGACTTAATTAACAAATCAGATGCAAAAGTTAAATTCATTATCATTGATTCTACAATGGACTGCTCAACGACTATATTTGAGGTGTTGCGGAAAAAAATAAAAAAAGAGTTTAATGTAGTTTTTATTGAATTAAGGTCGGGTATAAAACAGGATCAATTTGGACTTGAGTTTGAAAATATTGGTATTGTGACATGGCATGTGCATAAGAAGAACATTAGCTATGCGGAAAATTTATTTCAATATATTAAACATTATAAGAATATATCAGGCGAAAATATTTCCTATAACAAGCTGTTGTTGGTTAGTAAATGTGAATTTCAAAAGTCTATGGAATATAAATTAAAACTACAGTATATAGTGCAATCCTTTATGGATACTATTGAAATAAAAATACATAAGTATATTTTGGAAATAATATCACCAAAGACTTCAATAGAAGGTTACGTAAGTTCTATACCATTTATCTTTGTAAAATTTAATCTTTCTTCTAGGGAGTCATATGAACAATTGTTAAATAATTTTATTAATTGCTGTTTGGAGGATCAACTTTTCCTGCCGTATCGTAATAGTTTTGGATTTCGATATCCTTCTATTGAATTTATCTGCGATTATGAAACAAAAGAGTGTGTCATGAAATTTGGACTTGGGGTCTATAAGGGTGCGTTGTATGAAAAAATTTTCGATATGATATCAGCTCTAGGTAGTGAAGGTTCTTCAAAGATAAAAAAAGAACTAACTAATAATATTAGTGAATGGAGGTAGCACAAAAGAAATGGAAAATAAACGACTGGAATTTAATTTGCTTGCGGGAACTATGATTACTAATATGGCGGACAGTATTTTTTATATATTTACCGTCTGGTATTTTAACGAAAAATATGAATCCACTATTTTGCTGGCGCTGGTCTTTTCTGCTATTTCTATTATTGATGCCTTTTCGTTTTTATTCGGGCCCTTTATCGATAGGACAACAGCTAAAGTAAATCTTTTTTTCATGAGTATTGTTCAGGTGTTTTTAACGGCGATACTGTTCGGAGCACTCCTATGTTCCGACCTGAATGAAGTGACAACTGGTATATTATTGCTTGTGCTGCTGCTAATTACCTATGCTGCGTCCACCATCATTTATCCGTCCGGGCAGAAGATCATTCCGCGTCTGGCAGAAAAAGATCGTCTGACAAAGGTAAACAGCCGGTTTAAGACCTGCGAGAAAATTTTAGACATTTTCTTCAACGCAGTTTCAACGGTCATAATCTCCTTTTTTCACGATAAAATTATTGTGGTGACTATCCTACTGCTTTTTCTGCTTGCAACAAAATTTTATTCATACATTGCACGGCATCTTAAGGAAGACCACACGGGATTTACGGAGGAATATTCGTTTGGAACATATGTGGCAGATTTGAAAGATGGAATTTGTGCGATAAAAGATAACAAGGGCATCTTAAAGCTTTTCATCCCGATTGTGATTGTAAATTTCTTTTATGGAATCGCCATGCTTGTTCTGCCGATCGTGGCAAAAAAATATATCTGTAGTGAGGCTTACGGCTACGGAAGTCTCCTTGTCTGCTCCAGTATCGGTGGAGTGGTTGGAACATTCCTGATCGGAAAAATTAAAAATGCCATGAAGCACTACAACCGAATCACGGCATTATGTCTTCTCATAGCCGGAATTTCATGGCTGGGAATGGCATACACCTTAGATAAGGCAATTATTCTCTCATATATTCTGATCTTTATAAGTAATGCGGCAATCTGCATGATGAATATTGTTTTTGTAGTGTTAATTCAAAACGATATAGAGGAGAATTTGCTTGGACGCGTATCGACCTTAACCGAAAGCATGGCATCCATCATGATTCCCTTGGGAAATTTTGTCGGTGGAGGTCTTGTGATCTATTTTAATCCGGTTTATGTAGAAGGAATATATGGCATAGCATTAGTTCTGTGTTCCCTCGCCTATATTTTAAACAAAAGTGAAGTCAGAGTGAGATAAACCGCCAGAAGCTCCCTCCTAAAAACTGATTGCTGAAAGAAATAAAATATATTATGATAGGGATGCCCCTGCTGACAACGCTGTTGGAAACAGGGAGAATAATCAGAAAAATGTATCTGCGGGAGACAATGGGAGGTATCTGTGGGAAGATTATGGTATGAACATCCGGCGGTGGAATGGGAGGAGGCGCTTCCTGTCGGCAATGGCAGGCTTGGCGCAATGGTGTTCGGCGGAACGGGCACCGAGAGACTTCAGGTAAATGAGGAGAGCATCTGGTACGGTGGACAGACGGAGAGAATCAATCCGGATTTTAAGGACAAGCTGCCGCTGATCCGGAAGTATCTTGATGAGGGACAGATTCATAAGGCAGAGGTGCTTATGGATAAGGCGATGACAGGCTGTCCGGACAGCATGCATCCCTATCAGACATTGGGGGATCTCCATTTCACCTTTTACGGGATTGATGAGGAAAAGGTGACGGATTACCGGCGCTGGCTTGACCTCGACAGAGCAGTGACGGTCACACAGTTCCGGTGCGGCGACACCCTGTATTGCAGAGAAATCTTTGCATCAAAGCCTGCGGACTGCATTGTCATGCGTTTTACGGCAGAAGGGACAGGCACGGTGGATTTCACGACGCGGATGCGGAGGGGGAAATTCTTTGACGGCGTGAAGCGCAGCGGAAACGACAGGATTGAATTATATGGAAACCTCGGCAGAGGCGGCTATGAATTTGCCATGGCATTGTCTGCGAGAACCGTTGGAGAGGGAAGTGTGACCGCGCTGGGAGAGAGCCTTGATGTCTCTGGCGCGAAGGAGGCAGTACTCTGCTTTACGGCGGATACAACCTATCACTATTCGACGGAAAAGCAGGATGAGGTACTGCATGAATATGAGACAGCATATCAGAACGCTGACGGAACGAAGGCAAAATGCCCTGCGGAGGAGCATTTTTTAAGTCTCGTGGAAAGACCGGATCTCCCGGAGTATCTGCGCGTGGAATATCTTCATCAGGCGGCATTGCAGGCATTTCTCCATGACCGGCTGACAGAGAGATTCGAGGCGGCACAGAAGCCGATTGAAAAGCTGCGTCTGGAGCATATCACGGATTACGCTTCGCTGTACAACCGCTTTGCCTTTGAACTGGACGGTGCGGAGGACTACGATTCTTGCCCGACAGATGAGCGTCTTGCGAAGGCAAAGGAGGGAGCTGCGGATATTGGACTGAGTAAGCTGCTCTTTGACTTCGGCAGATACCTGACGATCTCCTGCAGTCGTGCGGACGGACTTCCGGCTACTCTGCAGGGCTTGTGGAATAAGGACTTCACCCCTCCGTGGGACAGCAAATATACAATCAACATCAACGCGGAGATGAACTACTGGCATGTGGAAAGCTGTAACCTGTCGGAATGTCATCTGCCATTGTTTGAGCTGCTGGAAAAGGTGCAGCGGACGGGACGCAGAACCGCAAGGGAAATGTACGGCTGCCGTGGCTATGTTGCCCATCACAACACGGATATTCACGGCGATTCCGCGCCGCAGGACATCTGGTATCCCGGCTCCTACTGGACGATGGGGGCGGCATGGCTTGCGACGCATCTCTGGACGCACTACCTCTACACGCAGGACAGGGAATTCCTGAAAAAAGCGTTCCCGATGCTTGCCGAGGCAGCGCTGTTCTTTGTGGATTTCCTGATCGAGAGAAACGGTTATCTTGTGACAAGCCCGTCTGTCTCGCCGGAGAATTCCTATCGGCTGCCGAGCGGGGAGACCGGTTCCTGCTGTGTCGGGGCGACAATGGACAACCAGATCCTTCGACACCTTTTCACAGGCTGTCTCGAGGCGTGGGAGGCGCTGGGAAAGAGCGCGCCGGAGGACTGCAGCATTCCCGGGGTAGACAGCATTCCCGAGCTGATGGAGCAGATCGCATCCTGCAGGGAGCGCCTGACACCGACAAGGCTCAGCGAAAGCGGAAGGATTATGGAGTGGCCAGAGGATTACGAGGAGGTTGAGCCGGGACACAGACATATTTCCCACCTTTACGGTCTGTACCCTGCGGGCGAGATCACGGTTGACGGGACACCGGAGCTGGCGGCTGCGGCGAGAAAGACGCTGGAATACAGATTATCTCACGGCGGCGGTCACACCGGCTGGAGCCGTGCATGGATTATGAATCATTATGCAAGCCTCTGGGACGGCGAGGAAGCCTATGCGAATATCGAGAAGATGCTCGGACAGTCAACCTATCCGAATATGTTCGACAGACATCCGCCCTTCCAGATAGACGGAAACTTTGGCGCCTGCGCCGCCATGTGCGGTATGCTTGCACAGAGCAGCAAGGGCAGGCTGATCCTGCTTCCGGCGCTGCCCTCGAGCTGGGCGAACGGTTCCGTCAGGGGATTGCGGATAGCCGGGAATGCGGAAGTGTATATGACATGGCGTGAGGGAAAGCTTTCCGAGGCAGAGCTTCATGCCGACAGCGATTATGAGGCGGATGTCACCTATGGGGAGAAGACCGTCCATGTCACGGTGAAGGCGGGGGAAAGCCTGCTGCTGTTTGTGTAGACTGAGAGAATAGTAATTACAGAAGCTTTGGAGGAGACCAAACAATGCTTGTAGAGAATTTGGGAAGCAATACCTGCGGGTGGATGCTCTATATTGACGGACAGGGGGAAGCGATTCCTGCGGAGGTTCCGGGAAGCGTCTACCATGACCTGCTCAGGGCGGGGAAGATGGAAGATCCGTTTTACCGGGACAATGAGCTGAAGGCGCTGGCGCTGATGGATCATGATTTTACCTATGTGACGGAATTTGAGGTTGCGGAGCAGCTTCGCGCGTGTGAGGAGGTGCTGCTGCGCTTTGACGGAATCGATACGGTTGCGGATATTTTCTTAAATGACAACCGTGTCGCATCCGTCTGCAATATGCACAGAACCTTTGAATATCCGGTAAAAGCGCTTTTGAGGGAGGGCATGAATGAATTGCGCGTGGTTCTGCATTCCCCCACCCGTTACATTCAGGCGGCGTATGAGAACCGGTTTATTGACGGCAGTTCGGATGCCATGAAAGGCTTCTCCTATCTGCGGAAGGCACATTGCATGTTCGGCTGGGACTGGGGGCCGAGACTGCCGGATGCCGGCATCTGGAGAGCGGTAAGCCTTGTCGGCTACGATACGGCAAGACTGGATGGCGTGTATGTCACACAGGAGCACGAGTGTGGAAAAGTGCGTCTGAAGCTGCGGGTCGATGTGGATAAAATCGGCGAGGAGAGAGTCCGTTCCTTCGGAAAAGAGGAGGATGCTGCTAAACTGACAGGACTGTCATGGCGGGCAGTGATCACAGATCCGGACGGAAGGAGGCTTGAAGTTCCGACAGACGGAGGCGAGCTGACGATAGAGCAACCGAAGCTCTGGTGGCCGAGCGGCTACGGTGAGCAGCCGCTCTACAGGGTAGAGGTAGAGCTTTTAAAGGACGGCGCTGTGCTGGACACATGGAACCGCAGAATCGGTCTGCGGACGATTACTGTCCACATCGAGAAGGATGCCTACGGGGAATGCTTCGAGCATGAGATCAACGGTGTCAGAATCTTTGCGATGGGTGCGGATTATATTCCCGAGGACAATATCCTGCCGCGTGTGACGCCGGAGAGAACAAGGGAGCTTCTGATGCAGGCGAAGAACGCCAATTTCAACTGCATCCGCGTCTGGGGCGGCGGCTACTATCCGGGCGACGAGTTCTGGGACATCTGCGACGAACTCGGGCTGATCGTGTGGGAGGACTTCATGTTTGCCTGTGCGGTGTATTATCTCTCGGAGGAGTTTGAGGAGAATATCACGGCGGAGTTCATAGACAATGTGAAGCGCATCCGCCACCATGCGTGTCTGGCGCTGTGGTGCGGAAATAACGAGATGGAATCCTTTGTGGAGAGCGGACTGTGGGTGAGCCGGCAGCAGGAGCGGGCGGATTATATCAAGATGTACGAGTATATTATCCCGAAGGTGTTAAGGCAGTATGACCCCAACACCTTTTACTGGCCGTCCAGCCCGTCGTCAGGGGGAAGCTTTGACAATCCGAATGATCCGAACAGAGGTGACACGCATTACTGGGATGTATGGCACGGGAACAAGCCGTTTACCGAGTACCGGAAATTTTTCTTCCGCTATGTGTCGGAGTTTGGTTTCCAGTCGTTCCCGCTGATGAAGACCGTGGAATCCTTCACGGAGCCGGAGGACAGGAACATTTTCTCCTATGTGATGGAGAAGCACCAGCGCAACAGCGCCGCAAACGGCAAGATCATGAATTATCTCGAGCAGACCTATCTGTACCCGGGCTCCTTTGACATTGCGCTGTATGCCTCCCAGCTTTTGCAGGCGGAGGCACTGCGGTACGGAGTGGAGCATTTCCGGCGGAACAGGGGGCGCTGCATGGGCACAATTATCTGGCAGCTGAATGACTGCTGGCCGGTGGCGAGCTGGGCGACGATAGACTACGACGGGCGCTGGAAGGCGGCACATTATTTTGCAAAGCGTTTCTTCGCGCCGGTGCTGCTGTCCTGTGAGGAGGAGGGCATCCTTACACAGGACACGAACCCGAATGCACAGCCGTATGAGGTGAAGAAATCGATCAGGCTCAACGTGGCAAATGAGACCTTGCAGGAGAAGCACCTGCAGGTGGAATGGAAGCTGCGGGACAATGAGGGAAGAGTGCTCCGGGGAGACAGTGCCGAGCTGACGGTTCCGGCATTGTCAGCGGTCTGGCTGGATCAGCAGGATTGCGCGGATGCCTCGCTGTATGAGAATTATGTCAGCTACGAATGCAGGGATGAGGCGGGAGAATGCGTATCGTCCGGTACCGTGCTGTTCTGCCCGCCCAAGCAGTTCCGCTTCCGGGAGCCGGGGCTGACGGTGAAGGTAGAGGGTGACAGCCTGCTCGTGACTGCCAGGGGCTTTGCAAAGGCGGTGGAAATTCAGAACGAGGCGCAGGATATGCTGCTGTCCGACAACTATTTCGACCTGAACGCGGAGACGAGAAGGGTAAAAATCCTGAAGGGTGAGCCGGCAGGCCTGAAGGTGAGAAGTGTATTTGACATCCGATAAAAGCGAAAGAGGAAGGTGTAGCGCTTAGTCTACACCTTCCCATTTTATGGAATTATGATGCTGGCTTTTGTTTTCGTACATATGGCGGTCTGCTGTGCGGAGCCTGCTCTCCAGATCCATGTTGTCCTCAGGGTTGATCTTGACATAGCCGAGGCTGAGACCGAGATGGAAGGGAAGCTGCAGGCGCTTTGACTCGTGGGCGAGCTTGTCAGTGACATTATCGATCAGCCTGTCGGGGTCAATGTCCTCCGTCCATATACCGCCGATGAAAAATTCGTCTCCGCCGATCCGGCAGATGATCCAGTCGGACGGAAGCAGGGAGCGCAGCACAGACACGGCGGTACGCAGCGCGAGATCCCCATTGGCATGACCGTACTGATCGTTGATGACCTTCATGCGGTCAATGTCTGCCAGCATAATGACGCTGGTTTTTCCGAGACGGTGAGCCTCCTCCAGCATCGGATAAGCGATCTGTTCGCAGCCTGTCCGGTTGTAAACGCCGGTGAGAACATCCGTGACGGACAGGCTGGTGAGCTTCTGTGTCAGTTCCCGGATCGTGATATTTCTCCGGACCTGCTCCAGACACATATTTACCTGCCGCGTCCAGATGTACAGATAGTGATCCTCCAGAACATCGATATTTCTTGAGAACATGGCAAAGCCATAGGAACGTTCGTCGTTGTGCAGCGGGACGAAGATATACATCGCCGGGTCAGGTCTTGTGCTCGCCGCGCGGAATATGACATCCCGGCAGCCAATCGTCTGATGAGGTCTCGCGAGCCCATTGTTCAGTGCGCAGATGACATCGATATTTTCGCTGTAGCCGGTCGTTTTCAGGTTGACATCGCGCTCCTGAATGCGGAAAAATTCCCTTTCGAGACAGAGCAGGAAATTGTTGCCCTCCATCCAGTTGCTCCTCTGAAAGAGATGCTTGAAATTCTGGTACAGGGTCTCAGCCGTATCGGAGCCCCTGACAGCCAAGTGGATTTCTCTGAAATGGCAGTCGTAGCGCAGGGCATCACCCGTGCGGCAGGACGGCTTTGCTTCCCCGGGCATTGCACAGCCGCAGCTTGGGCGGCAGATAAAGTTTGTCGGGATGACAGTGGCTGTCGAAATATCGGAGCCCTCTGTCTTGTCCAACAGAAGCTGCATTGCCTTCTGCCCCATGGCGTGCCAGTCGCGGCTGACCGTTGCCAGAGGCGGCTGCATGTCGCGGCTGACCTTGATATTGTCGAAGCCTGTGACGAGAACATCGTCCGGGACATGATAGCCCAGCTCCTCCAGCGCATCATAGACGCCCAGCGCCATCAGATCATTTGCGCAGATGAAGGCGTCCGGCAGCCCGCCGTGCTCATCGACCCATTTGATGACCTGTATCTTTGCCGGGTCCTGACTCCATCTGCCAAAGATAATATCCTCATCCCGTATGCGCAGCCCGTTTTCGTGCGCAACATTTTTGACTGCCTGAAGCCGCGTGGCATTTTCCACATGATCTTCCGGACCGCTGACATATACAATGTGCTTTACGCCGTGCTCGAGGATCAGATGCCTCGTCAGCTCCTGCATACCGCTGTAATTGTCGGTTAGGATGCTCGGGATGCCGTTTAAGACATATTCCAGGCTGACAGCCGGAATCCCGGACTCCATGACGGAACGGTAGACATAGTCGGTTTCTTCCTGTAAATTAAAAGAATTCGTCATCAGAATGGCGAAATTAAAATCCTTCAGATTGGGAAGCCGGAAAATATTCGATTCACCGATGTTGATTTTCGTGTACTCATCCTTGGCGGAAAAATCCATGAATACAAAGACATCGGTGTCCGTGACCGTGGCAACCTCTGAAACTCCTGTGAGAAACTGTTGTACATAATCGATCGCCCATCCATTGGCGAAAACTGCTAATCTTTTTCTGATGTGAAGCACCCCGCATTCCTGAATAAAACACCTATAAAGGGAGGATGCCAGAGAACATTGTCCTCTGGCATTTATTATGAAAAAGTTATTTAGTAAACAAGTAACTGTAGCTGGCTTTTTTGTTTGCTTTGTTTTATCTTATGGTCTTAGTATAGGGGAAGAAAATGTCTAAAGAATGATGATTAATTGAAAAATACTTGAATGATTTGTAAACAAAATATGAACGAGGCAGTACTTTGGTACTAGCCCCGTCCATGACGCCATATTATCTGTTCAGTTTCTCGGGTTCGGGGTACTCCTGGCCGAAGGTCTCTACCGTGATGGTGTCGATCACCTGCGGCTCTAAGGGTCTGTCGCTCCAGTCGGTTCTTGTCTCGGCAATCTTGTTTACAACGTCCATACCCTCGATTACCTTGCCGAAAGCGGCGTAGCTGCCGTCGAGGTGCGGAGCGTTCTTATGCATGATGAAGAACTGGCTGCCGGCGGAGTCGGGATGCTGGGCTCTCGCCATGGAGAGCACGCCCTCCGTGTGCTTCAGGGAGTTATCCACACCGTTTGCGGCGAACTCTCCCTTGATGCTGTAGCCGGGACCGCCCATACCTGTTCCGTCGGGACAGCCGCCCTGAATCATGAAGCCCTTGATTACGCGGTGGAAGATCAGACCGTCATAGAACTTCCTGTTGATCAGACTGATAAAATTATTTACGGAAACGGGCGCAATGTCCGGATATAACTCTGCCTTGATGACATCTCCGTTTTTCATGGTGATGGTGACAATGGGATTTTGTGCCATAGGAATTGTCCTTTCTGTGAAAAGTAATTATAATAGCTACTGGGATTATACCGCAAAATAAAAAGACCGTAAAGAGGGAAGTGAACGGCATGCACTATTTGAAAAAAACAGAGATTCATACGGAGGAGACAAGAGGAACGCTGTATGTGACGGATGACAGCGGCCTTGCAAACGAGCTTAAAAATAAAGGAGAAGCTGTCCTGATCTATTTTCACTCCGGCAACAGCGGAGAGGATTTCTCAGGGTTCCGTTTTGGAGTGGAGGATCCGGAGCAGATAGAGCCGGAGTATGCCGAGCGTGTGTACCGGAGACTGAAAGGTCTGCCGTGGAAGATTCTTGAAACGCAGAGATGCATTGTCCGGGAGACTGTGCCGGAGGACGTGGAGGATTTTTTTACTATTTATAGTAATCCAGCCATCACGCAATACATGGAGAATCTGTATCCGGATAAGGAACAGGAGCGGGAATATATCAGGCAGTACATCGAACAGGTCTACACCTTTTATGAGTTCGGCGTGTGGACGGTCGTGGAGAAGGAGAGCGGCTGTGTAATCGGGAGAGCGGGATTTTCCTACCGCCCCGGCTATGATGAGCCGGAGCTCGGCTATACGATCGGCGTACCGTGGCAGCGGAAGGGCTATGCCGAGGAGGTCTGCCGCGCCATCCTCGCCTATGGCTGGGAGCAGCTTGGCTTTGAGTGTGTTCAGGTGCTGGTGGATGCGGAGAACGAACCGTCGCTGCTTCTCTGCGACAAGCTGGGCTTTCAGGCAGTGGAGGAACTCACTATGAACGACAGACCGTTTTTCCGTCTGCTGATAAAAAATAAAAATTAGCTGTTGACAGGGAGAAGGTGCGGTGCTATACTCCCATACATAAAGCGAAGGCGCTATGGAGAGATCCGTAGTGCCTTTTTGTTTTTGACGATGCGATGGGGCTTCAAAGGGAAGAGTCTCGGCATCGTCATTTTTATAAAATTCATAAGAGGAGGAAAGTGTGAAAATGAATTTTCACACGCAAATTTGTGCCTGCGGCCCAAAGTTTGCAGGTAACGGAAAGGCATGGTGATTTATTATGACAGAGGAGATTATGAGTGCTGTTCACGGAGAAGTATTTGGCGTCTGGTTTCTGATCGGCGCTGCGCTGGTGTTCTGGATGCAGGCGGGCTTTGCAATGGTTGAGACCGGTTTTGCCAGGGCGAAGAACGCCGGCAACATCATTATGAAGAATCTGATGGATTTCTGTATCGGTACAGTGGTATTCATCCTGATCGGATTCGGACTGTTTCTGGGGGAGGATCTTGTCGGACTGATCGGCAAGCCCGGATTTGATATTTTTACATCCTATAAGGACTTTAACTGGTCTGCTTTCGTATTTAACCTTGTGTTCTGCGCTACGGCGGCAACGATCGTATCCGGCGCCATGGCAGAGAGAACAAAGTTCCTTTCCTATTGTATCTATTCCGGTGTTATCTCAGCCCTGATCTATCCGGTAGAGGCACACTGGATCTGGGGCGGCGGCTGGCTTGTACAGCTTGGCTTCCACGACTTCGCAGGTTCCTGTGCAATCCATATGGTCGGCGGTATCTCAGCGCTGATCGGCGCGAAGATGCTCGGGCCCCGTATCGGAAAATTCACAAAGGATAAGAGCGGACATATCACAAAGGTGCATGCATTCCCCGGACACAATATCCCGATCGGTGCACTCGGCGTATTCATCCTCTGGCTCGGCTGGTACGGCTTTAACGGTGCAGCGGCAACGAGCGTTGAACAGCTCGGTTCCATCTTTGTCACCACGACGATCGCTCCGGCTGTGGCAACGGTAGCCTGCATGATCTTTACTTGGATCAAGTACGGCAAGCCTGATGTTTCCATGTGCCTGAACGCTTCCCTTGCAGGATTGGTTGCAATTACCGCATCCTGTGACGTGACAGATGCTTTCGGTGCAATCATTATCGGTACGGTCGGCGGTTTGCTGGTTGTGTTCGGTGTCTGGTTCTTAGATAATAAATTACATATTGATGACCCCGTCGGTGCTGTTGCGGTTCACTGCCTGAACGGTATCTGGGGCACGATCGCTGTCGGACTTTTTGCAACAAATTCCGCACCCGGCTACAGCATTGCGGATGCAAACGGTGTAGAGCTGACGGGTCTGTTCTACGGTGGCGGCTTTAAGCTGCTCGGACTCCAGCTTTTGGGCTTTGCATCTGTTGCAGCATGGACAGCTGTCACCATTACCATTACCTTCCTTGTAATCAAGGCAACTGTCGGACTCCGCGTCTCGGAGGAAGAGGAAATTGTAGGTCTGGATGCGAAGGAGCACGGTCTCGCATCGGCATATGCAGGCTTCTCTATCATGGATGTATCCGGTGGTCTGATGGATGTAAATGAAAATACAGATCTCGGCGAGAGCGAGTACGATGCGGCATCCGAGACGAAGAAGAAAGCTTCCGTCCCTGTTGTGGAGGTTCCCTCCGCGGTAGATACGGGTATGCATAAGGTAGTTATCATTGCGAAGATGACAAGATATGATGCGTTGAAGAAGGCGATGAATGACCTCGGTGTAACCGGTATGACGGTCACGAACGTTATGGGCTGCGGTATCCAGAAGGGTGCCGGTGAGAAATATCGTGGTGTCGAGATGGATGCGACGCTGCTGCCGAAGGTCAAGGTTGAGGTTGTTGTGAGCAAGATTCCTGTCGGAAATGTGATAGAGGCCGCAAAGAAGGCGCTTTACACAGGACATATCGGAGACGGCAAGATCTTTGTATATAATGTAGATAAGGTTGTAAAGGTTCGTACCGGTGAGGAGGACTTTGCAGCACTGCAGGATGTTGAATAAGCGTTCATCTAATTCCCTTAGTTTAGTATAGCGGAAGCCGTATGTCTGCGACACATGCGGTGGCCCCGGGTGCTTCCACCACCCGGGGCCTTTCCGCGTCTATGATTTATTTGCCGTAAAAGATCTGTGCGATCGGGGAATCCGGCGACAGGATAACGGTCTTGTTGCCGCCCTGCATGGACAGCTTTAAAGCGTCCAGACTTCTGACGAAGGAGTAGAACTCCTGCTTGGATTCGTCGTTGTACGCTTCCGACAGGATTCTCATGTATTCTGCTTCACCCTCCGCGATCAGGATAGCGGCATCCTTTTCCGCCTCGGACAGCATGACAGTGACATCCTTGTCGGTCGTATTCCGGATTTTCTGCGCCTCGGAGCTTCCCTCTGCCGTGTAGGTCGCCGCAATGTTGTCCCGTTCGGAGATCATCCGCTCGTATACGGCTGCCTTGTTGTCGCTCGGAAGATCGAGCTTCTTGGTCTCGAAATCCAGAAGCTCAATGCCGTACTGATCCAGCGAGGAACCGATATTGCTCATGATTGCCGCAGAGAGCGCGCCGTTACGCCCTGAAATGACATCCTCCTGCGTCGTACTGCTGATGACGTTCTTTGTCGAGTTGTACACAATGGCATCGAGACGGCCCTCCGCCGCAGAGATAGAACAGTTTAAGGTCTGCGCAAACTTAATAGGGTCGGTAATATGCCAGAGGATGTAGCTGTCACAGATCATGGATTTCTTGTCGCTGGTGATGACATCTGAGGAGGACAGGTCGTACAGCAGTGTCTGCTTCGGAAGGGTGTCGACGCTCTGGATAAAGGGAACCTTGAAGCTCAGCCCCGCCTCCGATATAACGTGGTCGATCTTACCGAACTGCCGGATCAGACTGTATTCATTTTCTTTGGTTATGACGATGCTGGATGCACCGATCATCAATATGATAAATGCTATGACTGCTATGAATATATTTTTAACCTTTTTCATTGTTTATTCTATGCCTCCCTGATTGGATTCCGAACTGCTGTCGGAGGTGCTGCTGCCGTTGCTTCCTGTGAAGGATTCGATAGGGTATATGGTCTGGACGTCTCCGTTGGGGCTCTCGATGATGACCTTGAGGTCGGGGAGAACCTCCTCCATCGCCTCGTAGAACATACGCTGTCTCGTCACGGCGGGGTTTTTCAGGTATTCGGCATACATGGCGTTAAAACGCGCCACCTGTGCGGTCGCTTCGTTGATGCGCTCGGTCTTCTGCGCTTCGGCATCCTTTAAGATACCGTCCGCCTGTGCCTGTGCGGAGGGAAGCTGCTCGTTCCGGTATTTGTTGGCATTGTTCAGAGCGGTTTCCTTGCCCTGCTTTGCTGTTTCAACAGCCTTGAAGGCTTCCATGACCTCCGCGGTGGGCGGCTCGGAATCCTGAATGGTAATGTTTACCAGCTGTATGCCGATGTCATGCTCGTCGAGCCGTTCCACGATCATCTCCTTGATCGCCGCCTGAATCTCATTCTTTCCTGTCGTCAGGACATCATCGACGGGGTAGCTTCCTATGACGGTGCGGATGCAGCTCTGGCTGATATTCCGCAGGATGTCGAGCGGGTGCTTTGAGGCGTACAGTGCCTTTACGGGGTCGCTATAGCGGTACTCCACATAGAAGTCAACGTCGATAAAGTTGAAGTCCGAGGTAATCATCAGGGATTCGTCCTCATTGACGCTGTTGCTGTCGCTGTAATAGCCGATGGAAAAGCCCTGAATTGTTGTGTTGACCTTTCTGACCTGCTGGATAAAGGGGATCTTGAAGTGCAGACCCGGATCGGTCACGGCGGTCGCTTTGCCGAGGGTTATCAGCACAGCCTGCTCCTGTTCCTTGATCTCATAGGTGGTATTCAGAAGAAGGATGAGGACGACAATGACAGCGGCCGCAATACCGAAAATTTTGCCAGCGGGCTTCCGCTTCGGGGGCGTCTGCGAACCTCCCTCCATCGTTGTAAAACCATTTTGTCTGTTGCGAAATGAATCGCGCATAATTGTGCTCCTTTCTCTTGGGTACATCATTGAGTTGACACTATCATACTAAAAATACACCGGGAAGGCAATGGAAACTCCTGCACGATAAAGGGCAGTAACGTGGCTGGGTTGTTGCACGGAAATAGCTTGCGGGCGCGGCTTAAAAGAGATAAGATGATAGTAATAGCGGCGATTGCCGCAGGGAGGAGCGACAGGAGAGATGAAGGTATATATCTGTTTCCCGGAGGGGCGGGCAAAGGCATTGACAATGAGCTATGACGACGGCAAGGTGCAGGATGAAAGGCTTGTGGAAATCTTCAATAAAAATGGCATCAGAGGAACCTTTAACCTCAATTACGGTATGCTCGGCAGGGAGCCGCGCCTTCCGGCGGAAAAGGTGAAGGAGCTTTACAGAGGACATGAGATCGCAACGCATACCATGACGCATCCGACGATCGCGAGATGCCCGATGGCGGCGGTGGCGGAGGAAGTCCTCGAGGACAGAAAGGGACTGGAACAGCTGACCGGACAGATCATCCGGGGACACGCCTACCCCAACGGCTCCTATAACAGTGAGATCAAGCAGCTTTTCCGGCAGCTGGGAATCGCCTATGCGAGAGTGGTACAGGCGGTGGATGACTTTGCGCTTCCGGCGGACCCTTATGAATGGCATCCGACCTGTCATCACAACGATCCGGGGTTGATGGACAAGGCGAGGTTCTTTGCCGGATTTAAGAAGAAGCAGTATCTGAAGCTGATGTATGTATGGGGGCACAGCTATGAATTCGACCAGAACGATAACTGGGGAGTTATTGAAGAGTTCTGTGAGTTCATGGGAGGGCGTAAGGACATCTGGTACGCCACAAATATAGAGATTATTGATTATATGGAGGCGGCGGGCGCCTTGAAATTTTCAGCCGACGGGACGAGAGTGTTCAATCCGTCCGCGGGAAGCGTCTGGCTTGAGATTGATGATGAGAGGTATGTGGAGGCGAAGGGCGGCTGCTTGACGGAGCTGGCATAGCTGGTGACGTTGCGGTCTGTAGGATAAATTGCGGAATGGGAGGGCAGGGCAGATGACGGATATTATTGTAATTGGGGCGGGCGTTACGGGCTGCGCGATCGCAAGGGAGCTTTCGCGCTACAATCTGGAGATCACGGTTCTCGAGAGGGCTTCGGACGTCTGTGAGGGAACGTCAAAGGCGAACAGCGGGATCGTTCATGCCGGATATGACGCGCATCCCGGCACATTAAAGGCGAAGCTGAACGTGGAGGGCAACAGGCTGATGGAGGCGCTGTCGGAGGAGCTGGATTTTCCCTTTAAGCGGAACGGCTCTCTTGTCCTATGTTTCGACGAGGCGGACAGACCTAAGCTTCAGAAGCTGCTGGAGCAGGGCATCGAAAACGGTGTGAAGGAGCTGCGGATTCTTGAGAGGGAGGAGCTGAAGGCGCTCGAACCCGGAATCTCGGATTCGGCGGTTGCGGCACTCTATGCGCCGACGGGAGGAATTGTCTGTCCGTTCGGGCTGACAATCGCACTGGCGGAGAACGCGGCGGTCAACGGAGTCCGGTTTGAACTGAACACAGAGGTTGAAAAGGTTGAGAAGACGGAGGGCGGCTATCTTGTGACGACCGGTCGCGGGACATATGAGGCGAAGGTGGTCGTCAATGCGGCGGGAGTCTATGCGGACCGCTTTCACAATATGGTCAGCGGGGAAAAGCTCCATATCATTCCCCGGAAGGGCGAATACTGCCTGATGGATAAAAAGGTCGGGGGACTGGTAAGCCGGACGATCTTCCAGCTGCCGACAAAATACGGCAAGGGCGTTCTGGTAACACCGACGGTACACGGCAATCTGCTCGCGGGCCCGACAGCGGTTGACACTGAGGATCATGAAGGAATCAACACCACCCGCGAGGGAATGGAGGATGTGCTGAGACGCGCGGCGGTGAGCGTTACCGCCCTTCCGACGAGACAGATCATTACCTCCTTTGCCGGACTCCGGGCGCACGAGGAGAAGGGCGATTTTGTCCTCGGACAGCCGGCGGACGCAGAGGGCTTTTTCGACGCGGCAGGAATCGAGTCTCCGGGACTGACCTGCGCACCTGCGCTGGGGAAAATGCTTGCAGAGCAGATCGCCGGATACCTCTCGGCAGTCGGAAAGAAGGACTTTATAGCGGTGAGAAAGGGCATCCCGAATATGGAGTCGGCATCCCCGGAGGAGAAACAGCGGCTGATTGCCGAAAATCCTTTGTATGCAAATGTGGTGTGCAGATGTGAGCTGGTGACGGAGGGCGAGATCATGGACGCCATTCACAGACCGCTCGGCGCGACGACGCTGGACGGCATCAAGCGGCGGACGAGGGCGGGAATGGGGCGCTGTCAGGCGGGCTTCTGTTCCCCTAAGACGGTCGAAATTCTGGCGAGAGAGCTTGGAAGGGACATGGGAGAGATCAGCAAGAAGGGCAGTGGAAGTGAATTCCTCACAGGCTATGACAAGGACGGAATCGATGCGGGAGAGGAGGATGTGGGATGAAGAAGGATCTTGTGATTATCGGGGGCGGCCCGGCGGGACTTGCCGCAGCGATTGCCGCAAGACAGGCAGGCGTGGAGGATCTGCTGATCGTAGAGCGCGATGCCAGACTCGGCGGCATCCTCAATCAATGCATCCACAACGGCTTCGGACTGCATACCTTCAAGGAGGAGCTGACCGGCCCGGAGTATGCGGCGAGATATATTGAACAGGCGCGGGAGCTGAAAATTCCCTATAAATTAAACACCATGGTTGTTGATCTGACACAGGTGTCGGAAGATGGCACAAAGCTGGTGACAGTCATGAACCGTGAAGAAGGGCTGTATGTGATCGAGGCGAGGGCGGTCATTCTCGCCATGGGATGCCGTGAGCGTTCCAGAGGAGCGCTGAATATACCAGGCTATCGTCCGGCGGGAATCTATTCTGCGGGCACGGCGCAACGCTATGTAAATATGGAAGGAAGAATGCCCGGCAGAGAGGTTGTCATTCTCGGCTCCGGTGACATCGGACTGATTATGGCACGCCGGATGACCCTCGAGGGCGCAAAGGTAAAGCTTGTCGCGGAGCTCATGCCGTACTCAGGCGGGCTTAAGAGAAATATTGTTCAATGCCTGGACGATTTCGGCATACCGCTTAAGCTGAGCCACACGGTCGTTGACATCAAGGGGCGTGACAGGGTCGAGGCGGTCGTCATCGCGGCTGTCGATGAACATTTGAAGCCCATTCCCGGAACGGAGGAGGAAATTCCCTGCGATACCCTGCTCCTGTCCTGCGGACTGATCCCTGAGAATGAGCTTTCTGCCAATCTTGGCGTCGAAATGAACCCCGTGACAAACGGGCCGAAGGTCAATGAGAGCCTTGAGACAGACAAGGCGGGTGTGTTCGCCTGCGGAAATGTCCTCCATGTACATGATCTGGTGGACTATGTTTCCGAGGAGGCGGCACAGGCGGGCAGACATGCGGCAGCGTACCTGAGAGGGGAGCGGAAGTCCTCCGGAAAGGAAATTCCCATCAGGGCGGTAAACGGCGTGCGCTATACGGTTCCGTCCTCCATCGACGTCCAGCGGATGGAGGAGACGCAGATCGTCCGCTTCCGTGTGGACAATGTGTACCGGGATGCGGCTGTTGAGACCGCTTATAACGGCAAGGTTGTCAGCAGCAGGAAAAAGAAGGTGCTGGCTCCCGGCGAGATGGAGCAGATCATTCTCAGAAAAGCAGAGCTGGAACAGACGGAAGACCTTGCAGAGATCACGGTTTCACTGCGGAAAGGATGAGCTTATGGAAAAGAGAGAATTCGTTTGTATCGGATGTCCGCTTGGCTGTAACGTGACAGTAGAATTAGAAGGAACCGCCATCCGGCAGATCAGCGGAAATACCTGTCCGCGCGGAGCGGATTATGTGACAAAGGAGCTGACCGATCCCCGCCGCATCGTGACGAGTCTGGTGCGCGTCCATGGGGGAGAGCTGCCGGTCGTCTCCGTGAAGACCGCCGCCGACATTCCGAAGGATAAGATAGCGGACTGTATCAGGGAACTGAAAAAAATTGAGCTTCAGGCACCGGTTCATATGGGGGAGATTGTTGCGGAGAACGTCTGCGGAAGCGGCGTAAACGTTGTGGCTACACGAACCGTGCTGTAAATAAATTATAAATAAGGAGAGGTATCGGTATGCAGAAATATGTGATGGCATTGGATCAGGGGACGACAAGCTCCCGCTGTATTTTGTTTGATAAATCGGGGAATATCTGCTCCATGTCCCAGAAGGAATTTACGCAGATCTATCCCCAGCCGGGCTGGGTCGAGCACAACCCGATGGAGATATGGTCGAGCCAGCTTGCGGTTGCGACAGAATGTATGGCGATGGTCGGGGCGACGCATGAGGACATCGCGGGCATCGGCATTACGAACCAGAGGGAGACGACGATACTCTGGGACAAGAAAACCGGAGAGCCGGTCTATAACGCGATCGTGTGGCAGTGCCGCAGAACGGCGGATATGATCGAGGAGCTTAAGAGGGATGGCTTTGACGGGAAGATCCGGGAGCGGACAGGTCTGATTCCCGATGCCTATTTCAGCGCGTCTAAGATTGCATGGATACTGAAAAACGTACCCGGCGCAAGGGAGAAGGCGGAGGCTGGCGAACTGCTCTTCGGAACAGTGGACACATGGCTGATCTGGAATCTGACAAAGGGCGCCGTTCATGTGACCGATTACACGAATGCATCGAGAACGATGCTGTTTGACATTCACAGACTCTGCTGGGATGAAGAGATTCTTGCACGGTTTGGGATTCCGGCATCCATTCTTCCCGAGGTGAAGCCCTCCAGCTGCGTATACGGACATACGGATGCCTCCGTGCTGGGCGGCGAAATACCGATTGCCGGTGCTGCGGGAGACCAGCAGGCGGCGCTCTTCGGGCAGTGCTGCTTCGAGCAGGGAGAGGTGAAAAACACCTATGGAACGGGTTGCTTCTTATTAATGAATACAGGTACGGATGCGATAGAGTCAAAGTCTGGTCTGCTGACAACGATCGCGGCAAGCACCTCCGAAAAGGTGGAATATGCGCTTGAAGGCAGCGTGTTTGTGGCGGGCGCCGGGGTACAGTGGCTGAGAGACAGTATGCGTATGCTGAAAAGTGCGTCACAGTCGCAGGAATACTGCGAGGCAGTGGAGGACACGGCGGGAGTGTATGTCGTTCCGGCGTTTGCGGGCATGGGCGCACCGTACTGGAACCAGTATGCGAGAGGAACCGTCGTCGGTCTGACGAGAGGCTGCAGCAAGGAACACTTTATCCGTGCGGTGCTGGAATCCATCGCGTACCAGACGGCAGACGTGCTCCGTGCGATGGAACACGACAGCGGCATTCATTTAAAGAGCCTGAAGGTAGACGGCGGGGCGAGTGCAAACGACTTCTTGATGCAGTTTCAGGCAGATATTGTCGATACGGATGTGCGAAGACCGAGATGCATCGAGACAACGGCGCTTGGTGCGGCATATCTGGCGGGATTGGCAGTCGGATATTGGCGCGACCGCGATGAGATCCAGGAAAACTGGCAGATCGGCGCAGTGTTCTGCTCCAAAATGGATGCCGGGAAGCGGGAAAAGCTTCTCAAGGGCTGGAGAAGAGCCGTAAAATGTGCGCTGATCTGGGCGGAGGACGAGGAATAAAATTGATCTGTTGCGTTTTTTTCGACAAGTGTTTACAATAGGACGGGTAAAGTGTGTTTTCATGGAAAGCGGGTGCAGGCTTGGGAAGCATGACAGAAGAAATTCAAAACTACATAGACGGCATCATAAAAGAGAGAAGAGCAAACGGATTTTTCGATTATCATACCTGTCAGGCGGTGCTTGAGCACGCAGCAGAGCTAAAGTCGGACGCTGTTTCCGGTATGGGCTATTATTATTTTGCCGAGTACTACTGGAACCGTGGGGAGTATGAGGAGACAATGTACTGCCTCAGCGAATGCACGAAGTGTTTTCAGGCGGAGGAGATGTTTGAATTCCTTGCCAGAAGCTATAATCTGATGGGCATTGTCACGGATGAGCAGGGCAACCGCGTCATTGCGTTGAACTATTTTTATTCAGGGTTACAGTATGCGGAGAAAAACGACCTGTTCTATGTACAGGCGATGCTTGAGGGAAATATCGGAAAGATTCTGATGTGCCTGAAGAGATACGAAGAGGCGGCTGCAAGGTTTGCGCAGTCGATCATCCGCTACGAGGAGGCGGATGAGACCTATCACAGACTGCTGCACATGATGAACTGTATGCTGCGCTGCGGAATGTGTTACCTGAAGCTCGGCAGGACAGAGGATGCCTTTGCCATGTGGGATAAGGTGGAGAAGGTGCGCCGCGAACATCCCGGCAAGGATTATTCCCAGATCAACCTGCTGCTCTTTGAGGCGGAATGTGAGGCGAAAAAGGGCAATGTGCAGCGTGCACGGGAGTGCATAGAAGGCATTTTGTATTGTCTGGAAGGACTGAACGATATTACGGAGGTGCGGGTCGGGCTGTTAGAGCTTGCGGAGCTTATGACACAGACGGGAGATGCCGCTCAGGCGGATCGTTTCTTTGAAATAGCGGAAGGCAAGGGGCTGGAAAAGCAGCCGATCATGGAGATGGATCTGTATCCGTGCCGCAGCGCCTATCTGCTGAAGCAGGGGCGGGATGTGGATTACCTGCATTGTACCAGAAGATATTTTACCAACTATGAGAGAGACCGTCAGAACAAGAAACAGGTGACGGCGAGGATGATGGAGCTGCGCGACAGGCTCCAGACAATGGAACAGGAGAAGGAGCGTATGCGTGCTGCAAATCGCAGACTGGAGACCATAGCGCTCTATGATTCCATGACGAACCTTGCGAACCGTACCTATCTGAACGAGTATATCTCCGCAAAGTTCGAGGAAGCACATCAGGAAAAGAAGCTGTTCGGAATTGAACTGATGGATATTGACTATTTCAAGGAATTTAACGATACCAACGGACATCTTGCGGGGGATGCCTGCATTGAGGAGGTTGCAAATGTCCTGAGAAGGGTAGAGAATGAGAATGTCTTCTGCGGCAGGTATGGCGGTGACGAATTCATGATCGTTTATACCGGGATGACCGTGGAGGAGATCAGGGAGGTTGCGGAAAGCATCCAGACAGGCGTCAGGGCATTGAAGATCCCACATATCGCTTCTGACTGTGCGGATATTGTCACGGTCAGCCAGGGGGTGTTTGTGCGCGTGCCGGACGAGCAGAACAGAGAGTGGGATTACAGCGTCAGGGCAGATGCGATTCTCTATCAGGCGAAGAAGAGCGGAAAGAACTGCTATAAGATCGATACGGAGTTTTTTGATGCTGATAATTGACAGGAGGAAATAGGATGCTGGTTCAGAAATACAGGGATATGCTTTCGGCGAAGTCCGTGATCAGGCAGCTTTCGGAGTTTGCGACGGCGAGAGGGCAGGAGATCGGATATGAGAATGTGTTTGACTACAGTCTTGGGAATCCGTCGGTGCCTGTGCCGCAGGAATTTACGGATACCATGATGCATATGCTTTCTACAAAAGAGCCGAACGTGCTTCACGGCTACAGTCCGAGCCTCGGAATCACCTCCGTGCGTGAGGCGGTCGCGGCTTCGCTGGAGCGGCGCTTCGGGCTGCCCTACCGCAAGGAGCATATTTTTATGGCATCCGGCGCGGCGGGGGCTCTTGCACATGCTTTCCGGCTGGTGACGGAGCCGGGCGATGAAATACTGACTTTTGCCCCTTTTTTCCCGGAGTATCACCCTTATGTTGATCTGACGGGAGCGGTGCTCAAGGTCGTGCCCCCCGATACGGAAAGCTTTCAGATTAATTTTGATGCATTTAAAGAGCTGCTCACGGAAAAGATCATGGCAATCCTTATCAATACGCCGAACAACCCCTCGGGGGTCGTCTATTCCGATGAGACGCTGAAAAAGCTGGCAGAGATCCTGAGGGAGAAGTCTGAACAGTACGGACATGAGATCTATCTGATCTCGGATGAACCCTACAGGGAAATCGTCTTTGAGGGAACGAAGATTCCCTGCGTGTCTCAGTTCTACGACAACACGATCATGTGCTACTCGTTCTCGAAATCCCTGTCGCTTCCGGGGGAGAGAATCGGATATGTGGCGGTCAATCCCCGCTGCGCACACGCGGAGGAAATGGTCTATATGTGCGGTCAGATATCCAGAGGAATCGGTCATAACTGCCCGCCGTCGATTATCCAGCTGGCGGTGGCGGAGGTGCTTGACAAGACTGCGGACCTGAGCGTTTATGAGACGAATATGAAGCTGATCTACGAGGAGCTTGTCAGACTGGGCTTTACCTGCGTGAAGCCGGGAGGCACCTTCTATATTTTCCCGAAGGCGCTGGAGGACGATGCGAAGCTGTTTTGCCAGAAGGCATTGAAGTACGATCTGATCTTAGTCCCGGGAGATAGCTTCGGCGCGCCGGGCTTTTTCAGAATGGCATACTGCATTGACACGGAAAAGGTGGAGCGGTCGCTTGTGGCACTGCGCAGATTCGTACAGGAAGAATACAGACGTTAGAAAGCATAGAATAGAGAATGCGATGGAGGCAATATGTTAGATCTTATCAAGGCAATTATTTACGGTATTGTTGAGGGAATTACGGAGTGGCTGCCGATCAGCAGCACCGGGCATCTGATCCTGATAGAGCAGTTTATCCCGTTCAACGGAGCCAGCGAGGGCTTCTTCGACATGTTCGATGTTGTGATCCAGCTGGGAGCCATTCTGGCGGTGGTTGTGCTGTTCTGGAATAAAATATGGCCCTTTGCCCTGACGAAGAAGCAGAGACAGGGACAGAACGGCGTGGGCGCATTCTTTAAAAAGGACATCTGGATCATGTGGTTCAAGATACTGGTATCGACGGTACCGGCAGCTGTGATCGGAGGGCTGTTTGACGATGTGTTCAACAGGCTGTTCTACAATCCGGTCTGCGTGGCGCTGGCGCTGATTATCTTTGGTATCGCATTCATCCTTGTTGAGAACTGGAACCGTAAGAGAACGCCGAAGATCAATTCCCTTGCAGAGATTACCTATACGACGGCGCTTATGATAGGCTTCTTTCAGGTGCTTGCGGCGATCTTCCCCGGAACCTCCCGCTCCGGTGCGACCATCGTGGGAGCATTGCTGATCGGAGTGTCCAGAACGGTTGCGGCGGAATACACCTTTTTCCTTGCGATTCCGGTCATGTTCGGCGCAAGTCTCCTCAAGGTTGTGAAATTCGGATTTTCCTTTACGGGAAATGAGCTGCTGCTTCTTCTCACGGGAACGGTAGTCTCCTTTGGCGTTTCCCTGTTTGTGCTTCGTTTCCTGATGGGCTATATTAAAAAACACGATTTCAAGGTGTTCGGCTGGTATCGAATTGTGCTGGGTGCGATTGTTCTGATCTATTTTTTAAGGGGCTGACGTTTGTCAGTCCCTTTGTAATTCCTGAAAGGTATAAAATTTTAGCCCCAGTTCCTTCGCTTTCTCAAACAGAAAGACCAATCGTTCCTCGGTGACACACCAGTCACCGGCTTCGATTGCATGAGAGTAGACAGACGCAACAGCGCCAACGTTATTACTCAGCTGCGTCAGAATCTCTGTAATGGCGGCTTCGTATTCTTCATCGGAAGAGTGATTGACATTGTCGATGGAATAGGATTCTACAAAACCATGTCGTAAATCGGCTTTGCTATGTAATTCATAATAGTAAGCGCCGCGCAATATATTGTAATGCTGAAGGAGCAGCTCGTTTGTTTCACTGGTGTACTTGCCGTAGGGATAGGCGAAAGTGGTTAATTCAATGCCTTTATCGTGAAAAATTTTGATTGGGTCGATAACACCTGCCTGAATTTCTTCTGACGAAGCATCAGCGACACTAAAGTGGCTTGTGGTATGAAAGCCGATTTCGTGTCCCCTTTTAACAGCCTCATAACAAAAATCGGTCGGTTCCGTGCAGGAAACAAAAAAGGTCACCTTTACGTCATATTCGTCAAACAGATCAAAATAGGAACTCCAGTTGTCAGCATTGTAATCATCAAAAGCGAGCAAGATGCCACATTGCCTGGCCTGTTTTACACGATAAAGCTTGATCCCTCCCAAAACTATAATCATTACCATAAATAAAGCACCCAGTGCTAATAGAACCGTTCTTTTGGCTTTCATTTGTCATTTCCTCTCTTTTTTTGTAGATCATTATAGCAAGACTGAATTACCAGTGTCAAGAAGACAGAGAGCAGGCAAATATAACAGCCGTGCATGGAAAGTTGATTTTGAGGAACGGGGATGTTATACTAAGGAACATGATCCGTCGCATTTTTCGACAGGATTAGTATGTTACAAATTCTTATGAAGGGAGAGAAACAAATGAAAAAGGTGTTAAAGCAGCCTTTGTTCTGGCTGGCCTTTATCTGCTTTGCCGCGGCGGTTGCAATTGCTGTGATCGGAAATGCGGCTCATCCGCGAATGAGCATACTCGCAAAGCTGGAGAAGGGAATCAACAGCAAGAGCGCAGAGAAGGTAGTATCCTGTATGACACCGGAAGCGCAGGCGATGGTGCAGGCGCTTGGAGGCTTGGATGCTCTGGGGACGGAGGAGCTGTTTGACAGCATGAACGGCAAAATCCACATTGTCACCGGAGCCGTGGAGGAGGCAGATGATGCCATTACCGTCACCGGCTATATCATCGGTTACGGCACGGATGGCAGCTATCTGGACACGGAGAGCCAGGAGTTCGATATTGTCGTGATCGACGGCAAGCAGTATTTACAGGATTATTAAACGATCTGGAGGATAAAGATGAAAAGAATATTCAAAAGAAGTTCTCTGATCTGCCTGTTTGCCCTCTGCCTGCTGTTGATGACGGGCTGCAGCGCCGGTTCTACGATCGGAACAACCCTGACGATCAACAGCGATTTCAGCGGAAACAGACAGATGAACATCGTCATCGCGGACAGCGTATTTAACGACTATTTCAACGGAACGATAGACGACCTCAACGCAGCGATCGGTGAGGCGTGTCCGGCAGAGATGACATGGCAGTATGCGGAGGACAACGGAGTCAAGACCTATACGGTAAATCTGGACTTCTCCTCTGTGGAGGATTATAGGGCAAAGGTTACGGCGGTTCTCGGCAGAGAGCCCGAGATCAAAATTTCCGCGCCTGAGAGCGTATGGGCGACGGGACTGTATGTGACAGAGGACTTTAATTCACAGGAGCTGCTCGAGTGGCTTCAAAACGCGCTGGTAGAAAAAGGCTATGTCTCGGAGGAGAATGCCGGGATGATCTTCTCATCGGGAGAGACGCAGGTCGTTTACGGCGCGGATACCTATTCCACCAATTCGCAGATCTATGTAGACCAGCTGGAATATGTATCGTTTGACAGTATCAAGGTCTATACGGATGTACACGGACTGGATGAATTTGACAGGAGTGTCGTATTTAAGATTCCCGCTTATTCCATGGAGCGCAAGGGCGAGGAAATCATGAATTATATGAATTCTGTCGCTGAGGGAAAATTTGAGGGAAGCTGGGAGACTCTTGAGGATGGCACAGGCGTGTTCACTGCCACGGCGAAGTCGATGACGCAAGAACAGCTGAATGCATTTGACTCACAGGTGTTCCCTTCCCAGAATACCTACATGGAGACTGATAACAACGACGCTGCGGCTTCTCCGTTCGTATTCAGCCGGAATATTGCGGAATACATAGGCCTTGACAATTACATGGCGGATAATTACACTTCCGTTCAATACGAATATTATGTCAAGACGGATGCGGATTATCAGGTAAGCGTCAATGGCTACAGCGATAACGGAAATACAGATTATGTCCTGCTCTGGAGCGGATGGTGCAGCAGCGATGGCATACAGGTTTCACTGGTAATTGAGAAGGTGTATAAGGTTCAGAGCGTTGATGTCGATTCTGAGTATTCCAGATTCAGTGGAAGGTGGAAGAGAGACAGCGTGTTCACACTGGAACAGCTTCCAGATGAACAGGAACAGGGCGTGATTCTGGAAAGACTCACGGCGCGCATCGAAGATGCTGAGCCGGAGAGCACGGAAGCAGGAGACGAGACCACCGGGGAAACGACGGCGAAGCCGGAGGCTAAGACAGAGATTACAACCGAGGCAGCGGAGGAAGGTTTCCGGATCAGGATTGAGCAGAGCGGCACGGAGGCGGGAATTGCGGAAGCATCCTCACAGCTGTTCGGGGATGCCGGAACGCTTTCCTATGCCGGAGACAATGAGTTCTGGCGCATAAAGAAGCAGGAGGTCTTTGAGGAGAATACAGGATTCGGCAGCCTGCTTGAAAATGTGACTTCGGATTTCGCTATTCAATACACAATGAAGATAGGCGGACTGACGCAGATGCTCGGTTACAGCTCATCCGGCGTTGCTTCCGCAGAGGAAGCCTTCAGCGGCGGAAAGCTTGAGCTTACCTTCTCGGGAACGGGAATCCGAGTGTTGTACACGGGAACAAGAATTGACCCGGTTGCCATTGCGTTCTGGGCACTGATTGCACTGGGCGTGCTGTTCCTTCTGACCGTGCTGATTAAGGCGGGAGTATTTAAAAAGAAACCGGCAAAGGAGACAGCAGAGATTCCGGCAGCAGCCATGACGCAGCCGGCAGCGGAGAGCACGGCAGCAGCCACAGCACAGCCGGCAGCAGAAGCCGTAGCAGTGGAGCCGCAGCCTGCACCGGAGACACCCGCGGCGGAAACTGACAAACAATTCTGCGAAAACTGCGGTGCACAGGTGGAGCCGGGCGCGAAATTCTGTGAGAACTGCGGGAAACCGTTATAAACGAGAGATAAAAATAAAAATATAAAGGAGAGAAGAAAAATGGCATTTTGTAAGTATTGCGGAAAGGAACTTAAGGACGGAGAAGTATGTAACTGCAGAACTACAGCAGCGGGAAGCAGCGAGCCTGCAGCAACAGGAGCAGCGCAGCCCGCAGCAGCAGCCGCACAGCCCACAGCAGCGCAGCCCGCAGCAGCAGCCGCACAGCCCACAGCAGCACAGCCCACAGCGGGAGCAGCAACACAGGCAGCAGGGGCAGCGACACAGGCAGCAGGAGCAGCAACGGGAGCAGCCACAACAGCAGGAGCCGCACAGACCGCGGCGGCAGGAACCGCAGCAGCCCCCAAGGTAGACACCGAAAAGATCACATCTACCGCTAAGAAGGTGGGCGGAATGTATCTTAAGATCTGGGCAAAGCCTGCAACCGTAGGCAAGGAAATGATGGCATCCGTTGACATGATCCAGGGACTCTGCATGGTTGTCGTTCAGGCTCTGTTGTCCTCGATCTTCAGCCTCTGCATCGCCGGAAAGATAAACGCAGCGTTTGCGGATGCATTTTCCTCCTACACAAGCCTGCTGGGCAGCGATTACGCTAAACAGTTCAAGGTGTCGGGCGCTAAGGTATTTTTCCTGACCCTACTGCTTTCCCTCCTGTTCTCGGTGATCTGGGGACTGGCATTCGGACTGATCGGTCTAATCAGCAAGGCAAAGATGGGACTTGGACAGATTCTTGCACTGATGGCGGCACGTTCTGTTATCGTAGCACCGTTGACAGTTCTTGCTTGTATTGTATTCTGGATCAGCCCCGCTGTCGGCCTCGTGATCTTCTTTGGCTCCATACTGATGGTGATCTGCACAACGGCAGAGATGCTGAAGGCTGTACAGGGAGTGACTGCAGATAAGTGCGTATATCTGACATTTATCGGCGTGCTTCTCTTCATCATTGTGTTTGTCCTGATTGGTTCAAAGGCGATTGGTGCATATATTCCTGAGGGAATCATCAGCAGCCTTGACAGTATTTCCGGTCTGTTCTAAAGGATGAAACGGGCAGGACGTTTCCTACTGACTGCACTTTATGCAATATTGCTCCATCTGGTACTCCTTTCGCTGATTCTGCTCCTCACCGTCTTCCGGACGGGCTTTCTTGAACGGGAGAGCGAGACTTACGGTGTGGCGCAGAAGCTTGGAATGTCAGCGGCTGAGCTGCACGACGTGACAGAACAGATGATGCGCTATGTCATCCGCGGAGAGGAGATACCTAAGGAGCAGGAGTTCTTTAACGGGCGGGAGCTGGAGCATCTGGCTGACATCCGGCAGATGATGATGGTGTGGCATTTTTCGCTTGGCATCGGGATGCTTCTGCTGGCTGTCATGAGCGCCTTCTACATCAGAAGGGGCGGCATCCGGCGGATCTGTAAGAGCTATCTGTATTCGTGGCTGTGGATTGCCGCGGCGGGAATCTGTCTCGCTGTTATCGCCATGACAAGGCTTAACGCATTTGTGAATGGCCTGCACAGGGTTTTCTTCCGCAACAACAGATGGATATTGAACCCGGCGACGGATCGGCTGATCTGGCTGTTCCCCGCCGGGCTGTTCAGAGATGGACTATTTCTTGTACTTGGGGTGGGAGCTGCCGTTCATTTGACGCTTATGACGGGCGCGCTTTTTCTATTGAAAAGGGATGTCGGCAGTGTTGACAATTTAGGAGAAAAGGAATAAACTGTCCGTGAATGATAGTTACTTGTCATTCGGGGAGAACATTCTTGAAAAAGTCTGGATTATAGAAGGGAGAACGTTTTATGGCAGCAGTAAAGAAAGTAACCACGAAACCCGAAGTTAAGGCTACAGAGACAGCCGTTAAGACCGCCGCACCCAAGACAGAAGAGAAGGCAGTAAAGCCTGTAGTAAAAGCGGAAGAGAAGAAAGTGGTGGCTCCGGCACCGGCTGTAAAGGTTGAGGAGAAGAAGGCAGAGGTTAAGAAGCCTGAGACTCCGGCACCGGTAAAGAAGGAAGCCGCAAAGAAGGGAACTGTAAAGAAGGCTGAGAAGAAGCCTGTAGAAAAGAAAGAGACAAAGAAGGCAGAGCTTAAGGCCGCACTTCATGTTCAGTTCGCAGGAAAGTCCTATGCAGAGGAAGATCTGATGAAGATGGCAAAGGACGTATGGAAGTACGATCTGAAGCAGAAGGCTGGCGATCTTGTCAGCGTAGAGCTTTATGTAAAGCCGGAAGAGAACATGGTATATTATGTCATGAACAAGGATTTCACAGGAAGCTTCTACATCTAAAATTAAAGTATTGGTATTATTACATAAAAGCTCTGCATTGCCGATCGGGAAATGCAGAGCTTTTTTGCGGTGTGCCCGGCGGCGCACTTTTTCGGTGGCATAAGTTGCTATTTAATGAGCCGTTTGCTATAATGAAATTCAATGTTGAAAATAAAGCTGGTACAATGCAGTAGGTGAAAAGTATGTCGCGGAAAATAAAATATCTTATACTGATTCTGGCTGAAATTCTGTCAGTTGTGTGGGGAATATGTAATCTTTTTGGAAAGAATGCGGTATATGAATTTGGATTAGAGGATATGTCGGTCCACATTGGAGAGTATACAGCGGATGCGGGCGGAGTCAGAGCGGATTCCGCCGCGGGAATAACCGGAAATATGGTAGACTTTGAACATATCAGTCTGCCCAAGGGGCATTATATTGTTTCACTGAAATACGAGACAGATGTAGATTATAGTAATATGTGCACGGTTACTGCGGATGGGGCAGGCTTTAAAGGCTGTTTTACGAATGGAAGCAGTCTGCACGCAGCATTGCAGGAAACAGATTTTGACATGTGGCTTTTGCGGGACACCGACAATATTATGGTTCATGCCGGCTATGCGGAAGGTACGCTGCTGGTGAGGGGACTGACTATTACAGAGACAAATGCCCTGTATAGAATCGGACTGTTTGTGCTCCTGTGCGGGCTGATGCTGTTAAATGGTATCTTGGTTTTCAGAAAGGCTGACAGACAGGGGAAGATAACAAAGGAAAAAAAGAAGATTTTGTTCTGCATGGCATTAATTGTCATTTTTTCTTCAGTGCCGGTGTTTACGGATTATGTTTTCAACGGTGGCGATATTGTGTACCACCTGATGCGTATTGAGGGATTGAAGGACGGTATGCTTTCGGGGCAGTTTCCGGTAAGGATCGCGCCAAAGTGGCTGGAGGATAATGGGTATGCTTCGGCAATTTTTTATCCGGAAATAATGCTCCTGCCGGCGGCTTTATTGCGGATGATCGGATTCCCCATAACTACCAGCTACCAGCTTTACATAATACTGGTTAATTTTCTGACAGCGGTATCTGCATACTATTCTTTTGAAAAAATATTCCGGAAGGCATATGCCGGGCTTGTGTGCAGTATGTTGTATACGCTTTCTATCTACAGGATATTTAATCTCTACGGGAAGGGAGCTTTGGGAGAAGCTCTGGCAATGATCTTTCTCCCGCTGGTCGTTTACGGACTTTTCAGAGTGTTTACAGAGGACTGCAAAGCAAAGAAATACAAATGGTGCTTTGTGCCGCTGACGATTGGCTTCTGCGGTCTGATACAGACACATCTGCTGACCTGTGAGCTGGTTGGAGGATTTACGATTCTGCTGTGCATTGTCCTGTGGAAGAAGGTATTTCGTAAGGAGACCTTCTGGGCACTGGCAGAAACCGTTATCTGCAGTGCACTGATTTCTGCATGGTTTTTAGTTCCTTTTCTGGATTATATGATTACCGGAAATTTCGTCATACAAAACGTGTCCGCCAGAACGATACAGGAGAGAGGCTTGTATATTGCAAATCTGCTTACTGCAATTCCATTTTACGGAAGCAATACACAGTTTGTGAATGCGGGCATGACAAATACGGCGGCAGTGGGAGTCGGTTTTACGCTGATTGCTGTGCTGCTTGGCTGGGGATACCTCCGGTTTGTCGAAAATAGAGACGGACTGCGGAATGGCGGTCTGACAGAGGAAGAGATCGGCTTTGCAAAGATTGCATCTGTGTTTTCTGTGATTGCCATGATTATGAGTTTGTATTTATTCCCATGGAATTGGATTCAGTCAAAGCATGCTATCCTTGCAACCCTGGTATCCAGCCTGCAGTTCCCTACGCGACTTCTCACGATAGCAAGCATTTTACTGGTGGCGCTTGCGGGGGTACTCTGCCGATATGTGCTGGCATCAGGCAGGGAATGGTGGAAGCTGGCATTTTTTGGAGGTATATGCGGACTGACCGTTATAACCAGCCTGCTGACGATGAGTGACCAGCTGTATAAGGGTGCTTCCTTAAAGATATATAATACTGCCGGGATGGGATATGGCTATATTTCGGGAGCGGAATATCTGCCGTATGGAACAGATCAGGCAAAGCTTAAGTTCAGAAATCCTCAGGGCAGCACAAATGTTGTTCTGGAGAACTATGAAAAGGGAGCATTGCAGACAGAAGTAAGCTGTCATAATGATAGTGAGGATGACGGACTTTTGATTCTTCCGCTTTTGTATTATAAAGGGTATCAGGCTTATGATATGGATACAGGAGATAAAATGGAGGTGCTGGACGAGGCAAATCATTCTGTCTGTGTGAGGGTACCGGCAGGTTATTCGGGAACAATCCGGGCATACTTTGCAAGTCCATGGTATTGGCATCTGGCAGAGGGAATTACAGTGCTTTCGACGGCAGGATTAATGATTTTCTATAGGAAAAATAACAGGAAGGAAGTCTTGGAATGAGAAGTTTGGCGATTATCACGGCACGGGGAGGCAGTAAGAGGATTCCACGGAAGAATATCCGTCCCTTTTGCGGGAAGCCCATTTTGGCATATTCGATAGAGGCTGCCATAAAGTCAGGGATGTTTGATACGGTGATGGTATCTACAGATGACAAAGAGATTGCAGAAATAGCGGAGAGCTACGGGGCGGAGGTGCCCTTTTTCCGAAGTGAGAAAACCTCCAATGACTTTGCCACTACGAATGATGTGCTGCTGGAGGTTCTGGCTGAGTATGAAGCGCGGGGGGAGCATTTTGACCTTGGCTGCTGTATTTATCCCACAGCGCCCTTTATCACAGCCGACAGAATCCGACAGGCGGTGGAAACACTGACGGAATCCGATGCGGAGACCTTAATCCCCGTGGTGGGCTTCTCCTATCCGCCCCAGCGGGCAATGGTCATTGAAAACGGCAGACTGGTATTTAAGTATCCTCAGTATATTGACAGCCGCTCACAGGATCTGGAGAAGCATTATCACGATGTCGGTCAGTTTTACGTCTTCCGGACGGAAGCCTTCAGAAGAAACCGTAAGCTGATGCTGGGGGATATTCTGCCGTATGTGATCTCCGAGATGGAGGTTCAGGATATTGATACTTTGACGGACTGGAAAATTGCGGAGATGAAATACCGCATATTAAAGGAAAAACAGGAAGATGGAAGTGAAGCATAAGGTAGCGGTTTTATCAAATGTCAATGTAAATTTTATCATTCGTTTTTTGAAGAAGGAATTTGAGGTCTATGATGTGGAGGGATATGGAAACGAGCTTGGGCTTCTCTTTGACAGGGAATCCTCCTATTATACCTTCGGGCCGCAGTTCACCTTCTTTCTCATGGATCTGCCCGAACTGATACAGCATGACTTTTCTTTGGAAAAAAGCAGCATGTATATGGAGCAGTGGTTTGCCGGATTGGAAGGACTTCTGGAAAAGGACAGGCTCTATTACATTTCCGATGCCCTTCTCTGGGGAACACAGGTGGATATGCTGACGACAGAGCTGACGGCACAGCAGATCGGGGCACGGTGGAACGAACTGCTCGGGGATCTGCGGAGCAGATGGAGCAATGTGCGCGTCTTCCCCTATCGAAGAATTTTGGAGAAACTGGGGGAGAATCACAGCTTTTCCCTGAAAACATGGTATCTTGGCAAAATTCTGCATACCGGGGAAGCACAGAGATGCATTGTGGAAAAAATTACACAGCTGGTCAACCGGGAGCTCTATGTGCCGAAGAAGGTGCTGGTGCTGGATCTGGATAACACCCTGTGGGGCGGTCTCGCCGGGGAGAGCGATCACACACCGATCGAGCTGTCCGACGACCACGGTGGACTGGCATATAAGGACTTACAGCGTGTGCTCTCTATGATGCGCCGGAACGGTGTGCTGCTGGCAATTGCTTCCAAAAATAACGAGGAGGATGCACTGGACATTCTCCGGAATCATCCCCACATGCTTCTGCGTGAGGATGACTTTGTGGCAAAAAAGATCAACTGGAATCCTAAGCATGAGAGCATCAAGGAAATTTCCGGGGAATTGAAGCTGGGCATGGATTCCTTTGTCTTCTGGGATGACAATCCGCAGGAGCGGGAACTGATACGACAGATGCTTCCCCAGGTGACGGTTCCGGATTTCCCGGAAAAGAAGGAAGAGCTTGCGGAGGCGATGTGCGGAATTTACGAGCAGTATTTCGCACGGCCTGTCGTAACGGCGGAGGACAGGGAGAAGACCAGACAATACCGGGAGAACGCGCAGAGAGACGAGATGGAGAAGGCGGCGGGCAGCTTTGAGGATTATTTAAAGCAATTGCAGATCCGGGCGGACAGGGTGGACGCACATGCCAACCTTGAGCGTTTTCACCAGCTGGTAAACAAGACGAACCAGTTTAATCTGACGACCAGACGCTATGAGTTGACGGAGCTTGCAAAGCTGCTGGAGGATCCCGGCAGGAAGGTCTATCTGTACCGGGTGAGGGACTGCTTTGGCGACTATGGCATTGTGGCGGCCCTGATTGTTGATGTAGATGAATCTGTGCCGCTGCTGGAGGAATTTGTACTCAGCTGCCGTGTGATGGGTAAAAATATTGAGTATGCGATCCTGCAGGATGTGGAGGACGACCTGCAGAGGGCTGGTTATGAAAGCCTGCGCGGCTGTTATCTTCCTACACCGAGAAACAAGCCGGTGCAGAATCTTTATGAGAAGCTGGGTTACCGGGTTCTGGAGCAGAGAGAGAACGGTGAGAAGGACTATGAGATCCTGTTTACGGAACGCCCGAAACGTGTTTTTTATGTTGAGATGAACAGCCTTTAGGAAAGAGAGGAAGGGATATATATGAAGGAAAAGATCATTGCACTGATCGCGGAGGTGCTGCAGGTGCCGGAGGGAACGGTGACGGAAAATACGGTCATGTCCGATCTGGAGCAGTGGGATTCTCTGGCGCATGTCATGATTATCGGGGAACTGGAGGAAAAGCTGGGGATTTCCATACCGCTGGATGAGGCTGTCGAGCTGGAGGGAGTCGCGGACATTCTGAAAAGAGCCGGTATTTAGAGAGGCGGACAAAGGAGTATATATGAGTACAACCTTGCGGAACATTGAGGAGAGAGATCTGGGGAGAATCATGCGGTGGCGCATGGACCCTGACATCACCCGTTATATGAATACGAATCCAAAGCTGACGCTGGAAGACCAGAAAAAGTGGCTGGAGTCCATCCGGGCAAATGCGGATGTGAGGTACTGGATGATTCTGGTGGACGGGCAGGAGGCAGGTGTGATTAATCTGACCGGACTGACCAATCCGGAGGGAAATCTGGGCTGGGCGTATTATGTGGGAGAGAAGAAGCTTCGGAGCATTCAGCTGGCGCTCTCTCTGGAAATGAGTCTCTATGACTATATCTTTGACGAGCTTCACAAAAATGCCCTCTACGGCGATATATTTACCCTGAATCAGGGAGTGATCCGTCTCCATCAGATATGCGGGAGCGAAATCGTGGAGGAGAAGAAGGCGCATGTGTGTAAGGAGGGCGTTTCCTACGATGTCACCTTTATGCGTATGACAAGGCAGAGATGGGAAGAGATCCGTTCAACAAAGAAATATGCAAAGATTGATTTTTCTATTCAATAAACCATAATAGGAGACATGTCATGAACAAAGAGATCAGAATCGGGAGCCATATCATCAGCGAAAATTCCCCGGCCTTTATTGTCGCGGAAATGTCGGCGAACCACAATATGGATTTTGACAGGGCCGTAGCTATCATGCGGGCGGCAAAGGATGCGGGAGCTGATGCGATCAAGATACAGACCTACACAGCGGATACAATTACGCTGGACTGTGACGATCCCTGTTTTCAGATTACGCAGGGAACGCTCTGGGACGGCACTACCCTTCATAAGCTGTATGAGACGGCTTATACCCCCTGGGAGTGGCAGCCAAAGCTGAAAAAGCTTGCGGAAGAAATGGGGCTGGAGTTCTTTTCCTCGCCTTTTGATCTGACTGCTGTCGATTTCCTTGAGGAAATGGACGTACCTGCTTATAAGGTAGCTTCCTTTGAGATCAATGACATACCTATGCTGAAAAAGATAGCCGCGCTGGGGAAACCTGTGATTCTTGCGACAGGCATTGCGCATCTTGCGGATATTGAGCTGGCGATGGATACCTGCAGAAAGGCGGGAAATGACAATGTCATTCTGCTGAAATGCACTTCTGCATACCCGGCACCCTATGAGGACATTAATCTGAGGACAATTCCCTCCATGGCGCAGACCTTTGACTGCATATCGGGACTCTCCGACCATACAATGGGCGGTGCCGTAGCGGGGGCTGCTGTCGCTCTGGGGGCAAAGGTAGTCGAGAAGCATCTGACCCTGCGCAGGGCGGATGGCGGTGCGGACTCAGCCTTCTCTATGGAACCGGAAGAGTTTAAGGAGATGGTGGACAATATCCGCAAGATTGAATTGGCAATGGGAAAAGTCACCTACGACCTGACGCCAAAGGCGGCAAGGGAGAGAGAGCATTCCCGTTCCCTGTTCGTGGCGAAGGATATGAAGGCGGGAGAGGTGTTTACTCCCGAGAATCTGCGCTCAATCCGTCCGGCAAACGGACTCCACACAATGTATTATGAGGAAATTCTGGGCAAACGGATCACGCGGGATGCCAGACTGGGAACGCCTATGTCGTGGGAACTCGTCGATTTTTCATAAATGTGGATTTTAATAATTAATTTATATTTTTTTCCCGAAAAATCAGTTGACAATATAGGTAGGGAGTGATATTTTTAATTCATCAAATGTTAGCACTCCTCTTGAATGAGTGCTAACAACAGAAAGGAAGGTACGGAAGTGGAGCTGGATGAGAGAAAAAAGAAAATCCTGCAGGCAGTTATCCGCAACTATCTGGAAACAGGCGAACCGGTAGGCAGCCGAACCATTTCAAAGTACACCGATCTGAATTTGAGTTCAGCAACGATCCGAAATGAGATGGCGGATCTGGAGGAAATGGGTTATATCCTTCAGCCCCATACTTCGGCGGGCAGGATTCCCTCCGACAAGGGCTATCGTTTTTATGTCGATGCCATGATGGAGGAGAAGCAGCGGGAAACCGTTGAGATGCAGGAGATGCTTGTCGAGAGACAGGATAAGATGGAAACGCTGCTGAAGCAGGTTGCAAGGGTTCTGGCTCATAATACCCAGTATGCAACGATGATCTCGGCACCGCAGACGAAGAGAAGCAAGCTGAAATTCATACAGCTTTCCAGAGTGGATGCGCACCAGATTCTGGCGGTCATCGTCATCGAGGGAAATGTGATTAAGAACAACATCCTCAGTGTGGATGAGGAGCTTTCGGATGAGACACTTTTAAAGCTCAACATTCTGCTGAACACGAATCTGAACGGCTTAACCATCGATGAGATCAGCCTTGGCATGATCTCCGTGATGAAGCAACAGGCGGGTATTCACAGCGACATTGTCAGCGAGGTGATCGATGCCGTTGCCGAAGCGATCAGAGCGGAGGAAGACCTTGAGATCTACACCAGCGGAACGAATAACATTTTCCGTTATCCGGAGCTGGCGGATCAGGAGAAAGCGAGCGAGCTGATTAATACCTTCGAGGAAAAGCAGCAGCTGGGAGAGCTTCTTCAGGAAACCTCGGACAATGCCGAGAACACAGGCATTCAGGTCTATATCGGCGAAGAGTCGCCGGTACAGAGCATGCGGGACTGCAGTGTTGTTACGGCTACCTATGAGCTCGGGGACGGAATGAAGGGAACGATCGGTATCGTGGGGCCGAAGCGTATGGACTACGATAAGGTGGTAGGCACTCTGCGGACGATCCAGACGCAGCTTGACGAGCTGTACAGGAAAGATGATGTAAAGTAGAAAGGATGATAACATATGGTGGAACAGGAAAAGGAAGTATTGGAAGAAGAACAGGACGACAGCGTACAGACAGAGGCGGAGGATACAGAAACAGCCGAAGCCGCTGAGGAAGCTGCGGAAGCGGCGGAGACAGACGACGCGGATGCCGGGGAGGCAGAGGACGGCGATCCGAAGAGCTGGGCAGAAAAGAGAGCCGCAAAGAAGCAGGCAAAGCAGGATAAGAAGGCAGACACCTATAAAGAGCAGATCGATCAGCTCCAGGATAAGGTGAAGCGCCAGCTCGCCGAATTTGAGAATTTCCGCAACCGTTCCGAGAAGGAAAAGCAGGCGATGTTTGAGACGGGAGCGAAGAGCGTCATAGAAAAGATCCTTCCTGTCATTGATAATTTTGAAAGAGGACTGGCGACCGTGCCGGAGGACAAGAAAGAAGATCCCTTCGTTGACGGCATGAACAGAGTTTACAAGCAGCTCCTTACGGAGCTTGACAATATCGGTGTGAAGCCCATTGAAGCGGTGGGACAGGAATTTGACCCGAATCTCCACAATGCAGTGATGCAGGTGACGAGTGAGGAATACGAATCGGGCGTCATCGCACAGGAGCTTCAAAAGGGATATACCTACCGCGACAGCGTAGTCCGTCACTCGATGGTTGCGGTGACAGAATAAAGATGCAGACAAGTTAAATTAAAATAAAAAAATTATTTAGGAGGCACATATTATGAGTAAGATTATCGGTATCGACTTAGGAACAACAAACAGCTGTGTTGCTGTAATGGAAGGTGGTAAGCCTACCGTTATCGCTAATGCAGAAGGCGCAAGAACAACTCCCTCTGTTGTGGCATTTACAAAGACAGGAGAGAGACTGGTTGGTGAGCCAGCAAAGCGTCAGGCAGTCACCAACGCAGAAAAGACCATCGCATCCATCAAGAGAGACATGGGTACAGACAGAGGCCGTACCATTGACGGCAAGAAGTATTCTCCTCAGCAGATTTCCGCAATGATCCTGCAGAAGCTGAAGGCAGATGCAGAGAGCTACCTTGGCGAGAAGGTAAGCGAGGCAGTTATCACGGTTCCCGCATACTTCAACGACGCACAGCGTCAGGCGACAAAGGATGCCGGAAAGATTGCCGGACTGGATGTAAAGCGTATCATCAACGAGCCTACGGCAGCAGCTCTGGCTTATGGACTTGACAATGAGAAGGAGCAGAAGATCATGGTATACGACCTCGGCGGCGGTACCTTCGATGTCTCCATCATTGAGATCGGCGACGGTGTAATCGAGGTTCTTTCCACAAACGGTGATACACACCTCGGTGGTGATGACTTTGATAACAAGATTATTCAGTGGATGCTTTCCGAGTTCAAGAAAGCCGAAGGAGTAGACCTCTCCGGTGATAAGATGGCTATGCAGAGACTGAAGGAAGCGGCAGAGAAGGCAAAGAAAGAGCTGTCCAGCGCTATGACAACCAACATCAACCTGCCTTTCATCACTGCTACCGCTGAAGGACCTAAGCATTTTGACATGAACCTTACACGTGCACAGTTCGATGAGCTGACACGTGATCTGGTTGATAAGACAGCAATCCCTGTACAGAACGCAATGAAGGATGCCGGACTGACCAACGCAGATCTTGGGCAGGTGCTGCTGGTAGGTGGTTCTACAAGAATTCCTGCTGTACAGGATAAGGTAAGACAGCTGACCGGTAAGGAGCCCAGCAAGTCCCTGAACCCTGATGAGTGTGTTGCTATCGGTGCTTCCATTCAGGGTGGTAAGCTCGCAGGTGATGCCGGTGCCGGCGATATCCTGCTGCTGGATGTAACTCCTCTGTCCCTGTCCATCGAGACCATGGGCGGTGTAGCTACCAGACTGATCGAGAGAAATACAACCATTCCTACCAAGAAGAGCCAGATCTTCTCTACCGCAGCAGACAACCAGACTGCCGTAGATATCAACGTTGTACAGGGTGAGAGACAGTTCGCGCGTGACAATAAGTCCCTTGGACAGTTCCGTCTGGACGGTATCCCGCCTGCAAGAAGAGGTGTGCCTCAGATCGAGGTTACCTTCGATATTGATGCAAACGGTATCGTAAATGTATCCGCTAAGGATCTTGGAACAGGTAAGGAGCAGCACATTACCATTACCGCAGGCTCCAACATGTCCGATGATGAGATCGACAGAGCAGTCAAGGAAGCTGCTGAGTTCGAGGCTCAGGATAAGAAGAGAAAGGAAGCTGTAGAGGCGAGAAACGATGCAGACTCCTTCGTATTCCAGACCGAGAAGGCTCTGAGTGAGGTTGGCGATAAGCTCAACGACAGCGATAAGTCAGCAGTTCAGGCTGATCTGGATGCTGTAAAGGCTATCCTTGAGAGAACCAAGGATCAGGAGATGAGCGACAGCGATCTCGATGAGCTGAAGGCTGCAAAGGAGAAGCTGACAAACAGTGCACAGTCTCTGTTCACCAAGATGTATGAGAACATGCAGCAGGCACAGGGCGGTCAGGCAGGTGCAACAGGCACCGGCGCAGACATGGGTGGTGCATCCACATCCGCTCCTGAGGATGATGTAATTGACGGAGATTTCCGTGAGGTATAATAGCCGGAAGGCACCGCTTAAGAAAATCTGAATCCCGTTCGGAAGAATGGCTCGTCTGAGCCATTCTTCGCGTGTTCAGAATAGATGTGAGGTAAAGAGATGGCAGAACAGAAACGAGACTATTACGAGGTTCTCGGTGTTGACAAGAACGCAGACGATGCAGCGCTGAAAAAGGCATATCGTGTTTTGGCAAAAAAATACCACCCGGATATGAACCCGGGCGATGCAGAGGCAGAAAAGAAATTTAAGGAGGCCTCAGAGGCGTATGCAGTGCTGAGTGATCCCGAGAAGAGACGTCAGTACGATCAATTCGGCCATGCGGCATTTGACGGTGGCGCAGGTGGAGGAGCCGGTGGATTTGACTTCAGCGGTGCAGATTTTGGAGACATTTTCGGAGATATTTTCGGAGATTTCTTTGGTGGCGGAAGAAGCCGCAGCCAGAGTAATGGCCCTATGAAGGGCGCTAACCTGAGAACGAGTGTCCATATTACATTTGAGGAAGCTGTCTTTGGCTGTAAGAAGGAGATTGAGCTGGCGGTCAAGGAAGCTTGTAAGACCTGTAACGGTACCGGAGCGAAGCCCGGAACCAGTCCTGAAACCTGCCCGAAATGCGGAGGTAAGGGACAGGTGGTATTTACACAGCAGTCCTTCTTCGGAACAGTCCGCAATGTGCAGCCCTGTCCTGAATGTCAGGGAAGCGGTAAGGTAATTAAGGATAAGTGTCCGGATTGCCGGGGCACGGGCTATATTCCGATGAAGAAGCGATACTCTGTAGATATTCCTGCAGGCATCGACAATGGGCAGTCTACCCGTATGCCGGGGCTTGGAGAGCCCGGAATCAACGGCGGGCCGAGAGGCGATGTGCTGATCGAAGTCATCGTGAAGCCTCACCCGATTTTCCAGAGACAGGATTTCAATATCTTTTCTACGGTTCCCGTTTCCTTTGCTGTGGCAGCGCTGGGCGGTGAAATCGTGATCGATACTGTCGATGGAAAGGTTATTTATGATGTCAAGGCGGGAACGCAGACCGATACGAGAGTGCGGCTGCGCGGCAAGGGTGTTCCTTCCTGGCGCAATAAGGATGTCCGGGGCGATCATTATGTGACACTGGTCGTACAGGTGCCCGATAAGCTTAAGCCCGAGGCAAAGGAGCTTCTGCGTCAGTTTGACGAGCTCACGGGAGATACCCTGAGAGCCGCAGAGAGAGCTTCTGCGGATCAGAATAAGGACGGCGATCCGAAGGAACCCAATGGCAAGGATGGCAAGAAAAAGAAATTCTGGAAATAAACAGTATGTGACAGGCAGACTATGTGAATGAGTCTGCCTTTTTTTCAGTCTATGCGCAAAGAGCGTGCGCAGAAATGGAGATAAATGAAACAGACAAAGGAATTCACAGGTCTGCTCTGCAACCTGTATCTCGTGGCGCTCGCGGCGGTGCTGCCGCTTTATACGGATGGAAGCTATTGGATGATCGGAGACACAAAATACCTGTTTTTCCGCAATGTTACGCTGGCGTGCCTTGGAATAGGGGCGGCCGTCATGCTGATTGCGGGAGTGGGAGAACGGCTGTCCAGTCATCTGCGGGACAATGCGCCCGAAAGCCGGCTGCTGGGGAAGCGCTGGAGTGCGCTGGATACGGCGGTGCTGCTGTACGGCGTAACGGTTTGTCTTTCTGCGCTTCTCAGCAGTTATCGTGAAACAGCGTGGTTCGGTTTCCGCGAGTGGTATATGGGTGCAGTCTCCCAGCTTTTGTTTGTCGGAATCTATTTTTTTATCTCCAGAAGCTATGACGGGAGCAGTTATCCGCTCTGGCTTTGGAGCATTGCTTTTTTCGCAGTCGTGGTTCTCGGATTCTGTAACCGCTTTGGGGCAGACCCGGCCGGCCTGCTCGCAGGCTATAACTCCGGGGACTGGGAGTACAGCCACATGATTTCCACGATCGGGAATATCAACTGGTTCTGCGGTTACGCCGGTGTGGCGATCGCGATTCCGCTGAGCGGCTGCCTGTATGGCAGGAGGGACTGGCGGCAGCTGGCGCTGTATCCGGTGTCGGCGGCGGGGCTGACACTTCTGGTGATTCAGGGCTGCGATACCGGGATCGTCGTGACGGCGGTGTGCTTTGGCATCTGTGTATTGCTGGGTGTCAGAAATAGAAGCGTTATGAGAAGGACGCTTTTTCTGGCAGCGGGGGTGAGCGTGCTGCTTCCCGGCTACGGCAGGATTGTCACACTGATGGGCACGGAGGCATTGAAGGCACTTCCGGCGGACGGCATTGGTATCGACAGACTTCTATGGAATGGCTGGTGGCTGGTCGGCGCTGTCTGCCTGCTGCTTGGTATTTTCACAGAGAGAGCGGCACATTTCCTGTGCGCTGACGAAAAACGCAGGCATCACATCAGAATTGGGATGGCTGTGCTTGCAGGAATCTTGATTCTGTCGGCGCTTGCTGCCGGCGTGCTCTTTTTTGTGCACCGGAGCCGGGAAGGAGTCTGGGGAAGCGGCAGAGGTGTCCTGTGGAGGCTTGCAGTCGAAGGCTTTCTGCAAAATGATTTTCTGGGGAAGCTGTTTGGGGTCGGCCCCGACTGCTTTGCGGAATACATCTATTCTACATTTCCGCCGGAAGAGCTGCTGACGCTCAGCGGAAGATGGGCGGGCGCCGTTTATGCAAACGCGCATAATGAATGGTTGAATCATATGGTAAATCTGGGTATAATGGGGACAGGCTGTTATCTGGCGGTGTTTGCGGCAGGTATTGTCAGGTGCCGGAAGGCGGCACTGCGTCAGGGCGGGGAAAAGCGTATCGCGGCCGCGGGAATGCTGGCGGTTCTGCTCTATGGCGTGGTCTCCTGTACCTGTTTCCAGCAGTGCTTAAGCACACCGCTTTTCTTCGCGGTGCTGGGCTTATGCGAGAGCAGTCTGAGAAGAGGCGGAGAACTGACAGAGAACAGCAGAGCGCAAGAAAGGCATGGGAATCGTTTATGAAGTGGGTAAAATTCAGGATTAAGACAATAACGGATGCAGAGGACATCATCATCAGTACGCTTTACGACATCGGACTTGAGGGGGCGCAGATCGAGGACAAGATCCCGTTGACACCTCTGGAGAAGGAGCAGATGTTTGTGGATATACTGCCGGACGGCCCGGCGGATGACGGCATCGCCTATCTGAGCTTCTTCGTCGAGAAGAAGGAGGACGGAAGTCTCGAGATACAGGGAGAACCGACGGACACGGAGACAGTTCTTGCGAACATACAGAAGGAACTGGACGAGCTGAAGGAGTTCTGCGAGATCGGTGAGGGAAGCGTTACGGTAGACGAGACGGAGGACATCGACTGGATCAACAACTGGAAGCAGTATTTTCACCAGTTTTACATTGATGATATTCTCGTCATCCCTTCGTGGGAGGACATCAAGCCCGAGGACAGCGCGAAGATGGTGCTCCATATTGATCCGGGAACCGCTTTCGGAACGGGAATGCATGAGACGACCCAGCTCTGCATCAGACAGCTCAAGAAATATATCACACCCGAGACGGAGCTTCTGGATGTGGGAACAGGAAGCGGCATCCTTGCCATTCTCTCACTGATGTTCGGGGCAAAGCACGCGGTGGGAACGGATCTGGATATGTGTGCAGTGGATGCGGTGGCACAGAATTGTGAGGCAAACGGCATCGCGCCGGAACAGTTTGAAATGCTGATCGGAAACATCATCACAGATAAGGCAGTGCAGGACAAGGTCGGCTACGAGTGTTACGACATTGTTGTCGCAAATATTCTGGCGGACGTTCTGGTTCCGCTGACACCGGTAATCCTGAACCAGCTCAAGCCCGGCGGCATCTACATTACCTCCGGCATCATCAACGACAAGGAGAAGACGGTGACGGATGCGGTGAAGGCAGCGGGCCTGAAGGTGCTCGAGGTGACCTATCAGGGCGAGTGGGTCAGCGTTACCGCGCAGAAGGCGTAAGCTCTGCGGATAGGAGAAGCATATGTATCAGTTTTTTGTGGAGCCATGCCAGATCCATGTACAGGATAAGCGTGTCATCATCAACGGCTCGGATGTCAATCATATCAAGAACGTTCTCCGCATGAAGGTGGGCGAGGAACTGAATGTCAGTAACGGGACGGACGGCAGGGAATACCGGTGTGCCATTGCCGAATTTCATGAGGATGAGATTGTCTGTGAGCTGCGCTTTATCAAGGAAGATCAGGTGGAGCTCCCCTCAAAGGTGTACCTTTTTCAAGGGCTTCCGAAGGCGGACAAGATGGAGCTCATCATCCAGAAGGCGGTGGAGCTCGGCGTATATCAGGTGATTCCGGTGGCGGTAAAACGCTGTGTCGTCAAGCTGGATGAGAAGAAGGAGGCGGCGAAACTCAAGCGCTGGCAGGGCGTTGCGGAGGCGGCAGCGAAGCAGAGCAAGCGGGGAATCATTCCGCAGGTCGCGGGCTGCATGAGCTTTCGTGATGCCGTAAAAATGGCGGCTGCCATGGACGTCAGACTGATTCCGTATGAGCTTGCCGAGGACATGCAGAAGACCCGGGAGCTGATAGACGGCTTGAAGCCCGGACAGGAGATTGCGATCTTTATCGGGCCGGAGGGAGGCTTCGATGACGGCGAGATCAGGGAGGCGCTCGACAACGGGATTCAGCCGGTCACGCTCGGAAAAAGGATATTGCGGACGGAGACGGCGGGAATGACGGTTCTGGCATGGATCGGTTATGTGCTGGAGGGCAGAGAGGAATAGAACAGACCGCGAAAAGAAGCGTATGCGGCAGGCGCAGAGGAAGGGTGTCCTGCATATGTTAAGGTAGATAAATGGATGGAGGAAGTAAAATGGAAGTGTATTTGGACAATTCCGCGACGACACGGGTGTTTCCGGCGGTGGCGGAGTTGATGACAAAAATAATGTGTGAAGACTACGGAAATCCTTCCAGCCTTCATAGAAAGGGCATGGAGGCCGAAAATTATCTGCGCTACGCGAAGGAGACGCTGGCAAGACTTTTGAAGGTGAGTGAGAAGGAAATCTTTTTCACTTCCGGCGGAACGGAATCCGACAACATGGCGCTTGTCGGATGTGCTTTTGCAAACGGCCGCAGGGGAAGGCATATTATCACAACGCAGATCGAGCACCCGGCGGTGCTGAAAACCTGTGCCTATCTTGAGACACAGGGATACAGGATCACGTATCTGCCGGTCAACGCATGGGGGCAGATTTCACTTGACGATCTGCGGAGAGTGATGACACCTGACACGATTCTGGTATCGATCATGCATACAAACAACGAGATCGGCGCACTGCAGCCCATTGAGGAGGCGGGGGCACTGATTAAGAGGATGAATCCGCAGACACTATTTCATGTGGATGCGGTGCAGGGCTTCGGCAAGGCAAAAATTTACCCGAAGAAGATGGGCATTGACCTGATGTCAGCGAGCGGCCATAAGATTCACGGACCGAAGGGCATCGGGCTCATGTATATCGGGGAGCGGGTAAAGATACAGCCGATCATCTACGGCGGAGGACAGCAGATGAATCTGCGCTCCGGCACGGACAATGTTCCGGGAGCCGCAGGGATGGCAAAGGCAGCGGAGCTTCTCTATGCGCATTATGATGATGACGTTGAGAATCTGTATCGCCTGAAAAGACGCTTTATGGACGGCGTCAGAAAGATTGACGGGATCCGGATCAATGGACTGCTTCCCGATAAGCCGGATGGAGAGGGGACTGCACCGCATATTGTCAGCGTGTCGGTTCCGGGTGTCCGCAGCGAGGTACTGCTTCACGCACTGGAGGAAAGCAATATTTATGTGTCTGCGGGAAGTGCCTGCTCGGCGCATAAGCCTCAACCCTCTGCCACGCTGAAAGCGATCGGTGCGGATCAGATGACGAGGGAGTCCACGATCAGATTCAGTTTCTCCGTATATACGACGGAAGAAGAAATAGACTATACATTGCGGCAAATGTATGATAAAATTCCTATGCTGCGTCGTTACACACGCCGCTAGGGAAGAGAGGACAGGTATGTTTACAGCTTTTTTGATAAAGTATGCTGAAATTGCGATCAAGGGGAAGAACCGGTATCTGTTTGAGGATGCCCTCGTCCACCAGATGAAGATTGCATTGAAAAAGTGCGAGGGAAAATTTCTGATTACGAAGACGCAGGGACGTATCTTTGTGGAGGCAGAAGGTGAATTTGATTACGAGGAGACGGTGGATGCGCTCCAGCATGTCTTCGGCATTGTGGGAATCTGCCCGATGATCTACGTCGAGGATGAAGGCTTCGAGAAGCTCTGCGAGACGGTGGTGAACTATGTCGATCAGGTCTATCCCGACAAGAATAAGACCTTCAAGGTACATTGCAGACGTGCGCGCAAGAATTACCCCAAGGAGTCCATGGAGATCAATGCGGATCTGGGCGAAGTGCTGCTGAATGCGTACCCGGAGCTGCGCGTGGATGTGCATGAGCCGGAGATTCTCTTAAACGTGGAGATCCGTGAAAAAATTTATATTTATTCCGAGATTATCCCGGGACCCGGCGGAATGCCCGTGGGAACGGGCGGCAAGGCGATGCTGCTTTTGTCCGGCGGAATCGATTCCCCGGTGGCGGGCTATATGATCGCCAAGAGGGGCGTAAAGATTGATGCGGTCTATTTCCACGCACCGCCCTATACCAGCGAGCGCGCAAAGCAGAAGGTGGTTGATCTTGCAAAGATTGTTTCCAGGTACACGGGGCCGATTTACCTGCATGTGATTAATTTTACCGACATCCAGCTCTATATCTATGAAAAGTGCCCGCATGAGGAACTGACGATTATCATGCGCCGCTATATGATGCGGATCGCGGAGCACATTGCAAAGGAGACAGGATGTCTCGGGCTGATTACGGGAGAGAGTCTCGGACAGGTGGCATCCCAGACGATGGGATCACTGGCTGCGACCAACGAAGTCTGCGAGCTGCCGGTTTACCGTCCGCTGATCGGATTTGACAAGGAAGAAATTGTGGTTGTTTCCAAAAAGATCGATACCTTTGAGACGTCGATCCTGCCCTTTGAGGACTGCTGTACCATCTTTGTGGCAAAGCATCCGGTGACAAAGCCGAACCTGAATATTATCCGGAAGCATGAGCATAATCTGGATGAGAAAATCGAGGAGCTGGTAAAGACGGCACTTGAGACAGATGAATTGATTATAGTAGAGTAAGTAAAGAAAGACAAAAAGAAAGCTCCAAAGTGATTGCGTCCTTCGGAGCTTTTCTTATTTTCTTTCGTTGTTCCGGTACTATGTACCGCAGAATTAAACGATGTAAGGCTTCAGAACGTTCAGAACTTCCTCAGCGCCATCCTCTGCATGAATGTTCAGATCGATAGGCTTGGAGAGATCCAGACTGAAGATACCCATAATGGACTTTGCATCGATAACGTATCTGCCGGATACAAGGTCGAAATCATAGTCAAACTTTGTGATATCATTTACAAAGGATTTTACTTTGTCAATGGAATTTAAAGAAATCTGTACTGTCTTCATGGCTTTTACCTCCTTAATCGGTGTCATACCTTCTGCTTACATATTAAGGGCAAAGGGAATAAAAGTCAAGGATAAAACAATACAAAAATAGCGAGGAATCATATGAAAAGTGTAGCATTACACAATCTGGGCTGCAAGGTAAATTCCTATGAGATAGAAGTTATGCAGCAAAAGCTACAAGAAAGCGGATATAGCATTGTGCCATTTGACAGCATGGCGGACATCTATATTGTGAATACCTGCACGGTGACGAACATTGCGGACAGAAAGAGCAGGCAGATGCTGCACCGGGCGAAGCAGCTGAACCCCAGGGCGGTTGTCGTCGCTGTCGGATGCTATGTCCAGACCGGAAGAGAGGCGCTTGAGAAGGACGAGAGCATAGACCTGTGCGTGGGCAATAACCGCAAGAAGGACATTGTGGACATCCTTGAGGAATATTTCAGGGAGCACCCGGACGGGGAGAAGGCGCAGGAGCCTCCGGAGGACAAGACCCTCTGCGGCACGACGGTTCTGGACATCAATCACACCGACGAATATGAGGAGATGCAGCTGCGTCAGACGGCGGAGCACACGCGTGCTTACATTAAGATTCAGGACGGCTGCAACCAGTTCTGCACCTACTGCGCGATTCCCTATGCCAGAGGCAGGGTGCGCAGCCGGAGGGCGGAGGATGTCATGGCGGAGGTGCGCGGCATGGTCGCTGCGGGCTTTAAGGAGATCGTCCTGACGGGCATCCATATCAGCTCCTACGGACTGGACTTTGAGAAGAAAAATTACACCGGAACCAGCAGGCTGATCGGGCTCACGGAGCAGCTTCATGAGATAGAGGGCCTGGAGCGGATACGTCTCGGCTCCCTCGAACCGAGGATTATCACCGGGGATACGGCGAAGCGGCTGGCAGCCCTTCCGAAGCTCTGTCCTCATTTCCACCTGTCGCTGCAGAGCGGCTGTGACACAACGCTGCAGCGTATGAACCGACATTATACCACGAAGGAATATGCGGGGAGCGTGGCGCTGCTCAGAAGCGTATTTGAGCATCCGGCGATCACGACGGATGTCATCGTTGGTTTCCCGGGCGAGACGGAGGAGGAGTTCGACCGGACAAAGGCTTTTCTGGACGAGATCGGCTTCTTTGAAATGCATATTTTCAAGTATTCCAAGCGGGCGGGAACAAGGGCGGCGGTCATGCCGGATCAGGTGTCAAATCTGCTGAAAACAAAGCGCAGTGACGAGCTGTTCGCGCTGGAGCATAAGCATTCCGTGGAGTTCCGGGCTTACTATATCGGCAGGGAGGTTGAGGCACTTCTGGAAGAGGAAAAGGAAGTGAACGGAATGCGCTATATGCTGGGGCATACCAGAGACTATGTCAAGGTGGCGGTTCCGGTTGAAGAGCACGCCGATGAACTGCAGAGCAACAGGGTTGTCCGCTGTCTTGTCCGGGGCTTTCTCACGGACGAGATTCTGGTTGGGGAGCTTTGCTCTTGAATTTTCAAAATAAATGCGGTAAGATAAAGGATAACCGAGGCATTTGGACATGGAGGAAGGCAGGAACGAGGGGAAGCTATGCAGGACTTAGGAAATACACAATACTTCAAGGTGGAGACAGAACCTGAGACCGGAGTAAAGCTGGTACTTTCTACCGTATATGAGGCACTGACGGAAAAGGGCTATAATCCGGTGAACCAGATCGTGGGCTATATCATGAGTGGGGATCCGACCTATATCACCAGCCATAAGAACGCCCGCAGCCTGATTATGAAGGTAGAGAGAGACGAGCTGGTGGAAGAGCTGCTGACGGAGTATATCCGTACCAAAAACTGGAAATAATTATTACAAGAGACCAAACGGAAGAAGGACGGAGGAATCCCATGCGTATAATGGGTTTGGATTTTGGATCAAAGACGGTGGGTGTCGCGGTGAGTGACAGCCTGCTTATGACTGCTCAGGGCGTGGAGATTATCCGGCGTAAGGAAGAGAATAAGCTGCGGCAGACATTGGCGCGGATTGAAGAACTGATCGTTGAGTATGAGGTGGGAGAGATTGTGCTCGGCCTGCCGAAGAATATGAACGCAACAGAGGGCATAAGGGTAGAGCTGACGCTCGAGTTCAAGGACAAGCTGGAGCGCCGTACGGGTCTGCCTGTCCATATGTGGGATGAGAGGCTTACGACAGTCGCTGCGGACAAGACCATGATGGAAGCGGGCATCCGCAGGGAAAACAGAAAAGAATACGTTGACATGATTGCTGCGTCCCTGATTTTACAAGGGTATCTTGACAGACGCAGTATGGAAAAACAGGAGTAATTTATGGCGAAGCTGGAAAAGATCACGTTCCGTCCCGACGGCGAGGAACCTGTAGAATTTTATGTGCTGGAGCAGACAAGAATCGGCGGGGTGAACTATATCCTCGTGACGGATGTGGAAGAGGGCGACGGAGATGCCCTGATCCTGAAGGATCTCTCCGAGGACGGTGACGAGGAGGGCATCTTCAGCATTGTTTCTGAGGATGAGGAGCTTTCAGCGGTTGCCGGGGTATTCCAGAACATGCTGGATGACATTACGTTCACTGAGACGTAAACGGGGTTACGATATGGCAGTCGACAGAGAAGAGGTCAAAAAACTTTTGCGGGAAAGAGGTCTTAAAGTCACCAGACAGAGGATCATGGTTCTGGAGGCGATAGCGTCCTGCCCGGAGGAGCACCTGACTGCCGAGGAAATATTTGAGCTAGTAAAAGTAGACTGTCCGGAAATCGGGCTGGCTACTGTTTATAGAACAATACAGCTGCTGAGTGAGCTGCGACTGATCGACCGGATCAGCTTTGATGATGGTTTTGCGCGTTACGAGATGGGGAGCGCTCCTAACCAGAGGCAAAAGCACCATCATCACCACCTGATCTGTATGAAATGCGGGAAAGTGATCTCTTTTCAGGATGACCTGTTGGAGGAACTGGAAGCGAAGATTGCTGAAACCACCGGGTTCCATGTTGTGGATCATGAGGTCAAGCTCTACGGCTACTGTGTAGAATGTGGAGGAAATTTAATTGAAGAAAAAAGTGAATAACAGTGGTTCCAAGCTGAAAGTGATCCCTTTGGGCGGGCTGGAACAGATTGGCATGAACATTACTGCCTTTGAATACGAAGACAGTATTGTTGTGGTGGATTGTGGTCTGTCGTTCCCGGCGGACGACATGCTGGGAATTGATCTTGTCATTCCCGATGTGACCTACCTGAAGGATAACATCGACAGGGTCAAGGCATTCGTCATTACGCACGGACATGAGGATCATATCGGTGCGCTTCCCTATGTGCTCCGCGAGGTCAATGTGCCGATCTATGCGACAAGGCTGACCATGGGAATTATCGAGAATAAGCTGAAGGAACATAATCTGATTAAAGGCACAAAGCGCAAGGTGGTAAAGTTCGGGCAGTCCATCAATCTGGGACAGCTGCGTGTGGAATTTATCCGGACGAATCACAGTATCGTGGATGCCGCCGCCCTGGCGATTTATTCCCCGGCGGGTGTTGTTGTCCACACAGGAGACTTTAAGGTAGATTACACACCGGTATTCGGTGATGCCATTGACCTGCAGAGGTTTGCGGAGCTTGGCAGAAAGGGAGTCCTTGCACTGATGTGCGATTCCACGAACGCGGAGCGCCCCGGCTTCACACCGTCCGAAAAGACAGTGGGCAAGACCTTTGACAATCTGTTTGAAGAACATAAAAATACCAGAATCTTTGTTGCAACCTTTGCGTCCAACGTCGACCGCGTGCAGCAGATCATCAATACCGCCTATAAGTTCGGCAAGAAGGTCTGCGTGGAAGGGCGCAGCATGGTGAGCATCATCGAGACTGCAAGAAATCTGGAATGCATCAAGATTCCGGACAACACGCTGATCGAGATAGACCAGTTGAAGAACTACCCGGATGAGCAGCAGGTCATCATCACGACGGGAAGCCAGGGAGAGAGCATGGCGGCGCTCAGTAGAATGGCGAACGGCATGCACCGCAAGATTACGATCGGCGCGGGAGATACCGTTATTTTCTCCTCGAACCCGATACCCGGAAACGAGAAATCCGTCACGAAGGTTATTAACGAGCTGCTCCGCAAGGGCGCGGACGTTATTTTCCAGGATGCCCACGTGTCGGGACATGCCTGTCAGGAGGAGATCAAGCTGATCTATACGCTGGTGCAGCCGAAGTACGCAATCCCAGTTCACGGTGAGTACAAGCATCTAAAGGCACAGGCGAAGATCGCGCAGAGCCTTGGCATTGATAAGGAAAATATCTTCATCCTCTCTTCGGGTGATATTATAGAGCTGGACGAGAACAGCGCGAAGGTGACGGGCAAGGCACCCACCGGAGCAATTCTGGTTGACGGACTTGGCGTCGGTGATGTCGGCAACGTGGTACTTCGTGACCGCCAGCACCTTGCGGAGGACGGCATCATGATCGTTGTCATGAGCCTTGACCGCTACAACGGTCAGCTGGTGGCGGGACCGGACATTGTGTCCAGAGGTTTTGTCTATGTGAAGGAATCCGATGAGCTGATCGAGGAGGCGCGCCATACCGTCGATGATGCATTGCAGAAATGCCTTGACAAGGGAGTCACCGACTGGGGCAAGCTTAAAAATGTCACGAAGGATGCGCTCAGCGACTATGTCTGGAAGAAGACCAAGCGCCGCCCGATGATCCTCCCGATCATCATGGAGGTCTAATGAGCCATGCTGTGTGGCTCCAAGCTACCGCCGGGGAGCTTGCTCACCGGCGACAGCTTGGAGCGCACACACAACATGACTCATTAGACTCAGATATATTACTTACGAAGTGCGGAATCGAGGGAGGCAAATTTATATGAACACCATGGAACAGGCGACGGACGGTCTCATAGAGGCGATCCTGCAGAGCGAGGAATACCTGACCTATCAGGCGGAGCTCGCCAGACTGTCCGAGCAGCCCGAATTAAAGGCACAGGTTGATGAATACCGCAGACGCAATTTTGAATTCCAGTCCAGACCCGACATTGATTTTGACAAGCTGGACGCCTTCGAGAGAGAGTATGAGAGCTTTCGGGAGAGACCGGTCGTGGAGGAATTCCTTGCGGCGGAGCTTGCGTTTTGCAGAATGATGCAGGGAATCAGCCTGCATATTACCTCGGCACTGAAATTCGGGTGATACGCGGAAGCGGGGAATGGAGAAGTATATGAAATCAAGCAATTTGATCGTGGCTGTTCTGGGAGCAATTTTCAGAGTGGTCGTTGCCATTGCGGCAGTGTATATCATCTATCAGGGAGCGATTCTGTGCTATAACTATGGCTATCGCATCTTTACCGAGCCTGCGGTATCGGCGGGAGAAGGCAGAACCGTGACCGTTGCCATCACGGATGATATGTCACCTAAGGAAATCGGACAGCTGTTTGAAAACAAGGGGCTTGTCCGGGATGCCAGACTATTTATGCTTCAGTACTACCTCTCGGAGTATGTCAAGGATGTAAAGCCGGGTGTCTTTGAGCTGAGCACATCTATGACGGCCGAAGAGATGATGGAGGCGATGACAGCGACGGAGGACGGGGATCAGGATCAGAGTGCCGGAGAGTAGGGAAAACGATGATTATTGACGAAAGAATGGCAACCTATATCGACTCGCTCGACAGGGGAAATACGCCTTTCCTTGATGAAATTGAAAAATATGCGCTGGAGACACAGGTGCCGGTTATACGCAAATCCATGCAGAGCCTGCTAAAGTTTCTCCTGGCGTTCTCAAAGCCGAAGAACATCCTGGAAGTCGGGACTGCTATCGGCTTTTCTGCGTTATTGATGCATGAGTACAGCCCGACGGACTGCCATATCACGACGATAGAAAAATATGAAAAAAGAATCCCTATCGCAAAGGAAAATTTTGCGAAGGCGGGGGCGGAAGATAGGATTACACTTCTGGAGGGGGATGCGACCGACATACTGAAACATCTGGAGGGCAGCTACGACCTGATCTTTATGGATGCCGCAAAGGGTCAGTACATCCACTTCCTGCCGGACATCCTGCGCCTTCTGCCGCCCGGCGGACTCCTTGTGAGCGACAACGTCCTGCAGGACGGGGACATTATTGAATCCCGCTTTGCCGTGACCCGCCGCAACCGCACGATTCACGCGCGTATGCGCGATTACCTGTACGAGCTGAAGCACCACCCACAGCTGGAGACGGTCATCCTGCCTGTCGGGGACGGCGTGACACTCAGTACGAAGGTTTGAAAATTTCGGAATACAGTTGTGCAGGATGTACATGGCCGCAAGCAGCGCACTCTGGAGCCGCCGGCACTTACATGGCGTACTTTGACATGTTATGTGCCGTTGCGTGCGGAAGGTAGCGAAAGCGTGCCTGCGGTGGCCTGTGCATCCTGCACAACGTCACTTGAAAGATACCAGAAAGGATTTCTCTTATGACGGATCGTAACAAACCAGAGCTTTTAATCCCGGCGAGCAGCCTGGAGGTCTTAAAGACTGCGGTCATATTCGGGGCGGACGCTGTATATATCGGCGGCGAGGCATTTGGACTCCGCGCAAAGGCAAAGAACTTCTCGATGGAGGAGATGGCGGGGGGCATTGCCTTTGCACATGCACATGGTGTCAGGGTGTATGTCACGGCAAATATTCTGGCGCATAACTATGACCTCGACGCGGCAAGGGCATATTTTGAAGAACTGCGCCTTATGCAGCCGGAAACCTGCGACGCGCTCATCATTTCCGATCCGGGAATGTTTACGATTGCGAAGGAAGTCTGGCCGGAGGTGGAGATTCACATCTCAACACAGGCAAACAACACAAATTACATGACCTATCTCTTCTGGTGGAAGCAGGGCGCAAAGCGTGTGGTTTCCGCGAGAGAGTTGTCCCTGAATGAGATCCGCGGGATCAGGGAGCATATCCCGGCGGAGATGGAGATCGAGAGCTTTATCCACGGGGCAATGTGCATTTCCTATTCGGGGAGATGCCTTCTGAGCAATTACTTTACCGGACGTGATGCCAACAGGGGAGCCTGCACGCATCCCTGCCGGTGGAAGTATGCGGTTGTGGAGGAGACAAGGCCCGGGGAATACCTGCCGATCTACGAGAACGACAGGGGAACCTATATTTTTAACTCCAAGGATCTGTGTATGATCGAATATATCCCGGAGCTTATGGCGGCGGGCATCGACAGCTTCAAGATCGAGGGACGCATGAAGACAGCGCTCTATGTCGCGGCGGTGGCGCGAACGTACAGAAGGGCGATCGACGACTTCTTTGAGTCGGAGCAGAAATACCGCGACCATCTGGACTGGTACCGGGCAGAGATCTCCAAATGCACTTACCGCCAGTTTACGACAGGCTTCTATTTCGGGAAAACAGATGCGGAAACGCAGATTTATGACAATAATACCTACGTCAATGAATATAAATATCTGGGGATCGCAGAGGAGATCAGAAGTGCGTCAGAAACTCCGTGTAAGGAAGCGGCGCAGGGCGCAAGGCTGATCCGCATTGAGCAGAAAAATAAATTTTCCGTGGGCGATTCCATAGAGATCATGAAGCCGGACGGTTCAAACGTTCCGGTTACTGTGGAAGGAATGTTCAACGATGAGGGCGAGGCTGTGGAAAACTGCCCGCATTCCAGACAGAAATTGTGGATAAAGCTGTCTGCGGAGGCGGAACAGTATGATATTCTCAGAGTGAAGGTTGAAGGGCAGGATAATGGATAAGAAGAAAACATCACGCATGGTGGCACATGTCCTGACGGCAGTTTACGGGATGGCGTGTCTGTGGCTTTTCTACAGACAGTCCATAGCCGATCTCACTGTGGAAGGAGCGATACCGTACCAGTCGGATCTGCCGCTTCATATCAGCATGATTATCGAGGACGGCTGGTATTACAGCTTTACGGCATACGCCTATAAGCTGCTGTACCTGCTCTGCGGGCGGACAACGATAGGCATTGCGCTTCTGCTCGCTGTCTGCACATGGGCAACCGTCTATGTCATGGAAGAATTTCTTTGCTATGTCGGGAATTATCGGGAGAAAAACTGGTTTACCCTGACGCTGGCGCTGAGCCTGAATTTTGTGATGCCCGTGTATCTCAGGGTAGTCGGCGTGTACCGCTATGTCAGCTACCAGTCGGGAAATATCTGGCACAATTCCACCTATATCTGTATGCGTCTGGTCGCACTGGCGACGCTGCTGTACTATTTCCGGCTGGAAGAAAAGTACCGTGAGGGACTCAGCTGGAAGGAATGGTGCGTATTTGCGCTTTTGAATGTTGTCTGTACCGGAATTAAGCCCAGCTTTCTGGTGGCGTTTTCACCGGTTGTCGGAATCTGCCTGCTGGTCGATCTCTTCCGGCGCGTGCCGCTGAAAAGAATTCTTGTCTTCGGCTCTGCGCTGCTGCCGAGCGGACTGGTCATTCTCAGGCAGAACGCCGTACTGTTCGGCGACGACACCGGCAACGGCATCGGCTTCCGGCCGTGGTACACCTTCTCTTTACATGCAAATATTACAAAGCTCGCTGTCGTGTGCTCTGTCCTGTTCTGTGCGCTGACGGTTCTCTGCACATGCAGGCAGCTGAAAACGGATAAAAAATATCGATTTGTTTTGATGATGGCAGTAGTCGGGTTTGCGGAAGCGCTCTGTCTTGTGGAAAACGGCAGCCGTGCCGTGGACGGAAACTTCCTGTGGAGCTACAGCTTCTGCCTGTTTGTGCTGTTTGCCGTCTGCGCGGTCAAATGGCTGGAATTCGGCAAGGAAGGCGTGCAGAGGAGCCTCCGCGTGGGGCTCGGCCTCGTATATGCGTGGCATTTGTACTGCGGACTGTATTTCTTTGTGAAGCTCGTCGCAGGAGCTAGCTATTGGATGCAGTGACACTGCAGCTGCGGTTGTCTTTTGTGTGAAAATAAGGTATTGTATTTACGAAAGCAGGAAAGAACACCAGAAAGGGAAAAGGGAAGATGAACGAAGTATTGAATGTGGAAGAGCTGTTTGCCAGCAAGGTTTTTACCCTCGGGAAAATGCGGGAATATTTACCCAAGGGAGTTTTCAAGGAAGTAAAGCGCGTCATGGATCAGGGCGGGGAGCTTTCCCTTGCCACCGCTGATGTTGTGGCGAAGGCGATGAAGGACTGGGCGATTGAGAACGGAGCGACCCATTACACACACTGGTTCCAGCCGTTGACCGGAATTACCGCAGAGAAGCATGATGCCTTTGTGACCCATCCGGACGAGGATGGAAAAATGCTCATGGAGTTCTCGGGAAAAGAGCTGATTAAGGGCGAGCCGGATGCTTCCTCCTTCCCCTCCGGCGGACTGCGTGCAACCTTTGAGGCACGGGGATATACCGCGTGGGACATTACATCCCCGGCGTTTATCAAGGAGACGGCGACAGGTCCGACCCTCTGTATTCCCACGGCGTTCTGTTCTTATACAGGCGAGGCACTGGACAAAAAGACCCCGCTGCTGCGCTCCATGGAGGCGCTGAGCCGTGAGGCGATCCGTATCGTGCGTCTTTTCGGAAACACTGAGGCGAAGAAGGTTCTCCCCTCGGTAGGGGCGGAGCAGGAGTATTTTCTGGTAGATGCAAAGAAAGCGCTCCAGAGAGAGGACATTATCTTCGCAGGGCGGACGCTGTTCGGTGCTCCCGCGCCTAAGGGGCAGGAGATGGATGACCATTATTTCGGTGTTATCCGTGAGAGAGTCGGCGGCTTCATGCATGATGTCAATATCGAGCTCTGGAAGCTGGGCGTGACCTCCAAGACCCAGCATAATGAGGCGGCTCCCGCACAGCACGAGGTGGCTCCGATCTACGAGTCTGCGAATGTGGCGGTGGATCATAACCAGCTTGTGATGGAGACATTGAAGCGTGTGGCGGGAAAGCACGGACTGCGCTGCATGTTACATGAAAAGCCCTTTGCCGGAGTCAACGGCTCCGGAAAGCATAACAACTGGTCGATAACGACCGATAACGGCATCAACCTTCTTGAGCCGGGACAGACACCCAACGAGAACATCCAGTTCCTTCTGGTGCTGGCTTGTATCATTAAGGCAGTCGATACCCACGCAGACCTGCTCAGACAGAGTGCGGCAAATGTGGGTAACGATCAGAGACTCGGCGGCTTTGAGGCACCTCCCGCGATTATTTCCGTCTTTCTCGGGGAGCAGCTGGAGGATGTGGTAAATCAGCTTGTTGAGACGGGCAAGGCGGATTCCCTGAAGGAGGGCGGTGTGCTCAGAACCGGTGTCTCCACACTTCCCGACTTCGTAAAGGACGCGACGGACAGAAACAGAACCTCACCGTTCGCCTTTACGGGTAACAAATTTGAATTCCGCAGCGTGGGCAGCGAGGATTCCATCGGCAGCCCGAATACCACGCTGAATGCGATTGTGGCAGAGGCGTTCTGTGAGGCGGCAGACCGTCTTGAGGCGGCAGAGGACTTCGATATGGCGGTGCATGACTTAATCAAGGAGTATCTGACGGAGCACCAGCGCATTATCTTCAACGGAAACGGCTATGCGAGGGAATGGGAGGAGGAAGCGAAGAGAAGAGGGCTTCCCAACATCCCGTCCATGGTGGAGGCGGTCGGTGCGCTCACGACGGAAAAGGCGATCCGTCTGTTTGAGAAGTTTCATATCTTCACAGAGCCCGAGCTGCGTTCCCGCGCGGAGATCCTGTATGAGACCTATGCAAAGACGATCAATATCGAGGCGCTGACGATGCTGGATATGGCAAACAAGCAGATCATTCCGTCCGTGACAAACTTTGCAAAGTCTCTGGCGGAGACCACCCTGAAGGTAAAGGAAGCGTGCGGAGACGCGACCGTGCCCGCAGAGCTGCTGAAGGCAGTCACGGAGAAGCTGACGGAGACGAAGCGTGCAGCGGAGAAGCTGTTGGCGGAGGAGTCACAGGCATCCGCAATGCCGAGAGGCAAGGAACAGGCATTCCGTTATCACGACAGGGTCGTTACCGCAATGAACGAGCTGCGCCGTCCTGCCGACGAACTGGAAAAGATGGTCGACAAGACCTACTGGCCGTTCCCGACCTATGCGGATCTGATATTCGAGGTATAACTGTTAAAAAAATTTTTTTGAACTTAGGGCTTGCATTTGGAAAAAAAATGAGTTATAGTATGAAACCATAGAGGGCAACCTTATAATCAAATAGGTTTTCAAGATGAAACGAAGGCGTTTACACGGGGAGTGTAGCGCCTTTTTTTATTTTGAAAATCCAATCTAAACAAGGGAGGATTCGACTATGAGTGAAGTGTTAAATGTGGAAGACATCTTTGCCAGCAAGGTATTTACACTGGGTAAGATGAAGGAGAGACTGCCTAAGAGCACCTTTAAAGAGGTTAAGAAGGTTATGGAGCAGGGCGGTGAATTGTCACTGGCTGCCGCCGATGTTGTCGCAAAGGCAATGAAGGACTGGGCTGTAGAGAATGGCGCGACCCATTACACTCACTGGTTCCAGCCGCTGACCGGAATTACCGCTGAAAAGCATGACGCATTTGTGACCCACCCCGATGAGGAGGGCAGAATGCTCATGGAGTTCTCCGGAAAAGAGCTGATTAAGGGCGAGCCGGATGCGTCCTCCTTCCCCTCCGGCGGACTGCGTGCTACCTTTGAGGCAAGAGGCTATACCGCATGGGATATTACATCTCCCGCATTTCTGAAGGAAGATGCGACCGGTGTGATCCTCTGCATTCCGACCGCGTTCTGCTCCTACACAGGAGAGGCGCTGGACAAGAAGACACCGCTGCTCCGTTCCATGGAGGCTGTCAGCGAGCAGGCGCTCCGTATCGTGAGACTTTTCGGAAATACCGAGGCGACGAAGGTTGTTGCAAGCGTCGGCCCCGAGCAGGAATATTTCCTTGTTGACAGGGATAAATACTTACAGCGTGAGGATCTGATCTTTGCGGGACGGACACTGTTCGGCGCACCGGCTCCCAAGGGACAGGAGCTTGAGGATCACTATTTCGGAACGATCCGTGAGCGCATCGGCTCTTACATGAAGGATCTGAACATTGAATTGTGGAAGCTGGGCGTTACCGCGAAGACCCAGCACAACGAGGTCGCTCCCGCACAGCATGAGCTTGCACCGGTCTATGAGACGGCAAATATCGCTGTAGACCACAATCAGCTGGTAATGGAGACGATGAAGAAGGTGGCAGGACGCCACGGCATGACCTGTCTGCTGCATGAGAAGCCCTTTGCAGGTGTGAACGGCTCCGGTAAGCATAACAACTGGTCCCTGGGAACCGATAACGGTGTGAACCTGCTCGATCCCGGCGACACACCGAACGAGAACATCCAGTTCCTGCTGGTACTCGCCTGCATCATGAAGGCGGTTGACACCCACGCTGATCTGCTCCGCCAGAGCGCATCCGACGTCGGCAACGATCACAGACTGGGAGCGAACGAGGCACCGCCCGCAATCATCTCCATGTTCCTCGGCGAGCAGCTGGAGGATGTCGTGAAGCAGCTCATCGAGACCGGTGAGGCGGCACATCTGATCGAGGGAGGAAAACTGGAGACAGGTGTTTCCACACTGCCTGATTTCGAGAAGGATGCCACAGACCGCAACAGAACCTCACCGTTTGCGTTTACCGGAAATAAATTCGAGTTCCGTATGGTTGGATCGGCTGATTCCATTGCAAGCCCGAACACCACTCTTAACGCGATTGTGGCAGAAGCGTTCTGTGAGGCAGCTGACATACTGGAGAAGGCGGATAACTTTGACATTGCCGTACATGATCTGATTAAGGAATATATGACCAGGCACCAGAGAATCGTCTTCAACGGAGACGGATATTCCGAGGAGTGGGTAAAGGAAGCCGAGAGACGCGGACTGCCCAACATTAAGTCCATGGTGGAGGCCGCTTCCACACTGACAACAGAGAAGGCAATCAAGCTGTTTGAAAGATTTGGTATCTTTACGAAGGTTGAGCTGGAGTCCCGCGAGGAGATCACCTATGAGACCTACGCAAAGACTATCAATATCGAGGCACTTACCATGATCGACATGGCAAGCAAGAAATTTATTCCGGCAGTCGTGAAGTATACAAAGACACTTGCGGACACCGTAATCGCTGTAAAGGAGGCAGGAGCGGATGCATCCGTTCAGGCAGAACTGCTCGGTGATGTGAGCACCAGACTTTCTGCTGCAAAGACAGCGCTGACCAAGCTGGAAAAGGCTGTCGCAGAGGCGGCTGCAATAGAGGATGCAAAGGCACAGGCATTCTTCTACAAGGATACCGTAAAGGATGCCATGGCTGATCTTCGTACACCGATCGATGAACTTGAGATGCTGGTGGACAAGGAAGTATGGCCGGTACCGACCTATGGTGAGCTGACCTTCGAGGTATAAGAGAACAGGAAACAGAGAGGGGCCTGCCGCATATCAATGCGGCGGGCTTCTTGTGTTGTGCGCCCTTACGGGTGCAGAATCCGGAAAAATCATTATTTTGCAATAGGGGTTGTATTTTTTTCTCTATTGCATATAATAAAAGTGTGATCATGGAACACAAAAACAATAATAAAAATGTGATTTATAAGCACGAAAATGTTAATAAAAGTGTGAGGACGAGGACATGGAACGTTTTGCTTTAAAAAAACTGCTGGACTGGAAGAATTCGCCCTACCGTAAGCCTTTGATTCTGAAAGGTGTGCGTCAGGTAGGTAAGACATGGATTCTGAAAGAGTTTGGCAGGCGTTACTATGAAAATACTGCTTATTTTAATTTTGATGAAAACGAAGAATACAAACAGTTCTTCGAGACTACTAAGGATGTTGACCGCATTCTGCAGAACCTGATGCTGGCCAGCGGTCAGAAGATTCTACCCGAGAAAACACTGATTATCTTTGACGAAGTGCAGGACTGTCCTAAAGTTATTAACTCTATGAAGTATTTTTGCGAGAATGCGCCACAGTATCATATTGCCTGCGCCGGTTCTCTGCTGGGAATTGCACTGGCAAAGCCATCATCTTTCCCCGTCGGCAAGGTCAACTTCATGCAGATTGATCCTATGACTTTTTCGGAATTTTTGATTGCCAATGGAGATGAAAACCTTGCTGCATATCTGGAAAGTGTGGATACCATTGAGCCGATTCCGGATGCGTTCTTTAATCCTCTGTATGAAAAACTGAAGATGTACTATGTCACAGGCGGTATGCCTGAGTCCGTGTTGATGTGGACAGAGGCCCGTGACGTTTCCGCTATGCAGGAAGTCTTGTCAGGCATTGTTGGTGCCTATGAGCGTGACTTTGCGAAGCATCCGAATGTCAGCGAGTTCCCTAAGATTTCCATGATCTGGAAGTCTATACCTTCTCAGCTGGCAAGAGAGAATAAGAAGTTTATCTACAAGGCGGTCAAGGAAGGCGCAAGAGCCCGTGAATATGAGGATGCGTTGCAGTGGCTGGTAGATGCCCGATTAGTGCATAAAATCTACCGCAGCTCAGCGCCCGGTCTTCCTGTGGCGGTTTACGATGACTTGTCAGCCTTTAAGATTTATCTTGCTGATGTTGGTCTGCTTCGCCGCCTGGCACAGCTGGCTCCCACAGCCTTTGGAGAGGGAAATCGTTTGTTTACCGAGTTTAAGGGTGCGTTGACCGAGAATTTTGTGCTGCAAACTTTGATTACACAGCTTGAGGTAGTTCCCCGCTACTGGACGCAGAGCAACCCGCCCTACGAGGTGGATTTCCTGATCCAGCGTGAGAATGACATTTTTCCTGTCGAGGTCAAATCCGAAGCCAATACAACCAGCAGAAGCCTAAAGAAATTCAAAGAGCTATTTCCCGATAAGGTCAAGCTCCGTATACGCTTTTCTTTGGATAATCTGAAATTGGATGATGATGTGTTGAACATCCCTCTGTTCATGGCAGATCAGGCGGATCGACTGATTGGGCTGGCATTAGAACAGAGAAAATGAATACTATATTTATAAAACGCCTGCAGGTAGAATGCATTTTTCACGAGTTTTGCAATTTTTTAAAGAAATTTGAATTTAGGTATTGCAATTTGGTAATACTTCGTGTATACTCTATCAAGTAATACAGATAGGGCTATCGCCAAACGGTAAGGCAACGGACTCTGACTCCGTCATTTCAAGGTTCGAATCCTTGTAGCCCTGCTCGTTAAAACCTCAGTAGAGAAACCTACTGAGGTTTTTTGGTGTCCAAGTGTGCCCGATACTTTTCAATAATATCATCGGTATTTAGTGGGACAACACTGATGCAAACAGATGCTACCAATATCTGCGCAGAGACAGACATGGAAAATATCACAGGGCAGGCATTGAGAAAATGGGAGGCTTGTGGTACTATGATTACATTACAGTTGTGGGAAGACGGAGGATGAATTGTGCAGGAAGCGATTGAAGCGAAAAGACGATTTTCAAAAATAGGATGGTTCTATATTGCGGACGTGGCAGCAATCTATGTTGTGCAGCTGCTGCTTGGTCTCGTGGTGCAGAAATTGAGACCGGAGTGGCTTGCAAACGCGGACATAACACTTTTCCTGTCGGCAGTTTCCATGTACCTTGTGGCATTTCCACTCCTGATGCTTCTGATGAAGAAGAAAATTCCGGCAGAGACCGTGCCGCGGCGCAGACTTTCTCCCGGGAAATATATGCTGGCGGCTATTATCTGTATGGGGATGGCGTATGCCTCCAATTTTGCGGGCAACATTATCACGACGATAATAGGCTTTGCCACCGGCAATCCGGTCGAGAACCAGATCGCGACGGTTCTGATGTCGGTGAGTCCGTGGGCAGTCTTCTTTTATACAGTGCTCTGCGCGCCGATCATGGAGGAGTTTGTGTTCCGCAAGCTGATTGTAGACCGGGCGGTGCGCTACGGCGAGGGGATTGCGGTATTGACATCGGGACTGATGTTCGGACTGTTCCATGGCAATCTGAACCAGTTTATCTACGCCTTTGTCATCGGTGTGATGCTCGCGTATCTCTATGTGAAGACAGGCAATCTGAAGATCACGATCTCTCTGCATATGCTCTTTAACTTTATCAGTGGCTTTCTGACGCTTCTGCTCGCGCAGAAGCTGGAGCTGGGAGGCATATTGGAAAGCGGAATGGTGACGACGCTGCCGATGCCCGGGCCGGACACTCTGATCTGGTGGGGGCTTTACGGTCTGCTGATATTGTTTATCCTTTGCATTTGCGTGACGGGGGTAGTTCTGTTTATTATCTTTGCGGCACAGAAGAAATTCCGGCTTGAGCCGGGAACCACTGCGATTCCGAAAGAGCTCAAGTTCAGTATTGCTTTCGGCAATGCCGGCATGCTGGCATTCGCACTTTACTGGGTGTTCAAGATTATAGAACAGCTTTTGCTGTAAGGGAATGGAGATTCATATGTATCAGTTTCAAAGCAGGATAAGATATAGTGAGGTTGACAGCGAGGGCCGGCTGACGATGGCATCGATGATTAACTACTTTCAGGATTGCTCCACCTTCCAGTCCGAGGATCTCGGAGTGGGCGTGGAGTATCTGAAAAATACGCATCAGGTCTGGGTGCTGTGCGCATGGCAGATCGTGGTGGAGCGGTATCCCATGCTCGGGGAGAATGTGGTGATCGGGACAAGTCCCTACGAACTCAGAGGCTTTCTCGCGCAGAGGAACTTTGCTATGCAGGACGAAAAGGGCAACTATATCGCAAAGGCAAATTCTCTCTGGAGTCTTCTGGACACGGAGACGGGCAGACCGGCTTCTGTGCCGGAGCTCATGCTCGAGCGGTACCGGCTGGAGCCGAAGCTGGAGATGGAGTATGCCTCAAGGAAGATCGCTGTGCCGCAGGGCGGAGAGCAGCAGGAGCCGATCATTGTGCGGAAGCACCATCTGGACACGAACCATCATGTCAATAACCAGAAGTATATTGATATGGCGATGGATTTCCTGCCGGAGGATTTCGTGATCCGTCAGGTACGCGCGGAATACAAAAAGCAGGCGTTTCTGGATGATGTGCTGGTTCCCAGTGTCGTCACTGACGGAAACAGGGTGATTGTGACGCTGTCAGACGAGAGTGGGGCGCTGTACACCACAGCGGAGTTTACCGGGAAATAAAAAGGAGAACAATTTCGATGATTCGATTAGGGGAAAAACAGGAACTTGTCATAGTGAAGAAGGTAGACTTCGGCGTTTATCTGGCGGTCAGCTTTGAGGATGCGGCAGAGCATATCCTTCTGCCGGCGAAGCAGGTGCCGGAGGGGAAAAAGGTCGGAGACCGCGTCGAGGTCTTTGTCTACAGAGATTCCGGCGACCGTATGATTGCCACAGTGCGGGAGCCTAAGCTGCAGATGGGGCAGCTTGCGGAGCTGACGGTGGCACAGGTAGGAAAGTACGGCGCGTTTCTGGACTGGGGACTGGAAAAGGATCTGCTTCTGCCCTTCCGCGAGCAGCGCGGAAGAGTCCGGCAGGGAGACAAGGTGCTTGTCATGCTTTATATCGATAAGAGCAGCCGGCTCTGCGCGACCATGAATGTCTACGAGGCGCTGCGCACCGACAGCCCTTATCAGGCGGAGGACAGAGTACACGGAAGAGTATATGAGCTGAGTGATAATTTCGGAGCGTTTGTGGCGGTGGATAACCTGTATTCCGGACTCATACCGAAGAAGGAGCTGTACGGTGACATCCAGCCCGGCACGGATATCGAGGCGAGAGTTCTCCGGGTGAGGGAGGACGGTAAGCTCGACCTCAGTGTCAGGGAGAAGGCATACCTTCAGATGGACGCGGATGCGGAGAAGATCTTAAAGCTGCTGGACAGCTATGAGGGAGCCCTTCCGTTCAGCGACAAGGCGGCACCGGAGGTCATCAGACACGAGACCGGCATGAGCAAGAACGAGTTCAAGCGCGCGGTGGGAAGACTGCTGAAGCAGGGCAAGGTGGAGATCGGGGAGAAGACGATCCGGAGAGTGAATTCTTAAGAATTTGAAAATTTGGCTTCTATTATAGAAAAATGGGAAAAACGTGATAAAATGGAGATGACAGAAGAAAGGAGGCAGTGATATGGATATTGCAGGTGTTTCCATAGCTTTGTCGGATTATTCTACAAAGTCCCAGGTCGGGATGGCGGTGCTCAGCAAGGCCATAGACAATACGGAGAAGTTGGGCGAAGGGCTGGTTAAAATACTGGATACCTCAGCGATGGAGCAAAGTGTCAATCCCGGTGTCGGGGCAAATATTGATATTAAGATATAATGATGCGACCGAAAAGCTGTCTGAAAGAAAACTCAGATGGCTTTTTGTGAAAATTCATAAAAACCTATTGCATTTCCGCTCATGTTTTTGTAATATTTTTAGTATGAAATAATGACCTTATTTCAAAACAGCAAGCGTCCGGATGGACATTAATGCCATAATTGAAAAATAATCATGGCTTAGCAAACGCAAAATGGGGTTACATAAGCAAAGGAGCGGGTTTTTTATGATTTCAAATCAAATATTGCAGAATACGATCGACGGGTTGAAGGGCATAGCGCGGGTGGAACTCTGTGTCATGGATATAGACGGCAAGGAGGTTGCGTCCACGACGGAGATGAGCACCAGCCCCAAGGCTGCGGTGGAATTTGCAACATCGCCGGCGGATTCTCAGGAAATTCAGGGCTATCAGTATTTTAAGATATTTGATGAGCAGCAGCTGGAGTATGTTCTGGTGGCAGGCGGCACGGGCGAGGATGTTTATCTGATCGGCAAGCTGGCGGCATTCCAGATCCAGAACCTGCTTGTGGCATACAAGGAGAGATTTGATAAGGATAACTTTATCAAGAACCTGCTGCTGGATAACCTGCTGCTTGTGGATATCTACAGCCGCTCCAAGAAGCTGCACATACAGACGGATGTGCCCCGTGTCGTGATGATAATTGAATCCGGTAACGGCAGGGACAACAATGCCTTAGAGCTGGCGAGGACGCATTTCGGTGCGAACAGCAAGGACTTTGTCACAGCGGTTGATGAAAATAACGTGATCGTGGTCAGGGAATTGTCAGAGACGGACGCGGCGAAGGAAATTGACAAGACGGCGAGGGCGCTGGAGCAGTATCTCCAGAAGGAGGGCATCAAGGACATCCGGATCGCCTACGGAACCGTTGTGCAGGAGATCAAGGAGGTCAGCCGTTCCTATAAGGAAGCGAAGATGGCGCTGGATGTCGGAAAGATCTTCTTCGACGAGAGAGACATTGTCGCATACAGCGAGCTGGGCATCGGACGATTGATTTACCAGCTGCCGATCCCGCTCTGCAAAATGTTCATCCGCGAGATCTTTGACGGCAGGAGCCCCGACGAATTTGACGAGGAGACGCTTGCCACGATCTATAAGTTTTTTGAAAACAGCCTGAATGTGTCCGAGACCTCCAGACAGCTGTTCATTCACAGGAATACTCTGGTCTACCGTCTGGATAAGCTCCAGAAGAGCACCGGCCTTGATCTGCGCGTGTTTGAGGACGCTATTACCTTTAAGATCGCCCTGATGGTGGTAAAATATATGAGATACATGGAGAATACGGATTTTTAGGGGAAACGAGGATTGTTATGGCAAATAAGGAACTGCTGAAGAAGAAAAGGGAGAAGCTGATCGAGGAGAAGGGCGTTATCTATCTCGACAACGTGAGCAAGGTGTATTCCTCCGGCTCTCCCGCGCTGAATGAGATCAATCTCAGCATCGGGAGGGGCGAGTTTGTATTTATCGTTGGAGACAGCGGCTCTGGAAAATCCACACTGATAAAACTTCTGCTGCGGGAGCTCACTGCGACCAGCGGCAGTGTTTATGTTATGGGAAACGACCTTGCAAAGCTGAAACACAGGCAGGTGCCGAAATTCAGAAGAAACCTCGGCGTTGTGTTTCAGGATTTCCGTCTGCTGAACGACAGGAATGTCTACGAGAATGTTGCGTTTGCGCAGCGGATCGTGGAGACTCCTGCAAATGAAATCCGCAGGAATGTCCCTGCAATTCTGGCGACAGTGGGACTTGCGGGAAAATATAAGGCGAAGACAAAGCAGCTTTCCGGAGGAGAGCAGCAGAGAGTAGCGCTTGCCAGAGCGTTGGTGAATACGCCCTCCATCCTGCTGGCAGATGAGCCGACCGGTAATCTGGACCCGAAGAACTCATGGGAAATCATGAAGCTTCTGGAGGAGATCAACGAGAACGGTACGACGGTGGTTGTCGTGACGCATAACCGGGAGATCGTCAATGCCATGCACAAGCGCGTCGTCACGATGAAGATGGGTGTAATTGTCAGCGACGAGGAGGGAGGCGAATACATCGATGAAGATTAGTACACTGCTTTATACGATTAAACAGGGATTCGCCAACATCTTCCGGAATAAATGGTACTCGCTGGCATCGATTGCCACGATCTCGGCGTGTCTGTTCCTGTTTGGCATTTTCTATGCCATTGTTGCGAATTTCCAGAGCATCGTCATGAAGGCGGAGGAAGGCGTCTCCGTCACGGTGTTCTTCCATAATGAATATGACAAATGCGAATCCCACGCCGAAAATCAGGTTCCCACGGAACAGCGCATTGCGGAGATCGGTCAGAAGATTTCCGAGAGAATCGAGGTTTCGGATGTGGTCTACATTTCGGATGACGAGGCGTGGGCGAACTTTGCCTCCGATTATTACGGCGAGAATTATGCGGACGGTTTTCCGGAGAACCCTCTGGCGGGGGAGTACAGCTATGAGATTTATCTCAGCGACGTCTCCATGCAGGATGCCCTTGTAAACTGGCTGCAATCAATGCCGGAGGTGCGGAAGGTGAATTTCTCTGAGGTGACGGCGGATACGCTCAGCGGCGTGAACCTTCTGATTGCGTATGTCTCGGTGGGAATTATCGTGATCCTGCTCGCAGTAAGTATCTTCTTAATCAGCAACACGGTTGCGGTCGGCATTTCTGTCCGCTCGACAGAGATCAATATCATGAAGTATATCGGTGCGACCGATTTCTTTGTGAGGGCGCCCTTTGTGTTGGAAGGTATTCTGATCGGACTGCTCGGCGCGGCTATCCCGCTCGGACTGATACATGCGCTTTACAACTATGCACTGAATTACATTGTGGAGCGTTTTTCCATCCTCAGCAATTTCCTGAATTTCCTGACGGTGGAGCAGGTTTTTGGCGTTCTTACCCCTGTATCGCTTATCATGGGTATGGGAATCGGATTTTTGGGAAGTATTTCAACGGTCAGAAAACATTTGCATGTATAGACAGGAGCCTATGAGAAAGAACAGTATAAAGAAGTGTCTGCTGGTTCTGGCGGTGCTGGGGCTGGTTCTCCTGTCGGACTCTGCGGCGCAGGAGGCATCTGCGCTGACGCTTTCCTCCATCACCTCCGATAGCATCAAAGAGAAGGAGGAGCAGATACGACAGGCACAGAATGAAAAAAAATCCCTGCAGAACGGTCTGAGCGATCTGCAGAACATCAAGAAGGATCTGGAGACTCAGCGGTCCAACCTCAAGAACTATGTTGTGCAGCTGGACAAAAATCTTGCACAGATTGAGGCGAATATCGCGGATCTGCAGGAGAAGATCACTGCCAAGGAGGCGGAGATCGTCCGGACGGAGGGTGAGCTGGAGGCTGCGCTGGAAGACGAGGAAACGCAGAAAGAATCCATGATTTCGCGCATAAGAATGGTATATGAGACCGGGGATCCGCAGATGATAGATATGCTGCTGGAGTCGGCGGGCTTTGGCGATTTCCTGAATAAAGCGGACTATGTCGAGAGAACCATTTCATATGACCGCAAGAGATGGCAGGACTACAAGATGGTCCGCGAGTACGTCGAGCTTTGCAAACAGGAACTGGAACTGGAAAAAGAGATTCTGGATGAGACGAAGGCAGGTGTGGAGGAGGAGCAGAGGAACCTCGAGGCTCTGATCCAGCAGAAGAATCAGGATATCCGGGATTATGAGACAGATATTGACAATAAAGAAAAAGCAATAAAAGAGTATGAGGAGGAAATCAAGGCACAGGAGGAAGAGATCACTGCACTTGAGAACCTGATTGCCGAGGAGAAGAAGAGAATTCTGGCGAGCAGCGGTGTTGTACTGACCTATGACGGAGGTACCTTTACCTTCCCGCTCGCATCTTATACAAGGGTTTCGGACGATTACGGAATGAGAATCCACCCGACGCTAGGGGTGGAACAATTCCATAACGGTGTTGATTTTGCATCGCCGAAGGGAACCGCCATTTATGCCGCTTACGACGGAACGGTGGTTGCGGCTGCGTACAGCGCAACGATGGGAAATTACGTTATGATCGATCACGGTTCCGGCCTTTACACGATCTATATGCATGCGTCCGCGCTCTATGTGGAAAAGGATGAGATTGTGGTCCGCGGGGAAAAGATCGCTGCGGTCGGGAGTACCGGGCGTTCGACAGGCAATCATCTTCATTTCAGTGTCCGGCTGAATGGATCATATACATCACCATGGAATTACATTAGCAAATAGGAGGCACTATGGACGAGAATCAGAATTATTTCAACCATTTGAACAAGGAACCGGGATCACAGCCGCCAAAGGAACAGAAGGGCAGCGGGAAAGCGCTGTTCTTTGGGGGTATGATTGTAGGGCTGGCGGCCACCCTGCTGGTTGTCGGTATCGTGTATCTGGGAATCGGCATTCAGAACTCAATCGCACAGAATGGAAGCAGCAGCGTAGAGCTGGACGACAACTCGGCGGTCAATTCCAATACGATAGCGAAGCTGCAGGCGCTTGAGCAGACAATTGACACCTATTACTTTCTGGATGAAGTGAGCACCGAGAAGCTGCAGGACGGTATGTATAAGGGACTGCTTGAATCTCTGGGAGATCCGTATTCGGAATATTATACGCCTGAGGAGCTGGCAGAGATGATGGAGCAGTCGGAGGGCATCTATTTCGGAATCGGGGCCTATATCAGTCTGGATACGGAGAAGAACCTTCCGAAGATCAGTGGTGTGATGGAGGGGTCTCCGGCGGAGGAGGCTGACCTTCGGGCGAATGATCTGATTTATGAGGTAGGCGGAGTATCGACCTACGGACTGACACTGACCGAGACGGTTTCGATGATAAAAGGCGAAGAGGGAACCGAAGTAACGCTTACGATTATCCGGGAAGGAGAGAGCGATTACCTTGAGGTTACCCTGACAAGACGGAGAGTGGAAGCGCCGACGGTCGAGTATTCCATGCTGGAGGGCAGAATCGGGTACATTCAGGTTACCGAGTTTGATTCCGTCACCGTAAATCAGTTCTCCGAGGCGCTGTACACGGTAAAGAATTCTGCCGCACGGGGAATCATCCTCGACTTAAGAGGAAATCCGGGCGGAAATCTGGATGCCGTTGTGGATATGTGTAACATGATCCTGCCGGAGGGCATGATCGTGTACACGGAGGATAAGTACGGAAACAGAGAGGAGTATACCTGCGACGGAGAAAATGAGCTTCAGCTGCCGCTTGTTGTCCTCGTCGATATGAATTCTGCCAGCGCGGCGGAGATCATGGCGGGCGCGATCAAGGATCACGGCATCGGCACACTGGTCGGTACAACGACCTTCGGAAAGGGTATTGTGCAGCAGATCATGTCCTTCCGTGACGGCTCGGCGGTCAAGCTGACCATCAGCGCATACTACACGCCGAACGGCAACAACATTCACGGCATCGGAATCGAGCCGGATGTGCTGTGCGAGTTTGACGGCGATGCTTATTACGGCAGTGAGGATCACCCCGACAACCAGCTTGAGAAGGCGAAGGAAGTGCTGGAGGAGCTGATTGGCAGGCAGTAAGGAAGAAAATAGACGGCGTTCGTGGGAATGCATCAAGAGTACAGAACAAAAGTTCGATTTTGTTCTGTACTTTTTTAATTGCAAATGCTATAATATCGAAGTAAACGTTCAAAATAGTTTTGAGAAGAAAATTTGTTTAGGAGAATAACATTGGATCATTTTGTGCTTCACAGTGAATATAAGCCCACGGGCGATCAGCCGCAGGCAATAAAGGAACTGGTGGATGGCTTCAGACAAGGCAATCAATTCCAGACGCTGCTGGGTGTCACCGGCTCCGGCAAGACCTTCACCATGGCGAATGTCATTCAGGCGCTGAACAAGCCGACCTTGATTATTGCACATAACAAGACGCTTGCCGGGCAGCTGTATGGGGAGTTCAAGGAATTTTTCCCGGAGAATGCAGTGGAGTATTTCGTTTCCTACTACGACTATTATCAGCCTGAGGCTTATGTGCCTTCGTCCGACACCTATATTGCGAAGGATTCCGCCATCAACGAGGAGATCGATAAGCTGCGCCTTTCCGCGACCGCGTCGCTGACGGAGCGGCGGGATGTCATTGTGGTCGCCAGCGTGTCATGCATCTACGGACTGGGCAGCCCGGAGGAATTTCAGGGGATGTCCGTTTCCCTGCGCCCGGGCATGACGAAGGACAGGGATCAGGTTCTGCGTGAGCTGGTCGACATCCAGTACAACAGGAACGATATGGATCTGCAGCGCGGCTGCTTTCGTGTGCACGGCGATGTCGTGGAGGTCTGTCCCGCGCAGGGCGGGGATTATTTCATCCGCATTGAGTTCTTCGGGGATGAGATCGACCGCATCTGCGAGATCGAGCCGCTGTCGGGAAGGATTCACGCGACATTGAATCACATTATCATTTACCCGGCTTCCCACTACGTTGTCTCTATGGAGAAGATCAAGGCGGCTTGTGAAAACATCGAGAAGGAGATGGAGGAGCGCGTCCGCTACTTCAAGGGGGAGGACAAGCTGATCGAGGCGCAGAGAATTGCGGAGAGAACGAACTTTGATGTCGAGATGATGCGCGAGACAGGCTTCTGTTCCGGCATAGAGAACTATTCCCGGCACCTGAACTTCATGCCGCCCGGAGCGCCGCCGATGACGCTGCTCGATTTCTTTCCGGATGATTTTCTCATCATCGTGGACGAGTCCCATATGACGATCCCGCAGATCAGGGGCATGTATGCCGGAGACCGTTCCCGAAAGCAGACACTGGTGGATTACGGCTTCCGCCTGCCCTCGGCGCTGGACAACAGACCCTTGAACTTTGAGGAGTTTGAGACGCATATTGACCAGATGATGTTCGTGTCTGCAACGCCCTCGGACTACGAGGAGGCGCACGAGCTTCTGCGCACGGAGCAGATCATCCGTCCGACCGGTCTTCTGGACCCCGAGGTGGATGTCCGGCCGGTGGAGGGACAGATCGACGATCTGATCGGCGAGGTGAATAAAGAGGTTGCAAAGCATAATAAGATTTTGATTACGACGCTGACAAAGCGGATGGCGGAGGATCTGACCGACTATATGAAGGAGGTCGGCATCCGGGTGAAATACCTCCACTCCGACATTGACACGCTGGAGCGGGCAGAGATCATCCGCGATATGCGTCTGGATGTATTTGACGTTCTGGTCGGCATCAACCTGCTGAGAGAGGGACTTGACATCCCGGAGATTTCGCTGGTTGCGATTCTGGATGCCGACAAGGAGGGTTTTCTGAGGAGCAGCACCTCCCTGATCCAGACGATCGGGCGCGCGGCGCGGAACGCCGAGGGACATGTCATCATGTACGCGGATACGATCACAGATTCTATGCGGGTTGCGCTTGACGAGACGAACCGCCGCCGTGAGATCCAGATGAAATACAACGAGGAGCACGGCATCACGCCGCAGACGATCAAGAAGGCGGTGCGTGACCTGATTAGTATATCCAAGGTGGTTGCGAAGGAGGAGCTGCGGTTCGAGAAGGATCCGGAGTCCATGAACCGCAAGGAGCTGGAAAAGGTCATTACGGATGTCCAGAAGAAGATGCAGAAGGCAGCCGCAGACCTAAACTTCGAGGCGGCGGCAGAGCTGCGTGACAAGATGATAGAGCTGAAACAGAAGCTGCAGGAGTTAGATAAAGAGTAGTGAGAGGTGTAACATGGAAGAAGTAAAGAAGATGCGCCCCAGGGAATACATTAAGATCCGCGGGGCGAGAGAACACAATCTGAAAAATATAGACGTCGACATTCCGAGAAATGAGCTGGTCGTTCTGACCGGTATGTCCGGCTCGGGAAAATCCTCCCTTGCGTTCGACACGATCTATGCGGAGGGACAGAGGCGCTACATGGAATCCCTGTCCTCCTACGCGAGACAGTTCCTCGGACAGATGGAGAAGCCAAATGTAGAGCGCATTGACGGCCTTTCGCCCGCGATTTCCATTGACCAGAAATCGACAAACAGGAACCCGAGATCGACGGTGGGAACGGTCACGGAAATCTATGACTATTTCCGTCTTCTCTATGCAAGGATCGGTATTCCCCACTGCCCGAAGTGCGGGCGCGAGATCGCCAGGCAGACGGTAGACCAGATGGTAGATCAGATCATGGCGCTGCCCGAGGGAACGAAGCTCCAGCTGCTTGCCCCCGTCGTCCGCGGCAGGAAGGGCCAGCATGAAAAGGTTCTGGAGCGCGCCAAGAGAAGCGGCTATGTCCGGGTGCGTATCGACGGCAGCCTGTACGAGCTGACCGAGGAGATCAGCCTGGATAAGAATATTAAGCACAATATAGACATCATCGTTGACAGACTGGTCGTCAAGCCGGGGATAGAGCGCAGGCTGGCAGATTCCATTGAAAATGTTCTGGAGCTGGCGGATGGTCTGCTTGTGGCGGACGTCATAGGCGGCGAGCCGATGACCTTCAGCCAGAGCTTTTCCTGCCCGGACTGCGGCATCGGTATCAGCGAGATTGAACCGAGGAGCTTTTCCTTCAATAATCCCTTCGGCGCCTGCCCGGAATGCTTCGGACTGGGCTATAAGATGGAATTCGATGTAGACCTCATGATTCCCGATAAAACGTTGAGCATCAACGAGGGCGCGATCGCTGTCACGGGCTGGCAGTCCTGTACGGACAAGAAGAGCTTTACAAATGCTGTTCTTCAGGCACTGTGCCGGGAATACAAATTTGATCTGGATACTCCCTTCGGCGACTACCCTGAGAAGATACAGCACATTCTGATTTACGGAACAAACGGGAAAGAGGTCGAGGTGCATTATGTCGGACAGCGGGGAAAGGGCATCTATCCGGTTGCCTTTGAAGGCCTGATTAAGAATGTGGAGCGGAAGTATAAGGAGACCTTCTCCGACACCATGAAGCAGGAGTATGAGAGCTATATGCGCATCACTCCCTGTAAAGAGTGTAAGGGCATGAGGCTGAAAAAGGAAGCTTTGGCAGTCACGGTCTGCGATAAGAATATTTATGAGGTGACTTCCATGTCGATCCGCGATCTTCACGGCTTTCTGGGAGAGATGACGCTGACCGACCAGCAGCAGTTGATCGGAAAGCAGATTTTAAAGGAGATCCGGGCGAGAGTCGGCTTCCTTGTCGATGTCGGACTGGAATATCTCTCCCTGTCGAGGGCTACCGCCACGCTTTCGGGCGGAGAGGCACAGCGTATCAGACTGGCGACGCAGATCGGCTCCGGCCTGGTGGGAGTCTGCTATATTCTGGATGAGCCGAGCATCGGACTTCACCAGAGGGACAATGACAAGCTGCTTGCAACTTTGAAAAGCCTCAGAGACCTCGGCAATACGCTGATTGTGGTGGAGCATGACGAGGACACCATGCTTGCCGCGGATTACATCGTGGATGTCGGGCCCGGAGCAGGCTCTCACGGCGGTGAGATCATAGCCTGCGGCACGGCGGAAGAGATCATGCAGGTACCGGAGTCCATCACGGGAAAATATCTCAGCGGTGAGCTGAGAATACCGGTTCCGAAGGAGCGCAGAAAGCCTACAGGCTGGCTGAAGGTGGTCGGTGCGCAGGAGAATAACCTGAAGAATATCAATGTGGACATCCCGCTCGGTGTCATGACCTGCGTGACCGGTGTGTCCGGCTCCGGCAAGAGCTCCCTTGTCAATGAGATCCTGTACAAGCATCTGGCGAGGGATCTGAACCGTGCGAGATGCATACCGGGAAAGCACAAGGATATTCTGGGGATGGAGCAGCTGGATAAGGTGATCGACATCGACCAGTCCCCGATCGGCAGAACGCCGCGCTCGAATCCCGCAACCTATACCGGAGTGTTCGATCAGATCAGGGATCTCTTTGCGACGACGGCGGATGCCAAGGCGAAGGGCTATACCAAGGGACGTTTCAGCTTTAACGTCAAGGGCGGACGCTGCGAGGCGTGCGGCGGAGACGGCATTATCAAGATTGAAATGCATTTCCTGCCGGATGTCTATGTGCCCTGTGAGGTCTGCGGCGGAAAGCGCTATAACAGGGAAACGCTGGACGTTAAGTATAAGGGAAAGAGTATCTTTGATGTGCTGGATATGACGGTGGAGGAGGCTCTGCCCTTCTTCGAGAACCTGCCGTCCATCCGCAACAAGATTCAGACCCTCTACGATGTCGGACTCTCTTATGTCAAGCTCGGACAGCCGTCGACGACGCTCTCCGGCGGAGAAGCGCAGCGTATCAAGCTGGCGACCGAGCTCTCCAAACGGAGCACGGGCAAGACGATCTACATTCTGGACGAGCCTACGACGGGACTGCACTTCGCGGATGTGCATAAGCTGGTGGAGATTCTGCACAGACTTGCAGACGGCGGAAATACGGTAGTTGTCATAGAGCACAATCTGGACGTAATCAAGACAGCGGACTATATCATCGACATCGGCCCGGAGGGCGGAGACAGAGGAGGAACCGTGATCGCAAAGGGTACACCCGAGGAAATCGTAAAGTGCAAGGCATCGTACACCGGCGCTTATGTGAAGAAGATGCTGGAAAAGGATAAGGCGGCAATAGCAAAAGAAGCAAAAAAATAAAATGACGAAATGATATAAGGACAAAGCTCTGACGAGCCGATAATAATATCATTAAGGCATGGACGCACAGACAGGCGGAAGGAACCGCCGTGTTTGCTGCGTCCTTTTTTGTGCGATCTGACTGTAAATATGCCCCTGAAAAAACCGAAATATAAATTTTTTCAAAAGAACTTTGAAAATGATGGGAATTCGGTTATAATAGACAATGTATGACTTCGTTTATGGATTTCGGAATTGTTTAGAAAGGGGTACAGGTAACATGCAGTGTACAGATATCGGAATTGATTTGGGCACAGCCAGCATTTTAGTATACATCAGAGGAAAGGGCGTTGTATTGAAGGAGCCCTCCGTTGTTGCATTCGATAGAGATACAAATAAGATTAAAGCGATCGGCGAGGACGCGCGCCTGATGCTGGGAAGAACCCCCGGCAACATTGTCGCTGTACGGCCTCTGCGTCAGGGTGTCATCTCCGACTACACCGTGACGGAGAAAATGATGAAATACTTCATCCAGAAGGCGCTGGGCAGAAGAACCTTCCGGAAGCCGCGCATAGCGGTCTGCGTGCCGAGCGGCGTTACAGAGGTGGAAAAGAAGGCGGTTGAGGACGCAACCTACCAGGCAGGTGCAAGAGAGGTTGCCATCATCGAGGAGCCTATCGCGGCAGCAATCGGAGCAGGCATTGATATTTCCAAGCCCTGCGGAAACATGATCGTCGACATTGGCGGTGGTACATCGGACATTGCGGTTATATCGCTCGGCGGTACGGTTGTCAGCGCATCCATCAAGATTGCCGGTGACGACTTTGACGAGGCAATTGTCCGCTATATGAGAAAGAAACATAATCTGCTGATCGGTGAGCGAACTGCCGAGGATCTGAAAATTAAGATCGGTTCAGCGTACCCGAGGGCAGAGATTGACTATATGGATGTCCGCGGCCGTAACCTGGTGACAGGTCTGCCGAAGACGGTAAAGGTTTCCTCCGAGGAGACCGAGGAGGCGCTGCGCGAGACGACTGCACAGATCGTCGAGACGATCCACAGCGTGCTGGAGAAGACACCGCCCGAGCTGGCAGCCGACATTGCGGACAGAGGAATCGTCCTGACCGGCGGCGGAAGCCTTCTGCGCGGACTGGAAGAGCTTGTTTCAGCGAAGACGGGAATCAATACCATGACTGCTGAGGATCCGATGACAGCAGTAGCGATCGGAACCGGAAAATATGTGGAATTCCTTTCCGGCTATAGAGAAAATTAAGAGAAACGCTGTCGGCGGGAGAGACCGGCAGGGAGGAGGCACTGATGCTCAAGGGCTTGTATACCGCCTACACGGGAATGGTTAATGAACAGAACCGCATGGATACCATGACGAACAATCTGGCGAACGCGTCAACGGTCGGCTTTAAGAAAGAGGGAGCTACCAGCCAGTCCTTTGACAGCATACTTACTGTTAAAATCAAGGATCAGTCCATCGGACTGCAGAATGTCCAGAAGCTGGGAACGAATAATCCCGGTGTAAAAATCGGTGAGAATTATACCGACTTTGGACAGGGATCATTCCGCATAACGGATAATACCTATGATCTTGCACTTGCCGGGCAAGGCTTCTTTGCAATCGAATTTACCAACAAGGCGGGCGAGACCTCTACCATGTATACGAGAGCCGGTCAGTTTACCCTGAACAGGGACGGCTATCTGGTCACGGAGGACGGCGACTATGTGCTCAGCACACAGAATAACAGAATCAGGCTGAACACGCTGATTGATGCAAAGATTTCCAACGACGGTACGATTACCCAGAACGGCGTGGCGGTGGCAAAGATTCAGGTCACGGACTTTGAGGACTATAATTATCTGGAGAAATACGGCGAGACCTATTACCGCCCGGTGGAGGGAGCGAGAACCACGACGACGGACGCACAGGTAAAATCCGGGTATCTGGAAATGGCAAATGTCCAGGTCGTTTCGGAGATGGTAAACCTGATAGCGATCACGCGGGCTTACGAGAGCAATCAGAAGATCATCCAGACCTATGACGAGTCGCTGGGAATCGCAGTGACACAGCTCGGACGGGTTCAGTAAGGAGGCAGGATAAATGGTAAGAAGCTTATGGACGGCGGCAACAGGCATGATTGCCCAGCAGACAAATATTGACACAATCGCTAACAATCTGGCAAATGTAAATACAAACGGTTATAAGACGCAGGTAAATGAGTTCAAGAGTCTCCTTTACCAGACGCTGCAGACAAAGACGACGACGGCAAACGGAGAGCAGAAGCCTACCAGCGCACAGGTCGGACTCGGTGTCCGCAACTCTGCGATCACTTCGGTCTTCAAGACGGGCAACATGATCTCATCGGAGAGCGAAACGGCATTTGCAATTGACGGAAAGGGCTTCTTCGCTGTCCGCGGTGAGGATGGAAATACATATTATACACGCAACGGTAATCTGAAGTTTACTCTGGCAACCAACGGAAATATGCTTGCGACGACAGACGGACTTCCCGTGCTGGATACGAACGGACAGCCCATCATTCTCGGCAACAACTATATACTGAACAGGATCACCGTGGATAAGCTTGGCAATCTCTGCTATCCCGATGCAAACAATAATCCTCAGCTGATCGGCAGAAGGATTGGTGTATTTCAGTTCAACAACCCCAACGGTCTGGAGAAAGAGGGCGACAGCCTTTACCAGCAGACGGCGGCAAGCGGACAGCCGATCAATGAGGCGACAAACGCAAACGTTGAGAGAAGTAATATTCTGCAGGGCTATCTGGAAGGCTCCAACGTTCAGGTCGTGGACGAGATGGTCAACATGATTGTTGCGCAGCGTGCCTATGAATTGAATTCCAAGGCGATAACGGCTTCGGATGAGATGCTGCAGCAGGCAAATAATCTCAGACGCTGATAAAGGAGGGGAATGGTCATGGATGTCAGCAATATTGCTTCGATGTATAGCGACGTATATGCAAACGCGGCGAACCAGTCGGCATCAAAGCTGCAGGACAGATTACAGAGCACCGCGAAGAATGCGGCGACAGATGATGAACTGATGGATGCCTGCAAGCAGTTTGAATCCTATTTTATCGAGCAGATGTACAAGGCGATGGTAAAGACAATTCCGCAGAACGAGGAGATGTCCGGCTCGAACAGCACCATGATGGATTATTACAAGGATCAGATGATACAGTCGATCGCCGATCAGACGACCGAACAGAGCGGCTTCGGCCTGGCGCAGATGCTGTATGAGCAGATGCGCAGAAACTACGGACTGGATGCGGATTCCATTCAGGCGGGTACAGAGGAATAACAGAGACACGAAATGAGCACAAGGCTGCCGGACACTGGCAGCCTTTCTTTCGCTATGAAAAAGATGGGGACGGACGATGGAAACGATTACCGGATATGTGGAGCATATCATATTCAGCAACAGTGAAAATGGATATACGGTCATGAACCTTGTCACGGACGGCGAGGAGATTACCTGCGTAGGCATGTGCAAGGGATTGACGCAGGGGGAAAATATCGCGGCTGACGGAGACTATATTGAACATCCGGTGTACGGCAGGCAGTTTAAGCTGAGCAGCTTCCGCACGATTGCACCGAAGGACAGCGCCAGCATGGAGCGCTACCTCGGCTCGGGGGCGGTCAAGGGGGTCGGTGCGGCGCTCGCGGCGAGAATTGTGAAGAAGTTCGGGGACGATACCTTCCGCATCATAGAGGAGGAGCCGGAGAGGCTGGCGGAGATCAAGGGCATCAGTCTGCGCAAGGCACAGGAGATCGCTGTGCAGATGGAGGAAAAGAAGGATCTGCGGGAAGCGTTGGTATATTTACAGCAGTACGGGATCTCAAATGCGCTTGCGGTGAAGATATATGATGCCTACGGGATGAATCTGTACGGAATTCTGAAGGAAAACCCGTATAAGCTGGCGGAGGACATCCCGGGAGTAGGCTTCCGCATGGCAGATGAGCTGGCGGAGAAGATAGGCATCCATACGGATTCGGACTATCGTATACGGAGCGGCATCTTCTATACATTGCTGCAGGCTGTGGGGGAGGGACATTGCTTCCTGCCGATTGATATGCTCCTTGAGAGGGCGGCGGAGCTGCTGCAGGTGGACGGTGAGTATATCCGTCCGCAGATTGATAATCTCATGATGGATAAAAAGCTGGTTATTAAAGGCGAAAATGTATTCGCGTCCTCCTATTTTTATGCGGAGCTGAACTGCGCGAGAATGCTTCATGAGCTGAATCTTCCGATGCAGGAGAGCGAAAATCTGCCGTCGCAGAATGCTGCAGTTGAGAAACAGCTGGAAAAGCTTGCGACAGCACTGCACATGGAGCTGGACGAGCTGCAGAAAAAGGCGGTGCTGGAATGCATCCGCAACGGTGTTTTCATCCTGTCGGGAGGCCCCGGCACGGGAAAGACGACGACGATCAACATGATTATCCGGTATTTCGAGGCGGAGGGGCTGGACATCTTTCTGGCGGCTCCCACCGGGCGTGCCGCAAAGCGCATGACGGAGGCGACCGGCTTCGAGGCGAGGACGGTGCACAGGATGCTGGAGCTGAACAGCGCCCTCTCGGACGAGAATACAAGGAAGGTCAACTTTGAGAGGAATGAGGAGAATCCGCTGGAGGCGGATGTGGTTATCATAGATGAGATGTCGATGGTGGACATCCAGCTGTTTCAGGCGCTGCTCAAGGCGGTCGCGCCCGGCACGAGACTTGTGCTCGTGGGGGATGTGAACCAGCTGCCGAGTGTGGGGCCGGGACAGGTGTTGAGAGATATTATTGGCAGCGGGCAGTTCCCCACCGTGGAGCTGAAGAAGATTTTCCGGCAGGCGGAGAAAAGTGATATTGTTGTGAATGCGCACAGAATCAACAACGGGGAACAGATCGCGCTGGATAATAAGTCCATGGATTTCTTTATGCTGGAGAGAAGCGATGTCAATGTCATTTACAAGCATATGATTCAGCTGATCCGGGAAAAGCTGCCGAAGTATGTAGATGCAACACCCTATGACATTCAGGTGCTGACGCCCATGAGAAAGGGCAGCCTGGGCTGTGAAACGCTCAACGGCATCCTGCAGCAGTATCTGAACCCTCCGGCGCCCGGAAAGCGGGAGCATGTCAGCGGAAGCCAGATTTACCGTGAGGGCGACAAGGTCATGCAGGTGCGGAACAACTATCAGCTGGAGTGGGAGGTCGTCAGCAGGTACGGCATACCCATAGACAAGGGAATGGGCATATTCAACGGGGATATGGGAAGGATCATAGAGATCAATGAGAATGCCTCAAGCATGGTGGTGGAATATGACGAGCAGCGCAGGGTGACCTACCCGTTTTCCCTGCTTGAGGAGCTGGAGCTGTCCTATGCGATCACGATACACAAGTCGCAGGGAAGTGAATATCCGGCAGTGCTGCTGCCGCTGCTGAGCGGCCCGAGAATGCTGTTTAACCGGAATCTGTTGTACACGGCGATCACGCGGGCGAGAAACTGTGTCACGATTCTCGGAAGCAGTGCGACGGTGCGGGGGATGATAGAGAACAACAGTGAGAACCGGAGGTTTACGGCGCTGGCTGACAGGATCCGGGAGGTCTGCGGGCAGAATATGTGATCGTTTTACGGGATTTGGGGGAAATATGGGGAATGTAAATGCGAAGCTGAGAAAATGGTGCGATGGGGTTCTGCGCGCGGTCTACCCTGTGCACTGTCCGGTGTGCGACGAGATTGTCGATGAGCCGGGGGAGAGGATATGCGCGGAATGCCTGGGGAAAATGAAGCTGCTGACACCGCCGTGGTGCATGCGCTGCGGAAGAAAGGTGCAGGAGGGAGAGGAATACTGCCGGGACTGTAGGGAGAAACGGCATGCCTTTGACAGAGGAAGGGCCTTGTACGAGTATGCGGATGCGGCGGCATCCATCTACCGCTTCAAGTATGCGGGGCGGAGAGAGTACGCTGCTTTTTTCGGTGAGGAGATCGCGGAGTATCTCGGAGATTTTATCAGACAGGTAAAGCCGGACGGAATTGTGCCGATCCCGCTGCACAGGCGCAGATATGCCCGGAGGGGCTACAATCAGGCAGAGCTGCTCGCAAAGGAGACGGGACGGCGGCTGGGGATTCCGGTGTATCCGGAAATGCTGGTCCGCGTCAGGAATACCGTGCCGCAGAAGAAATTAAATCCGCAGGAACGCCAAAATAATTTGAAAAAGGCTTTCAATATAGGCAGAAATGATGTAAAATTAAAGGTGATACTGGTTTTTGATGACATATATACCACCGGCAGTACGATCGATGAGGCTGCCAGAGCCCTGCGGGAAGCAGGCGCTGAGAAAATCTATTTCATTACCCTTGCCTGCGGTGCAGGCATATAGGGAAACCGGAGGGATACTATGAATATTAAAAATTGCAGAGCCTGTGGCAGAATATTTAACTATGTCGCCGGACCGGTGATCTGTCCTGCCTGTCGTGAAGGACTGGAAGCGAAATTTCAGGAAGTAAAGGAATATGTGCGTGAGCACAAGGGTGTAGGAATCGCCGAGGTTTCTGAGGCATGTGACGTGGAGCCGGCGCAGATCCGGCAGTGGCTTCGCGAGGAGCGGCTGGAGGTGACGGAGGATTCCGCGATGTTCCTGAACTGTGAGGCGTGTGGGGCTCCGATCAGGTGCGGCAGATTCTGCGAGAAGTGTAAGGCGAGCATGAAAAAGGATTTCAGGGAGATTATAGATTCGCAGCGTCCGGTGCAGCCGCAGCCCCGCAGGGATAAAGAGGACGGAAATCCCAAGATGAGATTTCTGTAGACCGGAGGAGCTGTTATGCTGAACGAAGAACGTGTAGTATTGATGACACAGATGGCTTCCTATGAAAATGGTGACGGCAGGAAGAACATGAAGATCGGCAACTATTTCCGGAGCGATTATATCGCGGTGCAGGTGTTGAAGTCTGTCATCTGCGGAACCATTGCGTTTGCCATTGTATTTGCGCTGTACATTTTTTATGACTTTGAAGTTTTTATGCAGGATCTGTACAAGATGGATCTGCTTTCCTTTGCCAAGAATATCCTGATTTATTATATTGTGTTTGTGGTCGGGTACAGTCTTCTGACCTATGTGATCTGCACCTACCGCTACGCAAAAGCAAAGAACAGCCTGAAGTGCTACTATCATAATTTGAAGAAGCTGAACTCGCTCTATGGCGGAGATGCCGCGAGAAAATCAGCTGGAGGACATAAATGACAGCTTTACTGGAAATAAGAGAAAAATTAAAGCATTTATACAGCAGATATGAGGCGTTTGTGCTGCCGATCCTGAAGTTTCTGCTGGCGTTTGTCGTGCTCAGCATGCTGAATGGTAAAATTGGCTATATGAGCAAGATAGACAATATTGCCATAGTGCTGATCGTGGCGCTGATGTGCTCCTTTCTGCCGACGAATTTTATCGTGCTGTTTGCGGCTGCTTTCAGTCTGGCGCATATGTATGCGCTGTCGATGGAGGTAGCGCTGGTAGGGCTGTGCGTATATCTTGTGATGTTTCTTCTGTACTTCCGCTTCAGCCCGAAGGATACGCTTCTTGTGCTGCTGACACCGATGCTCTGCTCGATGAAAATACCGTATATGATTCCGATAGCGGCGGGGCTGCTCTGCGCACCGACGGCAATCGTGTCTGTCGGCTGCGGCGTGGCGGTCTTTTACCTGCTGCAGACGGTCGTCAACAGCGCGTCTACGATAAACACGCTGGGGGCGGAGGAAGCCACGGCGAAGATCCGGCTGATTATAGACGGAATCGTGGGAAATAAGTCGATGCTTGTTGTAATTGCCGCCTTTTCGATTACAATACTGACGGTGTATCTGATCCGGAAAATGGCAATCGCACATTCATGGACTGTTGCAATGGCGGTCGGCGTTATGGTGGACATTGTTGTCCTGCTGATCGGCGATCTGCTCTACGACATCAATATTTCGGTGATCGGTGCGCTGCTTGGCTCAATTCTTGCGCTGGTGGTGGCGAAGATTCTTGAATTTTTCAAATTCTGCGTGGATTACAGCCGCACGGAAAAGGCACAGTTTGAGGATGATGAATATTATTATTATGTCAAGGCGGTTCCGAAGATGTCGGTGACAGCGCCTTCAAAGACGGTAAAGAGGATCAATACGCAGCATAGCCGCAGCGGGGAACGAAGTGTTGTCACGGAGAGAACCACGGGCAGCAAGGGCGGAACGCAGCGGGCAAGAGGTGATTACAGAGGCGGCAGGAGTGTTACCATCGGCACCACGGACGCAGATCTGAATGACGAGAATGAAATAGACGATTATGAAGATCTTTTCTAAGAGAAGGTTACCCGGGGACGGGATAAAACAGATAGAGGCGAGATGTTAGGCAGATGCAGTGGTTTGAGACAATAGTTGATTATGTGAAGAGCTTCAGCACATACAGAACGACGATCGATGCGGGGGATATTCTGGAAATTCTCATCATCGCGTTTTTGCTGTACTATATTTTAAAATGGATGAAGACGACCAGAGCATGGCAGCTTTTAAAGGGGCTTGCCGTGATCTGTGTTTTTCTGTTGCTGGCTTTTATCATGGACATGACAACGATTCTCTGGCTCGCACAGAACCTACTGAGTTTCGCGGTAATGGCGATTGTTGTTGTCATGCAGCCGGAGCTGCGTCATGCGCTGGAGGAGCTGGGAAAAAAGAACTTCCTGCCGTCCGGTGTCTTTACGGATTCCGGCAAGAGAGAGCAGGAGATTTTTTCGGAGAAAACAATCAATGAAATCGTCAAGGCATGCTTCGAGATGGGAAAGGCAAAGACGGGCGCATTGATCGTGATCGAACAGAAGGAATCCCTTCGAGACTACGAGCGGACGGGCATCGAGGTGGACGGCATTGTGACCAGCCAGCTGCTCATCAATATTTTTGAACACAATACTCCGTTGCACGACGGAGCTGTTATTGTGCGGGGAAACAGAGTGACCTCTGCAACCTGCTATCTTCCGCTGTCTGACAACCTGGGGCTGAGCAAGGAACTCGGAACCAGACACCGCGCCGGAGTTGGCGTCTCTGAGGTGACGGATTCCCTGACAGTCATTGTCTCCGAGGAGACGGGAAAAGTCAGCGTGGCGTATGAAGGGCAGCTTGAGAGGGGATTTACTCCCGATGACCTGAAGGCGAGACTGCAGAAAGTCTTGAACGGACAGGATGAGGAAAAGCCGAAGGGAAGACGCATCTGGAAAGGGAGGAGCAAGACAAAGAATGAAAAAAAGAATCTTTCATAACTGGGGTCTCAAGCTGGCTTCCCTGCTGCTGGCTTCTCTGTTGTGGTTTGTAGCGGCGCAGATCGCAGATCCCAAGGAGACGGTCTATTTTTCCAATATACCGGTAACGCTGACGAATACCGAGCTTCTTGAAAAAGAGGGGAAGGTCTATGAAATTCTGGATAATACGGACACTGTCCGCGTGACAATCCGTGCACCGCGGAGCATCACCAGAAATCTGCGGGCATCCGATATTATTGCGGAAGCTGACATGAACAGGCTTACAGACATAAATACCATTGTTATTTCATATAATGTTCAGAATGTGCAGAGCTCCAGCGTAGAGACGATCCGGGGCGATCATGATGTTGTGAGACTGACGGTGGAAGAAAAGTCCAGCAAGTGGATCAGAGTACTGCATCAGACAGTGGGAGAAGTTGCGGAAGGGTATATGGTGGCGAGCGCGTCTCCTGACCAGAACCTGATAGAAGTCACGGGTCCCAAGTCGGCAGTGGAGCGCATTGCCAACGCGAAGGTCGAGGTGGATGTGAGCGGAGTGAGCACAAGCATGTCGCTGAATGTGGAGCCGCTGCTCTATGATGCGGATGGAAATCTTCTTGAGCTTCCGAGCGTCAGCCGGAACGTGAACCAGATCCATATGTCGGTTGAGGTGCTCGCAACGAAGGAAGTGCCGATAGAACTGAATGTGATGGGCGTTCCTGCGGAGGGCTATCTTGCGACCGGTGTGACGGAGTGTGTGCCGTCTACGGTGGTGATTGCGGGAACACCGTCTGCGCTGGCAAGCGTGACGAGCATTTCCATTCCGGAGGAACAGCTGAATATTACCGGTGAGAGCAGTGATATGGTCAATGTCATCAATATCAAGGACTACCTGAAGGACAATGTCAGACTTGCCGACAGCAGCTTTAACGGAAGGGTTACTGCGACGGTATATATCGAGCCTATTGTCGAGCGGGACTTTGTTCTGGAGCCGGAGGACTTCACCCTGCTCAACGTGCCGGAGGGATATGAGACGGAGATTGTCGTTCATGAGACTACGCCATATCAGCTCACAATTTCGGGTCTGAATGACGCGGTTTCTGCGGTGCAGGAGAGCACTGTCACGACGACGATTGACGTTGCGGCGTGGCTGCAGGAGCAGGAGCTTGAGGAGCCCGGGGATCACACTTATGAAATACCGGTGAAGTTCTCGTTTCCCGACGGTGTAACTGAGGAAAATGAAGTAAGTATAAGGGTAAAGTTCACCAAGACAGAGGTTTTATAAAGAATAAAACGGATTGGAACGGACATGTGTCAGAGCAAAAATTGACTTGTGCTTCCGGGTGGCTCATGATATGATGAAGTGGAAGAAGGGAGCTGTCCGGCAGCAGAGATTGGAGGGAGAGGCAAAATGGTAAGTCAGAAGGTAGTGATCAAGAATCCTACAGGTCTGCATCTCAGACCGGCGGGTATTCTGTGCAAGGAGGCAATGCAGTTTAAGTCCTTGATCACGTTTTCCTTTAGGGAGAATACGGCAAATGCAAAGAGCGTGCTGAGCGTGTTGGGCGCGTGCGTGAAATGCGGAGATGAAATCGAATTCGTCTGCGAGGGAGAGGATGAGAAGGAAGCTCTTGAGACTCTGGTCCGCGCAGTGGAAGACGGATTGGGAGAATAAAAGGTGGGCATATCAAAACGATATGCCCATTTTTTGTGCCTTAGCGGAAAGTAAAATTGTCGCCGGACTGAATGATGCAGATCATTGTCTTGCCGGTGTTGAGTGAAATTTCAATTCCTGCGTCATCATAGAATCTTGTCGCGCCATAATCACTTAATTTTTTCCATGTCACATGAATTCCCCTGCCCTCGGTAAAAAACCATCCATCCTGGGCTGTGTCGAGGCAGTCAACAGAGAGATAACCGTCACCAATGTCTTCACCGTGGACATTCTGCACGAGAATGTTCTTAAAGGCTAACTGTTCACCGGTTGCCGCATCGATATGCGGACCGTCAATGCCGCCGGAAAGATGCTGCGAGCGGTAGTAGAGTCCATCCTGCGGGTTGTAATCAAAATAGCACCTCGTGACAGGGTAGCAGCCGGACATATCGATGTAGGTGGCGGGAACGGCATCCGCGGCATACTGCTCGAGGGTGTTCGGCGCTGTGCTGTCGGCAAACTGAAAATGCTGTTCGTCGCAGAGCCCCCGGTAGGTCAGGGAATATCCCTTTTCGTTCACGGCATTCAGAATTCCCTGTCCTGTTGCATACAGATTGTGCGGTCTCTGGCGGGAGGGATCGCGGAAGAATGCGCCGGTGTCGGTAGAACTGTTTTCGTTGATTGTCTCCGTATCCGGCATCGCCAGCAGTTCATTTACGAAAAAGGGCTGGCCGGAATGCACAATAAAGGCGTCCCATTCAAACGCCCAGTAGGCGAAATAGGAACGCAGGCTCCGGATGTTGCCGATCCTGTCCAGATCCTTCCAATCCTCGAAAATGGCAAGCAGGCGGGTCATGCGTCCCTCTACATTGGCCTCATATAGAATGGGGGCATTGGAAAGGTTGTAATGGGGCAGGGCGTTGCTCTCGTTTGGGATCATTACGGCGATGGGCCTGAGGTCAGCGGCGGCTTCTTCGATCCATTCATTTGTGAGTCTGCTGCGCACCATGCCATCATGGAGGGGGGCCGTATCCTCCTCTGTAAAATCGTCTGAAGGCATCGCAGATCCGGTGTGGCCGGAAGCCGATGCAGGTGTATTTATTGCATTATCTGAAATAACATTGCCGGAAGCGGGCACATTCGGACTGCAGGCGCACAACAACATGCACAGTGCCAGAACAGACCCCAGTTTTAGTTTCCTCATAAGTAAATCATTCTCCTTTGAACAGATCTATCTTACCACAAAAAGCACACAGCGTCTCGCGGCAATCCAAAAGTTAAGAATATTTAATAATGATGACGCTGCAACGGATGCTTTTGGCTTGCCTATTGCAGACTGAAATAGTATACTATTTATATTCACAAATGCCGAGAGGCGGAAAGCGATGGATGTGACATGAAGCTGTTAAGCGTTATCGTTCCCTGCTATAATGAGGAGGAGAGCGTAGGGCTTTTTTATGAAGAATTGACAAAGAATGATCCTTACTTTGCGCAGAAGGAAATTGAACTTGAGCTTCTTTATATCGACGATGGTTCTGCGGACAGAACCGTTGAGGAGGTCAGAAAGCTCCGCGACAGGGACGAGCGGGTGCACCTTGTGTCATTCTCCAGAAATTTTGGAAAGGAAGCCGCAATGTTTGCGGGCATGGAACATTCAAAGGGCGATTATGTCGTGATTATGGATGTGGATCTTCAGGATCCGCCGTCTCTTCTGCCCCAGATGCTGGAGGGAATCGAGGCGGGATACGATTCTGTTGCGACCAGACGTGTCAGCCGCAAGGGTGAGCCGCCGGTAAGAAGCTTTTTCGCCAGAATGTTTTACCGGCTGATGAAGAAAATCTCTAAGACGGAGATTATGGATGGAGCAAGGGATTACCGCCTGATGACCAGACAGATGGTAAATGCCATTCTCTCCATGAAGGAATACAACCGCTTTACCAAGGGTATCTTTGGATGGGTCGGATTCCGGACGAAGTGGCTGGAATACGAAAATGTGGAGCGAACCAAGGGTGAGACGAAGTGGAATTTCTGGAAGCTCTTTGTCTATTCGCTCGACGGGATCACAGCCTTTTCGACGGTTCCGCTGATGATTGCCTCCGTGGCCGGCGTCCTGTTCTGCTTTCTGGCTTTTGTCATGATCGTTTTTATTATTGTGCGGAAGCTCGTGTTCGGAGATCCGGTTTCAGGCTGGCCGTCGCTGGTGTGTATTATGCTTTTTTTAAGCGGAGTGCAGTTTTTCTGTACCGGAATTCTCGGACAGTACCTTGCCAAGACCTATATGGAGGTCAAGAGACGCCCAATTTATCTGGTGAAGGAGGAGCTATAAAATTTCTTAACACTTTCTTAGCGGGCAAAAGTATTCACAATCTCGACTATATATGATAATATATAACTGTTCATCGAAGAGAAAGAGTATGAATCGACATAAGGAAGGGGAATTCAAGTGGAGCTTGATGCTGTAAAGGATTGTGAATTGGAAAGATACATAACAGATATTATGTTGGATATCGGGGTACCGGCGCATCTCAAGGGGTATCATTATCTGAGAGATGCAATTTTGCTGTCGGGAAGGGATATGGAGGTCGTGAGCAGTGTGACCAAGCTTCTGTATCCGACGGTGGCAAAGAGATTTAAGACAACGAATCAAAAGGTAGAGAGAGCGATAAGGAACGCGATTGAGGTGTCCTGGGAGAGAGGTAATACAGAGACCTTCGAGAGAATGTTCGGCTATTCCGCGCAAGAGGGAAGAACCAGGCCGACAAACAGCGAGTACATTGCCCGTATTGCCGATATGATCCGTCTGGATATTAAGGCAATGTAACTTAAACCCAGACTCTTTCACGAGAACATAGAAGCAGTCGGCTGCATAATGCGGCCGGCTGCTTTTGCTTGTGTGGGCATCCTATGTGTGTTAAAATAGACTCATGTAATTTTATGAGGTGAAGCATGGGAAGAAAGTTTTCTCTTACAGATTTTGTGATATTTCTATTGATTGCCGTGATTGGGGCGGCAGAGGGAGCGCATTTGTACGCTGTTCTGCTGCACCGGTCATTTTCCCGGTGCGTTCCGGTATTTATCGCTGCGGCTGTGACATTTCTGGCGCTGCTCTGTGGCTATTTTTTCTGGTGCAGAAAAAGAGAAGGAGCGGCGGGGAAAAGTGACAGGGCAAAGTTCTCGCGGAAGGAAAAGATCCTCCTTCTGCTGTTTGGCGCGCTTGCATTGTCCCAGATACTGTTTGTTGCGACGGGGACATGGGTGTATCTGCAGGGAGATATGACGGTAGAGACGGTAGGGAGTTTTTTGGAGACGGATGCGGTTTACAGTGTGAATCCCATGACAGGAGCGGCATATCAGGGCGGAATCCCGATGCGGCTTAAGGTACTTTGCCTGCCGACACTTTACGGAGTAATGAGCAGAATAACGGGCATTCGTCCGGAATATCTGGTGTGGCAGATCATTCCCGTATTTACATTACTGTTTGCCTATGCGGCTTACAGCAGTCTTGCAGGGAGTCTGTTCCCGGAAGAGAGGGAAAAGAGACTGCTGTTTCTTGTGCTCGTGGCGGTTCTGATCTGGATCGGAAGCTACCGGTACGGCATGGATGGCTTTGGGATACTGTATTCGGGATGGAGAGGAGTAACCCTCCGCAACATGATATTGATCCCGTATGCTCTGTCGCTGTGCCTGAGAAAAAGATATTTTCCGGCGCTGGCATGTCTGGCAGCGGAGGTATGTATCGTCTGGACGCTGTATGGATTGGGGGCATGCCTGATAGCCGCTGCCGGTGTGACGCTGACGGATGTTCTATACCGGCGCCTTGGAGCGGGAAGGGAGGCAGAAAATGACTGAACTTCTGGGAAATGCGTGGCGTGGCTGGATAAATTTTAATTCCGCGGGAAAGTTGTCGGCCGCCCTTCTGATTTCGCTTGTGCTTTTGTGGGTATACTCTAAGAGAGTACCGCAGAAAACATTCCTGATATATACGTCGGTGGTGACCGTGGTGTGCATAATGCCTCTGACTGCCGGGGCGGTGATGCTGTATCAGACGGGCTTCTATGATTATGAATGGATATGGAGCATAGTGCCTCTGACTGCCATGATCGCCATGGCACTTACAATGTTTCTGGCGGAGTTCCTGCATGGAATAGCCAAGGAAGACAGGAAAACGGAGACGGTAGTTTTCGTTCTGGTTCTGACCGGGCTTTTATTCTGCAGCGACATGGGTGTGAAGACATGGAACGGCACGGGTGAGAAGAAAGAGCGTCAGGAGGCAGCGCAGGTACTGGCTGTGACGAAGGAACGCATGCCGGAGGAGCATATCGTTCTATGGGCGCCGAAGGAGATCATGAGCTATGCAAGGCAGGCAGATGCATCCATCGAGCTGGTCTATGGAAGGAATATGTGGGATAAGGCATTGAATGCCTACGCGTATGATGTGTACACGGATGACATCAACAGGCTGTATGAGTGGATGGAAGCAGAACCGGAGGAGATGACGGAAGCAGATGTATTCTGCGCGGAGGCGGCATTGCGGGTAGGAGTAAACTGCGTGCTGATACCGGAGGATAAAACGGAAGAAACGATCGGCTATCTCGAGAGATTATTCAGGACTGAGGCGGAGAAGGTCGGAGAGTACTATCTCCTTGCGGTTACGGGAGCGGAGTAGACCGTGAAGTCGGAGGGAAACGATTTGAACGAACTTGTCAGTATAATTGTCCCGGTGTATAATGCCCGGAAATTTATCAGAGAGACAATGGACAGCGTGATGGCGCAGACCTATCCTTCATGGGAGCTGCTGTTGATAGAGGATGTAAGCACGGATGGTACGGCAGCAGTCATTGAGGAATATGTCAGGGAAAAAGAGGAGCAGCGGATCCGACTGATCCGACAGCCTGAAAATAGGGGAGCGGCAAGGGCGCGCAACCGTGGGCTGGAGGAAGCGAAGGGCAGATACATTGCGTATCTGGATGCGGATGATCTCTGGGAGCCGGAAAAATTACAACACCAGTTGTTATTTATGGAGAAAAACGAAGCGGCGTTCTGCTTTACCGGATATGAATTTGCGGATGAATGCGGCGTTGGCACGGGAAAGGTCGTCCGTGTGCCGGAGACGCTGAATTACCGGCAGGCACTTGGCAATACTACCATATTTACCACGACAGTCATGTTTGACACGGAGAAAATACCGAAGGAAATGCTTGAGATGCCGGTCATGAAGAGCGAGGATACGGCGCTTTGGTGGAGAATTCTGAGAAACGGGTATACGGCATACGGACTGGACGAGAATCTGGTCAGATACCGCCGTCCGGGCAAATCCCTGTCCTCCAATAAGCTTGAGGCGATAAGGAGGATATGGAACCTCTATAGAAGGGCGGAGGGCATGAGCATCCCGGCGAGTGTGTGGCACTTTTGCTTCTGGGCATTGCGCGCCGTGAAGAGAAGGGTATAGTCTGTACGCGGATAGAAAATTGTGATACACTTGCAGTATGTCATGTCGAGAATCGGAGGATTCATGTTTTGAGAACGATTACCAATGAAAAGAAAATAAAAAAGCTGGAAACCTTTAAGCGTCTGATTAACCTCGGACTGGTGGGAATATGTCTCGGGCTGGAGGTGGCGGTGTTCTGGTATCATTGGTGGAATTACTTCCGTCTGTGCCTTGTAGAAGATCTGCGTAACCTCTGGTCAAGGGCAACCCTGGCGGAGATTGCATTGTATGCGGTGGTTCTGCTGTTTTTGTCTGCTACCTATGGAGGAGTCCGTCTGGGTTACCAGAAAAATGCCGAGATTGTCTTTTCGCAGGTTTTTTCGACACTGCTTGCAAACATAATTATTTACATCCAGCTGTCCATCATGGCGAGACAGCTTTTTGTGGTGGACATTTTTGCGCTGATGATGCTCGAACAGATTGCGCTTGTCTTTGTGTATATCAACATTGCAAACAGAATATACCAGCATATTTTCCCGCCGAGAAAGCTTCTGCTGATTCACGGGGACAGACCGACGGAGGAGCTGTGCAATAAGTTTGGAAGCAGAAAGGACAAGTACGTCATTACCAGGAAGATCCATGTCGGGAAGGGCACGCAGGAGCTTTGCAGGGAAATCATGCAGGCGTATGAGAGCAATGAGTGCAATGCAGTCGTGCTCGGGGATATTTCGGTGGAGGACAGAGGACCTTTGCTGAAATTCTGTTACGGACATTCCATCAGGGTCTACCTGATGCCTAAAATTACGGACGTTATTCTTGCGGGCGCGGAAGAACTGCATGTCTTCGACAGCCCCATGCTGCTTGTCAGGGAATACAGTCTGACGATGGAACAGCGCTTCGTAAAGCGGATGATAGACATTATCTGTTCGCTGCTTCTGCTGGTGATTGCGTCGCCGATCATGCTGATTACAGCGATCATTATCAAGCTGTATGACCGGGGGCCTGTGCTTTATAAGCAGGTGAGGTGTACCGTGAACCAGAAGCAGTTTTATATTATGAAATTCCGGAGCATGAGAACGGATGCGGAGAAGGATGGTGTGGCGAGGCTGGCACAGAAAAATGACAGCCGGATTACCCCTATCGGAAAGTTTATCAGAAAATGCCGGATTGATGAACTGCCACAGCTCATCAATATATTGAAGGGCGATATGTCCTTTATCGGGCCGAGACCGGAGAGACCGGAAATCATAGCCCAGTACCTTGAAGTAATGCCGGAATTTGCCTTCCGTATGAAGGTGAAAGCCGGACTGGCAGGATTCGCACAGGTATATGGGAAATATAATACCACGCCATACGACAAGTTAAAACTTGATTTAACTTATATCGAGAACTATTCTGTCTGGCTTGATATTAAGCTGATGATGCTGACGCTCAAGGTATTGTTCTGGCCGGACAGCACTGAGGGCGTGGAAGCGGAACAGATCACGGCATTGAAGAAGGAAAAGCAGGAGCGTGAGCAGTCAAAGCGGGAGCGGAATGAGAAGTAAGGGAGCTGGCTTATGTTACAGGGATATTATGGGAAAGAGCCTTTTGACTTGAGACTGACCGTGCTGCGGATGCTCGGACAGTGGAAGAAAATTATATTGTGGACATTGGTGGGAACGTTGCTGCTCGGCGGCGCTTACTGTGCGAAAAATATTCTGTTCCGGGGAGAAAAGCAATACCGGGCAGTTTCCATTTATCGTGTGGACTACGGAGTGGACGATATAGATGCCAATCTTGTCATGATTAATACCTACACATGGAATACCTATGTACACACGGAGGAGTTCCTGAGTTGTGTGAAGGACAGACTTGCCGGAACCGAGTGGGCGGCACTCAGCCTTGAGGAGCTGGGTGGATGTCTTCAGGGCGATATGGAGTCGGACTGGCGAGTGCCCTCGACGATTGTCGTGAGCGGTAATGCAGATATGAGTACTACGGTTGCAGGGGCTGTGGAGGAGACAATGACGCTGGATTTCCCCGAAGGCATCAGCGAGATTAAATCGATCCGCGTGCTGGATCATGCCGGGGAGGCGAAGGAGGTGCTTCCGGATATTCGTGTCGGGAGAGCTTTTATTCTGGCAGCGGTACTGTCTCTGTTTTTTGTGATGGTGGTTCTGCTTTTAAAGGAGACGGGTGACGACAATATCTGGCTTCCTGCGTCATTAGCGGCGAGATATGGACTGCAGTGCGTGGGAACGGTAAACAGCGTAGAGCTGAAAGAGAATCTCCGCTATCTGTTTTCGGGAAAGAAGCAGATCGCAATCTGCCCGGTGCAGGAGACCTGCGATCCGGCAGAGGTGCTCAGTCAGATAGAAAGCATTGACGGCGATGCGGAAGAGAGAAAATGGTATCCGGTTCCGTCACCGCTGCTCTGTCCCGAGGGTGCAGAGAAGCTCCGGGAGGCAGAGGCGGTCCTGCTGGTTGTAAAGGCGGGGGCGCATGCCGGAAAGCAGCTGGAATACGCACTGGATTTCCTTGCAAGGCAGGATTGCAGAGTGACAGCGGCGCTCTTGTGGGATGCGGATGAGAAGCTGCTCCGCAGATATTACGGATTTGCACGTCGGTAAACAGTTGTGGGGAGCGCTTGACAGACTTGCGCAGAAATGGATGTAGAGATGAGAGTACAGGTGCTTGCGTCGGTTATGAATCAGACCTTGGAGGAAATCCGGGAGAAGATGCATTTGGATTCCGACGCTGTTATTATCAATCAGTGTGACAGGCTGGCGTATGAAGAATTACAGCAGAAAGGATGCCGCCTGCGGATGTATTCCTTTCCCGACAGGGGAATCGGGAGAAGCCGTAACGAGGCTATATTGAGGGCAGATGGGGACATCTGTCTCTTTTCGGATGAAGATATTGTCTATGAGCCGGGATATGCAGAGGCGGTTGCGCGAGAGTTTGAAAGAAATCCCGGGGCGGATATGATTCTGTTCAACATTGCCATATGCGAGGAGCGGCAGACTTACCATATAGCAGAACGAAAGCGCGTGCACTGGTATAATTGTGGGCGTTATGGCGCGGTGAGCTTTGCGATCCGAAGAGAGAGCCTGCTTGCTTCGGGAGTTACTTTTTCGCTGCTGTTCGGGGGAGGGGCACGATACAGTAACGGCGAGGACAGTCTTTTTTTGCGGGAATTTATGAGGAAGGGTTACCGCGTCTACACTGCGCCTGTGACAATCGGGCGTGAGGAGGAGGGAGAGTCCAGCTGGTTCAGGGGCTATGACGAGAAATTCTTCCATGACAGAGGAGTGCTTTACCATTATCTGTACGGCTGGCTTGGGCATGCTATGGCGATGAGGTTTTTGCTGGCTCATCGGAGTAAGATGTGCAGGGAAGCCGGTCTCGGTCAGGCGTACCGCTGGATGAAGGATGGGATAAAGGAAGGGAAACATGGAAGGTAGTGCACTGGTTTACATCGTGCTGACGGTGGTGACGATCTTGCTGGCGTTATTCGTCAGGAACGAGACATATGTTCCCCGGGCGATCCGGGGCGGGAGACTGTATGGGGAGATGCCGGGCTGCGACAGGCGGAGAGCCAGAAACCGTGTCGCGGAATTTGCGGTGTTCTGCCTGCTGACGGGTGTCTCGGCGTGCAGGATAGCGGTAGGGAACGACTACTGGGTCTATAAGCAGAATTTCAGCCTGATCTCACAGGAGCGCCATGTCTCCTCGGAGATCGGGTTTAATGCGATTGTGAGCTTTTTCCAGCTGTTATTTGAGGAGGGCAAGGCACAATATCTCTCGATCTTTGCTTTCTTTTCGGTTACGACGGTTTTTTTCTTTGTGAAGGCGCTGTGCGATCAGGGGAGTGACTTTGCTTTTTCTCTTTTCCTGCTTCTGTCCGGCGGGTATTATTTCAACAGCCTGAATTCAGTCCGCTACTATTTCGCTCTGGCACTTTCCCTCTACGCGATGAAGTATGTGCTCAGAAAAGAGTACGGAAAGTTTATTCTTTGCATTCTGCCGGGTGCGTTGATTCATAAATCGATACTGCTGGTCATACCGGTGTATCTGATTGCACATTATCTGGCGAAAGCCAAGCTCAAACGCTGGCACTACATTGTGGGCGGTGCGTTCCTGTGTAGTCTGATATTCTGCCAAAACTTATATCGTGAATTGATTTTTACATTTTACCCTTACTATCGGGATTCAGCGTTCGACCAGGGACAGCTTTCGTGGGTCAATATCCTGAAGTGCCTTTGCGTGCTTGCACTTTGCGTGATCTGCTATCGCTCGGGGCTGCGGGAAAATGTAGAAAACCGGTTTTACGCGATTCTGAATTTGTTTGGGCTGGTGGTCTATTGCTGTGGCTCTTTTATTCCGGAGACCTCAAGGGTTGGATACTATATGATTATCTCGCAGGTTTTCCTGCTTCCGGAACTGCTGCGCAGGCTGGAAAAGCCGTGGCTGCGCAGACTTTGCTACTGCGGCGTGATAGGGGCGTTTATCTGTTACTTTGCGTTTTTATTGAAGGGAATGTATGCGACGGATATAAGATTGCTGCCCTACCGGAACTGGATCTTTGACTGAGTATTGCGCGGGACTTTGCGTCTGCGGCTTTAAGCTTGCAGGTTATGGAAAGGCATGAGGAGTAGAATGAAGGTTTTATGGCTGTGTAACGTAATGATACCGATGATAGCAGAGCAGCTACAGCTTGAGGCATCCAACAAGGAGGGCTGGCTTTCGGGGCTGGCAACGATCACTCTGCAGAGAAAGGATGAAAATGGAATTGAACTCGGCGTTGCCTTTCCGGCACCGGCGGAGCTGCTTGCCGACGGGCAGGAGACATTTGAGAGAGGTATTACGGTACAAGGCACAGCGTTGAACTGTTATGGCTTCCGTGAGGATGTGACGAGACCGGAAATCTATGACGAAGGACTGGAGAAGAGGATGCAGGAAATCCTGGAAGCCTTCCGACCGGATATTGTACACTGTTTTGGAACGGAATATCCCCATGCGCTTGCCATGTGCCGGTGCGTGCCGGATAAGAGCCGGCTGCTGGTGGGGGTACAGGGCTTATGCACCCTGATTGCGGACGCTTATTTCGCGGATCTTCCGGACAAAGTGATTCATTCTGTTACGCTCCGGGACATAATCAGGCGTGACAGTCTCGTGCAACAGAAGGAAAAGTTTGTTAAGCGCGGGACTATGGAGCTTGAAACTCTGAAGCTTGCGGGAAATATCGCAGGACGGACGGAGTGGGACAGGGTAAATACACAGAAATGGAATCCAAACGCATGTTATTATGTGCTGAACGAGACCCTGCGTCAGAACTTCTATGGGGCAGTGTGGGACGGGGAAAAATGTGTCCCGCATTCGATCTTTGTGAGCCAGGGCGACTATCCGATCAAGGGTCTGCATTACATGCTGAAGGCGTTACCTGAAATTTTGGAAAAGTATCCTGATGCAAGAGTGTTTGTGGCGGGAAACAGCCTTGTGAGCTATGGGACGCTCAAGGAAAAACTTAAGATCTCGGCATATGGAAAATATCTTAGAAGGCTGATCCGTGAGAACCGGATTCAGGATAAGGTAGTCTTTCCGGGCAGACTGAATGCGGAACAGATGAAGGAGCAATATCTGAGAAGCAGTGTTTTTGTCTGCTGTTCTGCGGTGGAGAATTCGCCGAATTCGCTTGGGGAGGCAATGCTTCTTGGGATGCCCTGCGTCAGTGCGGAAGTGGGCGGAATTCCCAGTATTTTTACCGGAGGCGAGGACGGCATACTATATCGCGGACATGTGGAAGGAAAGAATAACAATAACGGATGTAATTTTGAGAACATTTCCAAGAATCTTGCAGATTCGATAATTGAGATATGGGAAAATATGGAAGAGACAAAGCAATATTGCAAAAATGCAAGAAATCATGCAGAAAAAACCCATGACAGAGAGCGGAATTATAAGCAAATGACAGAAATATATGCAAAAATACTTGCGCGCGTGGAGGGGGAAGCTTGAAAAAGATTATATTTGTATCCAACTATCTGAACCATCATCAGATACCCTTCTGTAATGCTATGTACGAATTGCTGGATGGCAGTTTCCTTTTCATCCAGACGGAACCGATGGATGAGGAGCGCATTCAGATGGGATGGAACGAGAAAAATACGCAGCCGTATCTGAGATTCTTTTATGAGGAGCCGGAAGCCTGTAAGAAGCTGATTCTGGACGCCGGGATTGTTATTTTTGGAGGTTGTGATGATGAAAGCTACATAGAGGAGAGACTGGCCGCCGGGAAACCGGTTCTCCGATACAGCGAGAGGCTTTATAAGACAGGGCAGTGGAAGGCGGTCTCGCCGCGCGGCTTGCAAAAAAAATATCATGACCATACAAGATACCGCAAGTCTCAGGTTTATCTGCTCTGCGCCGGCGCTTACGTGGCATCTGATTATTCTCTCGTACATGCCTATCCGAAAAAGAAATTCTGCTGGGGTTATTTCCCGGAGACAAAGCATTATGACATAGACAGGCTGATGGATAAAAAAGGCTGGGGAACGGATAGAAAGATGTATCTCCTCTGGTCGGCAAGAATGATCGACTGGAAGCATCCCGAGCTTGCCGTGGAGACGGCGAGGTATCTGAAGGAAAAGGGGCATTCCTTCCATATGGATATTATCGGCGGGGGAACTATGGAGGATGAGGTCAAAGCGCTTGCCGAAAAGTATGCCCTTGGCGATTGCGTAAGCTTTCCCGGCTTTCTCAAGCCGGAGCAGGTGCGGGAGTACATGGAGAGGGCAGACATTTTTCTGTTCACAAGCGACCGGCAGGAGGGCTGGGGCGCTGTGGCAAATGAAGCCATGAACAGCGGCTGCGCTCTTCTGGCGGATCATATGATCGGAGCGGTTCCCTATCTGGTGCAGGACGGTGTGGATGGACTGATATATAAGGATGGAAACCGGAATGAGTTGTTTGCACTTGCTGAGCAGCTTGTCTGCGGCCGGGAGCTTTGCCGGAAGCTGGGAAGAAGAGCTTATGAGAAGATAACGGAAAGCTGGAATGCAGAAAACGCTGCAAGCCGGTTGGTGGAGCTTTGCAGAGAAATGGGGCTTCTCGGGGAAGGGGCAGCAGGGGATCATAAGCCGGAGGCGGCAGATGCCGGCTTGCCGATGCCCGGTGCTCCGGCGCCGGTGATTCCTGAGAGAAAAATGTACCGATTGTTGAAAAGGGGAAAATGGATTGATTAGTGTTATTGTGCCGGTATATAATACGGAAAAATATCTGGAACGCTGTGTGAAATCTTTGCAGGCACAGACGTTTTCCGAGCTTGAGATTGTGCTTGTGGATGACGGATCTACAGATGGGAGCGGCGGACTCTGCGATAAATTTGCGGCGGAGGACTCACGCATTAAGGTATTCCACAAGGAAAACGGCGGTTCCTCCTCCGCGCGCAATTTGGGAATCCGGAAGGCAACAGGGGAGTATCTGGGATTTGTAGACAGCGATGACTATGTGGACAGTGATATGTATGAGAAGCTGTATGATGCGATTTGCACATATAATGTAAAAGCGGCCCAGATCGGGAGAGACGAAATTGACCCGGAGGGAAAGCTTCTGCCGGACATCTGCGTTCCGCCGGATAGCGTGGAGCTGGTCCAGCCGGAGAAATTCATGGAGGAGCTTCTGATGCACAGGGGAGACTGCTCCTTTTGTACGAAGCTGATCCACCGCGAACTGTTTTTGCCTGAAAACCTTTTCCCGATAGGGCTTTTGAACGAGGACTTTCACCTGTTAATCCGTCTCATGGACAAAATCGGTCCGATTGCATCTCTGCCGGGGCATGCATATCATGTCTTTTACCGGCTGGGAAGCAACTCCCGGAAGGAGAGCAGAGAGATATTTTCGAGAGTTTACGCGGATTGCGTTGCGAATGCCGATTTCGCGGCGAAGATAGTGGAGGAGAAATATCCACAGCTGACGGATACTGCCTTCCGCTTCGGCGTTTTTCAAAGGCTGGAATATCTTCTTCATATTCCGATCTCGCAGATGACGGGCAGCAACAGGGTGTATTGCAATATTGTCCGCTATATGCGGAAGAACTGGCTGAGGGCGATGCGGAATCCGTTGCTGACAAGGAAGAACAAGCTGTATCACACACTGTTTGCCATTGCGCCCCGCACAATCCGGAAGGTTCACAGGCAGCTGCGCGGAGGAAACGGCTGACAATATTTGCCGCGGCACGCGGACATAGAATATGCTATTCTTATATAGAAGCAATTCAGACAATTGCAGGCTATCGGGGCTTTTGACTCTGGTATCTTGAAGATACATGGGACGGATAGGAGACAGATGAGAAGAGACAGGGTACAGAAAGGGAAAGCGGGCAGACGGATGATCGCTGGCATTATGGCGGCGGTTCTTCTTGCCGGAGGGTATGCCCCGGCTGAAACTGCATATGCGATGGAACGTCACAGCTTTGCCGGGGCTGATGAGGAGACGGCGCTGTGGCTTGAAGAGGCGGGAGCGGCACTTCAGGCGATTGCGGCAGAGCGTGAGATCATGGCACTGGTATATCTTGCGGATGAATTTCCGGTGCGGAGCCTGCCTGCTTATGATGCTGACATTGCGGTGACAGTATTCAGCGGACAACAGGTGTTCATTCAGGATGTTTATGTAGATGAAAACTATGAGGTCTGGGAATACGTCAGACTGGAATGCAATGAAACAGAGTACTTCGGGTACGTTCCGCGGACATATCTCGCCGTATCCGATTCGCGCTTCCTCGAATGGGAGGAAATGTACGGCATGAATCCCGGAGTGGCGGTCTACGCGGCGGAGGATGGACAGGCGGTCTACCCGGACATTGAACAGTTTCCGGCGAGCTACCAGACTGCACTGCTGCAACTGAAACAGCAGCACCCGAACTGGACCTTTGTCAAGATGAATACGACACTCGACTGGGAGACGGTGATCTATAATGAGATGCAGGGCAGCAAGAGCCTTGTGTATAAGACGCTCCCGGACTGGACGAAGAACGGTCTGTACGATACCGGAAACTGGTACTATGCGACGGAGGCGGCGGTCAAGGTCTATATGGATCCGCGGAACAGCCTGACGGAGCAGGCAATCTTCCAGTTTGAACAGCTTACCTACAATGCGGAATACCATACGTTGGAGGCAATGGAAAAATTCCTGAACAATACCTTCATGAATGACAGCAAGCCGGCACCGGGCATGGACAAAATGACCTTTGCGGAAATGTTCTGGTATATTGGCAAGGAAGAGGGGAGGGAGGTCAGCCCGTTTCATCTGGCAGCCCGCGTTCTCCAGGAGCAGGGGCAGGGCACTTCGCCGCTGATCTCGGGCACCTATCCCGGCTTTGAAGGCTATTACAATTATTTTAATATCGGCGCGACAGGAACCACTGACAAACAGGTAATCGAGAGCGGACTGACTTATGCGAGAGATCACGGCTGGAACAGCTCCTATATGTCCATATTAAAAGGCTCTGACTTCATCTCAGCCAACTATATCAAAAAGGGACAGGACACGCTGTATCTCCAGAAATTCAATGTCAATCCGAACGGCGCTTATAAGCCGTTTACGCATCAGTATATGCAGAACATTACCGCGCCGACGACGGAAGCGAGGAGCATCCGCCGTTTATACGAAAGCGCAAACTCTCTGGACAGCACCTTTGTATTCAAGATCCCGGTGTTTGAGAACATGCCGCCGACGGCATGCACCGAGCCCGGCACGGAACAGCCCGTGCCGGAAACGCTGGACATCTCCCTGACGCTGCCGGAGGGGTATGGAGACAGCACGGTCTGGCTGGACGGAATCGCCTATGCGGGAACCCTTCAGGGAAATATCCTCTCGGTCACGGCGGCGGACAAAACGGCGGCAACAGCAGTTGTTTACCGCTACAGCGAGACGGGGGTGCCGTTGGGAATGTACCTCTGGACACTGGGCTATGCAGACGGCAGATATGTGGTGACACCACAGCCCGAACTGGAGGATCTTCTGACCTACCATGGCTTCTCTATCCGGATCACCGGAAAGTCAGGAATCCGGTTTAAGACGGGAATCTCAGCCGAACTGAGAAACCGTCTCACCACAGAGGGTGTCAACGGCTACCGGCTGAAGGAATACGGAACGCTAGTCATGACAAATAAAAACAGAGAAATCTATCCGATGGTAAAGGGAGGCACCAAGGTACAGAGCGGCATGGCATACGGGACGGATGCAAATGGTAACTATACGGATGTCGTGTATGAGACGGTTGACGGAAGATACCGCTATACCTCTGTACTGGTGGGGCTGCCGGCGGCACAATATAAGACAGAGTTTGCCTTCCGTGGATACCTGATTCTCGAGAAGGATGGTGCAGAGATCACGCTTTATGGTCCGCCAAAGGCAAGGAGCATTTATTCACTGGCAGAACAGTTCATTGCGAAGGGAACCTATGAGCCGGGCAGCTCTGCCTATGAATTTCTCATGAAACTGATAACCGACGCAGATGCCCTTGAAGAGCAGGCGGCAACAGAATGAGGAATCACATGAAAAAGAACGAAAACAGATGGAGAAACAAAAAAGAAAACAAGACATTGCTGACATGCGCTGTTGCGATGATTATGCTCCTGACGGGGTGCGGCGACGGAAGCAATTCCCCGGTGCTGACCCCGGTACTGCCCTCGGCAGAGCCGATTGGGACAGAAGCGGACGCTCCGGACGGCACAGGAACGGACGAAAATGACAGTGCACCTTCGATTTCGGCGGAGGAGATCCCGGTTGAAGACACGGAGATTCAAGTGCAGTACAGCATGGGCGGTCTGACAGAGGAAGAAGAGCGGAATGCACTGGATATGCTTTCTACAATGTATCAGAACCTTGAGGTGGAAGAATACCATGGCGAAGCGATCCACATGATTACAAACGAGGCATGGTATGACACGCTTGCGACAAATCTGCTTGCGGGCAGCAGAGAGTATACACTCCAAAAGGGAGAGGAGATTCTGCTCACGGTGCTCATCGGAGAGGATATGGACGGAAAGCTTTTCACGATCGTGAATTTTTCCGGCGGGGAGACGATGACATTGCTGCGGCAGCAGGCAACACTGGTACGCCTTGTGGTAGCGGGCACGGACGGCGTGAACTACGATGGCAGCTACGAGCAGTGGCAGTTTGACAGTGCCACGGGAGACATCCGCCATGAAACGGGAAAATATGTGAAGGGTGTTCTGAATGGAGAATATACCGTCTCCCAGAGAAAGGGCAGAGGCGAGGAAGATCCGTTTGACCTCTGGAGTATGAAAGACAGCTTTGCGTATGAGATCACTGAGACGGTCTATGACGAGCAGGGGAATGTTGTGGAGGCGACGCCGGAGCCTACGCAACAACCCACGGCGACGCCGAAGCCGGCAGCAACATCCAAGCCGGCGGCGACGCCGAAGCCGGCGGCAACGGCGACCCCGACACCTACGCCTGCTCCTACCCCTGTACCTACTCCGGAGCCTGCGCCGGTTGTCACAGCTGCACCGACCCCGGAGCCTACGCCGGAGCCGACACCGGCACCTACGCCTGAGCCGACACCGGAACCAACGCCCGAGCCGACGCCGGAGCCTACCCCTGCACCGACGCCGGAGCCTACCCCTGCGCCGACACCGAGCACGGGGGATGTGGACATTGAGTGGACACCGGATGATCTGTAATAAAATTAAAAGTTGCTTTTCATTCTGACTTACATGTGCTATACTGCTACTCGTAATATGTGCGCTCAGCGTTTGGCACACTCCGATTTAAAGGGGCATTTCAGGAGGGGTGACAAGGTTATCCCTCTGTGATATAATGTACAGCAAAATGAAAATAGGAATGAAACACAAGGGATATTAATACAATGAAAAGTAAAACCAGTTTTTTGAAGATTCCGGCAAGCCGGATTGCAATATTAGTAATTTTGGATGTGATGAGCATTGTTGCGGCGTCCTTCGCGGCGTTGTACATCCGGTTTGATTTCAGCTTTGCCAATATCGACAAGCTGTATATGATGCAGCTGGAGCATATATTGCTTCCCAATATTCTGGTTACACTGCTTTTTTACACGATCTGGAAGCTGTATCGGAGCGTATGGCGGTATGCCAGCGCGAATGAACTGATTAATATTGTATTTGCAACCACCTGCACCTCAGTGGCACAGGTGGTGTATTGCTATGTGCTGAACCAGAAGATGCCCAGAAGCTATTATGTGCTCTACTGGTTTTTGCTGACAGCGATGACATCCTGCATCCGGTTTGGATACCGGATCTTACGCCTGATTAACAGTAAGCGGACGGAGCTTGCGGAGAAGAACCGGCGCATTAATGTCATGGTGATCGGTGCTGGAGCAGCAGGAAATATGATTTTGAAGGAAATGGAGAGCAGCCGTTATCTGAATTTACAGGCAAAGTGTATCATTGACGACCAGCCGGGCTGCCATGGGAAAATGCTCCGCGGTGTACCGATTGTCGGCGGCAGGGATAAAATTCTTGAGGCAGTTCCGCATTATGGAATAGATGAAATTATTTTAGCCATTCCGTCTGCAAGTGTACAGGTGAAGAAGGATATTCTGGACATCTGTAAGGAAACAGGCTGCAAACTGAGAACTGTACCGGGAGTATATCAGCTTGTCAACGGGGAGGTCTCTGTCTCTAAACTGAAGGAAGTTGAGATCGAGGATCTGCTGGGAAGGGAACCGATTAAAATCAACACGGAAGAGGTCTTCGGCTATGTCAGCGGGAAGACGATCCTTGTCACGGGTGGAGGCGGCTCAATCGGAAGCGAGCTGTGCAGACAGATTGCGTCCCATAACCCGAAGCAATTGATTATTGTGGATATTTATGAGAATAATGCCTATCAGATCCAACAGGAGCTGATTAGAAAGTATCCTGATTTAAATCTGCTTGTTTTGATTGCGTCAGTGCGTAATACAAATCGTATTAACTCGATTTTTGCTCAGTATCGGCCGGATATTGTCTATCATGCGGCTGCGCATAAGCATGTGCCGCTCATGGAGACAAGCCCGAACGAGGCGATCAAGAACAATGTCATGGGAACCTACAAGACGGCGATGGCTGCAGATAAATATGGGGCTGAGAAGTTTGTTCTGATCTCGACGGACAAGGCAGTAAACCCGACAAATGTCATGGGAGCTTCCAAACGTATCTGTGAGATGGTAGTCCAGATGATGAACCAGAAGTCGAAGACAAACTTTGTGGCAGTGCGGTTCGGAAACGTTCTGGGCAGCAACGGAAGCGTCATCCCGCTGTTCAAGCAGCAGATCGCAGAGGGCGGACCGGTGACGGTGACACATCCGGACATTATCCGCTACTTTATGACGATCCCGGAGGCAGTTTCCCTTGTCCTTCAGGCAGGTGCCTATGCGAAGGGCGGAGAGATCTTTGTGCTTGATATGGGAAAGCCGGTCAAGATAGTCGATCTTGCGACGAATCTGATTAAGCTTTCAGGATATAAGCCGGGAGAGGATATAGAGATCAAGTTTACCGGACTTCGCCCGGGTGAGAAGATGTATGAAGAATTGTTGATGGATGAAGAGGGACTGAAGAAGACTGCCAATAAATTGATCTTCATCGGTAAGCCGATTGATTTTGAGACGGATGTATTTGAAAAGCAGCTGGAAAAGCTGATTGCTGACGCGAAGAAGGAAACGGTAGATATCAGGAGCGAGATCAAGGAGATCGTGCCGACATATCAGAATGAAGGCATAAAAGGATGATAGTGGTAAACAAGGTGGTGTAAAATGAAGCACATTGAGATTCAGAATTTTGGACCAATTAAGAGAATTGATTTGGATCTGGACAGAGATTTGCAAGTTGTTATTGGACCGCAGGCATCCGGAAAGAGTACCTTTAGCAAGACAGTGTATTTTTGCAGAAAAATAAGGGATTATTTTTTACAGTATCTTGTGAAGATTATGAATAGCGCATATAGGTATAATGATGAGTTATATGTCGAGTTTTTAAAATACATCAGACGTTTGTTTATGGGGTATTTCGGGACTACAAAACATATGGAGACGTTCCGGATTGTGTATTATTACGACAAAAAGAATGAGCGCAGCGTATCAATCGGACTTGGAGAAGATCATTTCGCTAAACTTACATTCAGTCAGGTTATGCGGAACGAAATTTGCAACCTGATGAGACAAGTTGTCGAGATAGCTAAGTTTAGCCGTGAAAAGACAGATTTGACAGATGCATATGTGGCTCAGACCGGATTTATGGAGCGGATCAGAGAATCGGTCAATAAGTCGTTTTGTGATGATGACATGCTTGTTTATATTCCGGCGGGAAGAAATCTACTGGCTGTTGTACCGGATGCCTTTGGTACTAAGAGTACATCTTTACAGGACAATATACCTGATGAAGTTCAGATAGACATTACGCAGATTGATTTTATCACACAGGAGTTTATTAAATATATCCGGGGAACAAAAAATAAGTTTGGTTCGAAACTGGAAGATATAACCCAAAATTATTTGAAGACGGTCAAGGGACAAATTCGTAATCACGATGTAGAAACCGCCTGTGGGCTGATTCGTGAAGTACTTAGAGCGGATTATGTTAATGATCAGGATGGGGAGAAACTATATTATGATGATGAACATTGGGTGAAATTAATGTTTGGTTCATCCGGTCAGCAGGAGATTGTCTGGGCACTAAATATTATTTTTTTGGCTATCTTAAAAAACGAAAAAACTTTTCTGGTATTTGAGGAGCCTGAGTCTCATCTATTTCCGGACTCCCAGGAAGCCATCGTGGAGCTTGTAGCTTTAATGATTAACTCCTGCAAGAGCCAGGTGATGATTACAACACACAGTCCTTATATTTTAACAGCAGCGAATCTTTTGATTTTTTCAGGGAAGGAAGAAAAAGGTAATACGACTGATACGGCTGTGGTGAAAAAGGAGTTCCGTTTGCAAAGAGGAAAAGTAGGTGCGCATTTCTTGTCCAAACATACCGGAAAATTGCAGGATATCATCGGCAAACAGGAAGGCTTGATAGATGCAGTGGCTATTGATGGCATTTCGGAAAGTATCAATGAGAGGATGGATAAGATACTGCAGGCGAGCTATCAGAACAGGAGAGAATAATGATCTGCAATTCGTTTCAGGAATGCATAGAGAAAACACATCATGCTCCGGCGGAGGAGAAGGGAAAGAAGCATAACAAGAAGGGGAATGCACAAAAGGCAAATAAGAAAGGAACTGACATTTATGAGTTGCCTCTTTGCCAATCACCCTGCGGAAGTAGGACGCAACAGGAGAGGTGTATAAAATCTCTGGACGATAGACCGTTGATTACGTGTCTGGACAATAAGAAGAGCTATACGCTTGACCAGAGAGAAGAATACCCGAGACATGAAGTTTTGAATCTCCATATGGATGGTGGGGTAATTACAGATGCGGACGGTATTAATTCGAATAAATGTGATTATGTTGTCATAGTAAAAGAGAAAAATGCTTCAAAGAGAAAAATAGCTATATTGGTGGAACTAAAGGGTGTCTCTGTGCAGCATGCAATAAAGCAGATTATGGCAACGCTGAAGCAATCAGAGTTTCAGGCAGAGTGGGCAACTTGCGATAGAATGTTTGGAAGAATTGTTTGTACATCAGTACCGAGAGCGATGACAAATGATACCCGAATACGGGCGATGAAAGAATTTCTTGCCAGAGGTGGTAATCTGGTGATTAAGGAGCAATCTTATACAGAGGAATATAGAGAAATAATGAGCTATGGGAGGAAGACAGAGTGAAACCGAGAGAGATTGATTTAATTGATTTGTTTGTGGAGATCCTTTTGCAGTGGCGCAAAATAATAGTTTTTATGCTTGTGGGCGCCATCCTGTTTGCGGGATTCGGATATGTCCGCTCCCAAAGGGCTTATCAAGAGCAGAAGAGTGAGGCAGAGCGGCTGGAGGCAAGAATGCAGGAGCTGCAGGCATTACAGACCAGCGAGGATGGGACGGAAGAAATTTATCCAGAAAAGCAGTGGCTCGAGGAGCAGCTGACGGAGGCGGAGATCGCGGGTACAAATGCAGTTATCACGGCGGAGGAGTACTGCCAGGAAAGACAGTCCTATTGGAAGCAATCTGTTATAGCTAAGGTAGATGCTCTTGCGGTTCCAACAGCAGAACTGACATTCCACATCAGCGCGGATACAAAGGAGGATGCCTATGACATTCAGAAGGCTTATGAGGATTTGCTGACCAGTGGGGATTTTTATGAGTATCTGGCAAAAAAGCAAGGGAATCTTACAGCAGCACAGGTTAAGGAGATTATTGCTTTGGAGCGATCTTCCTTTGGAATGCTGAAGGGCATTGACCTGGTGAGCTTATACATGATAAATGAGGATCAGCGTTCTTGCGAGAAACTGGCGGAAGGGGTTATACAATATGTTCAGGATAGGCATCAGAACATGGAGGATGCGTTAGGAAAACATCAGATCGAGGTTATCGCTAGTTCTTATACCACGGTATTCCGAACGGATATATTGAGTATGCAAAAAGGAGTAGTTGATGAGATCGCTTCCTTGAATAACAGTATACGTGATGCCAAAAATGCATTTACAGAGTTACAGTGGCGGTTTTATAACTATTTAACTAGTGGTGTCGCTAAGGGGATGCCCGAAACGGAGGTGAAAGAAATTAGTCCTGAGGCGGCGGAGGAAATAGATTCTATTACGACGGAGCTCACTGAAGTAAATAACATGGAAAAGCCGGGGATAAGCGTTAAATATATATTGTTAGGTATGATTTTTTCGGCATTTTTGTGTGCATTTTATTATTTATTAAAATATGTTTTGTGTGCAAAGTTGCGTAGTGTTGACGATTTTCAGGATATTTATGGACTGCCTGAACTAGGACATATTTCTCTGGCAACGGGAAAGAAGAAATTTTTGGAAGTTATTGACCGGAAAATTTTAACTATCAGAAATTATGGGCGTCGTCAGTTTACTACAGAGGAGGCAATAGAACTGACTGTTGCTGCAATTAAAATTGTAGCGGAAAAGAAAGAAATTGAAAATCTTGCTATGATTGGTTGCGGCATAAAGGAAGAGAAGCAGGAAGTGTGTAAGAAAATCGTTGATAGACTGGGCAAAGAGGGGATAAAGGTAAGCCTTTTAAATAATATTCTATATGATGCGGTTAACATGGAAAAACTTACGGAAATTCAGGGAGCCATTTTAGTGGGCATTGCCGGGGAAACCTTTTATAATGAATTGTTAGGTGAAAAGAATTTGCTTGCCAGACAGGAAATTGAACAAGTGGGTATTGTCCTAATCGGGTAAAACGGAGAGGAATAAATTGATATTAAAGAGAACTATTAAGATTTTTTAATTAAAAGTATTTTGATTTTGCATTTAAATATGGATTCGTGAGGCGTGAACTGCTAAAAACTTGTGGTAAATGGTGGCATTGAAGATTATTTCTTAAATCCTAAAGAGTCGCGGATATCACTTTTATTGGAACGGGATGATTATGAAATCTATTTTGATTATTGGTGCGGGATGCTATGGTAGATTAGTCAAGGAAATTGCTGAACTAAATGGTTATACGAAAGTTGATTTCATCGACGATAATAAGACGGTAGCTATTGGAAATACAAATCAAATTGAAGAAATGCAAGAAAATTATGATGGATGCATTGTTGCAATTGGCAATCCTAAAGTAAGAGAGAAAATGAGTCTGAGGTGTAATAATCTTGTAACTTTAATTCATCCATCAGCAGTAATCAGCAAGACAGCACAGATTGGAAGCGGATGTGTGATAGAAGCACAGGCAGTAATTAGTGCAGAAACGATAGTTAAAGATAATACGTTCATATGCGCTGGCGCGACGGTAAATCATAATTCAATAATTGGCAAATGCTGTCAGATTGACTGTAACGCAGTCGTAGCTATGGGGAAAGATGTACCAGATTATACCAAGATTAATAGCTGTACGGAATATAGATAAATCGAAAAAGTTAGGATTTTTGACGATACAGATAGTTTCTTTTAAGGAGATAGCTTATGTCGTTTAATTGGAAAAAGATATTAGAAGTAACAGCCGCAGTTGTTGGTACAGCATTTCTTGCCACGTTGATGGTTGGAAAGAAGAAGCAACCTGATTCCCGATACGAGAATGATCCTCAACAAAAGAATCCTCTTGAAGGGAAAAAAGTTGTATTTGTAGAGAACGATGCAGATAAAGAGAATGCCGACGGTGCAAAAGGACACCTTGAGGCAGTTGGAAATATAGAACATCACTCGGGCGTATATGAAAAGTATGTCAAGCGTGGGTTGGATGTAGCGCTTTCGTTTTGGGGTTTAGTCTTGTTAAGCCCATTGATGGGAGCAATTGCTTTGGCTATAAAGATAGATGATCCGGGACCAGTTCTGTTTACGCAAAAAAGGGTTGGCGAGAATAAGAGATATTTCAAACTACATAAATTTAGATCAATGAAAATGAGTACACCACATGAGGTGCCTACTCATATGCTTGATAATCCAGAGCAATATATTACAAAAGTAGGAAAATTTATTCGGGCACATAGTTTGGACGAACTGCCACAGATTTGGGACATATTCGTGGGAAATATGAGTGTGGTAGGTCCACGTCCGGCACTCTGGAATCAGGATGTGCTGACTGCGGAAAGAGACAAGTATGGTGCTAATGATGTGAAACCGGGGCTTACGGGATGGGCTCAGATAAACGGTAGAGATGAGCTTGAAATTCCAGATAAGGCAAAACTTGATGGAGAGTATTGCAAAAAAATCGGTCCTATGATGGATGCAAAAGTATTCCTTGGAAGTCTTCATGTATTCCGAAAAGACGATAGCGTTGTTGAAGGTGGAACGGGGGAGATGAAGAAGTCGGCTGGCAGGCATTATGCGGATAATAAATCAGCTGAAGAATTGATAGGGCATATTGGATTTGGAGCACCTGTACAAGTAGATGGTGAAACAGAGAAAAAGGTTCTTGTTACAGGAGCGGGATCTTATATTGGAGAAGCGTTCCGTGCGTATGCGGCTGAACATTATCCATCATTAGCGATAGACACGATAGACATGATTGATGGAACTTGGAGAGAAAAAGATTTTTCTGATTATGATATTGTATATCATGTGGCTGGAATTGCCCATGCTGATGTTGGTAGTGTGGATGATGAGACAAAAGAAAAGTACTATGCTGTAAATACTGATTTGGCAATTGATGTATGTAACAAAGCAAAAATCGATGCCGTAAAAGAATTTATTCTTATGTCATCAATGATAGTATATGGTGAATCGGCTCCATATGGGAGGAAGAAGATAATTGATGAGCACACTGTTCCGAAAGCAGCAAATTTCTATGGCGATTCTAAACTGCAGGCTGATGTCGCTGTAAGGGGACTGGCGGATAGTAATTTTAAAGTGTTGGTTATACGACCACCAATGATTTATGGCAGAGGCTCAAAAGGTAATTATCCGACGCTCGCGAAACTTGCGAAGAAACTACCGATATTCCCAGATGTAAATAATGAGAGATCAATGCTTTACATTGACAATTTCTGTGAATTTTTATGCCAAATTATGATGGTGAAAGAAGTGAAAGAGAATGCAATTGTTTTGATTCCGCAGAATGCTGAGTGGACTAAGACGAGTCGGATGGTTAAAGAAATTGCTGAAGTTAGCGGGAAGAACATAAAGGAAGTTGGAGTGCTTGCTCCTGCAGTGGCGATCAGCAGTAAAATTCCAGGGAAAATTGGCGGTTTGGTAAATAAGGCTTTTGGAAATAGCTGTTATAAGCACGAACTAAGTGTGTATGAGGGGATAGAGTACCAGAAGACTAGTTTGAAAGAGTCTATAAAAAGGACAGAGATAACAGATAAACGGAAGTGCCTTTGTATTAGTTGTTTTGATTATTATACGACAAGAATGCAGTTGATAAACAACTATTTTGTAAAAAAAGGATATGAAACTAGATATTTGTATGCAGATTTTGATCATTTTTCTAAAAAAAATAATAATCATTTTTATGAAAATGGTGTAAAAATAAAAGTCCCTACATACAAAAAAAATTTGTCTATGCAAAGACTGTATTCGCATTACATGTTTACTAAAAATGTGATGAAATACATCTATAGTTATAGACCTAGTGTTATTTACTGCATGATTCCACCTAATTCTTTGGTTAAGAAATTAGCACAATATAAAGCAAAAGAAAGTGATACTAAATTAATCTTTGACTGCTATGATAGATGGCCAGAAAGCTTTCCGTATAATAAACTCAATTCATTATTAAAAATACCATTCGATTTATGGCGAGATTTAAGAAAAAAATATATTTCTGAAGCTGACTTGATTGTAACAGTATCAGAGCAAGCGGCTGATGATTTGGCCGGTGAAATTAATTGCAAGCCTATAAAAATCATTAAACCATCAATGGATATTGGAAACATTCCTAACTATAACTCCAATGTAGCGGAGTTGACATTTTGCTATTTGGGAATGGTAAACCATATTACTGATATCGATTTAGGCGTAAAGTTACTTGGAGCGATTGCAAGGAAAAGGTCTGTGACATTACATATTATAGGAGAGGGACAGAACCTCGAAGAATTTGTTAATCGATTACAAGGAGCTAATGTAAAAGTTGTTTGCCATGGCGTTGTATTTGATATGAACGAGAAAAATAAAATCTTCTCAATGTGTAATCTTGGGTTAAATATTCCAAGAGAAGTGATAAATTCTACAATGTCTCTGAAAGCAGTAGAATATATGCGCGCAGGCTTACCATTTGTTAATAGTGCTTTTGGAGATATTAGAATGATTGTTGAAACAGATGATATTGGAATCAATATAAACCCTAAAAAAGATTTACAGGTAAATAGAATACTGCATCTGAGTGATGCTGACTTGCGGAATATGCATGATAGGTGTGTTTTGTCGTATCAGAATAGATTTCTGAATCAAAATTTCGATGAAGTCTTTGAAGATATTAAGGTGGATTAATTATGTGGCTTGCAATTTACATAGTATTTTGGGCATTAAATATATTGTTTGTATTCAACAATAGAAGTAATCGCTTTATAAGTGCTGTTTCATATTTATTAATGGCAATGATGTTTGTGCTGAATGATGGAACAAGTGGAGATGCATTTATTTATAAAAATGATTTTGCTAATAATGGGCTTAATACCAATTGGAGTGAACCAGGATATGGTTTATTCAAGACGATTATTATATATTTTGGGATTAACACTTATAATGGTTTACTTTTAGCAATTTTCATCTTTACCTCAATTTTTATTATTATTGGCTTAAAATATTTTGATTGCTCATATAATCCTATTTTGGCGATTACAATGCCCTTTATTTTTCCTACTTGTGCTGTTGCAATTCGCTTATTCATGGCTATAGGGATAATAATATTTTCGTTGAGATTTCTTGTGGAGAAGAAGCCGTTTTTTTATATTATAGGTATTATTATAGCTTCCATGTTCCATCGTACAGCGTTAATATATCTGATTTTATTAGTTTGTATTTGGGACGGTGTAAATTCAAGAGGATTTATTAAAAAAAATGTAAGCAAATTAGTGTTGATTATTTCGGTTATAACAATTGTTCTAACATATATTTCGGGGAGATTACCATTCATTGATATTTTAATAAAAATAGTTTCGGCTGTATATAAAGAAATTGATGCAAAAATTAACGCTTATACAGGGACTTTGACGCACTATGGAGCCTGTATTTTTTTCGCTATTTATTTTATGGGACTTATATTTTCTATCTGTATTAAAAGACAAATTCAAGAAGAAAAAATATCTTCCAATGACGATATGATTAACATTAATTCATTTGCTGATATAAATTACAGAGTACATTTGCTTTTGAGTGTTTCTTTGCCTTTTATTGTTACGAGCTTGATATATTATCGCATATTAATGATTGGCTTTATTACAAATGCTATACTTTATGGGATGTATATGAAACGAACTAGCATAACTAAAGGGATAATGTGTTTAAAAATTAATAAAAGCAGTTTGATGTTTTTTTGTTCATGTATTGTATGGTTTTTGCCAGAAGTGGTTAGAATACATGACATATCTATTTCGGGTTTAATGAAAGTATCTGTCGAAACTTTTTTTAAATAGTTGCAGTACTGCGGACTAATGAAATAATAATGGAACTAAACAATGAATTTGCAATTTCACTATGTACTTTTGCTTGACAATAGTTGGGCACAGGCATTTTAAAACGGTTATTCTAATTTATGGAGATGGACATATTGCTTGAAATAGCATTTGGTGTAACTTTAGTAAAAAGATAAGATCAAGAGATAGGAGAAAATAAATATGATTAAAGGCATTTTTTGCCATGACTTACCAATATATAAGGATATTAAAGGATTTTATGGTTGCACAACTCTTACCGATACAGTATTTGGCAGATATTTAGAATTAGTAGATGAATTGGTTGTTGCAACAAGATTGTACCATTTGGATTGCACCTTAGAGGAGGCAAATCAAGAAAAAATAACTTTACCGGGTTTGAAATTTTTGGATATTCCTAATTTAAATAAACCTCAATATTATTTAACAAGACTTCCCAAAGCAAGAAAGTTAATTGAGGATGAGTTTAAGACTTGTGATCTTGTTTTTATAAGAGGTGGCACAATTGCTGACATAGGAGCTGGTTTGGCAAGAAAGTATAATAAACCATATATGTGCGAATGTGGTGGATGCGCTTGGGATAATTGGTGGAATTATAGTTTCCTTGGTAAAATGATAGCCCCTTGGTCGGAATTAATTGTAAAGCGAACTATCAAAAATGCTGCATTTGTAACATATGTAACAGAAAACTGGCTTCAAGTGAGATATCCAACGAATGGACAAGCTCAGGGAATATCAGATGTTGTAATAGAAGATGTTTCGAATGATATATTAGTTAGACGCCTTGATAAAATTCAACACAGGAAGTCAGATGAACCTTGGGTAATAGGAACTGCAGCTGGATTAGAAACAAAATGTAAGGGGCAACAGTTTGTCATAGAAGCGATAGCTGATTTAAAAAATACAATGAATATTCGTTATGAACTTGCAGGGACAGGCGATCCATCCTACCTTTTATCTGTGGCAAGAAAATATGGGATTATGGATCAAGTGGTTATAAAAGGAGAACTTACACATGAGGAAGTTTTAAACTGGATGGATTCTTTGGATACATATATACAACCCAGTATGACAGAGGGGCTACCGCGTGCTCTGATGGAGGCAATGAGTAGGGCTTGCCCGTGCATAGGGTCAACAGCTGGAGGCATTCCAGAACTACTAGAGAAAGATGCAATATTTAGTAAAGGCAATGTAGGGGAATTAAAGTCAATACTTAAAGCTTTTTACAATGGTGATTGGACAATGCATAGTAGATTTAATCATACTAAAGCAAAGCAGTTTCAAAAGAATTTGCTTGATGAAAAGAGAATAAAGTTTTATGGTGAATATAAAGAATATGCACTAAATATGGCTAAACATGAATAGGAAGGTTAAGTATGAGTCGAAGCAAAAGCGTTATAAAAAATGCGATATGGGAGATGGGGTATTATATTATTGTTATTTTGTTTGGGTTTCTTGCGCCGAGATATATAATTTTGAGTTATGGCTCAGAAGTGAATGGTTTAACCACAACAATTCAGCATATTATAAATATTGTTTTGATGCTACAAGCAGGCGCAGCAACAGCTTCTATTTATTCGCTTTATAAACCAATTGCTCAAAATGATATTGATGCAATAAAAGATAATATCGCTTCTGCAGAAGCATTCTTTAAAAAAATATCATATATATTTAGTGGAATTATAATTATTGTCGCAATTGTTACACCTTTTGTTTTAAACACAAGTCTTGAAAAAATATTTGTGTTTGCAGCAATGATGATTATGGGAGCAAAAAGCTTTATTGATCTTTATAATACTGCAAAATATAGGATAATTTTTACTGCGTATCAGCAAAAAAAATTTATTTCAATAGCAACCCTTATAGAACAGATTATTTACTATGCTATGGTGTTTATTACTTTATGGATGCATTGGCATTACATTTTAATATATATGTGGTTTTTGCTAGGGTGTTTAGTGAAGGTGATTTGCTTGGAGTGTATGTTAAGAAAGACGCATCCGAGACTTGTTAAAATAAAAAGTAAATCAAGTAAGGGAGTTATTGGAGACAGGAATTATGCATTAATTAATGAAGTTTCTCATAGTTTTATGGGGTCTTCTGTGACTATATTGATGTCTTTTATGTACACCTTGGCAGAAACAAGTGTTTATTCTATTTATGCTTTAGTCAATGATGCTCTGAATCTAATAATAACTTCTTTGTATTCTGCGTTTGCTCCTAGTTTTGGAGATTTATATGCATACAATAATAAGAAAAAAAATGCAGATATTTTTTCGATATTTCAATATATTTTTTGTATGTTTGGTACTTTTTTGATGATGTGTATGTTGTTTTCAATTATTCCATTTGTTAAGATTTATACATCAGGTGCGACAGATATTAATTATGTAAATTATACTTTAGCTACTATTATGGCAGTTGGAGGTGTATTTTCTGTTTATAGAATTCCTTATAATATAATTGTATCTTCCTGTGGCTTTTTTAAAGAAACATATTTGCAACCCGCAATAACAGCCGCTGCTTGCATTTGCGTTTCGATTTTATGTGGAAAGTTTGAATATTCTTTTTCGCTTGTAGGTTTATTACTGTTTTATGCAATAAATTTTCTGTACCAACATATAAAACTTAAACAGTTGGTTCCTTATTTAATCAAAAAAAATATTTTTATACAGCTTGCAATATCGTTAATTGGTGTCATAGGGACATTTATAATTATTAATAATTTTAATTTCCCTGAAGGTATTGTGAACTGGATTTTATTTTCAACTTTGTATGCTTTATTTGCAGGATTGTATTTATTATTGATTTCATTTTTGTTTGAGAAAACATTAGTAATTAGTTCATTCCAATATATTAAATCAATCATTAAGAGAAAGTGATAGATGCATGAAGAAGTTTGTATATTTTGAATATGGAAATGCTTACGAAGCGTATATTAATAATGCTGCTCAATTAGTCCCTGAAGCATATACATTTATACCATTTAGAAACAAATGGATAATGAAGATGCAAATCCTGCATAATGCGTGGCCATTAAATAATAAAAAAGAGTTACCGTTAAAGAAAATATGGTTTAAGAGGGCTTTAAAGGGAATGGATTTGAGCGGTGATGATGAAATATATTTTTTGCTTTATGAATCATTTCATTTATCATATTCAAGACGGTTCCTGCTTTATTTAAAAGAAAAATTTCCGAAATCAAAACGATGTTTTATGTATTTGAATCCAGTTACTGACCTAATTGAAGGGAAAATTAGAAAAAATGAAGATTGTTATGAGGCAATAATTACCTTTAATGAAAAAGACGCTCTGACTCACGGGTTATTATTGTGTGAGCATCAACCGTATCGATTGCCGATATACAAGAGTGAGAATTTGGCGACTTCAGATGTTTTTTTCATCGGTTCTGATAAAGGAAGGCTTCCCAAACTTATTTCTATTTATGAAAAGCTAAGTATGGCGGGGTTAAAATGTGATTTTTATATAATTGGAGTGCCAGAGGATAAGCAATTATATAAGGACGCGATTGCTTATAATAAAAAAATAAGCTATGAAGAAGTTTTGCAACACGTATATGCAACAAAATGTGTTCTTGAAGTTTTGCAAGGTAATGAGACTTATATATCTATTAGAACCCTAGAGGCATTACAATATCATAAAAAATTACTTACTGAGAATAAAAAAATCAAGAGCTATAATTTTTATGACCCGCAGCTAATACAAGTCTTTAGTGAGTCAGGAGACATAGATATTTCTTTTATAAAAAAAGATATCGGAGATATTAAATCTTCAACAGATATTCCTGGTCGAGCAGAAGAGTTTCATCAATTTCTGATTGAAAATGTATAGAATTTCACTTTCGAGCATCATGCTTACTTGCCAGTTTGCGGGAAAGGAAGATACATAAATTTGAAGTGGTCGACAACGTTGATGCGCTTTGAAGAAATGTCAATACTAGGTTTAATAATTGAAGAGGAAATGCAAGATAGATAAGCAAATATATGATTTTTAGAAAATCAAAGGAGGGTGTTAAGATGAAAGGTATTATTTTAGCCGGAGGCGCAGGTACAAGATTATATCCATTAACTATGGTTACGTCGAAACAATTATTACCAGTGTATGACAAGCCAATGATTTATTACCCATTATCTACCCTGATGTTGGCAGGGATCAAGGATATTCTAATTATTTCTACCCCTAAAGATTTGCCGAATTTTGAGAAACTGCTTGGGGACGGTAGCCAGTATGGGGTATCGCTTAGCTATAAAGTTCAGCCTAGTCCAGATGGATTGGCCCAGGCATTTATTATTGGAGAGGAATTTATTGGAGATGATTCATGTGCTCTAATATTGGGAGATAATATTTTTTATGGTGGCGGCTTGGGCGACAAACTTGATACCGCTGTGCGGAATATTGCAGAAGGAAAAGCGACCATCTTTGGATATTACGTGAACGACCCTGAACGTTTTGGAATAATGGAGTTTGAAGATGAAACAGGAAAAATTCTGTCTGTAGAAGAGAAACCGGAACATCCCAAGAGCAATTACTGTATTACTGGATTGTACTTTTATGATAACCGAGTAGTGGATTATGCGAAGAAAGTTAAACCATCTGCACGAGGTGAGTTAGAGATTACTTCATTAAACGATATGTATTTGCAGGACGGATCACTGAATGGTATTATTCTTGGCAGAGGATTTGCATGGTTGGATACGGGAACCATGGATAGTTTGGTAGAAGCATCGGATTATGTTCAGATGATAGAAAAGAGACAGGGTGTAAAGATTTCGGCTCCGGAAGAAATCGCATTTCGTAAAGGGTGGATTACGAAAGAAAAACTGGTTGAATCAGCAGAAAGATACGGCAAGTCTCCATATGGACAGCATCTTATGAATGTTGCAAATGGCAAAATGAAATATTAATAGACCAAAAATCAATGACAATATTGTAATTGGCGGTGTTAGTTTTATAGGAGCAGACGTTTTTCGTATGTTGAATATGGATCTGAACTATAAAAATGCTACAAATAGAAGTACCCATAATTTGGACATCTTTTGGTAAGTACATATTATGGGTGCGTACTGGGAGACAATTATTTCCAGAGAATATCAGAATTACTATCAGAAGATGTATGGTAACAGATAATAAGGTAAACGGAAAGTTTACTTGATTTTTGCTGTAAGAAGGAAGCGACTGCCTATGGATCCCCAAAGAGTTGGTAATGCAATTGCATATTTGAGAAAAAAAGTAGGCTACACCCAGCGTGAATTGGCCGATCGAATAGGCGTGAGTGATAAAGCTGTTTCAAAGTGGGAACGTGGTCTTGGATTGCCTGACACCGCAATTATTGGAAAGATTGCTATATTGCTTGATAGTGACACAGACAGCCTGCTAGCTGGAGATTTGGTACATCATAATCATGGTTGGACCGGACTTCTTATCCTGAAGGACAATATGTATGGAATTAGGGCAAATACAATTATTTATGATAAGCCAGTGATTAATTTCATGCTTAGCTATTTTATGCTGATGGGGATCCGCGAGATTAGAATAGTGAGCGGACCAGAAGATCAACAGTATGTAAAAAGCGTCTTTGGGAACGGAGACATTCTGGGCTTAAGACTTAAGTATTGGGAAAGAATACAAGAAGAAGAGTACAAAAACAGTAATTCTAATGTGATGATTGCTTTTGGAATGACCTTTATATATGGAGTTGACCAAACGCGTTTTTTTCAGAAAGCAATGTTGGACAAAGACAAAACAACTGTTTTGTCGCTTCCTAAAAAGAAAATTGATTTACCTTCACGTATATATTATGATTCTGATAAAAAAGTTGTCACATCAGAGGACGGAGAAAAGCTTCGCACACAGTATGACTATTATCAAATCCCTATTGTCTTTTGCCCAGCACATGTAATTAGCAATATGAAATTAGAAGAGGCGATGGGAACAGAGACTATTCCTTATACGAGAATAAATGATGAGGTTTATACAGTGACGTTAGATCGCGGCTTTGTTGAAATTCCTTTGAACACATGGGATGATGTAATGGATGCATCAGCATTTGTGAAGACTGTTCAAAAGGCCTGCGGAATGCAGATTTATTGTATAGAGGAAATTGCATGGCGCAGAGGGATGATAAGCCATGAAGATTTCATTAGACTCGGAAAAGAAAAAAAAGGAACCCCATATGGTGATTATATTATAGAAATTGCCGAGCAAAAGAGCGCACAAAAGTAAACCAATCGTCGGTTGGAAATTGATAAGAGCTATCGTAAAATTATTTTTAAATTATGGTGTAATTGAGCCAAAGATAGTAATTTAATTTTAAAGGAGAAAAAAGATGGCAGGAATACAATTATTTAAAGCAAGTTTTGATGTTGAGGCTTGTCTTGATCAGGTCAGAGAGTGCCTTGAAAAGGGCTGGACCGGAATGGGCTTCAAGACAGTTGAGTTTGAAGAAGCATGGAAGAAATATACAGGACATAAGTGTGCATATTATGTTAATTCAAACACAGCTGGATTATATATGGCTGTAGATACACTTAAAGAAGTTTATGGTTGGGCTGATGGAGATGAGGTTATCTCAACACCATTAACATTCATTTCTACCAATCACGCAATTCCCAAGAGCAATCTTAAGGCAGTATTTGCAGATGTAGATGACACGCTTTGTCTTGATCCCAAGTCAATTAAGGAGCATATCACTGATAAGACTCGTGCAGTAATTTTTGTGGGATTTGGCGGTAATACTGGAAGTTTTAAGGAAGTAGTTAAGATTTGCAAAGAGAATAATCTTAAATTAATTCTGGATGCAGCTCATATGTCAGGAACGCGTTATGCGGATGGAACTGTTCCTGGAACAAATGGCGATGCGGACATTACAGTATATTCATTTCAGGCTGTTAAGAATCTTCCTACCGGAGACAGCGGTATGATTTGTACTGACGATGCTAAACTTGATGAAATCTTCCGTAAGAAGGCTTGGCTTGGAATCAACAAAGATACCTATGCTCGTACAGTAAACAAAGAAGGTACTTACAAGTGGAAATATGATGTTGAGTATATTGGTGATAAGTATAACGGAAATGCTATCATGGCTGGTATTGCACTTGCTCAGTTGCCGCATCTTGATCGGGATAATGCATATAGAAGAACGTTAGCCCAGTGGTATACGGAAGTGTTTGCAAAGTACCCAGAGCAGATTGGTCTTGTAGAGATTCCGGAAGACTGTGTTTCCTCTCGCCACCTGTATCAAATCATGGTAAAAGACAGAGATGGTCTTATGATGTATCTGAACTCTAACGAGGTTTATCCGGGAGTTCATTATGTAGCTAACACAGACTATCGTATGTATGAATATGGTAAGGGTACCTGCCCTAAGGCAGAATTTGCAAGTGAGCATATTATTTCTCTTCCTATGCATATGGGTGTGACATTTGAGAATGTGCAGTATATTACTGGATTAGTGGTTAAGTATGTAATGGAAATCAAAAAGGGCGAGAGCTTAAAGTAAAATAAATGGAAATATGCAGCCTGATTGGCTTAAATGAATGCTGGTCAGGCTGTATATGTTAAAGGAGCAATATGTATTTTGATGGAGTGATTGAAGGTAGATTTGTGGATTTAAAATCGGTAACGATAGAGGATGCAGAGTTTACTAGGGATATTAGATTGGACCCGGAGTTCGCAAAATTCTTTCCGCCTTTAAATAATACCATTGAGCAACAGAGGCAGTGGATCGAAAATCATAAGACTAAGGAAGGCGATTACTTTTTTGTGGTTTGGGATAAGGCCGGTAATAGAATTGGCACAATTTCTGTATATGATATAGTCGGCAATTGCTGTGAATCGGGAAGACTTGCTATAAAAGGAAATGCGTTTCAGAGCACTGAGGCACAAATGCTTATTTTTAAATTTGCGTTTGAAAATCTCGGCATGGATATGGTAGTAGGTTATATTTTCGCAGACAATGAAAGAGCAATCCGATTTAATAAACAGTTGGGCTGTATATTGGATGAACCTAAGCTTCATAATAATGGACACATGATGGTAAAAGCCACATATACCAGAGAAGCGGTTGAACGGGCTACAGAGCGAATCAGAAAGATGATGTATAGATAAAATAGAAGAGAGGTAAATGAACATGACAAATTTAGAAAAGTATGAACAGGCATTTTGTGAGTCATTAGAAATTACAAAGGAGCAGTTGGCAGGATTAGAGTATCAGCAGGTCGCAAGTTGGGATTCAGTTGGGCATATGGGTCTTGTGGCTGCAATTGAGGATGCTTTTGATATAATGATGGACACAGATGACATTATTGACTTGAGCTCGTTTGAAAAAGGCAAGGAAATCCTCGCATCCAATTATGGAATTGAATTCTAAGGAGTGGCAGGAAAATGTGGGATTTTGACAAAAATCAAAACAATATTGCTGTAAAAGATGAATTAGGTACTGTTTTGACATACGGTGAATTACATGTAGAAAATGACAAACTATTTGAAACGATTAATCGCCGTTGTCTGGCATTTTGCCTTTGCACAAATTCAATCGGATCGATTGTCGGATATACTGCTTTTGTTCAAAACGGCGTTGCACCGGTTTTATTAAATGCACATCTTGAAAGGGAATTGCTAAATAATCTCCTAAATAGTTATAATCCTTCCTACTTGTGGGTTCCTACGGAGCAGGCTTGTGAGTTTGAAAATATGCAGACTGTATATTCAGCATATGGGTATACTCTTTTAAAGACACTTTATGATAAAGAATATGAACTTTATCCGGAGTTATGTTTGATGCTTACAACATCAGGATCTACAGGCAGCCCTAAATTTGTGCGTCAAAGTTATAGAAATGTATTAGCAAATGCACAGTCAATTGTTCAGTATTTGGAACTGGATGAGACAGAGAAACCAATTACAACATTACCCATGAACTATACTTATGGTCTTTCCATTATTAACAGTCATTTGCTTGTGGGCGCAACAATTCTGGTGACTGATAAGGGCTTGATGCAAAAGGAATTCTGGTCTTTTTTTAAGAATGAAGGTGCAACGTCTTTTGGCGGCGTTCCTTATACCTATGAAATGCTGGACAGACTTAGGTTCTATCGCATGCAGCTTCCTTCGCTTAGATATATGACACAGGCTGGCGGTAAATTGATTCCCGAATTGCATGCAAAGTTTGCAGAATATGCCGCGAATAATGCAAAACGGTTTATCGTTATGTATGGACAGTGCGAGGCTACGGCGAGAATGGGATATCTACCTGCCGAGAAGGCTGTTGAAAAATGTGGGTCTATGGGTATTGCTATTCCAGGAGGGAAGTTTAAACTGATTGATGTGGATGGCAATGAGATAACAGAAGTTCTGACGACAGGTGAGTTAGTATATGAGGGTGAGAATGTAACCCTTGGTTATGCTGAATGTGGTGACGATCTGATTAAGGGTGACGAGCGTGGAGGAATTCTCCAAACCGGAGATATGGCTCAGTTTGATCAAGATGGTTATTATTATATTGTTGGCAGAAAAAAGAGGTTCCTGAAGATTTATGGCAACCGAGTAAATCTAGATGAAATGGATCGATTAATCAAAGGCAAGTTTACTGGAATTGATTGTGCGTGTGCCGGAGTTGACGATCATATGTACATCTTTGTTACAGATGAGACAAAAGCAGAAGAAGTAAGAGAGTTTGTAGTGTATAAGACAAAGCTTAATCCTGCTGCGTTTAAAATAATTGTTATCGACGAAATTCCAAAGAATGATGCTGGTAAGACACTTTACAAAGAACTAACAAAGTATTATGAGTAATTCTTAAAGAGAGGGGTCTATGAAACTGATTTGTTTTACTTATGCTGGCGGTAATTCTTCATTTTATGATCAATTAAAGAAAGAATTACTTCCCGATGTTGAACTTATTGCGCCTGAGTATTCAGGTCATGGCAAGAGACATAGATCCCCATTCTATTTGGATTTTGATGGATTGGCAGACGATATGTTGACCCAAATCAGAGGGGAAATAGAGTGCAATAGTCTATATGCGATTATGGGGTATAGTATGGGATGTATCTCTGCAATAGAGGTATTGCGGAAATTGATTGATGAAAAAATGCCTTTGCCTGTGCATGTTTTTTTGGCAGCACATGAGCCTCGGACAAAGGCAACTTTAGCGGATTATAATAATGAGGAAAAAGATGATTTTGTGAAAGCTCGAACGATACAGTTTGGTGCAGTTCCCGAAAAACTTATTGACAATAAGAGTTTTTGGCGAATGTATCTGCCTATATATCGTGCAGATTATTCCATTATTGGAAAGTATAAATTTGAGAATTTGAAATTAAAATCGGATATTCCTGCTACTGTATTTTATTCTGAGAATGATACTCCTTTTGAGGATATGAAAAACTGGAATAAATATTTTGAAATAATAGATTTTATAAGATATACAGGAAACCATTTTTTTATAAATGAACATTTCTGTGCAATGTCGCAGGAAATAAAGAAGAGGTTGGTATAAAACATATGACATATGACGAATTATTAGGAATTGCTCCGTATTCGTTGGATAAAGAGCAAAAGAAAACGCTTCTGACCAAACGATTAGTTGAGTTGACAAAGCATCATAGAGTTAATTGCAAAGAATATGATCAGATGCTTACAAGTATCGGATTTGACGAAACGGCTATTGAGGATTATAGTGAACTCCCTTTTCTTCCGGTACGTTTATTTAAGGAATTATCATTAAAAAGCGTTCCAGACGACGAAGTTGTTAAGACTATGACATCTTCAGGTACGTCAGGACAGGCTGTATCTAAAATATATCTTGATAAAATAACCTCTTCAAATCAGCAAAAGACGATGGTTAAAATTGTAAACGAATTTACCGGATCGAGTAGAATGCCTATGATTATTCTGGACTGTCCTTCTGTGGTGAAGAACAGAGCTATGTTTTCGGCTAGAGGTGCAGGAATATTGGGATTCTCTATTTTTGGTGCAAAAAAGCTATATGCTTTGGATGATGATATGCATCTGGATGTAGAAGGATTGAAGGAGTTTTTGGAGAAATATCAGGGGCAGAGAATTTTTATGTTCGGCTTTACCTTTATGGTATGGCAGCACTTCTACAAAGAGTTGGTTCGTCTAAAAGAAGCAGGAATCACATTTGATTTGTCTAATGGTGTATTAGTCCATGGCGGTGGATGGAAAAAGCTTGTAAGTGAAGCGGTTAGTCCGGAAGAATTTCATAATAGATTAAAAGATGTATGCGGTTTGGAGCACATTCATGATTACTATGGAATGGTAGAGCAAACAGGCTGTATTTATATGCAGTGCGAATGTGGACATTTACATGCGAGTATTTTTTCAGATGTATTGATTCGAAGACCAGAAGATTTTGGTTTATGTAAAATAGGTGAGCGTGGGATTATTCAGGTTGTTTCCGCAATTCCGGAATCTTATCCAGGACATTCGTTGATTACTGAAGATGAGGGAATGTTGCTTGGCGAGGATGATTGTAAATGTGGACGAAAAGGAAAGTATTTTAAAATATTTGGCAGATTGAAAAATGCTGAAATAAGGGGGTGCAGTGACACTTATGCAGCTAAATTTAACTAATATGGATATGGAAGAAGTATTAAAAGAAGTTACTTATTTAGTTGGCAACGATGAAATCGTTGCATCTTTAAATGAAACATGTCCAAAGCATCCTTTTGATGATAGCGTTGTTGATTTTTTGAATGCATTGTCAAAGACATTGATGAAGTCGCGTGAAGCAAAGGCATATCCTGATGTTATAACACTGGGATTCTGGATGCGAAAATCTTCTGTGCTCGCACTTAAGGAGCGCTTTGAAGATGAAAACTCAGACATCAAAATCGGAAGAGGAGTTGCATTTCATATTGCGCCATCAAACGTTCCTGTGAACTATGCATATTCTCTGCTGACTGGACTATTGACCGGAAATGCTAATGTTGTACGTATTCCATCGAAGGATTTTCCGCAGGTTTCAATTATTAACAGGGCAATCAATGAAGTTTTAGAAGAATACCCTGATATGAAAAAATATATTTGTCTGGTAAGATATGGAAGAGATCAGAGGGTGAATGACTTGTTTTCTTCCTTGGCTGATACCCGTATTATTTGGGGCGGCGACAATACAATTGCGGAAATCAGAAAATCACCACTTGGGCCTAGGGCAGGGGAAATTGCATTTGCAGATAGATATTCTTTAGCAGTAATAGACAGTGAAAAATATTTGACAGTTAGTGATAAAGAGCGGTTGGCTGAGGAATTTTATAACGATACGTATTTGTCTGATCAAAATGCATGTACGAGTCCTAGATTGGTTGTATGGATGGGTGAAAAGAAGAAAGAAGCGAAAGAATTATTTTGGAAATTCGAGCATGACTTAGTTAAGAGGAAATATCAGTTCCAACCGATTATGGGTATCAATAAGTTGACGAGCAGTTATCTTGTGGCGGCAGCAAAGGAAGGAACTCATATTGAGAAACATGAAGATAATTATATTGTCAGAGTTAATGTGCCAGAAGTGAAGCCTGAATTAATGGAACTCAAAGACAATTCAGGATTCTTTTTTGAGTTTGACTGTGATGATATTCTTGAAATCCATGACTTTTGTAATAACACACATTGCCAGACAATTGGTTTTCTGGGTGAAAAAAAAGCTATTATGCCGTTGTTAGTTTCTGGTATAAAGGGAGTAGATCGTGTTGTCCCTATTGGAAAAACAATGGATTTTGATTTTATCTGGGATGGATATAATCTCGTTGAAAGACTTACCAGAACCATCAAAGTAAACATATAACATTGGAGTGGTGAGCAAATGAAACAGATTTATAAAATTGGCAACCGAAAAGTTGTTATCATAGGAGCAGGTTTCGTAGGTTCGTCTATAGCGTATGCCTTGGCATTACGTGATGTTGCGCGGGAAATAGTTCTTATTGATATAGATAAAGGAAAATGTGCGGGTGAAGCTTATGACATTCGACATGGGATCCCAAGTATGGGAACAGCAGACTTATATGCAGGTGATTACTCGGATTGCGCTGATAGCGATCTGATTATTATCACAGCAGGACGTAATAGAAAGCCTGGGGAAACCAGATTGGATATGGCAAGTGAAAATACAAAGATTATGAAGTCTGTAATTGACTCAATAAAAAGATACTATACTAGAGGTTGCATTTTAATAGTATCCAATCCTGTAGATATCTTGACGCAAAAGGTTAGCGAATGGATGAACCTTCCAGATGGTATGGTGTTTGGCTCTGGTTGTATTCTGGACACTTCTAGATTTATCAGATGTGTGGCTGATTATTTGGACTTAAGTACCGGTGTTATAAATGGTTATTTGGTAGGAGAGCATGGAGATAATCAGGTGCCGGTATGGAGTAAACTGGTAGTAAGTGGCATCCCGATTGAGGAATATTGCCAAGAAGTTCAGCTTGAATGGAATGATAAGATAAAAAAACGAATTGCTGAAAAGACCCGTGTTATGGGAACAGAAATAATAAAAGCAAAGGGAAAAACACATTATGGAATTGCAACCAGTGTTTGCTTTATAGCGGATGCAATTATTAACCAGAGACCTACGATTGCTTCTGTCAGTTCGCGGCTGATGGGAGAGCATGGCGTCAGAGATGTATCTTTATCAGTTCCATCAGTAATTGGACCTGGTGGCGTACAGCAACGTATTCGTGAGAAATGGACTCCAGATGAATACAGGGGATTTTTTGATGCAGTTGAGAAAGTTCGGGGAATACTAAGCCAATTATAAGGTGGTGAGTGTAAAAAAATGTTAGATGGCAAAAACGCAATAATAACAGGAGCAAAACGTGGTATCGGAAGAGCCACAGTCGAAGTTTTTGCGCAGTATGGGGCCAATATATGGGCGTGTGCAAGGAGACAGGATGACAACTTTGAAAAGGATATGCAATCTGTCGCCGAAAAATATGGAGTTGAAATATGGCCGGTATATTTTGATGTTACGAATGACGAAGAGGTAAAACTGGCGATTCAATTAATTAGAAAGCAAAAGAAAGATGTAGATGTGCTTGCTAATATTGCTGGAATTGTAGGAGACAAGACTTCTTTTCCTATGAGTAGTATAGAGGGTATGCGTGATGTTATGAATACAAATTTCTTTGCGGTGACCTTACTTACGCAATATGTTACAAGATTGATGATTCGTAAGAATAAAGGAAGTATTATTTATGTTTCATCCATTGCCGGATTAGACGGAACACCAGCACAGTATGGATATGCTGCCAGCAAGTCAGCATTAATAGGCGCAATGAAAAATCTGGCAAGAGAAGTGGCGGACAATAATATACGTGTAAATGTAGTAGCACCCGGAATGATTGCTACTGATATGGGTGCCGAAATAGGTGAGGATTTAAAGAAAGAAATGCTTTCAAGAGTCATAATGAAGCGCATGGGAAATTCTAAAGAGGTGGCGAATGTCATAGCTTTTCTTGGAAGTGACCTTTCAAGCTATATGACTGCACAGGTTATTCGCGTAGATGGAGGGGTGTAACATGGTAGATGCTACTTTAATGGAAAAGTGTAGGCGTGCATCTGATAAAGTGCGAAGAGATATTATAGATATGACATATGCAACAGGAAATACTGGTGCACATCTGGGTGGAAGTTTATCTATGGCAGAAATGCTTGCTACCTTGTATGTTGGATGCCTGAAATACGATAAAAGTGATCCGGAATTTGAAGGCAGGGATAGAGTCATCTTGAGCAAAGGTCATGCAGCATTGGCGCTTTATCCAGCTATGACTCAAGCAGGAATTATAGAGGAATACCGCCTTACAGAGTTTAAACAGAACGGTTCTCAGCTTTCAGGACATCCTTCGTTAAATGGGCTTCCAGGAATTGAGTTTGCAAGTGGAAGTCTTGGTCAGGGATTATCTCTTGGTGTTGGTGTGTGTCTTGCATTAAAACGTAGAAATAATACCACATCTCGTACATTTGTTTTTATGGGGGATGGTGAATCTGATGAGGGATCGGTATGGGAAGCAGCAGCTAGTGCGTCTCATTATGGGTTAAATAATTTAGTGGCTATTATTGATTCTAATAAGATTCAGTATGATGGCGATACAGATGAGATACTTAGTATGTCTCCTATGGGAGAAAAATGGAAAGCTTTTGGATGGGATGTATTAGAGATTGATGGACACGATGTCAAAGCTTTGATTGATGCTTATAATACGATGACAGATAAACCACTAGTGATTATAGCAAATACAATTAAGGGAAAAGGTGTTTCGTTCATGGAGAATAATTGGCGTTTTCATAATTCCAGACTCACAGCGAAGCAGTATGAGCAGGCGATAAGTGAATTGGAGGGTACAGAATGATTACGATAGATTCTAAAAATGCGCGAATCTGGTCTCGCCTTGGTCCCAGTGGAGCTGTTGGTGCGGCTGCACTAGAGTTGGCTGAAGAAACTGATGATGTTTTAATGCTAACTGCTGATTTATGTTTTTTTTCGGGCTTGGAAAGATTCAAGGAGCAGTATCCGGAAAAATTATATAATCTGGGAATTGCGGAACAAAACATGGTAGGCGTTGCAGGTGGGTTAGCAAAGGAGGGATTTGTACCATTTGTGTCTACTTATGCAAGCTTTTGTTGTTCGAGATGCGCTGATCAGGTTAGAGTAAATATGGCTTATATGAAGCTTCCGATAAAGATGCTGGGACTAACTGCTGGATACGGGGCTGGCATATTAGGTGCTACTCATATGAGTGTGGAAGATATTGCTTTTATGAGATCTCTACCTAATATTACAATATTGTCTCCGGCTGACTGTGTTGAAGTAATTAAATGTATGTTGGCAGCAGCGCAAACTAAGGAACCAACTTATATTCGCTTAAGTGGACCAGTAAATACTCCAATGATCTACAAAGAGGATTACGATTTTGAGATTGGCAAAGCAATCACATTAAGAACCGGCACAGATGTATGTATACTTGCCACGGGTTCTATGGTAAGTCAGGCACTTAAGGCTGCAGATATCTTAAAAGAAAAGAGCATTAGCTGTAGTGTAATCAATTTTCATACGATAAAACCTCTTGATGAAAATATTATTGAGGAAGTGGCGAAAAACCATAAATTGCTAATCACTACGGAAGAACATAGCATATACGGCGGTTTTGGAAGTGCTGTTAGTGAATTGGTATCAAGGCTGAATGCTCATGCTCCTTTGGATATTATTGGAATAAAGGATCTGTTTGTAAAACCAGGAGATTATCAATATCAGATCGAACAAAGTGGTTTAACATCAGAGCAGATTGCAAATCGAATTGTCGATGACTTAGAAGCACTGGCTAAGGCAGGTGGCATTACGATATTTAAGTAATACAACAGCACCATACATCGAAAGGCAGGTGTATGGTTATGCAGCATAATAGAATACTCTCAAATAAGAATGCTATTATTACAGGTGCTGCAAGTGGAATAGGAAAGGCAACTGTAAAGGTCTTTGCTGAGAACGGTGCTAATGTTTGGGCTTTTGCAAGAAAACCGGACGAAGAATTTGAAAGATATTTGCAAGAGCTGGCATCTGAAAACAGATGTTGGATTAAGCCTGTATATGTAGATTTGATATGCGAGGAAGAGTTAAAGAGAGCATTCATGGTAATCAAAAAAGAAAACTTGCCTATTGATTGTTTGGTGAACAATGCCGGTGCTTCATATGATGCATTGCTCCCGATGATTTCAAAATCAAAAGCATTAGATTTATTCCAAATTAATTTCTTTGCACATGTACAGCTGACTCAGTATGTCAGCCGTATTATGACAAGACAAAAGCAGGGAAGTATTGTTTTTACGGGTTCATATTTAGGAATTGATGGGAATAGAGGTCAGATGATATATAGTGCCACGAAAGCTGCGGTACATGGAATGACAAAATCTCTTTCTAAGGAACTTATAGATTCTGGAATCAGGGTAAATGCTGTCGCGCCAGGTGTGGTAGATACGAAATTACTTCAATCGATGTCTCCCAGTGAGTACAATCAGGCAGTTAAAAAGAACATAATGCATCGTGCAGCAGATCCAGAGGAAATTGCTAACATGATTATGGTATTGGCAAGTGATTTGAGCTCGTATGTGACCGGACAGATTATTCAAGTTGACGGTGGAATGAATTAAAAGGAGACGAAAAGCTAATGGGGCAGATAACAGTTGAAAAAAATATTGCAGGAATAGAAGGGCTTTGCGTTATTAGCCCTGCGGTACACGGAGATAGTCGTGGCTATTTTATGGAAACGTATAGTCAAAGAGACATGGAGGAAGCAGGGCTAGATGTTACATTTGTTCAGGACAACCAGTCTATGAGCACAAAAGGAGTTCTTCGTGGATTGCATTTTCAGAAAAAGTTTCCTCAGACAAAACTTGTAAGAGTAATAAAAGGTTCTGTTTTTGATGTTGCTGTTGATCTTAGAAGTGGGAGCGATACTTATGGTAAATGGTATGGAATCGAATTAACAGAAGATAACAAAAAACAGTTCTTAATTCCTAGAGGTTTTGCACATGGATTTCTTGTACTTTCTGATATAGCCGAATTTTGCTACAAATGTGATGATTTTTATCATGCAAATGATGAAGGTGGAATGGCATGGAACGATCCCGAGATTGGTATTGTATGGCCAAGACTTGAGGGTGAATATAGTGGATCAGCATCTGCCAAGGGCTATACTGTAGATGGCACACCATTAAATCTTTCAGAGAAAGATCAGAAGTGGTTGGGAATAAAGGACACATTTAAATTTTAGATAACAGGAAGGAGTTGCTATTACTATGCAGATATATTTAAGACCAATAAAAAAAGAGGATGCTGATTTGATTGTAAAGTGGAGAAACTCTCCCAGAGTTTCTAGTCATTGTCTTAATAAAAAGCCAATTACAGTAGAATCCCATCTGGATTTCTATGAAAAAAATGTTGTTCCCGGTTATTATCAGCAGTATATAGTAGAAAGGGTAGAAGAACAATATCAAACGGTCATATATCCAATAGCAACAGTATATCTCAAAGATATAGATAGGGTAAATCGCCGTTGCGAACTTTGTATCTTTACCAGTGATGATGAGGAATGGAATACAGAGAGTCAAGCCATTGCAATTAAGCAGCTTTTGAAGAAGGCATTTGAAGAACTCTATATTCATAAGGTGTATTCATATGTATTTTATAAATATTTGGATGAGGCGGACTTGCTTAAAAGAGCGGGGTTTACTATAGAGGCTATTCTTAAAGCAGAAGCGGTAGATGAGAATGGAAACTTTGAAGACGTGGTAAGATTTAGCATTGTAAATCCAAATGATTAAGGAGATTGTGAAATAAAGGATATCCATGCTTGAAGGTTAATATTGATTTTTGCGACTACTGTATTACCTACTTACCCCTAAACAAGAAAAACGCTTTTGGCATGCTAACCAAAAGCGTTTTGTCTACAGTCTGAAGTGCTGAGATGTTTTTTATTTCTCAAGTTCTATCGTGTTGAGTAGTTCTTTGATTTCTTCCACAGAGAGCCATTCCGTATTATTTCCGGAACTGTAGGAAAAGCCCTCTGGAACCTTCTTGCCGGTGGGAATAGCCCGTCTTGATTCGCTCCACACCATCTGCGGATACACGATAAAATGCTTGTCGTACTCGTAGGTGTTGGGGGAGTCTTCAACGGTTACCATGATCTCGTGAAGCTTTTCGCCCTCGCGGATGCCTACTTCTGGCATTTTGCAGCCGGGAAGCATTGCCTGCGCGAGGTCTGTAATCTTGAAGGAAGGTATTTTGGAGATAAAGGTTTCTCCGCCCTTGGATTCGGAAAGCGCCTTAATCACAAGTTCTACGCCCTGTCTGAGGCTGATCCAGAATCTTGTCATGCGATAGTCTGTGATGGGCAGTTCGCTTCCGCTGTTCTTGATGATGTTGTGGAAGAACGGGATGACAGAACCGCGGCTCCCGGCAACATTTCCGTAACGGACGATGGAGAAGCAGATATCTTTGCTTCCGGCATACGCGTTGGCAGCAATGAAAAGCTTGTCAGAGACCAGCTTGGTGCCGCCGTAGAGATTGACGGGATTGACTGCTTTATCTGTGGAAAGTGCCACTACCTTTTTGACACCTGTATCCAAAGCAGCGTCAATAACATTTTGCGCACCATTAATATTGGTTTTGATTGCCTCGGCGGGATTATACTCGCAGGCAGGAACCTGTTTCAGGGCAGCTGCATGAATAACATAGTCTACGCCCTCGAAGGCTCTCTTTAGACGCTCTTTATCGCGCACATCGCCGATAAAGAAACGGAGCTTGTCAGAGTATTTCCTGAACTCATTTTGCATGAGAAACTGCTTAAATTCATCTCTTGAATAGATAATGATTTTGGTAGGGTTGTAATTTTCTAACACATACCTTGTGAAGGCTTTTCCGAAGCTTCCGGTGCCACCAGTAATTAAAATTGATTTATTGTTTAGCATATCTTCCTCGCTTTCCATTTTGAGAAATCCTCTATTACAATACCATATTGCGGCGGGTATGGCAATGGAAAAATGCCAGAGGTATTGTAAACCGGTAAATAGAGAATATCAATTATCTTTTCCCAAAAGCATTTCAGAAAAACATAAATAGAAAGCAATAGTATATAGCATGCCGCTGCCCCATGCAAATTCAAATAAACCAAAAATGGGAGGGACGAGAGTAATGAGTAGGCAGGACATTTTAGTAACGTTAATTTGTTTACAAGAATTGTAAATCAGTCTCCCTATTCCGTACCAGATAAAAACAGTAAAAAGAATCATCACAGGGATCCCGAAATTGATTCCGTAATCTAAATAGATATCGTGTGCACTTTGAACCCAATACCCCTCTGTAAGTTGAAATCCCTGTTCATCATAGGGCATACCACGCAGGGACAGATGATCGATATACCATTTATATATTGTATAGCGCACTAAAAATGCGTTGCCAACTTCCTCACCGTTTAATATGGGAGTATGTTGGGCGGAGAGAATCGCGGCTGACCGCATGAGTACCTCTCTGGGAAGAATAGGAGAAGCCGATACAGAGCGGGTTACGAGAATCTCCGGATCAGATTTCTGTAGACCGAAAAATTGATTATAGTTTGTTCCGGTTTCTTTAAAGCGCCCCAGAGCGGCTTGGATCATTTCTTCAAAAGAAATAAATTTTTCGGAATCACGTGGATCCCACGAATGTACACGAGCCTCTGAATAACCCTCCTGATAATAAAAGAGAACGTGAGGGTGGATTGTGGGGATATAACGCACTGCGAGATAGGTCAATGGCATTATAACGATAAAAAGGGAAGTTAAAAGGATTCCCATCCTGAAAAATACCTTTTTAGAGACGGTTCGGCAGTACAGAATTAAGAAAACGACAGTTATAAGAAAGGTCGTCAGGTATCCGGAGCGGCTGATTGTCATAAAGATAAAGCCGTAGCATGCTTCTGCAAGCAGAAAATAGAAGATTATAATAAGTTTCTTCGCCTTTTCTTTTTTTAGGAAAAGAATTTTTGAAAATATTGCAGCAAGACAAAAACATAAAAAAACGGCGTTGTTATTGGGATTACAGAAGTTGCCCATGTATCGTACGGCATCATATGGGCGAAATAACAGAGAATGTGCCTGAATGACGATAAAGCCCAGAATGATACCGTCGATAATTCCAAGGGTTACATTGCGGCGCTGTTCCTGGGTACGGTCAGTCAGGTAATAGCACAGAAAAAGAACAAAGTAACACTCGGGCCAAAGGTATTCGCTCCTGGAGAAAATCATTAAAATCATCATAACGGTCCAAATGATAAACAACGGCATATAAAGCTTAGGACGCTTTTTTTCTATAAAAAAAGAGATGATGGTGTGAATAATGCAGTAACCCATCAGGAAAACTCCCAAAGCAATGATAATGGTATCAGCGAATAAGAAGCTGAAGCGTTTTGAAACGGCATAGCAGGTCACTGCGGTTCCAACAGTGAGCCCTAAGCCAGTCCAGATTAAGTACGGCAATTTATATCTTACAAAGTCACTCCATTTATAGTGAGTAAAAAGAATCAAAGCCATTAAAACCCCAAAGGAATCTCTGGAAAACTCTATAATACCGGTATCCCACTTTACAGTCTGGATCTGCTGAGTACCAACGCAAACCGCAAAAAGACAGAAAGCTACAATAATCCGCTGGATTGTACTGCTGTTAAGCTTTTTAGATTTGAGTGTCATGATGGAACTCCTTTCAAAAAATGAACTAGAATCATTATACACGGTGAATAGCGGCAATGCAACAAAAGAGCGAACGTTCTATAGTAAGATAGAAAAAGAACATATTATTGCTGATATAAACGATAAAGTGTTGATAAAATATTAGCTATATAGTATGATAAAACAAAGCCGTCTGAATGGAAAAGATACGAAGGAGACAAAAGTATGTTTAGCAAAACGACCTCTTATTTAAAGAAGACAGTAATTGTTATGAACGTGGCTGTGGGAGTTGTGCCACTTATCGGTATTTTACTGCAATTAAGTGCTTTGTCGCAGTACTGGTTAAACATAATAGTAATACTTTTGGAAATTGTGTTGTTGTTCTTGGGAAAACGGTTGGAAAGAAAAGTTGATATGGACATTTTGAAACAATCCAAACAGTCTGTTCTGGATCAAATAGCTCCCGCGTGTCATAATGAAGTAGAAAAGGCGAGAAGTGAATTGCGTAAGGGACTGCAAATTTTGTTTGTCCCTGCAGAACTGTTGCTGGTTGGTCTCTTCTTTGCGCATGTGCTGACAATCAGATGGGCATTAGCAGGGGGACTTATACTGGTAATAGCTTTTATATATGCGGATTATATTCCGCATTCACAAAGATATGCCAAAGATTATGATGCCCTGTTTATAACACAAGGTGAAAATCCAAATGCGCTGCGTGGACTGGCAAGAATATATTTTGACGAGTATAAGGAGACGTCTTTTAAAAAGAACTCTTCTTTGTATAAAAATGAAGAGGTTGATGTTATATCTGCGCAGGGAGAGGGTAAGTCAGTTGAGACACAGGAATATGTGAAATGCGTTCTGGGGATAAGGGCTGATAAAACAGATAATACGCTGGCAATATTGGGATATTCAATGCTGGCAGTTAACGTTTTGACCCTTATGCCTGATTTTTATGAACTGATATTTGGAGGAGTATTAAATACTGCGATAAATATTGTGGATTTTATTAATATTATGGCTCCTGTTATTTTTATGGTTGTTTCAATATGTCAGATATATGAATATAATGAGGAGTGCTTTTTGATAAATATGATTTGGAATTCAATTCAAAGTCAAGATATAGAAAAAATGGTGGATACATATAATGAAGTTCTTCGGAACGAAAACGGCAACTTATGCAGGGTTAGGGGAAGACATGTTTACACGCAAAAGATGCTTGAACAGAATAAAAATATTTCTTCTGTGCCCATGAAGTACAGAATGAAATTTCCGGATAAATATTACGCTAATGTGGTCAGATATGATTTTACGTATTTATTGACAACAGCTATAATTTTTTTAATGATGCTGGAATATAATCGGGTATCGAAAGTAATTTTGGTGTTTTTCGCGCTTCTGGCAGTTTTGGCTTATATCATTGGAAAATATTTATTATTACCGGAGATTGGGAAGAAAAGAATTGGGCGGGAATGTGAAAAACTGAAAAGTAACTGTGAGAAATAGTCTGTAAACACACTAGTATAGCGTTCGCTAATTAACTGGACTTTTTGCGCAGCAGAGTATCAACGATAATCTCCTCGGATACATCAAT
>CAKRTS010000001.1 GCA_934402315.1 uncultured Acetatifactor sp. | reverse complement strand
ACTCTTACTAATCAATCGAAAGCTTAACCAAGACGAAAAGATGTTTTATTTAAGATTTCAGTGTTCGGTTTTGAAGGCATAAATATTTATATTGATGGATTTAGGAGAGTGGGTTTCCACTTTTTTTTTTCGTGCAAAATTTTTAGATAATAGTTTCATTTTCTTTAAAAGTATGATACACTAAAAAAGAGGCGGCGTGGGTCAGGGTCGTCTTACCTGAGAAAAATAAAAAGCTGTTTCTGAATGGCAGTGGCAGCGTGGAGGCTAAGGATGGATACTAAAATTTTATTGGAAAATGGAACGAACGAGTTGGAAATTCTGGAATTCACATTGGACGGTAATTCATACGGTATCAATGTCGCTAAGATCAGAGAGATTATTAACTATCAGGCAGTTACGCCGGTTCCGAATTCACATCCCAGCATTGAAGGAATTTTTATGCCGCGTGATGTTATGATTACTGCTATTGATCTGAAGAATTGTCTGGGCAAGGGCGTATCAGAGCCCACGGGACTTTTCATTTTGACAAACTTCAACAAGCTCGACCTTGCATTCCATGTAGACGCTGTGCTCGGCATACATAGAGTATCCTGGCGGGATATTATCAAGCCGGATGCGACCATATCGACGACAGATGAGAGCGTTTCTACCGGTATTATCAAGAAGGACGGAAAGCTGATTATCATCCTTGACTTTGAGAAGATCGTGACGGACATCAATCCCGAGACCGGGTTGAAGGTGTCCGAGATCAATGAACTCGGAGAGAGACACCGCAGCAACGTGCCAATCCTGATCGCGGAGGATTCTCCTCTGTTGAATAAGCTGATTGTGGACTCGCTGAAAAAGGCGGGATATGATAATCTGATCCACACGGAGAACGGACAGAGGGCATACGATGTTATCTGCCAGTGTAAGGAGGACGGAACGCTTCATGAGCATGTGCGCCTGATTATCACGGATATTGAGATGCCCGAGATGGACGGACACAGACTGACAAAGCTTGTGAAGTCAGACGACGCTACAGCAGATATTCCCGTCATCATTTTCTCCTCTCTCGTAAACGAAGAGATGAAGAGAAAGGGCGAAGCGCTTGGAGCGGATGCACAGCTGTCAAAGCCTGAAATTGGTAATCTGGTACGAATAGTGGATCAGCTCGTTGATGCAAAGCATCTGGATAAATAAGGACTGATTTAGAGAGCTGGGATTCTTTCCCGGCTCTTTTTATGAGGGGAGAAAACACGATGGAGAGCGGAGAGGTTCGGGATAAGATCGGGGAAGCCGAGCTTGTGCTTGTGGGGCTTGGCGGAGAATTCTGCGACAGCATGCGCCTGCGGAAGATTCCCGAGTATGTGAGAGGCAAGGAGCTTTTGCAGGAGGCGGGGTATCATTGGCTCATACCGGCATGGAATGAATATTGTTCTGCAAAGCTGGAGGACATTATTACCCCGGCGCTTGCAAAATTAGCCGGGCTGCTGGAGGAGAAGAATTACTTTGTTGTGGCAACGGCGACAGACAGCCGGATTGCTGCCGCACCCTGGCATGAGGGCAGGCTGGTCATGCCATGTGGGACAGTGATGAAAAAGCAGTGTGTCAAGAGCGGTGACAGCACGATTGAAGATGTCACGCCTGAGGACAGGACGGTCATGAGGGAGTTTTTCCGGAAACTGTATCTCGGACAGTTTGTGCAGGAGGGAGTTCCCGAACTGGAACGCTGCGGGAAATGCGGTTCACCGATGGTACTCAACAATATTTTTGCAGAGGGCTATGATGAGAACGGCTATCTTGAGCAGTGGAGAGTCTACACAAAATGGCTGCAGGGGACGGTAAACCACAGGCTGCTGGTTCTGGAGCTGGGTGTCGGAATGCGCTTTCCTACCGTAGTACGCTGGCCGTTTGAGAAGGTTGCTTTCTTTAACAATAAGGCGGCCTTTGTGCGGGTGAATGAAAAGCTCTATCAATTATCGGAGGAACTTGCCATAAAAGGATGCGGAATTGCGCAGAATGCAATTGCCTGGCTGGAAATCCTGTGATAAACTAAAATAATGAAGTATGTGAGAAAGTAGGAGAAGAGAGATGCCTTCACAGGAAGATTATCTGGATAATTTGTTAAAAGATATAGGTCATGAGGAGCAGGAAGCGCAGCCGGTTCAGGAGGCGGTTCCACAGACGGACGAGAATAACGGAAAGGATGCGGAAAGACAGGCACCGGATCTGGAGGAGGCATCCGATATGTCAGAGGATGAAATCGAACAGTTGCTTTCCGGTGGACTTGACGCTTCGAGACTCGAAAACGATCAGGCAGAAGAAGAGAATAACGAGCTTTTTCATGCATCGGATATGGATCTGTCAGATGAGGATGTCCTGAAAATGCTGGCGGAGAGCGATGATGACGATATGCAGGAGATCCATAGCCTGCTGAACAAGTCCGACAATCACGAATCAGTCGAGGATATTGCGGAAGAGCCGGAGCCTGAGGAAGAGAGAAACGCATTGCTTGGCGGGGCGGATGTGACACCTGCGGTTGATAAGCGTGAGGAGCGCGCCAAGGCAAAGAAGGAGCGCGAGGAGGCGAAAAAGCGCCGGAAGGAAGAGCTTGCAGCTAAGCGCGCAGAGAAAAAGGCAGAGAAGAAGGTAAAGAAGGCATCAAAGAAGGAGGCTGCCAAGCAGGAGCAGGAAGAGCAGGACACAGCCGAAAATCTTTTTGATACAGATGTCCTTGATTCCATTGTGTCAAAGGCAGACAAGACCGGAAAGGAAGAGGACGAAGTCGTTTCCGATAATGATGTAACCGGGGAGAAAAGTGAAGCCTTGCCCGTGGATGAGCTCGCGGAGGTCACACCGGAGGAGACCAGTGGACTTGATGAAATCGCACCGGAGGAAAACGGCGCAGGCGGTCTGGGACTTGACATGGGAAATCTTTTTGGCGATTCGGATGCGGAGGATTCCCTGTTGAACGGATTGGGCGGCGGTGATGATTCTGACCTTTCGGATCTGTTGTCCATGAACGATGAACCTGAGGATTCCGACGCGCAGCGTGAGGAAAAGCGTGAGAAAAAGTCGGAGAAAAAGGGCTTTTTGACCAGACTGCTGGATTTCTTTACCGAAGAGGAGGAAGAGGACGAGGAACAGGGAAACGAAAATCTCAACCTCTCGGATGAAAATAAGGGTATTATAAAGGATCTGGACAAGGAAGGTTCCAAGAAGAAAAAGAATAAGAAGGCAAAGAAGGCGGCAAGCGAAAAGACAGATAAAGCAAAGAAGAAACCAGAGAAGAAGCCGAAGAAGCAGCCGAAGCCCAAGAAGGAAAAGCCGCCCAAGGAGATCCCGTTAGTCACGGATAAAAAGCTTTCCTTTAAAAAGGTTCTGCCTGTCGTGCTGGTCGGAGTGTCTGTGGGAGTACTGCTTTTTGTGTTCATCAATTCGGCTGCGGACTATTCAGATAAGAGGGAAGCGAGAGCCGCCTATTATGCAGGAGATTACCAGACCTGTTATCTGAATCTTTTCGGAAAAGATCTGGATGAGACAGAGAGCGTAATGTATGGAAAGTCAGAGAGTATTCTCTACATCCGTCTCTGGATCAGGGAATTTGAGATGTTTGCCGGTGAGGGAGACATGGTCAGGGCGCTGGACAGCCTGATTCAGACGGTTGACCGTTATCCACAGCTGTATGAATATGCAAATCAGTGGAATGCCGGAGCAGAGGTGGCTGCCGGATATGCCACCATCCTGAATTATCTCTCCGCTAATTTTGGGCTGACGGAAAGTCAGGCACAGCAGATTGCGGATGAGAAGAAGGATATTGATTATACGAGGATTGTGACGGCGATTGCAAACGGTAAGAGCTTCGAGGAATGGAATGCGCCGGAGCTGCCGCCGGATGCGGGAATGGATGAAGCTCCCGTAGAAGAGGTTCCCGAAAGTGGAATGGAGGATGTGCTTCCCGAGGAAGAGGAGCTGGGCACGGACACCTTCGTCGATAATCAATAAATAGGAGACGGGTTTTATATCAGGATATTTTGATAAGTCCTTTATTAGTCAGATAGTATTTGATTAATAAGGGGCTTATTTATGTGCTTTGAGGATGCGTCAATTGATTATATGATGCCATTTAATTGTAGATCAAGTATTTAATGACTTTAAATTTGAAAAGGAAACAAAGTTAAACTCTATTTTTATTTTGAATTTAGACATGAAAGACAATTAGAGTACTAGACACTTTGTTATTAAATTTAATATCTATTGACAATACAACAAATTTGTTGTAAACTAAATATAGAAATTGGAAAGGATAAATGTAATGAAGCGAACCTTTATTGAAGTACCAATTTTTACAAAAAAGTGGCAGGAACTTGGACTTACAGACGAAGAATTACGAGAACTTGAAAATGTTCTTTTGGAAAACCCCAAGGCTGGAGATGTTATTCAAGGCACTGGAGGACTTAGAAAAATACGTGTATCAGTGGAAAACAAAGGTAAGGGAAAACGCGGAGGTGCACGTGTATTATATGTAGATATAGAAGTTAAGGAAATAATATATTTTATAAATGTATATACTAAGAATGAAAAAGAAGATTTGACTGAAGATGAAAAAAAAGCATTTAAGGCTATGGTTAAAATTTTGAAGGAGGTGTAGCTTATGAGCAAATTCTTTGAAGATACCATGCAAGGTTTATTGGAGGCTGTTGCAATTGACAAGGGTGAGATGCCGTTGACAAAGAAGAGGGATATGCCATCAAAGACATTTGTTGCCTCAGAAATGGAGAAAGAACTTATACAAGAGGTTGTAAATTTAAGAAAAGAACAAAATATTTCACAAAATAGGTTAGCAGAGTTGACCGGAAATAAGCAGCAGGCAATATCTAGAATGGAAAATAATGAGCATAGTCCTTCGCTGAAACTATTCTGTAATATGGTGAATGCATTGGGATATGATATAAAACTTGTAAAGCAAAACACTTAATGTTAAAGATGCACCAACGGAAAGAGAGAATCTTTCTGAAGGTGTTTTTCTTAGGTGTTTTGGCATGAAAGTATACAGTCAATGTTTTTTGGTTTTACATTATGCAAAAGGTCACAGACAAGACTGTAATGTTAATGGTTGAGTATGAAGAGAAAAAATGATAAACAATTTTCATAGAAGGAGTGTAGAAAGTGAGGAGAATAAAAGCTTTTTTATATAACAACCAGATAGATTTGGTTATTAGTATTTGTGGGAGTATAATTTTAATATCATTATCATTAATACGACGCCAAAAAATTATAGATATACTTTTTGGTGTTTTGATAATTTATGGAGTTACAACTATTATATTTAATTTTGTAAAAAGTAAGAATTTAAAATATTTGCAGTATGGGTATCCACTTCTATATAGAAAGGCAGTTTGGATAAACCAAAGAATTAATCCCAAAGGTAATAGTAGAAAATGTCCGCAAAAAGAATTTGTAAAAGAATTAAATAATATTATTAAAGAAATTCCAGATGGCACGACATGTTATTGTTGTACTCATGAATTGATAAAAAATCATATTTTAAAGAAATTTCCTGATGCCGAAGTTTCAAAAGCCTATACAAAAAATCTAAAAAGGTTAAAAAAAAGAATAATGGTTAGGCAATGTAAACGCTGTAAAGTTAAAAAATGTTCTGTGTTAAAAAATAGTAACACACAATTTTACGCGGTAAAATTCGTGCCAAATAAAAATACAGACTGTTAATAATGTGGCTGGTATTATCAGTGCATTCAGACAAAAGGGGCAGGAGAATTCTGCTGTTGGTTTTAACATAGAATTTTTTAGTCTTTTTTGATTAGTAATGATGAATTGCTGACTACATAGGTAAGATTTGAAGCATAGTTGGAGATATAAATATAAGAAAAATAGACAATATGTTTGAAATGTGATACACTAAATCAATAATATGTTTTTTGAGGCACTTTTATGGAGCAAAAAATTGCAAATAAAATTACAGCGAAAAGAACGAGTCTGTGAGAAAGTTACTATTGGAAATATAAGCAAGTAGCCGCAAAATGCTTGATTTGAAAGGGTTTAACAGAATGATTGCAATCATTGATTATGATGCGGGGAATATCAAGAGTGTGGAGAAGGCGCTGCTGTACCTCGGCGCGGAGGTATGCCTGACGAGGGATGAGGATGTGATTCTCGGAGCGGACGGTGTGATTCTGCCGGGCGTTGGCGCCTTTGGGGATGCAATGCAGAAGCTGCGGGATTACGGTCTTGTCGAGGTGATTCATAAGTGCGTGGACAAGGGAACACCGTTTATGGGAATCTGCCTTGGACTGCAACTGCTGTTTGAATCCAGCGAGGAAAGCCCAGGTGTGGAGGGGCTGCACCTTCTGGACGGTAAGATCGTCAGGATTCCTTCGGACGGCGGACTTAAAGTGCCGCATATCGGTTGGAACGATCTGAGCTTTCCTATGAGAGACGGCGGAAGGGGAAGATTGTTTCAGGGATTGCCGGACAAGCCCTATGTCTATTTTGTGCATTCGTACTATTTACAGGCAGCCGATGAAAAAATCGTGACGGCGACCACGGAGTACGGCGTGACGATTCATGCGGCAGTGGAAAAAGACAATATTTTTGCCTGTCAGTTCCATCCGGAGAAGAGCTCTGACGTCGGAATGCAGATTCTGCGGAATTTTATTGAAGTGACGAAGGGATAAGTTTATGCATACAAAGAGAGTCATTCCCTGCCTTGATGTGAAGGATGGAAGAGTTGTCAAGGGAATTAATTTTGTGAATTTGCGGGATGCCGGTGATCCGGCGGAGGTCGCAGCGGCATATTCCGCAGAGGGTGCGGATGAGGTTGTCTTTCTGGATATCAATGCTTCGGCGGACAACCGCGCGACCCAGCTCGAGTGGGTGCGCGAGGTCGCAAGCAAGGTATTCATCCCGTTCACGGTCGGGGGCGGCATCCGTACGGTGGAGGACTTCCGCGCAATCCTGCGGGAAGGAGCCGATAAAATTGCGATCAACTCTGCGGCGATCATGAATCCGCAGCTGATCTCTGACGGGGCCGAGAAATTCGGCAGTCAGTGTGTGGTCGTTGCAATCGATGCGAAGCGCCGTGCCGATGGCAGCGGCTGGAATATCTATAAAAACGGCGGCCGGGTCGATATGGGGATGGATGCCGTGGAATGGGCAGTCAGGGCGGAACAGCTCGGGGCTGGTGAGATTCTGCTGACCAGCATGGACGGAGATGGAACGAAGGCGGGATATGACCTTGCGCTGACAAAAGCGGTAGCGGATGCTGTGGGCATACCGGTCATCGCATCGGGCGGCGCAGGAAAGCTGGAGCATTTCTATGATGCATTAGTGGATGCCGGGGCGGAGGCAGTGCTTGCCGCATCCCTGTTCCATTATAAAGAACTGGAAATACGGCAGGTAAAGCAGTACCTGCGGGACAGAGGAGTGAGTGTGAGATTATGAGCATGATCAGCAACGATTGGCTGACGGAGCTCGGCCCGGAATTTCATAAGCCATATTATAGGGAGCTGTATCAGTTTGTTCTGAACGAGTACAATACGACGCAGGTATTTCCGCCTGCGGATGATATTTTCAACGCATTCCATCTGACACCCTTAAGTCAGGTGAAGGTGGTCATTATCGGACAGGATCCGTACCACAATGTCGGGCAGGCACACGGACTCTGCTTTTCGGTCAAACCGGATGTCGATGTCCCTCCGTCACTGGTAAATATTTACAAGGAGCTGCATGATGATCTCGGATGCTATATCCCGAATAACGGTTATCTCGTAAAGTGGGCAAAGCAGGGTGTGCTGATGCTGAATACGGTGCTGACCGTGCGTGCCCACATGGCGAACTCCCACAGAGGGAAAGGCTGGGAGGAGTTTACCGATGCGGCAATACGGGCGCTGAACAAGCAGGATCGCCCCATTGTTTTCATATTGTGGGGAAGACCGGCGCAGACGAAGGAGAGGATGCTCGATAACCCGAATCACCTGATTCTTAAGGCACCGCATCCCAGTCCGCTGTCAGCCTACAACGGCTTTTTCGGCAGCAAACCCTTCAGCCAGACGAACCGTTTTCTGGAGGAACATGGTGTCACGCCGATCGACTGGCAGATTGAAAACGTATAATATTCCTGGAGAAGTTGAGAAAAAAGATCAGCTTCTCTTTTTTTATGCGAATGCGGTTGACAAAGCAGAGATGGCATACTATAGTGTTCCTGTATAGTACTACTAACATGAGGAGAAGGAAGGACGCATGGAGGAAGCGGCATTTATCGACAGACTGCTTTTGTTTGGGTTGGGAAGGCAGGAGGCGGCTTTATATTTCTGTCTTTTGAAGAACGAGGAGCTGACCGGCTACGAGGTGGCGAAGCTGACGGGTATTTCCCGCTCGAATGTCTATAACGGGCTGGCGGCGCTGGTCGAACACGGCGCGGCGTATGTGATGGAGGGCAACCCCAGCCGCTATGTCGCTGTACCGCTGGAGGAGTTCTGCGATAACAGGATTCGGTACCTTGAGGAGATCAAGGCAGTTCTTGAGAGCAATGTGCCGAAGCGGTCGGTCGGTTCTGACGGCTATATCACCGTTGAGGGATATGGGCACATCTGTGACAAGATCCATCACATGCTCATCGGGACGGAGAAGAGAATTTATTTTTCTGCATCGGGCTGCTTTCTCGAAAAATGGAAGCCGGAGATACGGATGCTTGTCGGGAGAGGCTGTAAGGTCGTTCTGATTTCGGAGGAGACGGAGAAAATCTTTTCGGGAGACGAACGTCAGGGGATTATCTTCTATGATGTACCGCCGACGGACGGCGAAGCGGCGGAGGCCAGAAGAAAACAGGTTCGGCTGATTATTGATTCGGAGTATGTTCTGACGGGTGAGGTGGAAGGAACCGGCAGAGATACCTGCCTCTACAGCGCGCAGAAAAATTTCGTCTCGGTGTTTAAGGATGCCATGAGAAATGAAATTGAACTGATAAAACTGAAAAGCGAAAGGAAAGGATAAGGGAAAATGAAAATCAGAGTCGCAATTATGGGTTATGGAAATCTTGGAAGAGGAATCGAGAGCGCGGTGCGCCAGAATGACGACATGGAACTTGTGGCGGTGTTTACGCGAAGAGACCCGCAGACGGTCAAGGTGGCAGGAGAGGTTCCGGTATATCGTGTGGAGGAGCTTCTGAATAAGAAGGATGATATTGATGTACTGATGATGTGCGGAGGTTCTGCGACAGATCTGCCGAAGCAGACGGCACAGTATGCGAAGTTTTTCAATGTGGTAGATAGCTTTGACACCCATGCAAAGATTCCGGAGCATTTCGCAAACGTGGATCTCGCGGCGAAGGAGGGCGGAAAGATCGCAATGATTTCTGTCGGCTGGGATCCGGGTATGTTCTCCCTGAACAGACTGTATGCAAATGCCATTCTCCGGGATGGAAGCGATTATACCTTCTGGGGGAAGGGGGTCAGCCAGGGACATTCCGACGCGATCCGCAGAATCCCCGGCGTAAAGAATGCAAAGCAGTATACGATTCCCGTGGAGTCCGCACTGGAGGCAGTGAGAAACTGTGAGAACCCTGTGCTGACAACGCGACAGAAGCATACCAGAGAGTGCTTTGTCGTGGCGGAGGAGGGAGCCGACAAGGCATGGATCGAGAACGAGATCAAGACGATGCCGAACTACTTTGCCGATTATGACACGACGGTTCATTTCATTACCGAGGAGGAGCTGCAGCGCGACCATGCGGGCATCCCGCACGGCGGATTTGTTTTAAGGACAGGAAAGACCGGCTTCGACGGCGAGCACAATCATGTGATAGAGTACAGCCTGAAGCTGGATTCCAACCCGGAATTTACGGCATGTGTGCTGATCGCATATGCGAGGGCGGCGTACCGGATGCAGAAGGAGGGTATGACGGGCTGCAAGACAGTGTTTGACGTTGCACCTGCTTACCTGAGCCCCATGACGGCGGAAGAGATGAGAAGCAAGCTGCTGTAAGGATACCCTGAGAGGAGAAGCTATGGATAAAAAGGCGTTTGTGACAAAAGAGATGGTGGAGGAGATCGTAAAAAAATATCCCACACCCTTTCATATTTATGATGAAAAAGGAATCCGCGAAAACGCGAAGGCTTTGAAGGAAGCTTTCGCATGGAATCCCGGATATAAGGAATTTTTTGCCGTGAAGGCGACACCGAATCCGTTTTTGATCGACATTTTGCGAGATTACGGCTGCGGCTGCGACTGTTCGTCCATGACGGAGCTCATGCTGTCCGATGCAATGGGCGTGAAGGGGGAGGATATCATGTTTTCCTCTAACGATACTCCGGCGGAGGAGTTTGTCTATGCGGCAAAGATCGGCGCGACGATCAATCTGGACGATATTACCCACATTGATTTCTTAGAGAAAACACTCGGCTACCTTCCGAAGACGCTGAGCTGCCGTTTTAATCCGGGCGGATATTTTTCATTGGGAACTGACATCATGGATAATCCCGGGGATGCAAAGTACGGCTTTACGACGGAGCAGATGTTCGAGGGCTACCGGATTCTGAAAGCAAAGGGTGTGGAGAACTTCGGTATTCATGCTTTTCTGGCAAGCAATACCGTCACGAATGAATATTATCCGGTGCTTGCAAAGCAGCTCTTTGAACTGGCGGTGCGCCTGAAGGAGGAGACCGGAGCGAACATTACCTTTATCAATCTTTCCGGCGGTGTCGGCGTACCCTACAGACCGGAGCAGGAGCCGAATGACATCCGTGTGATCGGTGAGAGCGTCCGGAAGGTTTACGAGGAGGTTCTTGTACCGGCGGGAATGGGAAATGTGGCGATTTACACCGAACTTGGCCGGTTTATGATGGCGCCCTACGGGCACCTTGTGACACAGGTGATCCATGAGAAGCATACCTACAAAGAGTACCTCGGGGTGGATGCCTGTGCCGTAAATCTGATGCGTCCGGCAATGTACGGTGCATACCATCATATCACGGTTCTCGGCAAGGAGGAGCAGCCCTGCGATCACAAATATGATGTGACGGGCTCGCTTTGCGAAAATAATGATAAGTTTGCGATTGACCGTATGCTGCCGAAGGTTGAAATCGGGGACTACATTGCGATTCACGACACCGGAGCGCACGGCTTTGCCATGGGTTACAATTACAACGGCAAGTTAAAATCCGCGGAGCTGCTGCTGCACGAGGACGGCAGTGTGCAGTTGATCCGCCGCGCAGAGACGCCGAGGGACTATTTTGCAACCTTTGACTGCTTTGAGATATTTGACAGATTATTTCCCGAGAAAGGATAAGACAGAATGAGATACCCGAAAAATCTTCCGACAGGGGGAACCATCGGTTTCCTCGCGCCGTCCTTCGGCTGTGCGACAGAACCCTATAAGACGGCGTTTCAGTGTGCACTGGCGAGATTTCAGTCAATGGGCTATCAGACGCTGCTCGGACCGAACTGTTATGTAGATCAGGGAATCGGCATCAGCAATACCCCCGAAAAGTGCGCTGCGGAGGTCATGGAGCTTTTTGCGTCAGAAGCGGACAGCCTGATTTCCTGCGGTGGCGGGGAGATGATGTGCGAAATTCTTCCCTTTGTCGATTTCAGGCGGCTGGCTGAGCTGGAGCCGAAATGGTTCATGGGTTATTCGGACAATACCAACCTGACCTACACGCTGGCTACGCTTGCCGATACCGCAGCAGTCTATGGGCCGTGCGCTTCCACCTTCGGGATGGAGCCGCTGCATGAGTCCGTGCAGGATGCGCTTGGAGTCCTGACGGGTGAGGTGCATACCGTTACCAGTTATGGAAAATGGGAGAAGGAGTCGTTGAAGGAGCCAGACAACCCGTGTGCGCCCTATCAGCTGACGGAGGAGCTGCAAATCCGGAGTTTCCTCGGCATAAACGAGGTCGGAGGGGAGGAACTGCGCTTTTCCGGCAGACTGCTTGGCGGATGTATGGACTGCCTTGTGAACCTTCTCGGAACCCGCTTTGACGGAACAAGGCAATTTATCGAAAAATACAAGCAGGATGGAATTATCTGGTTTCTGGAATCGTGCGACCTGAATGTCTTCGGCATCCGTCGCGCTATGTGGGAGATGAAGCAGGCAGGGTGGTTCCAATATGTAAAGGGCTTTCTGATCGGCAGACCGGCAAACGGGGAAGCGATTATAAATCTTGATGCCTTCCATGCTGTTTTGGACATTGTCGGCAGTATGGGTGTGCCTGTTGTCATGGATGTCGATCTCGGACACCGGCCGCCGATGATGCCGCTTGTTGTCGGCAGTTTTGCGGAGGTGCAGGTCAGAGGAAACGATCTGGAGATCAGGATGGAGTATCGCTGAAAAAGTACTGGCAAAAAAGTTTATTTTTTGCTTGTCAAGAAGTGCGCTCTATGTTAAAATATTTTTTGTTGTGAGAGCGATACTCTCACAGATGCCGGCGTGTCGGAATGGCAGACGAGGCAGACTCAAAATCTGTTGGTGGCAACACCGTATGGGTTCAAGTCCCATTGCCGGCATTATATTATTAAGCAGGAAGAATAAATCGACGCAGGTCGGTTTATTTTTTTTACTTGACCTTTTCTGGCTTTTGCCGTCATAATAGAGATAGAAAGAGGGCGAAAATCTTATGTATGATGGAGCAAATGGCAAAGAATCAAAAATGAATATTGACTTCGAGTTTGAATGGTTTTTGAATACATTGGAAATCGAAGAGTGTTATCGGTGGGAGGATGTAAGAAATGCGCTGCTTCAGCTGTTCTGCGGCGCTGCCAGAATTGTGCTGGATTATCGCTGGATCGCGGAATGCAAGGGATATGACCTGTCCGGAATAAAGATTGGCAGGGATTTCGTACAGGACAGCAATGGGCAGCGGGGAAGCGAGATTCTTGGAAAATGGTCGTTCAGGCTATTCTCGGAGGAAGGTACCACGACCCGTCATACATTGGAATGTATTGAAAAGGATATGGAACGTTTTCTCAGAATGAGATTCCATATTGAAGAACCGAAAGACCTCAATGCAATCAAAGAGGAATACCAGAGAAAACAGGTGCTGGATATGTTTGTCCTGTAAACATAATTAATCTGTCGGATAGTAACCATAGAATTGTTTTTTTATTCCAAATCCGTTATACTATTATTGCTATAGTATTGCGGATTTTTGAATTAAAACGGAAAGTACAACGAAATGGATATACAATTTACGAAAAATGCTGCAAAACGGAGGATGCGTTATGCCTGATCGAGTTGATTTAAAGGAAAAAGTAGAAACAACAGGGAGTAATGATTTTGATCATGGTAAGATTCCTGCTGCTCCTGCAAAAGAGGAAGGAGCTCAGGATAAGGTACCGGATAATGGGGCTTGGGAGACACAATTATTTCAGGTATACAATGGCAGGGCATCCCTTCAATATCCGCATCTTGAGCCGGGCGGATTCACGGAACAGTACATATTAGAGCCCGGCCGCCTGCCACTGCAGGAGGGTGTTGCCGTCATACCTGATACGGCGCAGGTATCTGCCTATAATACGAAAGAGCGGAAGGGCGTGGTCTTTACCGCGCTGGGCGGAAGTGTAGAGATTGCAATAACTAATTTGCCAGTTGCAGTATTGAAGGCGCAGCTGGCGGTGATGAACATTATTTCCGATCGCTTCATTATGGATGAGATCTCTGCTCCGGGAATGGAGCCTGCCAATTTGCAGCAGGCAGAGCAGGAGCCGGAGCAGGCACCTATACAAACGAATGATACGGAAATCAGTGCCTATTTAAGAGGACCGATTAAAATCGAATCGCTGACAGGAATTACTATCGCACTTGACCAGGGTGAATATATCAAAAATAAAAATGACCGGGATCCGAAACTCAAGTTCTGGAAGACGACGTTGGATTTTACAGCACAGAAGGTGCAGAAAGAGTGTGTGACGGAGCTTGATGAGACAGGACTTCATACCCTGGAGAAGCAGAATGTCCCGCTGGATAAACAAGAAGCAGATAATATTTCTGCTGAGCAGGTGCTGGAGTCGTTAAATGAGCCCAGAGAGCAACCGGAACCAGAGCCGCAATGGGAATGGAAAGGATTTGAGCCGGGGGATCTTACAGAAGATGGATTTGTGAGGATGGAAGAGGCTGAATCGCAGGTCGTAACAGTAGCTGATAAATATAAGGGACAAATTGGAAAAGCAAAGTTTCGTTTCAATGAGATCCCTTATACGATCCCTCTCTTTAATAAGCGGGAACTCAAAGGAAAGACAAAGCCCAAAGAGGCTGGCGATACCATGCAGGACTTCTTTGTGGATTTGACGGGAAAGCTCTACGTAGTTTTTAAGGAACCGATAGAACTATCTCTTATTGGTAATGAAAAAATTGAAAAATACATCGTTGCTACCATCGTGCTGGAGGGAGTTTCTATTAAGGGCAGCCAGCTGACCGCCGAGAAAATCCGTATTGATTTGGGAAAGAAAGCCTCTCAGGATGAGGATGAGGATGAGGAAGAGAAAGGAGATCAGCAGGATGAGCAGTCAGATGAAGTAAAAGCAAAGAAGCTGTTTGGAAAAAAAATCCACGGAACCTTTGCAAATACAAGTGCTGTCAGCAGCATAGATAAGGAAGGAATACACGCAGCCCCCGGCAAGAAGAGTCTGGGCGAGTTTGGGGTATCCAAATTTTTGGGATTTCTGGATGTGGAAGGTGATTACCCTACGGGATACCTGAAGGTGTCGTTTGAAGATCAAAAGAAGGCAGACAAGCCAAAGCTGTTCTCTGAAACGGTTCAGAACCTTATGGGGGACGGATTATGCATTCCTATCTTTGGACCGCTGGCATTTGAAATATGTATTTCTCCGTCTGTCAGTATTGGAGGTTCTCTTTCAGCAGAGATGAGGCGTGGAAAGAGCTTTGGTGAGAAGCTAGAGCCCGGTGAGAGTATGGATCTTGCAGGGAAAGCTGAAATCAACGGGGAAGGTAAACTGGATATGTCAGCCGGACTTGCACTCACTCCGGGAATCCTTGGTTCCGTCAAGTTAGATCTTAAAGTGGGCTCGGAATTGTCTGCCGGTATTGGAGTAGAGGCAAAGGCAGATACTGCACTTGGACTGCGTGATGGGAAAATAAAGCAGACAAAGGATCTGAATCTGGATGGCGGGGTAAATATTAAACTGAAAGGGCAGGTAAACCTGTCCAGCAATGTAAAGTTTTTTATCTGGAAAGGCACACTCTTTAAAGTGGAGTTGTGTAGTAAAGAAGTCAATGTCCAGCCGTTCCTGGGACGTGCATGGCGGGATGTGGATGCAGAAGGGCTCATGCAGGGCTGGCACTTTGAGGGTATGAGACTGTCAGCAAAGGAATTAGGGCAAGAGATAGTTCAAGCAATACGCGATTCAAAAGATTTAAAAAAGGTGGATGAGAAAAAACTGGAGATGTCCGAGGCGGCCGCTAAGGTTCTCGGAGAAGAAGCAGAGAGCGCGTGGGCGATTCTGGAGGAGCTGAATCGTCAGAAGGCACTGTCGAAAGAATATGCGTACCTGACTAGTGAGGAAGAGAAGGCCGCCTTGCAAAATAGAATTAATACGGTGACAAAAGAGGTTGAGAAAAAAATTTCTAAATATATGGGAGCCCTTAATGAATATAAGAGTCAACTATATAAGAAACAGGAAGTGACGCAGAGAAAATTAGATGATGCCAGAAAGGAGCATGCTCATTGCATGGCGCAGGATACCATCCGGCAGATGGCAATGAAGAATGTCCAAAGAGGTGGACTCCTGTTTGAAAAGTATCTGCCACTGTCACAGGAAGAAAGTAAGGAGATGTCCTCGAAAAAGATTCAGAAGGAAAATGAAAAAAGAAATAAAATGGCGGCCATTGATTTTACGATCGCCAGAGCACTCGGAATTTATGACAGAGCGATGGATGAGCAAAGATATGAGTATGATATGTATGCCAGAGAGCAGAATTCCAAAAACCGGGTGGATAAGAGGCAAGGGAAGATGAGCCCTGAACTGGAATACATATATCCGTTATTGAAGGATATACCTGAACTAAATTTTTTGAAGGGTTCAGATAAGAATGATAACTATCGATGGGGAGGTGCTGAAGCTACTTTGCGGTATCAGACCCAGTTTGGACGCGATGCCCATGAAGAAGAGCGGGGATACCATATTAACAACTATTTTCATGTACTATATTACAAAAGTTTTTACCTGGGGTATATTCCTGCATCTTATAGATCGGACTTTATACCAATTTTTAAGGGAAAGAATGCAATAAGAAGTTACGATTTCGCAAAAATTCTTTTGTCGGGTGTTTATCCCCAAGGTGCCTGTGATGGTGACGGAAATTCCTTGGAAGGCAAGCCAATCAAAAGTCTTGATACGGATAGAAAAACAAAATTATTCAAAACAATTTTTAAAGATACTTTATCAAAAGAGGATAAAAAGAATAATTTTTTGGGCAAACTTTTCTTGGGGAGTGATTATAACCAAGAAACGACACAGCGGGAAAAAATGATGGTAGATATCAATAAGGTGCTTCAGGAGGTGTTCGGCTCAAATCTGGATGATATGGTTGCAAATGGAAATATAGATATGAACGAAAAACTGAGAGAACTGGATGATAAGCTTGAGACTTCGAAGGAGGATTATATAAATGCAAGGGAAAAGCATTATGAGGTTGAAAGTGCAATAAAGAATGTCGAGAAGGAGCAGCTAAAGTATGAGGGGAAATTGTTTGGACTAAGATATGATGTGGAAAGCGGTATGAAGTTAGATGAAGGTTCGGTTAAGGCAGCTAAAGCTGCAGTGAATTTTATGCAGAACGACTATGAGGCTGTTGCCATGGGCGGCGAGCTGCCCGATTTGGCTGTCGTTGGTTTCGACGAAGACTCGGATGCTTACAAGAAAATGAAAAAATTTGAAAAAGAGGCGTTTCCTGAAAGAAAGAATGCCGCGAAAGCAGTAAAAACACCGATAGCGCTGTAAAACGTTAAATGGAAGAGCTGAATTGCAAAACGGGGGATATGTTATGCCTGATCGAGTTGATTTAAAGGAAAAAGTAGAAACAACAGGGAGTAATGATTTTGATCATGGTAAGATTCCTGCTGCTCCTGCAAAAGAGGAAGGAGCTCAGGATAAGGTACCGGATAATGGGGCTTGGGAGACTCAGCTATTTCAGGTATATAATGGCAGTGCATCCCTTAAATATCCGCGTATCGAGCCAGGCGATGCCACGGCACAGTACACCTTAGAGCCCAGCCGCCTGCCACTGCAGGAGGGGGTTGCTGCCATGCCTGATGCAGCGAGGGTATCTGCCTATGATACGGAAGGACGAAAGGGTGTGGTCTTTACTGCGCTGGGAGGCAGAGTGGAGCTTGCAATATCTAATTTTCGACAGGCAAAGGCGGAGGCACAGCTGGCGACGATGAACATTGTTTCCGATCAGACTTCCGGTCTGGCTGATAAGCAGCAGGCAGAAACGATAACAGATCAGACAGCTGCACAAACAGAAACGGATGATACGGAAATCAGCGCCTATTTAAGAGATACGGTTGTAATTGAGCCGATAGAAGGACTTCGTATCGAACTTGGTCAGGGCGAATATATCAAAAATAAGAATGACCAGAATCCGAAGCTCAGGTTCTGGCAGACAAGGCTGGTTTTTGAAGCACAGAATCAGGCGGAAGATTTTGTAACGGAGCTTGATCGGACGGGGCTTCATACTTCAGAGGGGCAGAATGTCCATCCGGATGACAGCACAACAGGCGGTATTCTGGCAGCATCGGTGTTGGAGGTACTAAATGAAGGCAGGGAGCAGAAACCGGAACCAATAGAAGCTGTAGAAGAAAAAGCTGTCGTAGAAGAAAAGCCACAGGAAGAACGGTCGCAGGAAGAACAACTCAAGGAAGAACAGCCACAAGAAGTGTCATTGAAGGAAGAACAGCCACAGGAAGTGCAAGAGCAGCCGCAAGCAGTTGCGTCACAGGCGGAACAGATTACAGAGGAATGGAAAGAATTTAAGCCGGGTGATCTTACAGATGATGGATTTGTTAAGATGGAAGAGGCTGAATATAAACTTAAAAAAGTGGGCGGTATTTTGAATGAGCAGTATGGAAAAGCAAAGTTTCGCTTCATGGAGATTCCTTATACGATACCGCTTTTTAATGAGAAGGAGTTCAAAGGAAAGACAAAGTCAAAAGAGCCCGATCAGGATATGCAGATCTTCACTGTGGGACCATCGGGGAAGCTGCGTGTAGAATTTGAAAAGCCGATAGAACTGTCGCTTATCGGCAATGAAAAAATCGAACAGTACCTTGTTGCTACTATCAGGCTGGAGGGCGCTTCTATTGAGAACAGTCTGCTTACTGCTGAGAAGATCCGCATTGATCTGGGTGTGGCGCCCAGACCGGATAAGGAAGAAGCGCAGAACCAGCCGGCGGAAGAGAGCGAAGATAAGGGAATCTTAAAGAAGCTGTTTGGGGAAAACATCAGCGGATCATATGCCTATATCAGTGATGTCGATCATATTGATAAGGGTGGAATATATGCAGCCTCCGGCAAGAAGAGCCTGGGCGCGTTTGGAGTATCCAAATTTCTGGGATTTCTGGATGTGGAGGGAGATTATCCTTCGGGACAACTGAAAGTGGGGTTTGAAGATCAAAAAGAGAAAGGAATGTCAGACATATTCGATGAGAAGGCTACAAATATCTTTGGGGATGGAATCAATATTCCTATCGTTGGCCCACTGGCATTTAAAGTATCTATTTCTCCGTCTGTCAGTATCGGAGGTTCTTTTTCTGCAAGTCTGGATCGCGGAAAGAGCTTTGGTGAACCGATGGAGTCTGGCGAGAGTATGGATCTGTCCGGAGAAATCGGTATCGAGGGAAAAGGTAAGCTGGATATGGCAGCCGGACTTGCGCTCACTCCGGGAATTCTTAGTTCGGTCAGCATAGACCTCAAAGTGGGTTCGGAATTGTCCGCCGGCATCAAAGCATCGGCACAGGCGGAGACTGCACTTGGGCTGCGTGATGAAAAATTAAAACAGACAAAGGATTTGAACCTTGACGGCGGCGTGGAGATTGATCTGCAAGGGAAGGTGAGTGTGTCCAGTGACGTGCACGTCTTTATCTGGAATGCCAGACTCTTTGAAGTGACATTATGTGAGAAAGAAGTCAGTCTTCAGCCGTTTCAGGGGCATGCAAGCCGGGATAAGGATGCTGAAGGGCTCAAACAGGGCTGGCACTTTGAGTCTATGGGACTTTCAGCAAAAGGCTTGGGGCAAAAGACCGTTGAAGCAATGCGCAATTCAAGCGATTTAAAACAGGTGAGAGAAGAAAAACTGCAGATGTCCAAGGAGGCCGCTGAAAGCCTTGGAAAAGAAGTAGAGAGTGCATGGACGCTTCTGGAAGAACTGAATCGTGAGAATGAATTAGCGAAAGGCCGCGCTTACCTGACTACCAAGGAAGAGAAAACTGCTCTAAACGATAGGATTAAGAAATTGTCTAAAGAGGTCAATGATAAAATTTCGGATTATGTAGCAGCTCTTGAGTATTATAAAATTCAACTGTACGGTAAAGAAGAGGATTCGCAGAAGGAGGTGAAAAAAGCCAGAGAGGAGCGCTTTCGGTGTCTGGAGCGGGATTCCATCCGACAGATTGCATTGCAGGATATCCAAAAAGGTGGATTCCTGTTTGAAAAGTATTTACCTATGACCGAGGAGGAGAGCAAAGGTAAGTTCCAATTTATGATTAACAGGGAAAATGAAAGAAGAAATAAAATGGCGGCAATTGATTTTACAATTGCCAGAGCATTGGGAATTTATAGCAAAGCGTATGAGAAGGAAAGAGATGCTTATGATTTATTTGCCAAAAGGGAGAATCTAAAGAGGCAGATAGAGAAGCGGCAGGGAAAAGCGAGTACAGAAGGGGAATATACCTTATCAAAGGATATGACGGAAGATAATTTTTTGTACAGTGAGAAGTCTGACTGGGGAGTTCCGGCCAGGAATCTGCGTAGTGCAACCAAATACGGTCTTAAGCCAGAGGACAACTATTTTAATGCAATCAGCGGAAATGTTACATGCAAGTTTGTCGGTTCGACATATAAAAAATTTTTCCTGAGAAAAAATTCACAGGGGAAAGTGGTAGAATTGGAGGGCATGAAAACGTATGATTTCCTGCAAAATCTAATGTTGGGTGTTTATCCCAAAGGAGCCTGTGATGAGAAAGGAAATTCCATAGAAGGGCAGAAAGTTGATAATATCGATGCAGCTGATAAAACGAAATTATATAAAAAATTATATAAAAATACTTTATCTGCTGAGGACAAAAGAATGGATTACATCAGTAGAGTTCTCGATGGAAAAGATTATAAAAAGAAGAAAACACAGCGGGAATATATGATGGAAGACATCAATAAAGTCCTTCAGGAATTGTTCGGTTCAAATCTGGATGAGATGGTTGCAAAGGGAAACGTGAATATGAGTGAGAAACTGAAGGAACTGGATGATAATCTTGAGACCTCTAAAACAAAATATCTGAAAGCAGTGGAAAATCATTATGAGGTTGAAAATGCAGTAAAGAAGGTCGAGGCGGAGCAGACAGCGTGTGAGTGGAAATTGATTGAATTAAAATCAAAAATTAACAAGGGATTGGAGCTGAAACCGGAGTCCGTTGCGGCAGCTAATTTTGCAGTGAATTTTATACAGAAGGACTATGCGGATGTTGCCAATGGTGTAACGATGGTCAAGGATGCTGTCAACGGTATCGACGCAGACTCTGATGTTTACAAAAAATTTGGAGAAATAGAAAAAAAGGTATTTCCTGAAAGAGAGGATGCCGCGAAAGCACTAAAGACACCTGTAACGCAGTAAACCGGCAGAAGGGAGAAATAAATTGGAAAACGAGCAGTTGATACAAAGCATCTATGTATTTGCAGACCTTCTGCTGAAGGAGATATTGGAACAGCGATGTGATCCCGAAAACAGATTTTATCTTCCGGGACTGTCGGTGACGAATCAGGAGCTACTGTATGTCTTAACGCCGGTGCAGCCTGAAATAAATGTCGATCCGGGACTTCGCAGCTTGTGGGAAGAATTGTTAAATATTCTGATGACCGAAGATGTCTATGAAGATGCACCGCGGCTGTTGAAATTGCGCTGGCTATACCGGCTGGATGAGGTGTGGCTGCTGGCAGTTGTACTGGCATTTATAGAGCAGAGTGACCCGAAGTATAAAAAAGCGTTTCTTGTATTGCAGGGAGACAGCGGGAACAAGGGCTTAGATATTTCCCTTGTAAAAGCGCTTGCGAAATATCTGGGTATTGCGGCGGATAAAAGTATGATGCGCCTTGCCTCGGATTGCAGGGAAAAGGCGGATCTGTTTGAACGGAGAGAGGATTCCCAGCTTATTCTTCGCAAAAATGTATTCTGGTGGTTATGCGGATCGGACAATGAAACTCAGCATGGATGCAGAGTGTATCCATTGATGGAGGAACCGGCTGCGATTCATGTGAAAGAGTCTGCATGGGTGAGTGGCGTCGCAGAAGGGGAGCTTGAGCGGGGCTCCAGGGAACGGCTGGTGTTTGAAATACAGGGCAGACCGGGAGCCGGGAAGAAATATTTCAGCAGGGAATGTGCGGCAAAGCTCGGTTACCGGATCTGTGTGTTCAGACTGTCTTACATATTGGAGGTGGGCAGACAGGAGGGACACAAGCTTCTGGGCAGCTGCTTTTTCAGCTGCCGGGTAAACGGCTGTATCCCCTATCTGGATCTGATGGAATGTGACATGGAGAGTATGGAGGCCAGACATCTGGTGGAATCCATCGTCAGTGAGTATAAGCTGATTTTTATTGGGACAACCCCGGATCAGATACTGGCAAAGGCAGTGTCCTTTTCTACACAGAAGGTATCTCTGGATGAACTGAGCGTGGAGGATAGTCTCGCCCTGTGGAATAAGATCGGCAGTCAGTATCAGGTCGCAGAGGACGTGGACTATAAGCTGTTAGCTGGAAAATATCGTCTGCTTCCGGCTGACATCTGTGAGGTATTTGTGCGGGCTAAGAGACGGTGCGGGCAGAATGAGGAGCAGCAGATTGACAATGCGCTGATACTTTCCTGTGTCCGTGAGTGCAGCCAGCTTTCCGAAAATATACTGATGGAGCAGATTCATACGGTATTCCGATGGGAGGATCTGAAGGTGAAGCCGGAGAATGCAAGGGCGATGAAGCTGGCATGTGCCCATCTGAAGTATCGCTTCCAGGCGCAGGAGTACTTAGGAGACAGGTACCCTTACGGACGCGGCGTGAGTGTGCTGATGTATGGCCCTCCGGGAACGGGCAAGACAATGGCGGCGCAGGTAATAGCGAATGAACTACAGATGGATCTGTATCGCGTGGATCTCAGCCAGGTCAGCAGCAAATATGTCGGTGAGACAGCAAAGAATCTGGAGCGGATATTCAGAGAAGCACAGCAGGCGAACGTGATCCTCTTCTTTGATGAGGCGGATTCTTTGTTTGGAAAGCGGACGGAGGTCAAGGAGTCCAACGATAAGTACGCGAATCAGGAGACCTCCTATATCCTTCAGCGAATTGAGTCCTATGACGGTATGGTCATTCTGGCAACGAACATTGCGCGCAACTTTGACCCTGCCTTTATGAGACGAATCACAATCAGTATCCAGTTCGAGATGCCGGATGAAGAGATGCGCAGACAGCTCTGGGAGGATATGCTTCAGGACACGGAGCTGGGCGGAAATGAGAAGCTGATCTCCAATCTTGCCTCGCAGTTTGAATTGAGCGGAAGCAATATCAAGAGTATTGTCCGCAATGCCGTCTATATGGCATTGATGGAGCAGAGGAAGCTGGATGCAGCGGACATAGCGGCGGCATTAAGAATTGAATATGAAAAAATGGGAAGAATGCTGGATCAGTCTAACATGGTTTCAATTTTATACTGATTTTAGAAACTTTTTTGGTTTCTCAACCGTCTAACAATATGTACTGGGAAAGATGGGTACAACACAATTTTTGTGTGCGCAGGAAATGTGCGCGGAAAAGAGGAGTAGTATGAAAAACAGTAGGAAAAAGAAAATATTTGCGGCGGTGCTTGCTGCGGCGATGGTCGCCGGGCTTACCGCCTGCGGAGGAGGTACCGGGGAAAGCGGAGCGTCCACTTCCGGCAGTAAAGAAAACGAGGCGGCAGCTGTGGAGACAAAGCAGTATGTCTACCGCTGTCAGGACATTTCCACGGATGCCATTCCGGCGGGAGCGTCCATTCGCAGCGTCATGTATCAGAATGATAAGATATATGCCCTGTACGACTGCTGGGGGGATACGGCGGAGTATCTAGCGCTTCTCTCTGCCAATATAGACGGAACGGATGTCAACGTGGCAGATATTCCGCTGCCGGAGTCCACGGACACCGAGAACGCCTATTTGAACAATGCAGCCGTTTCCAAGGACGGAAACGTTTATCTGGCATTGGGAATCAGTACGCTGGTCGATGTGGAGAATTATGTCTATGACCAGAAGCAGGAGCTGCAGTGCTGGTCTCCAGCAGGAGAAATGCTCTGGAGTCAGGAGCTTGGCGCAGATCTTGAGGCGGACTATGTGAACGTCGTGGCAATCAACGCGACCGATAACGGAGTGGAGGTGCTTTTGAACGGCGGTGACACCGCATATCGGTGCATAGAGCTGGATGCGACGGGAAACCTTGTGAAGCAGCAGAATCTGGATGAATCGAAGCTCCAGAACCTGAATACGGTAGTGTCTCAGGGAGACGGAACATGGCTCTTCCTGACTTACAACAACGATTACACGGCACTGACAGGGCTGATCTATGACCCGGCAGCAGGTGCCTTCGGCAGTCAGGTTGAACTGCCTGCCACTATTCAGAATTATGAACTGACCGCAGGGGTGAACGGTACCTTCCTGCTGACAGATCAGTACGGTGTTTCTTCATGGAAAGAGGGAGACACCGACATCAGGCGGCTGATGAACATGGTTGATTCCGATCTGGCGGCAAGCAGCATGAGCTATCCGGTGCAGATCAGCGATGAACAGTTTGCGGCTGCCTATTATGAGCTGGAGGGTTCCGGCTTCCGTCTCGGCATATTTACCAAGGTAAAGCCGGAGGACATACCGGATAAGAAGACTCTCGTGTTCGGCGGTACTTATATCGGATCGGATATTAAGTCAAAGATTATTGACTTCAACAAGGCGAACACGGAGTATAAGATCACGGTCAGGGACTATTCGGAATATGCAACCATGGAGGATTATAGTGCCGGTACGACCCAGCTGAACAATGACATTCTGGCGGGGAAAATGCCCGATATTCTGCTGGTAAATTCCAATATTCCGTTGGGTAATCTGGCGAAGAAGGGTGTACTTGCCGATATCGACGAGCTGATTGCGCAGGATGCCGAGCTGTCTGGAAAAACCTATCTGGACAATGTTTTTGAGGCATATCGTATTGACGGAAAGCTCTATCAGGTGATTCCGAGCTTCACGGTGGAAACCTTTATCGGGAAGAAGTCCGTTCTGGGCGACATCAGCGGCTGGAACATGGAAGAGTTTACAAAGGCTCTTGCGAGTCTGGGCGAAGGGGCAAGCGCCTTCGGAGAGACGACAAGAGATGCCTTTATGCAGTATGCAATACAGTATTGTGGAAATGATTATATTGACAGTAACACGGGAAAGAGCAGCTTCGATTCGGAGGAGTTTGTAAATCTAATCAGATATGCGGCAACCCTGCCGGAGCAGACCAATTATGACGAGGATTATGACTGGACGGCATATGCAAACCAGTACAGAACCGGGAAGACGATGCTGATGCCGCTGTATCTCTATGATTTCAGCAGACTCAGCGCCTGCATCAATGGTTCCTTCGGCGAGAATGTCGTGTATGTAGGATTCCCATCTGCGGATCGTGACGGTTCCGCCGTAATCTGCGGGGACAGCTATGCTATTTCTGCGAAGTCTGCCTACAAGGATGTCGCATGGGAGTTCGTGCGCTATTATCTGACCGATGAATACCAGACGAGCGATACGATCGGCAGTATGCCGGTAAACAGAGACGCTTTCCTGAAAATGGCGCAGCGTGCGATGGAGAAGCCTTACTATATCGATGAGCAGGGACAGAAGGTGGAGTACGACGACATCTATTACCTGAATGATGAGCAGATCGTTCTGCCGCAGCTGACGCAGGAGCAGGTGGATCAGGCGGTTGCTTTTGTGGAGGGCATCAGGCGCACCACCTACCAGAATGATTCTGTCGTACAGATCATCAACGAGGAGCTGCCCGCATTTTTCGATGGACAGAAGAGCGCTGAGGATGTGGCAAAGCTCATTCAGAACAGGGTGCAGCTCTACCTTGACGAAAATGAATAAAGAAAGCAAACGGGCGTCCTAAGCGGACGCCCTGAGGGGAAATGAAACATGAGGCGCGAAAGAAGGGTTGAGCAGCTTCTGATGGAAAATTATGACAAGTATTACCGCCTGGCGCTCAGCTATGTGCATAATGAGGACGACGCAGGAGATATTGTGCAGAATGGGGCATACAAGGCGATACTGAAAAGCGGAAGCCTGAAAAATCCGGATTATGCGTCAACATGGATATACAGGATTATGCTGAATGAGATCTTTAATTTCTACAGGGAGAGACAGCCTGTTTCGCTGGAAGAGATGGAGCAGGAGAGGAATCTGCTCTCTGTGGAGGATACCTATGAGAACTTTGATCTCCGGAAAGCACTGGATGGGCTGGAAAAGGAGGACAAGGCTGTCGTGGAGCTTCGCTATTTTGAGGATATGAAGCTGGAGGAAATTTCGGAAATACTGAATGAAAATGTAAACACGGTGAAGAGCAGACTGTACCGAAGTCTGAAGAAGTTGAGGGTGAAGCTGGGTGGACAGGAAGAAGCTATATGATATGGGATGGTTCCTGACAGAGAAGCTCTATCGGTGGGAAAGGAAGGTTTTTTTGATGATAGAATCCGACAGAGAACTGCAAAGTGCGAAGGAGGAATATCTGGCGCGGCAAATGACTTCAGAGCAGGTGCGCCAGCTTAGCGGAAAAATTAAAAGAGCCAAGAGAGAGAAGCGCAAGAAGCGTGCTCTGGTGCGCATACGCAGTCTTTCAACAATGGCAGCGGCACTGGTCGCAGCGCTCATCATTCTGCCGAATACGACCATGGGTGTGGCGAATGCCATGGAGAACATTCCCTTTCTCGGGAAGCTGATCAGTGTGGTTACTTTCCGCGATTATCATTACGAGGATGAGAACAATGCAATCAATGTGGGGGTTCCGGAGCTGGTGGTGGAGCCTTACATGCTGACAGCATCGGGAGAGGTTACAGGAATGCCGGAGGGGGCAGCGGGCGCGGTGCCTGCGGAGGTGACGAAGAACCTGAAAAAGACGACCGACGAGATCAATGCGGAGATTCAGACGATCACGGATCAGCTGATCGAAGAGTTTGAGGAAAATATGGAGCAGGGGCATCAGGACATGATGGTGAAGTCGCAGACACTGTCGACGACAGAGGATTATTTCGCTTTAAAGCTGATCTGCTTTCAGGCGATGGGAAGCGGCGCAGAGTGGGATTATTTTTATACAATCGACCTGTCGACCGGAGAACGTCTGACTCTCGCGGATCTGTTTCCGGGAAATGACGACTATATCTCGCAGATTAGTGAGGACATCAAGAAGCAGATGCGGGAGCAGATGGATGCGGACAGCAATGTGTATTACTGGCTGGATGATCAGGAGGTGCCAGAGTGGAATTTCCGGTCGATCACGGAGAATACTTCGTTCTACCTCGATCAGGACGGCAGACTTGTCATCTGCTTTAACGAGGGGGATGTCGCCCCGATGTATATGGGGTGTGTTGAGTTTAAGATTTCAGAGGATATTTACACGAAATACGAATGAAAAAGGGAGGGCTGTCAAAAGCCCTCCTTTCTGCGCAACAGTCTGAGCTCACGGCGCTTCTGGGCACTTTCCCATTCCATCTGCTCCGCCGGATCCTCCGGATTTAAGAGAAGCGGCGGCACCTCTGACGGCTTGCCGTCCTCACCCATATTGACCATGACGAAGTAGGCGCGGTTGATGGGATGGCGGCTGCCGTCCGCATTTTCCTTATAGGTGTCAACGCGCACTTCCATGGATGTCCGTCCGACATAGGTGACACGTCCGATCAGCACGAGGACATCGTTCAGAAATGCACCTGCTTTGAACTGTAGATTATCGATGGCAGCAGTCGTGGCGTTATGGCCGCAGTGCCGTCTGGCGGTTGCGCCCGCCACCTCGTCGATCCATTGTAAGAGCTGACCTCCGAAGAGTCTGCCGAAGCCGTTAATATCGGGATAAATGACAACATGAACCTGTTCTGTCATGGAATCAGTCACTTTTTTCGGTTCCATTCTGCACATCCTTTCTGTTTTCTGACAGACCCATTTTAGTACAGAATGTCCCTTTTTACAAGGGAAAGCCTCTTAAGATTTTGAAGAAATGTACGATAATGTTTATAGAAAACATTTGTTGCAATAGAACTGCTACACGGATGTAGCAATAAGCGGACAAGGATGAGAGCGGCTATGAAGATAGGAGAGGCACTTCAAAGGTATCAGAATTACAGGCAGACGCTGACGGAGAGGACAAGGACGCTGACCGAACAGCGGGATGCGGCACAGAGGAAAGCAAAGCTTACGGGAGCCGGCGAATATACGGAGGCAGCGGCGACGCTTGAGCTGTCCATACGGGAGACGCAGGAGAAGCTGGATGCGAACCAGAAGGTTCTGGATGTCCTAAATCTGCAGCATGATTTAGTAATGCAGACGGAGAGCGCGAAGCAGCAGTCGGAAAAGTCGCAGGAGAGTACGAGAGAGGTCAGTAAGCTGATGGAGGTGGCAAGGAGGATCGCCTCCGGTGCGAAGGTGCCTTATAAGGATGAGAAGAAGCTGATGGAGTATAACCCGAAGCTCTATCAGGCGGTCAAGAATGCGGCGGCACTTCACAATATGACCGCTAAGAAGCGTAAGAAATACGATTCCCTATGGGACGATGACGAGGAGAAGAAGACGAAGTATGCCGATCCGGCAGAACTCGCGGATAACACGGAGGTCGGGTTGGATATTGCGCTGCCGGAGATCCCGAAGGAGATGGGAGAAACGGCTTCATCAGAGGAATAAGAACAGAAAAGAGGCAAAATTATGATTCCGATAGATCTGATCACCGGGTTTCTTGGCTCGGGAAAGACGACCTTTATTAAAAAATACGCGGCTTATCTGATGGAGAACGGAAAGCGCGTTGCCATTCTGGAGAATGATTTCGGAGCGGTCAATGTCGATATGCTGCTGTTGCAGGAGCTGATGGGAGCGGGCTGCGAGGTGGAGATGATCGCCGGCGGCTGCGACAAGGACACGCACAAGAGGCGGCTGAAGACGAAGCTGATCTCCATGGGAATGAGGGGCTTTGACCGTGTGCTCATTGAGCCGTCCGGAATTTTTGACGTGGACGAATTTTTTGATGTGCTGCATGAGGAGCCACTCGATGCATGGTACGAGATCGGCAATGTGCTTGCAATCGTCAATGCGAAGCTGCCGGAGGAGCTTTCGGAGGAGTCGGACTATATGCTCGCCTCGCAGATCGCAAACGCGGGACAGATCATTGTCAGCCGCAGTCAGGAGGCGACGGAGCAGGAGCTTTCGGGAACGCTCCAGCATATGAACCGTGTCATGGAAAAATTCCAGTGCCGCAGAAGATTTACGGAGGCGGAGCTGCTGGTAAAGGACTGGGAGGAGCTGGATAGCAAGGACTATGAGAGCTTTCTGACCTGTGGCTACCGGGCGGAGAGCTATGTCAAGCTGTGGTTTGACCAGAGTAAGGCGTTTTCCTCGCTCTATTTTATGAATGTACACATTTCCGAGCAGGAGCTGGTTGACAAGGCAAAGGCGCTGCTGCATGATAAGGAGTGTGGAAGGGTGTTCCGTGTCAAGGGTTTTCTGCCGGTTACCGACGGAAAATGGATTGCACTGAACGCGACGCACGAGGAGATCAATGTCAGTCCCGTAGAGCTTGGTCAGGAGATCATCATTGTGATCGGTGAGGGGCTGAACAAGGAGAAGATCAATTCCTACTGGCAGTGACAGGCAGCAGGAATACGAAGGAGATGTGTATGGAACAGAATTTTAAGCAGCTCTACCAGGCGGGTAAGATCGAGTTCGAGGCGATCGACGATTACAGCTACGAGTGGGGAATGAGTGATGACGAGAGGACGCTGGCACAGTACCTCGGACTGAACGCCGAGGAAGAGGATGCGTGGGTCAGTGTCGGTGAGGACGCGCTGAGAGAGCTTCTGGATAAGGGAAAGCGCTTATAGCTTCCGGAAACGGTCCCAGAGACTCATCAGCACACCGTATGGTATGAACTTGGAGATGAAGCGATGGAACGTGCAGGCGAGTCCGGGAGTGGAGACAGCGAGTCCCTTCTGGTTGGCGCGGAGAGAGCGTTTTACCACATCCTTTTTCCGGGTCGAGAAGGCGAAGTTGTTGATATAGTGGCTGTCCCTTGTCTTTCGAGCCGTGCCGATAAATTCCGTGTCCTTGATCCAGTAGGGACACACGGCGGTGACGACGATACCTGTGCCTGCCAGCTCTCTCCCGAGGGAGAGGGAGTAGCGGTACAGAAATGCCTTTGAGGCGGAATAGACATTCAGGTAGGGAAAGGGCTGGAAGGACGCGGTGGAGCAGATCTCAAGAATATGACTGCCCCTGTGCATGTACGGAAGTACGGTCTGCGTCAGTGCGACAGCCGCCTTGCAGTTCAGGTCGATCATCTGGCAGCACTGGTCAACCGATATGTCGCGGTAGCTGCCGATCTTTCCGAAGCCGGCGCCGTTGATGAGCATCTGGACGTTGGGCCTGTGCTTTTTCAACAGGGCGGAAAGCAGGGAAAAGGACTGGCTGTCCGTCAGGTCATAGGCGAGAGGGCGGAGTCTGGTTTTTACCTCGCGCTGGAGAGCGGTGAGACGCTCCTTTCTTCTGGCAATGACCCATATTTCATTATAGCATCCGGCAGCGTCGAGCTGCTTTACATATTCTGCGCCGAGTCCGCTGGAAGCGCCGGTTACAATTGCAATATTCATAGGAAAAACCTCCGATCAAGAAAGTAACAACAGTATTATATGCCAGAAGGCGGAAGACTAAAAGAATTTTTTGCAAGTTTTACTTGACTTTTGCACTTTAAACTGCTAAACTCTCCTTGAGCATGAGATTCGCATGGGGCGGATCACTGCTGAGAGTGAGATACGAGGTGAAGAACTTATGAAGGAAATTTCCAGTCTGATTGCCTATCGCCCGGATGTGAAGGTGGTGGATGCCACACTCCGCGACGGCGGTCTGGTGAATGATTTTTATTTTACGGATGAATTTGTCAAGGCGCTGTATCTGGCGAATCTGCGCTCCGGCGTCGATTACATGGAGTTCGGATATAAGGCTTCCAGAGAGATGTTCGACGAGAGCAAGTTCGGAAAGTGGAAGTTCTCGAAGGACGAGGACATCCGGGCAATTGTCGGTGAAAATGCTACTGATCTGAAAATTGCGGTCATGGCGGATGTCGGACGCTGCGACTATAAGACGGACATTATAGAGAGGGCGGACAGCCCGATCGATCTGATCCGTGTGGCGACCTATCTGAATACGATCCCGGCGGCGGTGGATATGATCGAGGATGCCGCGAAGAAGGGCTATGAGGTCAGCTGCAATATCATGGCAATCTCCAATGCGCGGGAGAGTGACCTGAAGGTGGCGCTTGACATTCTCGGACAGACGCCGGTGGATGTGCTTTATATCGTGGACAGCTACGGGGCGATCTACCCGGAGCAGATGGCGCGCATGGCGGATATGTATCTGAACATTGCGGCGAAATACGGCAAGAAGGTCGGCATCCATGCCCATAACAACCAGCAGCTTGCCTTTGCGAATACGATCGAGGCGGTTGGTGACGGCGTGGACTGGCTGGACGCAACCTACGCTTCCATGGGAAGAGGCGCGGGCAACTGCGCGATGGAGCTGCTGCTTGGCTTCCTGAAAAATCCTAAGTACAATGTTTATCCAGCGATCCAGTTTATCGATACCTACATGAATAAGCTGAAGGCGGACGGCGTTGTATGGGGGTATGACCTGCAATATCTGATGACGGGACTGCTCAACCAGCACCCGAGGGCGGCAATCCAGTTCACAAAGGAGAAGCGCCATGACTATGCAGAGTTCTACAGGGAGATCGTAGCGCAGGACTGAAAGCAGGAGGCGGCTGTTAAACAGCAGAAGCCTGTAAAATAAGAATGATAAAATCCTTCCGGCGGAAGGATTTTATTTTTGGGTATTTACTTTAGCGTGCTACCATGGTAAAATATGAAAATGTTTTGGCAGAACAAATTTGCAGATTGCTGAAAGGCAGGAGGATGATTATGAAAAAGAAAATCGTTATGTTACTTACGGCGGCAATGCTGTCCGGACTTATGCTGACCGGTTGCGGAGCCTCTGAGGCGAACGCGGACAAGAAGATGGTGTATGCCGTGGAAGCCGGAAGCGCGGGAGAGGCTGCGGCACAGGACAAGGGCTTTGAATATCATTCCGTAGCTTCACAGGCGGATGCCCTGATGGAGGTTGCGGCGGGAACATCAGATGCGGCGATCATCGATCTTCTGATGGCAGGCGCAATGATTGGCGATGGGACGAGCTACCCGAACCTGACGCACACGGATGAGCTGACGACAGAGGAATACGGTGTCGGATGCAGAAAGGGGTCTGACCTTGCTTCCTATATCAATGCGGTTCTGGCAAAGAGCTATGCCGACGGCTCGATGAAGGAGATCGCAACAACCTACGGCGTGCAGGACGCGCTTGTCGAACAGGCTGACTGTGAATATGTCGCATCGGAGGACAGCGATGTGGAATATATCAAGGGCAAGGGAACACTGATTGTCGGCATTACAGACTTTGCGCCGATGGATTATCAGGACGGCTCCGACGAGTGGATCGGCTTTGACGCTGATATGGCGAAGAAGGTTGCCGGAGAGCTCGGCGTGGAAGTGAAGTTCGTTGTGATTGACTGGGATACAAAGACGATGGAGCTGAACTCCAAGAATATTGACGTTGTATGGAACGGCATGACACTGACGGATGAAGTGAAGAGTGCGATGGAATGCACAAATGCATACTGCAACAATGCACAGGTTGTGGTAGTGGCAAAGTAGGGTAAAGGGTTGAGAAAATGATCTGGACGGTAACGCAATCGCTGCTGGGTGGTCTGGCGACTACCTTTGAAATTTTCATATTGACATTGATTTTTGCCCTGCCGCTGGGACTGCTCGTGGCGTTTGGCTCCATGAGCCGGTTCCGCCCGCTGCGCTACCTGATTGATGTGATCGTGTGGATTGTCAGGGGAACGCCGCTGATGCTGCAGCTGCTGATCATTTTCTACGGGCCGGGGCTCTGGTTCCACCACAATATCTGGAGCGGTGATGAGGCGGGGAGAATCACGGCAACGGTGGTTGCCTTTGCGCTGAATTATGCCTGCTATTTCTCGGTAATCTTCAAGGGAGGCATCGAGGGTGTGCCGGGGGGACAGCAGGAGGCAGGACAGGTGCTCGGCATGACGAAGGGGCAGATTTTCTTCCGGGTGACGCTCTTACAGATGATCAAGCGGATCGTGCCGCCGATGTCGAACGAGATCATTACCCTTGTCAAGGACACCTCGCTGGCGCGTATTATCGCCGCCTATGAGCTGACCTTTGCCGGATATTCGTTTATGAAATCAGACGGACTTACCTGGCCGCTGTTCTACACGGGAGTGTTTTATCTGGCATTTGTTGGGATTCTGACGCTGCTGTTTGGCTACATTGAGCGGAAGCTGGACTATTTCAGATAGGAGACGGATTATGGCATTTTTAGAGGTAAAGGGTATAGAGAAGCGCTTTGATAAGACGGACGTTCTGCACAATGTCAGCTTTACACTCGAGGAGGGAAAGGCGCTTGCGCTGATCGGCTCCTCCGGGTCGGGAAAGACGACGCTTCTGCGCTGCCTGAATTTTCTGGAATTTCCCGATGCCGGAACCATCTCCGTAAAAGGTGAGATGCTGTTTGATGCCTCGAGACCGCTGAAGGAGCGGGAGGGGGATCTGCGCAGGAAGCGGCTGCATTTCGGCATGGTCTTTCAGGCATTTCATCTTTTCCCACAGTATACGGCGCTGGAGAATGTGACGCTTGCCGAACAGCTTCTGGCAAAGGAACGACCGGATTTCAAGAGCAATAAAAAGCAGATACTGGAGCAGATAGAGGAGCACGGGAAGCAGCTTCTGGATCAGATGGGGCTGGCGGAGCGTATGGAACATTACCCGCACCAGCTCTCCGGCGGACAGCAGCAGAGAGTGGCGATTGCGAGGGCACTTGCACTACAGCCGGATATTTTATGCTTTGACGAGCCGACGTCGGCGCTGGATCCGGAATTGACGGGAGAGGTGCTCAAGGTCATCCGGGGACTGGCGGAGCAGCATACGACGATGCTGATCGTGACGCACGAGATGGCGTTTGCGCGGGATGTGGCTGACCAGATCATTTTCATGGACAACGGTGTCATCGTGGAGCAGGGAGAGGCGAAGCAGGTGATTGATGCGCCCAGAGAGGAGCGCACGAGACAATTTCTCTCGAGATATGCGCAGGGATGAAAAGGAAGACGGGACAGAATACGGATTTACCGGTTCTGCCCCGTTTTTGCTGTGCGCTGAATGGGCATAAAACAGTTTAATTTATGCCTGCCGGGAGGCGGGGACGTGGGTTTTTGGTTTTTGTATACTGTGTCTGCATTTCTTAAAATGCACAAAATAGTTGCTTTTTGTACTACTTTGCGTTAAAATAAAAAAGAAAATTTCTGAAAAAGCATAAAACATTACGAAAAGATAATACTTGGTGCAAAAACAGAAAAACGAGGCGGTGTAGAATGAAGTATTACGAAAATTTGTTGGATAAGGGATGTTTCTCGAGAGAACAATTGATAGAAATTGTAGGAACGGCAGATGCAGCTAATAGAATTATTTATACTTATCAGACCAAGGGTCTTATCGAAAAAGTAAAAAGAGATTTTTATGTGGTAATCAGCTTAGAGACAAAACAGCCGGTGCTTTCTCGTTATCAAATAGCATCAAATTTATCTTCGGATGCATGTATTACCCATCATAGTGCATTTGAGGCATATGGATATGGAAATCAGGTGTTTTATGAATGCTTTGTTGCTACAGACAAGAGATTTTCGGATTTTGAGTATAATGGCGTTGTATATCGTAGGGTAGAGCGTAAACAAGGCTTAGATGTGATACAACAAGGTAATATACGTATTACATCCATAGAGCAGACAGTGGTAGATAGTATTCGGGATTTTGAAAAGATAGCAGGGCTGGAAGAAGTAATACGTTGTATGATGTTAGTTCCAACATTAAATGAAAAGAAGGTGTTGGATTGTCTTGCTAAGAACAATAATGGATATTTATATCAGAAGTGTGGTTATGTCTTCGAAGAAATGAGACAGGATTTTCATTTTTCGGATGAATTTTTTGTGGAGTGTGAAAGATATATTTCCGGTGCAAATAAGTATCTGCAAAAAGCTTTGCAGAATACCGTATTTCATGAAAGATGGAAATTATACGCACCATCGTCACTGAAGGAACTAATAGATAAAGGGGTAGGGGATTATGATGCAATTGGATAGATTGACACTCGGTAGAATGGCAAAAGAACTGGGTTTCGTAAGAGATACATTGGAGAAGGTTTGTCGTTTGGCGGATGTACTTAAGTTTATGGAATCGGATGAACTTTTGTCAGAGTCGATTGCTCTGAAGGGCGGAACGGCGATTAATCTTACGATTTTTGATTTGCCAAGATTATCGGTAGATATTGATTTAGATTATTGCAGAAGTATTGACAGAGAGAAAATGCTTGCAGACAGGGATATTATTACAGATAAAATCAGCAAGTATATGAGCGCAAACGGATATACGTTGAGTCCTAGATCAAAGAACTACCATGCGTTGGATTCTTTCGTGTACGAATATGTAAATTGTGGTGGTGTAAAAGATAATATAAAAATCGAAATAAATTATATGCTTCGGTGTCATGTCCTGCCTGTTGCAACAAGAGAGGTAAAGCTGCCTTGGAATGAAGAGAAGTTTACGGTGCTTTCAGTGGCACCATTAGAGATATTTGCTTCTAAAACAGTTGCTTTACTTACGAGGACTGCACCGCGGGATTTGTATGATATGTACAATATGGTCAAATACGGCTTGTTTGATGAAAGTGAAGAAGCGATGCTACGCAAATGTGCAGTGTTCTACAGTGCAATAGGAGCAGAATATCCACCGGAGAAATTTGAACTTGATAATGTGGGGAATGTCTCTAAGCAACAGATTAAACGAGATTTAGACCCGGTGCTTCGTAAGGGTGAAAGATTTGATCTGGAGATGGCACAGAAAAAGGTTGGCGAATATCTTGCAGATATATTGTTGCCAGCAGAAGAGGAAGAATTGTTTTGGAAAGCGTTTGCAGAAGGAAGATATTGTCCGGAACTGATATTTGGAGCAACTGCTGAATGTGTAAATGTGGAAAAGCATCCTATGGCATTGTGGAAATGCAGGAACAAAGGGAAATAAGCAGGAAGGATAAGCCACAAATTAATATGTGATTTTTGGAAAGGAGGATTTCATGGATATAGAAAAGAATACTACTTATGCATGTCGAGTGGTAAGTATAAATGGTGAAGAAGTTGATTATCTTTCTGAATTGGTGGTAGATGAGGAATGTATAACCAAGATTACGATAAAGGAAGTAGAACGAAAAGATTATGATAAAGTCAGAAATGAGACTTTTGTAAATGTTGTTGTTAAGTATGAGGCAATATATATAACCGCAGTAGAGTGTCAATTAGTTAATACATCATATAGAATGGGCGCAGATTGCAATGAAAGCAAAATTAATTTGGAGTATATGTCAACTTTGATTCTGCTTGATTATTTGTGGAGTCCTTCTCAGGAAATGAGATTTAGTGGGATTAATTGTGAAATCACAGAGATCACGGAGTTGTTAGGTGTGTATCCGTATCAAATAGGTTATGATGAATTAACACTTCCGGGGGTTGAATGTGATATAAAAGGTGATGTTGTCTCCAAAATGGTAGGTCATGGATTCTCATATTTTGTTGCTCCTTCAATAACACATGAACATGATGGGCTACGTGTATCAATGTATGGCAGGATTCAATATTCGGGTGGCAAGGAAAGAGATATTAGTGAAATTCATGAATTAATACATAGCATTTGTTTGTTTTTTGAGATTCTATCAGGTGAGATTATTACAGTAGAAGATGTGTACTTGAATCATGGCGAAGATTCGATTAAGACGGTAGGATGGTGTAATTTTCCTAAGTATAAACTTAATTTGTTACAACCAAACTTTGATACCAGATCTTTCTTGCGAAAAGGTCTTTTTAAGATTTCTGATTTTGAAGATGGCATAGGCTCAGCGATTGCTATGTTTTATAAGATTCAAAATGAATGTATGTTAGCTTGCGAAGCCTATAAGCAAATACTTTTGGATGAGGAAATAAAAGTAAGCACATACAATAAATTCTTGAAGGTTATGCAAGTTGTGGAGGGATTTCAGAGGGCGAAGATTGATGAGAGTGAAGAGGTAGAGTTTAATAATAAAAAGAACGAGATTATGCAGAAACTAGACGAGGCTGATAGAGCATTTGTAAAGAAATATACATTTTATAATGGGCAGAATTTCAGAAAGTGTATGAATGAATTTACATTAGGAAGTATTCAGATTATATCAGGATTATCAAAAACCAAATCTAAAGAAGCAAGTGAGAAAGTTATTGAAAAGATAATAAACGACAGAGATGTATATACGCATGCTTCAAAAGAAGTAAAACCCATATTAACTATAGATGAATTGCAAGCAGTTAATTATTGCTATAAGACTTTTTTTAGGGTAATGGTACTGAGTAAAATGAGAATGTCAGAAAAGATTATAAGAAAGCGGTTATTGTTTGATAGAAAATTTGTAGCATACTTTCAGCGCTTATTCGAACTTACGATAAAAAAAGAAGATAAGTATCATGATACAGGAGAATTTGATCAAAAGATGTGGTGAGTTTAAAAGTAGTGATATATGACTTGCAAAATAATAGACCTAAGATAAGGAGAAAAACAATATGAAAATTCTGTTTTCTGTATACACTGAGGATTATGATACAGAGGAAAGGGTACTGGAGTACAAAACAACCATAGAAACAGACATAGGGATTGAAGAGATTGACAGTAGATTGCAACTGTATGATGGATTTCATTCCGTATTGGAAGTTGGTAATAATTTGACGTTTTGGGATATATACTGTTTTTTTAGTATTTCATCTGAGATTATCGAAAGAATTAATGATATTCCAAGGTCATATAGACAGCCTTTTCCAGTGAAAGAACCTAAAGTATTATTTATAGAAGAATTTGATCCAGGTAATGCAGATGCACCGTGCTACCCTGAAATGAGTAGATGTTTTGTTTATACGTTTTTTAGATATGAATGTGGAGCAAGTGGTTTTGGTGCAATAGTTGTATGGGCATCCAGTCATCCATGGCTTATGGTATTTATTGGCGGATTTATATGGGATATTACGAAAGGCTTTGCGTTGAACTTGTGGAAAATTTTGAAGAAGATGCTTGGAAAGAAGGAAAGAGAAAATAACGAAAAAAAACGTAAGCAAATTATATATTTTGAAGTCCGTAAATTTTATCGTAATTTCTCAAAAGTGGCGAATGTAGATATAGCTGATTGCCAAATAGTGTATTTAAAACGAATTCGAGGGGGAAGTTTTGAAGTTCATGTTAGAACAGTAGTTGACGAATATTATGTAGTAAAATGTAGCTGTTATGGTAAAATTATTTCTTTGATTATGAATGATGCACAGAAATGGAAGTTATATCTTAAATGATGAGAAGGGGTGTGCGAAGAAGTTGGACATCCAATGGAGCATAATGCATTTTGCGAGGCATATAAGGATGCATTTCTGGGGGGGGTATAGAGATATTCGGGGGTGCAAAACGAGAGGCTGTTTAAGGTTGCGCCTATCTTTGTTGAAAGATGGGTATATATTGATTCCGCCCCGTATATTGAAAAATCTGATGTGGTAAATGAGAAATATGATTTGCAGCAATATTGCGGGATGTAATCATGCCGAAATATGATACACTGTATAAGGATTGGAACGAGGAATAATTTATGAAGAATAAAATAAAAGTTGAAGTTGACTCAAGCGAAATGCAATGGTTATATTCGCAGAATTGGGAATATTGTGATTATGGTAATTGCAAGAGACACTTGCAAATCATTTTTCCGCATAGGAATGGAATGACGAATGAAGAAAAATATCCACTTATTTTGTTTATTCCGGGTTCGGCATGGCATAAGCAGGAAATGTATAATGATATTCCGCAATATGCGACTTTAGCTAAAAGAGAATATGTGGTGGTGGTGATGGAATATAGGGAATCTGATATTGCGCAGTTCCCGGCGCAAATAGAGGATGTTTGCAACGCATTGAAATTCATACCAACTATAGCTGAAAATTTTCATATAGATTTGGAACATATTTTTCTCATGGGAAATTCCTCTGGTGGACATATTGCTATGATGTCAGTGCTATTTGCAAAAAGCGGTTTATGTGAGATGCCGATGAAGGTATCAGGAATAGTTTTGGAAAGTGCATCGACGGATATTTTGATTTGTTCACAAAATCCGCTTCCACCATGGTTAAAGAAACGTCCGTCTGCGGTTTTGCTCGGAGTGGATGAGATTGCAGGTAATGAGGAATTGGCAAAAAAGGCATCTTGTGAGATGTATATAACGAAGGATATAGAACTTCCGTCGGTATTGCTTATACATAGCGAATTTGACCCAGTAGTATCTGTGGAAAATAGCAGAGCATTATATGACAGACTTATTGCTACAGGACATGAAGCGGATTACTATGAATTGGAAGGAAATGATGCTCATGGTGGTCTGACTTATTATAGTGATGAGGTGCTGGATATAATTCAGAGATTCTGTGATAAACATATTAATTTAAAATAATGTCTATATCAGAAGTTACATATGGAGGAACAGATAATGAGAATAGCAACATATAACATATGGAATTCCGAACAAGGACTGCCATATAGAACTAACTGTATAATTGGAGAAATTCGAAAACTAAACGCGGATGTGATTTGTCTTCAAGAGATTAAAAATAGAGAAGAAGCAGAAAAAATATCAATTCAGGCAGGTTATCAAAATTATTATGATAATTATGAAAATGAAGAAGAGGGACTTGCTATATTATGCAATCTTTTCTAATGGGTGAATGTTTGCTTGGTGATGCGGAAGCAAACTCATGCTGGTATGATTTGACACAATCATATGCAGAAGTGAATGGAACACAGGTAGAATATACATTATTTTTCGGCCATTTTTTTGTGGCTTTTTGCAATCAGCATTTTTTGACTCCAAGTAATAACTGACTTGGATACATGGTTGCTAAATCAAATTTTGTAGGTAGAAAATGTGGCGTTTATGTATTTGCGATATATACCATGCGGCACGTTGAAATGGTTGAAAAATTATTGAATTTGGGCGTGCGAATGTGTATACTGGATTATGTATGCTATACATAAGTTTTATAGATAAGTTTATTGGTGAGGTTGCAAAAACAATACAGGAATGGAGATTAAGATGAAGATTAACAGTATCTGTGTACAGGGCGGTTACACACCGGGAAACGGAGAACCGCGTCAGATCCCTATCGTTCAGAGTACCACGTTCAAATATGATACGAGCGAGGATATGGGAAAGCTCTTTGATCTGGAGGCGAGCGGCTATTTTTACTCCAGACTGCAGAACCCGACCAACGATTATGTGGCTGCCAAGATTGCAGAGCTTGAGGGCGGCACGGCGGCAATGCTGACCGGCAGCGGCCAGGCGGCGAATTTCTATGCGCTGTTCAATATCTGCGGCTGCGGCGATCATATTGTTGCGAGCAGCACGATTTACGGCGGCACCTACAATCTGATCTCCGTTACAATGAAAAGAATGGGCATTGACGTTACGTTTGTAAGCCCCGATGCGGCGGAGGAGGAGATCAACGCGGCTTTTCAGGACAACACGAAGGCGATGTTCGGCGAGACGATTGCCAATCCCGCGCTGACGGTGCTGGATATTGAGAAGTTTGCAAAATGTGCGCATGAGCACGGTGTGCCGTTAATCATTGACAACACCTTTGCCACACCGATTAATTGCAGACCTTTCGAGTGGGGAGCGGATATTGTGACGCATTCCACGACAAAATATATGGATGGACACGGTGCGGCAGTAGGCGGAGCCATTGTCGACAGCGGAAAATTTGACTGGATGACACATGCGGAGAAGTATCCGGGGCTGTGCACACCGGATGACAGCTACCATGGCGTGACCTATGTGGAGCGCTTTGGAAACGCAGGTGCATTTATCACAAAATGTACGGTACAGCTGATGAGAGACCTCGGCTCGGTACAGAGCCCGCAGAGCGCGTTCCTTCTGAATCTCGGTCTGGAGAGCCTGCATGTGCGCGTGAAGAGACATTGCGAGAACGGGCAGGCGGTCGCGGAGTTCCTCGCGGGACACGACAAGGTTGCCTATGTAAATTACTGCGGACTGCCCGGCGATAAATATTATGAGCTGGCGCAGAAATATCTCCCGAACGGAAGCTGCGGCGTCGTATCCTTCGGACTTAAGGGCGGCAGAGAGGCTGCCAGCATTTTCATGAAGAGCCTTAAGCTCGCGGCGATTGAGACACATGTCGCGGATGCGAGAACCTGCTGTCTGAATCCCGCGTCCAGCACGCATCGCCAGATGACGGATGAACAGCTCAGGGAGGCGGGAGTTCCCGCGGAGCTCATCCGTATCAGCTGTGGCATTGAGGACAAGGAGGATCTGATTGCAGACATCGCGCAGGCGCTTGCGCAGATTTAAAAGGGGAGCCTATGGACTGCAAAGAATTTGAGAAGCTGATACCCGGTTTCATTGACCATAAGCTGGACTATCAGACATTGAAGAAGTTCAGCGAGCATATGGAACAGTGTGAAAACTGCAAGGAGGAGCTCATCATCCAGTTTCTTGTGACGGAGGGTGTGCAGAGACTGGAGGACGGAAGCGCCTTTGACCTGCAGAAGGAGCTGGATCAGCGTATGAACGAGACGAAGCGCAAGATCAGGGTTCATGGGAAGATGATCCGGCTGGGCATCGCCATGGAGATTATCGCAGTCTGCCTTCTGATCGGCATCGTTATCTGGATATTATTGTAATTGTGAGGATTATAAATGAGTGATCGCAAAAAGCTTGTCCTGATCGACGGACACAGCATTCTGAACAGAGCCTTTTACGGAGTCCCCGAGCTGACGAATGCGCAGGGACTGCATACCAATGCCGTCTACGGATTCCTGAATATCATGTTTAAGATACTGGAAGAGGAAAAGCCGGATTATCTCGCGGTAGCGTTCGACGTTCATGCGCCGACCTTCCGGCACGAGATGTATGAGGCATATAAGGGAACGAGAAAGCCTATGCCGGAGGAGCTGCGCGAGCAGGTGCCGGTGATGAAGGATGTGCTGCATGCGATGGGCATTGTCATCATGGAGCAGGCAGGGCTTGAGGCGGATGATATTCTCGGCACGCTGGCAAAGAAGGCGCAGAGCGCCGGCGTTGAGGTCGCTCTTGTCTCGGGAGACAGGGATCTGCTGCAGATTTCGGACGAGCATATCAAGATCAGGATTCCCAAGACGAAAATGGGCAAGACGGAGATCGAGGACTATTATCCCGAGGATGTGCGGAAGGCATACGAGGTGACACCGTTACAGTTCATCGAGCTGAAAGCGCTGATGGGCGATACGGCGGACAATATCCCCGGCGTGCCCAAGGTCGGTCAGAAGACGGCGACGGAGCTGATGGTGGCTTACGGCTCGCTGGATAACATCTATGCGCATGTGGAGGAGATCTCAAAGAAGAGCATCCGCGAATCCCTGATCGAGAATAAGGCTCTGGCAGAGCTGAGCAAGACGCTGGCGACGATCAAGACGGACTGCGATGTCAACCTGGATCTTGAGGCGGCAAAGGCGGAAGACTTTTACACGCCTGAGGCCTATCAGCTGTTCAAGCAGCTTGAATTCAGAAATATGCTCAGCCGCTTTGAAAAGGCGGATGCCGGAAAGGAAAGCGAGGAGCTTGTAAATTCCTTCACAGAGCTGAAAACACAGCAGGAGCTTCTGAACAGGCTGAAAAGCGCGGAGAACGGAACCGAAAGACCCGGGCTGTTCCTTGCGGCAGAGGGCGGACGGCTGCTCGGGGCAGCGCTCAGCAGCGGAACGGAGACCTTTTTCTATGCGGTGAGGGAGCCGGAGAATGTACAGCTGTCGTTGTTTGAGGAAGCGTCATCGCAGGAGGACGGGGCGGATATGGCTGCGCTGACGCAGACGCTTCGTGAGCTGTCTGCGAAGCAGCGGCTGTCCTTCTTTGACATTAAGAAGCAGTATTCCTATCTGGCACAGGATGGGACGGACAGATACTTTGACATCCTGATCGGGGCATACCTTCTGAACCCGCTCAAGAATGACTATGATGTGGAGGCGATTGCCTCGGAGCATCTGGGCAGGATGCTTCCCGGCAGGAGCGAGCTGCTCGGAAAGCTGAGTCTTTCGGAGGCGGCAAAGCAGCAGCCGGAGAAATTCAGGCTTTTCTGCTGTTACAATGCTTATGTCGCAGCCGCAGCGGCGGGAGTTCTTGAGGAGAAGCTGCGGGCAACCGGCATGGACAGGCTGATGCGTGAGATCGAGATGCCGCTTTCACTGGTATTGTACGATATGGAGCGCGAGGGCGTTGAGGTCCGCAGGGAGGAGCTCAAGGCATACGGCGACGCGCTCGCGGAGAGAATCGGGCAGCTGGAAGCGTCGATCCATGAGCAGGCGGGCACAGAGTTCAATATCAATTCTCCGAAGCAGCTCGGCGAGGTGCTGTTTGAGACGATGAACATTCCCGGCGGGAAGAAGACGAAGACCGGTTATTCCACAGCGGCGGATGTCCTTGAAAAGCTCGCGGGGGACTATCCGATCGTGAAGGACATTCTTGAGTACAGGACACTGACAAAGCTGAAATCCACCTACGCGGACGGGCTGGCGGCATATATCGGTGCGGATCAGCGGATCCACACGAGCTTTAACCAGACAATCACGGCGACGGGGCGGATCAGCTCGACGGAGCCGAACCTTCAGAATATCCCCATGAGGATGGAGCTGGGCAGACGCATCCGGAAGGTGTTTGTGCCGAAGGACGGCTATGAATTTATGGACGCGGATTATTCCCAGATCGAGCTGCGTGTCCTGGCGCATATGTCCGGGGATGAACAGCTGATCGAGGCGTACCGCATGGATGAGGACATTCACCGGATCACGGCATCCAAGGTGTTCCACACACCGTTTGAAGAGGTGACGGATCTGCAGCGGCGGAACGCAAAGGCGGTAAATTTCGGAATCGTGTACGGCATCAGCTCCTTCGGCTTGAGCCAGGATCTGAGCATCAGCAGGAAGGAAGCGGCACAATACATCGAACAGTATTTTGCAACCTATCCGAAGGTGAAGGAATTTCTGGATAAGCTCGTCGCGGATGCGAAGGAGCGGGGCTATGTGACGACCATGTTCGGCAGGCGCAGACCGGTGCCGGAGCTTTCCTCATCGAACTTCATGCAGCGTTCCTTCGGGGAGCGTGTCGCAATGAACTCTCCGATTCAGGGAACGGCGGCAGACATTATCAAGATCGCCATGATCCGGGTCTGGAGAGCCTTGCGCGGGGCGGGGCTGAAGTCAAGGCTGATCCTGCAGGTGCATGACGAACTGGTAATCGAGACTGCACGCGAGGAAGAGGAACAGGTGCGGAAGATTCTGTCGGAGAATATGAAGGCGGCAGCGGAGCTTGCCGTGACGCTTGAGATCGACCTGCACACGGGAGATAACTGGTATGAAGCCAAATAGACCTGTATTTATCGGCATCACCGGCGGTATCGGCGCGGGGAAGACCGAGATACTCAACTATATCGGAAAACATTACAAATGCGAAATCTACCTTGCCGACGAGGTCGCGCACCGGGTGGAGGAGCCGGGAACGGAGTGCTACGAAAGGCTGATGGCGCTGCTCGGAACGGATGTCACCGATGCGGACGGGCTGATCGACAAGGCGAAGATGGCGGCGAGGATCTTTGCAGACCCTGAGCTGCTGGAAGGGGTCAATGCGATCGTGCATCCGGCGGTGAAGGAGTATCTGCTTGCACACCTTGAGAGAGCGAGAAAAGATGGCGGTGTGGAGCTGTTTTTTGTGGAGGCGGCGCTGCTGATCGAGGGCGGCTACGGAGCGCTGGTAGATGAAATGTGGTATATCTACGCGGATGAGAGCGTCAGGCGCAGGCGGCTGGAGCAGGCGAGAGGCTACGACAGGGAGCGGATCGACAATGTAATGTCAAAGCAGCTTTCGGAGGAGGAATTCCGGAGGCAGTGCGATTTTGTGATAGATAACAGCGGGCTGCTTGCGGACAGCTTCAAGCAGATCGATAAGAAACTGGAGGCTTTTACATGGCGGGAGTAAGAGAAGGACAGGGACAGCTTGTATTCGGACTGGATATCGGAACCAGAAGCATTGTGGGAACGGCCGGCTATCTCGGCAGCGACAGATTTCATGTTCTGGCACAGCGTTTCAAGGAGCATGAGACGCGCGCCATGCTGGACGGACAGATTCATGACATCGGGAAGGTCGGCGAGACGATCCGTCAGGTCAAGGAACAGCTCGAGGAGGATCTGAACCGCAGGCTGACAGAGGTGTGTATCGCTGCGGCGGGACGTGTGCTCCGCACGGTGACGACCCATGTGGAACAGAGCTTTGAACAGGAGCATGAGGTGACGGAGGAGGATGTCTATTCTCTCTCCACTATGGGTGTGGAACGGGCATACGAGGAATTCCAGAAGACGAACGATACGGATATGAAGTTCTACTGCGTCGGTTATACCCCCATGCGCTACTATATGAACGGCTACCAGATCGGCAACCTTGAGGGACACAAGGTAAAGAGCATGGCACTGGATCTGATCGCGACGTTCCTGCCGGATGATGTGGTGGACGGGCTGTACAAGGCGGTGGAGCTTGCAGGGCTTCATGTGGCGAACCTGACGCTGGAGCCGATCGCCGCGATACAGGTGGCGATACCGGAGAAGTTCCGCATGCTGAATATGGCGCTTGTGGACGTCGGAGCGGGTACCAGCGATATTTCGATTACAAAGGACGGAACGATAACGGCATACGGGATGATTCCCGTGGCGGGAGACAGCCTGACGGACATCCTTGTCCAGCACTGCCTTGTGGAGTTCGACACTGCGGAACGGATCAAGCGCGAGGCAGGCGTGAAGGAAACGGTGGAGTATGAGGACATCATGGGGCTGCCGCAGACGATTTCCGCAGAGGAGGTTGCCGCGCTGCTGGAGGAGCATGTGAACGGAATGGCAAAGCAGGTGGCGGACTGCATCCGGGAGCTGAACGGCGAGAAGGCTGTCAGCGCGGTGTTTGTGGTCGGCGGAGGCGGCATGATTCCGGGCTACACGGAGGCGCTGGCGAAGGAACTCGGAATTGTCAAGGAACGTGTGGCAATCCGCGGGCAGGAGGTGCTCCGCGCGATCGAGTTTGAAAATCAGGATTCCCGGCAGGATTCCATGATGGTGACGCCGGTCGGCATCTGCCTGAGCTATTACGAGCAGAGCAATAACTTTATCTTTGTGGAGTTTAACGGGAAACGTATCAAGCTCTATGATAACGGAAAGCTGACCGTGGCGGATGCCGCTGTACAGTCTGAATTTTCCAACGAAGACCTCTTCCCGAAGAGAGGAAGGGCGCTCACCTTCAGCGTGAACGGAAAGAGCAGGATTGTGAGAGGCGTTCAGGGGGAAGCTGCCCTGATCCGCGTAAACGGCGAGAATGCGGATATCCACAGTCAGGTACATAACGGAGACCATATTGAGATGGTTCCGTCCACGGCGGGAGATGAGGCGGTGCTGGAGCTCGGAAAGCTGACTGAGCTTTCCGAGCAGCTGCATGTGATTGTCAACGGAACAAAGATCAATCTTCCGAAGACGGCGCTTGTCAACGGGAAGATGGAAAACGAATTTTACCTGATCCGTGAGGAGGATGAAATTACCGTTCAGAATTCCTACACGGTCCGTGAGATTGCGGACTTTATGGATGTGCCTCTCGGGGGCGGGATTCTGGTAAATGATACGCCGGCGAAGCCGGAGACGCGCATTTATGAGAATTTTACGCTCAGCTGGAATGCGGAAACGGATGAAACGGAGGAGTTGTCCGGGGCGGACGGCACGGCGGAAGCCGTTTCCGGGACACCTGCGGAGAGCACGGTGGGCGTGGGAAGCAATACAGCGCCCGAAGCGGGAAATACAGGAGAAAATACGAGAGTGACCGTGATAGTCAATGGAATGCCTGTTGCGTTGACCGGAAAGGTCAACTATGTTTTTGTCGATGTCTTTTCCTTTATTGAGTTTGACTTAAGCAAGCCTGCGGGGCGGAACATTGTGACAAGGTTAAACGGCAGGAATGCGGAATATATGGAGCCTCTGAACGAGGGCGACGTACTTGAAATATACTGGGAGGTGTAGGAATCTTTCGCGGAGAAAGAGGACTGGATAGTTATGAGATTATGTAGTATAGCGAGCGGAAGCAGCGGCAACTGTATCTATGTGGGTTCGGATGCCACGCATCTGCTTGTGGATGTCGGAATCAGCGGCAAGCGCGTGGAGAGCGGCTTGCGGGAGCTGGAGCTTACGGGGAGAGACATAGACGGAATTCTGGTGACACATGAGCACGCAGATCATATCGCGGGGCTGGGAGTGATCGCCAGAAAATATGAGATCCCGATCTATGCCACGGCGGGGACGATCGATGCCATAAAACGGTGCGGGAACCTCGGGAAACTGGAGGATGATCTTTTTCACGAGGTGAAGGAGGATCAGAAATTGACGATCAAGGATCTCACGGTGAACCCGATGCATATTTCCCACGATGCCGCACAGCCGGTCGGCTACCGTGTCTCCTACGGAAATAAGAGAGTTGCGGTTTGCACGGATCTCGGTGTCTACAACGATTACACGGTGGAGTGCCTGAAAGGGATGGATGCGCTTCTGCTGGAGGCGAACCATGATGTCAATATGCTGCAGGTCGGTCCCTATCCGTACTATCTGAAGCAGAGAATCCTCGGGGAAAGGGGACACCTCTCAAATGAAAATTCCGGAAGGCTTTTATGCCGGATTCTGCACGATAAGCTGAAGGCGGTGCTTCTGGGACATCTGAGCAAGGAGAACAATCTTCCCGAGCTTGCCTTTGAGTCGGTTCGCATGGAGATCAATATGGGAGATGGCCCGTACAGGGCGGGAGATTTCGACATCCGTGTGGCGAAGCGGAATGAGGTCACGGCGGCGGTTGAAATCTGAATCCGGTCTTGCAATAAACGGATAAATGTAGTTTAATGGTAACGAAAAGCTTAGGTCAGGCGAAAGGGAAGGAAAGAACATGAAGAGAACAATTATTACTGTTGTGGGAAAAGATACTGTCGGAATTATTGCAAAGGTTTGTACCTATCTCGCTGAGAACGGCATCAATATTCTGGATATTTCCCAGACGATTGTGCAGGGCTATTTTAACATGATGATGATCGTGGATACCAACGGCTGCGGAAAGGCATTCGGCGATATGGCGGATGAAATGGCGGCGCTGGGCGAGGAGATCGGGGTTGTAATCAAGTGCCAGAAGGAAGAGATTTTCGATCAGATGCACCGTATCTGATGTGTGACTGCAGACAAGGAGCGGCAATTAATCTGATAAAAGGAAAGGCATGGAGAGCATATGATTAATTTGTACGAAGTGACAGAGACCAACAACATGGTCGAGAAGGAAAATCTTGATGTGCGTACCATCACAATGGGCATCAGCCTTCTGGACTGCATTGATTCTGACTTAGAGAAGCTGAATGAAAAGATTTATCATAAAATTTACGAGGCGGCGAAGGATCTCAACCGGACAGGAAACGAGATCTCCCGTGAGATCGGCATCCCGATCGTGAATAAGAGAATTTCGGTAACGCCGATCGCGCTGGTGGGCGGAGCCGCCTGCAAGACGTCCGAGGATTTTGTGACGATTGCAAAGACGTTGGATCGGGTGGTAAAGGATATCGGCGTGAACCTGATCGGCGGTTATTCCGCGCTTGTCAGCAAGGGAATGACACATGCGGATGAACTGCTGATCCGCTCTATCCCGATGGCGCTTGCCCAGACGGATTGTGTGTGCAGCTCTGTCAACCTCGGCTCGACCAAGACCGGCATCAACATGGACGCGGTCAAGCTGATGGGAGAGATCGTCAGGGAGACGGCGGAGGCTTCCTACGGCACCGATTCCCTCGGCGCGGCAAAGCTCGTCGTATTCTGCAATGCGCCGGATGACAACCCGTTCATGGCGGGCGCGTTCCACGGCGTGACGGAGGCTGACAAGATTATCAATGTCGGCGTCAGCGGGCCGGGCGTTGTGAAGACTGCACTGGAAAAGGTACGGGGAGAGAATTTTGAGGTGCTGTGCGAGACGATCAAGAAGACCGCGTTCAAGGTGACCCGTGTGGGACAGCTGGTGGCGAAGGAGGCGTCTGCACGGCTGAATGTGCCGTTCGGCATCGTTGATCTTTCCCTTGCACCGACACCTGCAATCGGTGACAGTGTCGCGGACATTCTCTGTGAGATCGGTCTGGAGCATGCGGGAGCGCCGGGAACGACGGCGGCGCTGGCTCTGCTGAACGATCAGGTAAAGAAGGGCGGCGTGATGGCATCCTCCTATGTAGGCGGTTTAAGCGGCGCGTTCATTCCGGTCAGCGAGGATCAGGGAATGATCGATGCGGTAAAGGCGGGAGCGCTGACGCTGGAGAAGCTGGAGGCAATGACCTGTGTATGCTCCGTCGGGCTGGATATGATTGCAATTCCGGGAGATACCAAGGCGACGACGATTTCCGGGCTGATCGCCGATGAGATGGCAATCGGTATGGTAAACCAGAAGACAACGGCAGTCCGTGTCATTCCCGCGATCGGCAAGAAGGCGGGAGACCAGCTGGAGTTCGGCGGACTGTTTGGCTATGCGCCCGTCATGCCGGTGAATTCCTTCTCCTGCGATGCGTTCGTGAACCGCGGCGGAAGAATCCCCGCGCCGATCCACAGCTTTAAAAACTGATCGGGATTATTGAAAAGAAAGCATGAAGTACAAAACTGCAATCTGCGACGATTCCGATGCTGCACTATCTTATGAAGCCGGTAAAGGAAGAAAAGCTCTGCTCGGTGCTTGACCGTGCTACAGAGAAGCTTGTGAGGAATGAAAAGGTTCTGAATCTTGGGCGGGCGGAGAAATGGTGCGCGTGCCGGTCTATCAAATCCGGTATGCGGATGTGTTTGGTAACTATGTGACGATACATCAGCCGCAATAGCGAGGATGGCGCATTTACAACTGAAATACTGCTTCCGCAGGTGTGAGAATTTGCGATTCATCACCCGGGAATGACGATTCGTCCCCAAAAGCACATGGGGACGATTTTTTTTGTTAGGATGAGCACAGAAAGGATGGTGTTTTTTCGTGAGAAGAGAAAAAATGAGATATAACATGTGCCAGAACTCGTGGTATATGATATGGCTCGCATGGACGACCGGAGAGAAAAAGGTTATTATACTGAGCCTGCTTTCCGCACTCTTTGCAGTTGCATATGTCAGAATTTACCGGCAGGATAAGATGTGTGACCGTTATAACCGTAACAAGGAGGGCGTTTTTGGCTCTGCAGGCTTGTTTGCCCATCTGGCATGGGGACCGATAGGACTGTATGCTGCGGCAGGAAGTGCAGTGTCGGTTCTTTTTACGGGTGTTGTCTATGTTTTCGTCTGCTTAAAGGCGCTGGCCGGAGCATTTGGGCTTGGTGCGGTAGCGCAGTATGTCACTTCCATCACGAAGGTTTCCGGTGGCATGTCAAATCTTGTGGCTGCTTTTGGAGATATGCGGAATAATGCTGCTTTCCTTGAACTTTGAAATCGGTAAAAGGCTGGCGGTTGTGGGCATGAACGGGAGCGGAAAAACGACCTTCATCAAGCTGCTTTGCAGGCTGTACGATCCTACCGAGGGTGAGATCCTGCTGAATGGCATTGACATCCGCAAGTACAACTACCGGGAATATATGGACATCTTTTCCGTTGTATTTCAGGACTTCCGGCTGTTTGGACTGAAGCTGGGTGAGAATGTGGCATCGAAGGTTGGTTACGACAGGGAGAGGGTGGTCGACTGCCTTGCAAAAGCGGGTTTTTCCGACAGACTTGCCGGGATGAAAAACGGAACGGAGACTTATCTTTACAAGGATTACGATGAGGACGGTGTGGATGTCTCCGGCGGTGAAGCACAGAAGATCGCCATCGCCCGTGCGCTCTACAAGGATGCGCCGTTCATCATTCTGGACGAGCCGACCGCCGCGCTTGATCCGGTTGCGGAGGCGGAAATTTACAGTAAGTTCGATCAGATTGCCGGAGATAAGACCGCAATCTATATCTCCCACCGGCTGTCCTCCTGTAAGTTCTGCGATGAAATTGCCGTATTCCATGAGGGCGCCGTTATTCAACAGGGCACCCACGCGGAGCTGGTGGCTGATGTCACCGGCAAATACTATGAACTCTGGCACGCACAGGCACAGTATTATACGGAGTAAGACCGTGTAGCTGTTTCAGACGTAAAAGCGGATCTATATGATATTGCGGATTCCTTCGCATATTCTGCGCGCGACAAATGGATTGTTCATCGTGTAAAGATGGATTCCGTCAATATCGCTTACGAGCAGATCAATGATCTGGCTTAAGGCGTAGGACATTCCGGCATCGAAGAGGGCTTCCTTGTTTGTCTCGTATCGGCAGATGATTTTCTGGAAGCGCTCCGGGAACGTAGCGCCGCACATTGTCACCATCCTTTTGATCTGCGAGGCATTGATGACGGGCATGATGCCGGGGATGACCGGGACGTTGATGTCCGCGATCCTGCAGCTTTCGTGGAAGCGGAAGAACTGTTCGTTGTCAAAAAACAGCTGCGACAGCAGTACCTCCGCGCCGGCATCCACTTTTTCCTTCAGATACTTCATTTCCCGGATTCTGTTTCCAGATTCCGGATGGCATTCCGGGTAGCAGGCGCCTAAAAAGCAGAAGTCGGTCTGCGGTTTCAGAAACCGGATCAGGTCGGAGGCATGTTCAAAATCCTCCTTTTCCTGAATGTTTGGATTTTTGTCTCCACGGAGGGCGAGGATGTTCTGAATGCCCTCCGCGCTCAGGATCTTGGCGAATTCGTTGATATCTGCCTTGTTATAGTGCAGGCATGTCAGGTGTACCACAGGCTCTACATGGTATTCGCGTTTGATTTTCTTGGCGAGCTCGATGGTGCGGTTGCAGTTTGAACTGCCTCCCGCACCAAAGGTCACGCTGATGAAGTCGGGCTTTAGCTCGCATAAAACGGCCAGTGTTTCGTCAATATTCTTCAGTTCGCTGTCCTTCTTCGGCGGAAAAATTTCAAAGGACAGGCTTTTTCCCTTTTCTTTGCATATCTCAGAAATCTTCATCTTTTTTACCAGCTTTCCGGCTTATTTCTTTTCTCTGACCTGTTTTGCAGCAGCAACCATATTTCTAAGGCTTGCGTCGGTCTCGGGCATTGCTCTTGTCTTTAAACCACAGTCGGGGTTCACCCACAGCTTATCCCGGCTGATTTTGGTGAGCATGGTGTTCAGCGCATTTACAATTTCTTCCACAGAGGGGACTCTGGGAGAGTGGATATCATAAACGCCCGGGCCGACCTCTGTCTCGAAATGGTTCTCGCGCAGGGAATCCAGGATCTGCAAATCGGATCTGGACGCCTCAAAGGTGATTACGTCCGCATCCATATCGTCAATTGCCGGGATGATATCGGTGAACTCACTGTAACACATATGGGTATGGATCTGGGTTTCCGGTTTTACGCCGCTATGCGCCAGCCGGAAAGCAGGAATGGCAAAGTCGAGATATTCCTTATGCCAGTCGGATCTTCTGAGGGGAAGCTTTTCTCTCAATGCTGCCTCGTCGATCTGGATCATCCGGATGCCGTTTGCCTCCAGATCCAGAACCTCATCGCGGATGGCTAATGCAATCTGGGAGATGGATTCCCTGATGGAAATATCTTCTCTGGGGAACGACCAGTTTAAAATGGTGACAGGGCCGGTCAACATTCCCTTCATGATTTTCTTTGTCAGCGACTGGGCGTAAACGGACCACTCGATCGTGATCGGCTTCTTACGGTAGACATCGCCCCAGATGATCGGAGGCTTTACACATCTTGTTCCGTAGGACTGTACCCATGCCTTTTCCGTGAACACGAATCCGCCGAGAGCTTCGCCGAAATATTCTACCATGTCATTTCTTTCGTACTCGCCGTGAACGAGGACATCGAGACCGATTTCTTCCTGCCATGCAACGCATTCTGCGATTTTTTTGCGGTTAAAGTCCTTATATTCCTGCTCGGATATTTCACCTTTGCGGAAGGCAGAGCGGTTTGCTTTTACATCCTTTGTCTGGGGGAAGGAGCCAATCGTAGTGGTCGGAAGCTCCGGCAGTCCCAGTACCTTTTTCTGGAGCTTCTGGCGTTCGCCCCGCTCGGGGAGTCTGATATAGTCGTGCTCCGTTATATGGGAGAGCCTATCCGTCACCTCGGCATGGCTGCAATTTCTGTCAGCGGTGAAGAGCGTGTGGTTGTTCTGATAGAGAGCATCCTCCGTGTAGTTCTTACTGTCGGCAAGAACACTCAGTTCTCTAAGCTCTGTGAGTTTTTCCTCTGCAAAGGCGAAATAAGAAAGATATTCCTGCGCCAGCCGGTCTTCCTGTCTAAGGGTATAGGGCACATGGAGAAGAGAGCAGGAGGTGGACAATACGGTCTGGATTCCGGCAGCCTTTAATTCTCCTATTGTTTTTAAGGTCTTTTCGTAATGATTCTTCCAGATATTTTTACCGTTGACGAGTCCGGCGAACAACAGCTTATCCTTTGGAAAACCATATTTCTGAATCAGAGAGGAGGTCTCTTTGCCTTCCACGAAATCGAGACCGATTCCTGCAAAAGGCATTTTTATCAGTTCAGAGTAAATGTCCCGCACATCCCCGAAATAGGTCTGCAATAGAACACGGCACTGCTTTGCACAGGGCAGAAGAGCGTTGTAGATCTGACAGAACAGGTCAATATCAGTCTGATCCATATCCCGCACCAGAGCAGGCTCGTCAAACTGTATCCATGCAATTTGATCCCGGTTGCATTTTTCGAGCAATTCCTGATAAGCCCTGATAGTAGCGTCGATAAAATCGGAGATGGGGCGTTCGCCTGTGCATCTGCACAATTTCAACAGGGTATAGGCGCCGGCTACGACAGGCTTCGTCTCGATGCCAAGTGCCTTTGCTTCTTCATATTCCTTCCAGAGCTTATCGCCGGAAAGCCGGATGTCGGTATCGTCCTCGATCTCCGGGACGATATAGTGGTAGTTGGTGTTGAACCATTTTTTCATTGCCAGTGCCTTTACGTCGCCGGACGTGCCCTGATAACCACGGGCCATTGCAAAATAGGTGTCCAGCGGGGATAAGTTCAATTCCTTATAACGCTTCGGGACAATGCCGATCAATACCGCAGTATCCAGAAACGTGTCATAGAAAGAGAAGTCATTGCTGGGTATGAAATCAATTCCTGCGTTTTTCTGCGTGACCCAGTGTGCCTGTCTCAGCGTTTCCACTGTCTGCTGCAGAGCCTCCGCAGCTATTTCTCCTTTGAAATATTTTTCGGCAGCAAATTTTAATTCTCTTAAAGCGCCTATTCTGGGAAAACCGATAACTGATGTCTGCATGATGACCTCCTAATCATATTTTGTAATTTATGGATCAGTATAAGGCATCAGAAAAGGGCTGTATAATACAAAAAAAATGTGTTGCCCATAGTTTTAAACTATAGACAACACACAATTTGGTGCTGCATTACGGCTTCAGGTATTTTTGCAATGCATTCAGATAGGAGGTTCCCAGCTGGCTTATCATTCCCCTTCTGTGTGTGATATAGCCGATCTGCATGTCGCTTTCATCCGCCAGTGGAACGGCAATGATGTCCTTTCCGTTTAATTTCTTATCGATGACGCCGCTGCAGACGGTATAGCCGTTCAGACCGATCAGTAGATTGAACAGGGTCGCTCTGTCCCGGACGCGGATGTTTTTCTTCCTTTCGGATACAGAAAAGATTTCCTCAGAAAAATAAAAGGAGTTGTGTTCCCCCTGTTCAAAGGAGAGGTAGGGGTAGGACTGCAATTCCTCGTTGGTAATCAGGCTTTTTCCCGCGAGGGGATGCCTGCGGCTGATAAATACATGGGGCTTTGCAACAAATAGCGGATGAAATTCCAGATCCTGTGATTTGAATATTTTTGTCAGCACAATTTCGTTAAAGTCGTTTAAGAACAGAATGCCGATTTCGCTTTTCAGCCTTGCCACATCTTCGATGATTTCATAGGTCTGTGTCTCCCGCAGACTGAAATCGTATTCGTCCTGTCCGTATTCCTTGATCAGATCGACAAAGGCGTTGACCGCAAAGGAGTAGTGCTGCGTTGACACACAAAACTGTTTTTTGCCGCCCTTGTTTCCCTTGTATTTATCCTCAAGGATGGTAGCCTGTTCCAGAATCTGGCGTGCATAGCCTAAAAAGATCTCGCCCTCCTTGGAGAGGCTGATTCCCTTGTTCGTTCTGTTGAAGATGGTGATATTCATTTCCTTTTCCAGTTCATGGATCGAGTTTGTAAGGCTCGGCTGGGAGATGTAGAGCGCGTTTGCAGCTTCCGTGATGGTTCCCGCACTGGCGACGGTTATCACATATTTTAACTGTTGGAGAGTCATGATGCCACCTGCTTTCGTAAGTACTTTTGGTTACTGTTCACAGTCCATATTCCGCGAAGTCAAAATTGCATGAAATGCAATTTTGCGAGACTTGCAGGCGCCAAAATGCATTGAAAATGCATTTTGTGTGCATCGCGAAGCGTGTTGCTGTGAACGGAGTGAACAGTAAGTACTTTTGTTACATAAGTATAGCATAAAGTAAATAAGACTTGTTAAAAAAATCCAGTTATGATAAGATAAATATTGTATACAATGTATATTTGTGACAAAAGCGGTGTACAGACGATGGGAAATTTTAGATGAAGGAGAAAGAGAGTATGGCAGCAGGACAGAAGAAAAAGTCAATTAAAACACAGTTATTGCTCAGTACGATGATGCTGATCGCCGTGATCTGTGTGATCTTTGCGGTGATAACGGTCGCGTCTGTGAGCGGACTTCTGAGAAACTATGTCTCGGCGGAGATGAGCAACCGTGCGGAGGATGCATCTAAGCTGGTGGAGCAGCAGATCAACACCTATATCGCACAGGTGGAGGACATCGCCAGCAGAGAGGACGTAAGGACGATGAACTGGAGCGTCCAGAAGAGTGTGCTGGTCAAGGAAGCGGAGAGAATCGGCTTTGAACGTTTTCAGGTCGGATATGTGGACGAGAGGGACGGACATGCGGTAGGCGATGTCATATCAACGACAGGTGATACGGCGAATGCGGGGGACCGGGCATTCTTCAAACAGGCTGCGGCAGGGATCTCCAATATCTCGGATGTGCTGTTCGCAAGAATTGATCTGAAGATGGTAATCTGTGTCAGTGCGCCTATTTACAGTGCGAAGGGTGAAGTGATCGGGGTGCTGACCGGAGTGACGGATGCTTCGCTGCTGAATGATCTGGTAAATGAGATTAATGTGGAGAACAACGGTTTCTGTTTTGTTATCAATCAGTCGGGAACCAAGATGACGGCAGTAAATTACGAGGACGTGGAAAATGCCCAGAATGACATCACAAACAGTGAGGGCAGAGAAGCGGCAGATGGCGTTGAAGCGATTGCGGCGGATGCAAGATATGACGAGCTGGCGGCAGTGGAGCGGAAGATGATCGCCGGAGAAAAGGGTGTAGATACCTACGGCTTTGACGGAAAGGAGTATTTTATCGGATATTCACCGATTTTGGGCGGGCAGTGGTCCTTCGCAATAACCGGTGAGCAGGGGGCGGCGCTTGCGGGAACAAACAAGCTGATGATCGGGCTGATTCTCCTGAGCCTGTTATTCCTTGTCGGGGGAAGCGTTGCCATCTATGTGATCGGCAGCAGGATATGTAACCCGATTGTCAGACTGACGAAGAATACTGCACTTCTGGCGGAAGGAAATCTGAAGGTGGATTTTGATGCCAAGACATTAGCCAATAACAATGAGGTCGGCGACATGGCGCGTGGACTGCAGCAGGTGCAGAGCAATCTGCGGCAGATCGTTGCAGAGCTTCAGAAGTCGATTCGCGGTATTCAGAGCAACAGCTCCGATTTCAGCAGTGCGTTTGACAACATTATGAAGAATGTCTCGGATGTGAACGGGTTGGTACAGGGTATCGCGCTTAGCAGTAATTCACAGGCATCGGAGACGGGGCTGGCATCGGAGAAGGTAAATTACATAGAAGCCGGAATTGAGGAAAATGCTGCCAGCGCAAATGCGCTTGAGGAGTCTGTCACCAACATGAACCGGTATGCGGGACAGGCATTGAGCTCGCTGGAAAGCCTGATCCAGATATGCGATAAGACGGCGGCTGCGGTGGAGGATGTAATGCTCCAGACCAAGCTGACAAATGATTCGGCGGTGAAGATCCAGAATGCGGTGGATGTCATTACGGATATTGCAGAGCGTACTAACCTTCTGAGCCTGAATGCTTCCATTGAGGCGGCGAGAGCGGGAGAAGCGGGCAGAGGCTTTGCCGTTGTGGCTGAGGAAATCCGCAACCTGTCGATCGGCTCTAATGACGCAGCAAATGGAATCTCTTCCGTTGTCAATGAACTGATCGCAAACTCCAAGGTCAATGTGGACAAGATGAAGGAAGTCGAGGAACAGGTGACAAGCCAGCAGATGCAGTTAAAGGATACGGAGCAATCCTTCCATGGACTGAGAACAGAGGCAGAGGCTGTTTCCAAGGTTTCCGAGAACATTCATACGCAGACCGGTAAGCTGGATGCCTTGAAGACAGAAGTCGGAACAACGATTGTCAAGCTTGCGGAGGATGCAGACAGAAATGTTTCTTCTACTGCGGAGGCGAGTGATAACATGAATCATCTGTCCCAGATGGTAGAGGAGTGTACCGGAAAGACAAAGGAACTGATCCAGATGAGTGATTCCCTGGAGGTACAGGCGGCAAAGTTTAAGCTTTGATAGAGGATTCCTGCATGACAGCGTTGAAAAAATTGTAGGAATAATGAGACAAAAATGATATTTTTGATATTCCGGACATAAAATAAAGATGTAATTGCATTTTCCAAAAATAAAGATGTAATTGCATTTTCCAAGATTTTATTGTAGAATGTATTAGGGAAGCTGTGTATCAGCGGTGGGTTGACACCTAAAATCTGATATGTTTTCCGAACGCAGGTGTCGGAGGTTGGCAGGCAACGGAAAAACCTGTTATTTTCCAGACATAGGTGTCGGAGGTTGGCAGGCAACGGAAAAACCTGTTATTTTCCAGACATAGGTGCTGGAGGTTGGCAGACAACGGAAAAATCAACCACGAAAAGGGAATGTTTGATGCTGCGGCATGAACATTCCCTTTTTAATGATTAGGTGATTAATGAGATTTTCGGATTCTTACCCTGTTTTGCATTTGCAACCTCCGGTTGCAAAGTTTCCAAGCATAGTTGGTAGATTTCGGGAGGTCTGACAATTATGATTTCTATATACATAGGTAATTGCGAAACTCATGATTCCACAAGTGACGTTGCACAAAATGCACAGACCACCGCAGGCACGCTTGCGCTTTGCTTCGCTCGCAACGGACGCATAAGATGCCGCAGTACGGCATCTAAGCGCCGGCGGCTCCAGAGTGCACTGCTTGTGGTCAGGTGCATTCTTCACAACTGTCAGATGAAACTCGTGAGTTTCGCAAACACTTGATTTCAATATCCAAAATGCAAGGAGGCTTACATGGGAATAGGAACTAGGATTCAGCAACTGAGAATTAACAACGGACTGACGCAGGAACAACTGGCAGAAATGCTGAATGTGTCAAGGCAATCTATATCAAAATGGGAGATGGAGCAGTCGTTGCCGGAGATTGACAAGGTAATCCTTATGAGCAAGGTGTTTTCCGTCGATACAAATGCAATACTGTTGGAAGAAGCGGATAGGAAACAGCTCAGACCCCAGCAGGTGCATCTCGGCTCGATCTACCTGATTGCAAGGGATTTTGAAAAGTCCGTTTCCTTTTATGAAAAGTTTTTGTCAATGACGGTATCAACGCGAAATTGTGGAAATGTCTTTGCGGAGTTTTTCTTTGACAATAAATGTCTTTCGCTTATGAATGAAAGCAATTTAGTAGGTCATCACTATGAAGACGGGGATTACAAATTTGTCCTTAATTTCTGGGTGGAGGATCTGGCGCGGGAATATAACAGGCTGAAAGAATCAGGCATTGGGGAGATGACGGAAATCCGAAAGGTGCATGAGGGCTATTACTACTTCCATATATTTGACCCGGATCACAATGTCTGTGAGGTTACCGGAGGGTATGAGAAGGTGTAGAAGTAAATAATAAGTTGATATACAACCTAGGAAATGACATCTTTCGGGTTGTGGAGGATAAATAAGAACTGATTTGAAGGATAACGGGAAACTAACAAAGAACTAACCATGCGTATCTTTTTTTAAAATAAGAGATTTGAATGTAATATTACCCATTAGCAAAACCTAAAACATACTGTTGTTTATATTGAAGCGAATGTTACTATGAGGAGCCGTATGCGGGAAAGCCGCATGTACGGATCTGTGAGGGGCTAAGATTGAGAGGTTTTAGTCTACTCGACTTCAACGTTTTGTAAATAGTAATGCAAAACGGTATTTTTTGAATTTGAGCACAAATACGCTGCATAAAATATTGAAGAAACGCACATAATATAAAATATGTAAATTGAAGAAACGTACATTTTGTGATATAACATATTTATATTGGTGGGGGTAATTATGCATTTTAAAAGAAAAGCATACGCTAAATTATTGGAATGGAAAAAGCTATATTCAGAAAAATACGCGGTACTGCTGGAGGGCGCAAGGCGGGTCGGCAAGTCGACCATTGCGGAGACCTTTGCAAAAAATGAATATAGATCTTATATTTTAATTGATTTTTCCAAAACAACAAATAATATTCTGGAATGTTTTGATGATATAGGGAATTTGAATATTTTTTTCCTGAGGCTGCAGGCAGAAACTGGAATCACATTGTATGAACACGAGTCCCTCATTATTTTTGACGAAGTACAGTTGTTTCCAAAAGCCAGACAGGCAATAAAGCATCTTATACATGACGGCAGATACAGTTATTTGGAAACAGGCTCTTTGATCTCGATAAAGAAAAATGTAAAGGACATCCTGATTCCATCAGAGGAAATGAAGCTGGAAGTATATCCCATGGATTACGAAGAATTCTGTGATGCCACAGGCAGTGGAAGCCTATGTTAATGGGAAAAACTTTTCAGAAATAGATATGGTAAAAAGGCAGATACTATCTTTGTATGAGGAAGACTTTAAGAAAATTGATGCTTCCGGAAGAACATCGGCATTATATCACGCGATTCCGGCGCATCTGGCAAAGGATGCAAGAAAATATCGTATTACCACGGCAATTGGAAAAAGAAATAACACTAAAGCAGAAGAATTATTATACGAGTTGATAGATTCGAAAACGGTTCTGCCATGCTATAATTCTACCAATCCAAGAGTCAGCCTGACGGACGCGAAAGATTTTGACAGTTACAAATTATATCTTTCGGATACAGGATTGTTTGTTACACTGATGTTTATTGACCGTCCGGTGACGGAAAATGATATTTATGCGAAGTTACTTTCCGATAAATTACCGGTAAATCTGGGATATCTTTATGAGAATTTGGTCGCTCAAATGATTACAGCGTCTGGGAGAGAACTGTACTATCATACATGGGAGAAAAATGGGAGTACGCATTATTATGAGGTGGATTTCCTGATTTCAGAAGGAAATAAAATAAATGCATTTGAAGTTAAGTCCTCAGGATCCGGAAAACATGAATCTATAAGGGAATTTTGCAGAAAATTTTCTCAGAATATTGGCAAGGCGTATTTAATATCACAGAAAGATGCAGGGAAAGAAGAAAATTTATTGTTGAAACCGTTTTATCTCTTACCTTTTTTGATTAAATGATCCTAAAGACCTTGGTTTATCTGGCTTTTGAACGACTGATACCTCATGGATTGCATCATATCTTTGCAACGAATTGTATCCTACACAATCACGAGCGGTATGCTGTATTCGTTTAAGGGAACACTGCCTGTGAGCACACCGCAAATGCCGTGGTAGAGCTGGCTGATTTCCATATCCCGACGGAACATCAGAGCGGCATCCGCATCCAATATCTTTTCGGCATCCGCTGCCTTCGTGATTAGGGGAATAGATGTATTTTCCTTGATCGCGGAGAGGAGCGGAGCGGCATCCCGCCGGAAACCCAGCACTCTTGCGTAGGGCGTGCAGCCGAGCTGGGTGCAGTCGTGCAGGTCTGTCTTGGTGAGCTCGAGCAGAATATGCAGCAGGCAACGGCTGATTCTGGCATAGGTCATTTCTTTTGTTTTCAGCACATCACAAAAGCTCTCAAAGCCCTGATAGCTGTTCAGGGAGTTCACGATCCGGTCGGACAGTGCCTTTGAGACATCGAGATATTTTTCAAATCCGTATTCCTTTTCCGAAAGCAGTTTATAATATAGAATGGCCGATAAGTCTGCTGAACGGACAAATTTACCGTCCGCTTTTTGTGCTACAAGCAATTCATATGCGTTTGTAGGGACATAGGAGCGAAGTCCTGTAATATCGTCACCTGCCCAGATGGACTGACGGATTGCGAGGGCAGAGCAGTAACCGGTGGAGCCGGGCAGCGGATCATGATAATCGGCACCGATGCGTCTGACGGTTACGGGAGTGATAGAACTTTCGCGGCGCAGGAGTGCCTTGAGATACTCAATTCCGAGGATGTTGTTTGGGGATCGGAAAACGCTGTTGCTGTCGGCGAGAGACGGCATATGATGCATCAATGCCTCCGATCTGGCGCTGGGATAGGAGTAGCCCTGGCATAGCAGCTGTTTCAGCTTTGAAGAAAAATCTTCCGGTTCTTGTACAAGGATGGCTGCGATACGATTCAGGAGGGAAATGTCTCCGCATTCGCTGCCGAAGCATAGATTTGTGACGACCTTCAACCGGTCGAGCAGCGACACTGCTCCCGTGGCAAAAAATTCCGCACTTGAGGTTGCGTAGACAGCGGGCAGCTCAATGACGAGATCAGCGCCGTTTTTCAGCGCCATTTCGGTACGGAGATGCTTATTGATAAGGGCAGGGGTGCCACGCTGTACGAAATTGCCGCTGAGGACGATGACAGTGTAGTCAGCACCGGTCAGGCGTCTGGATTCCTCCAGCTGGTATTTGTGACCGTTGTGGAAGGGATTATATTCAGCTACGATTCCGTTTACAATCATGGGCATCTCCTTAATAATTATCAATATTACGTTAATAAATATCAACTAGCAATGTGAAAAAAATAACACACTATGAAAGAGCTTACATTGCGTAAAATAAAAGGAAAAACTTAAAGGTACGATCGACGAATGTACTTGAAAATATACAATTTATCGAACACATTTCTCTTGTGTGAAACACTTGTCTTTAGTATAATATAAAAAGCGCAGTTTCACAATACTGCAAATGGATGAATGAACGGGATAAGCGGGGAACCGCCGGAAAGGAGAACACGAATGTCCTACATTGACACAATCAAAGAGAGAGCGAGACTGGACAAGAAGACGATTGTGCTGCCGGAGTCAAATGATAAGAGAACACTGCTGGCTGCCGCGAAAATTATGGAGGAGGGGATCGCTGACATTATCATGATCGGAAACGAAGAGAAGATCATGGATGGTGCCGGCTGGCTGGAGGTAGATCTCTCCGGCGTGAAGGTAATCAACCCTTCGACAACCGATAAATTGGATGAGTATGTGAATCTTCTTTATGAGACAAGAAAAGCAAAGGGCATGACCGAGGAGATGGCGCGTGAAATTCTTTTAAAGGATTATCTGACCTTCGGTATTGTCATGGTAAAGGCGAATGATGCTGACGGCATGGTGGCTGGTGCCTGCCATTCGACGGCAGATACGCTCAGACCTGCGCTTCAGATCTTAAAGACAGCGCCCGGCGTCAAGCTGGTTTCTGCATTTTTCATCATGGATACCCAGTTTAAGGATCAGGGCGAGAACGGAACCTTCCTGTTTGCCGACTGTGGTCTGAATCAGGATCCGACAGCCGAGGAACTGGCTGCGATAGCGGACACATCTTCCCGGAGCTTTAAGTCGCTGATCGGACCGAAGCCCGTGATTGCCATGCTGAGCCATTCCACAAAGGGCAGCGCAAAGCATCCTCTTGTGGACAAGGTGGTAGAGGCAACCCGGATCGCTCATGAACAGTACCCTCATCTGACACTGGATGGAGAGCTGCAGACCGATGCGGCGCTGGTGCCCAGCGTGGCAAAGTCCAAGGCACCCGGAAGCCCTGTGGGCGGAAGAGCAAATGTTCTGATCTTCCCGAATCTGGATGCCGGAAACATTGGCTATAAGCTGGTTCAGAGACTGGGCGGCGCCGAGGCATACGGTCCGATGCTGCAGGGAATTGCAAAACCTGTCAATGACCTCTCAAGAGGCTGCTCGTGGCAGGATATTGTCGGCGTCGTCGCCCTCACCGCCGTCCAGGCACAACTGGTCTAAGGGCAGAGCCATGACGGCACGAGTGCAGCTGCCAAGCTTGCTTGAGCAGTCTCACTCGTGCCGTTAGGGCGAGCGAAAGCCGCGAGGAAAGCGCCAGCTTTACGAGCTGGCTTGTTGCCCTTAGACCAGAGGGAGCCGCTTGCAGGCGACGGTTGCGCGAAATGCACAGACCACCGCAGGCACGCTCTCGCTACCTTCCGCACGCAGCGGTGCATAAGATGCCACAGTACGGCATCTAAGCACCGGCGGCTCCAGAGTGCACTGCTTGTGGTCATGTGCATTTCACACAACGTCATGAACTGCACCTAATTCAGCTAGTTTCACGAAAAGAAAGGACATAGTAAAATGAAAGTATTAGTTATCAACTGCGGAAGCTCTTCTTTGAAATTCCAGCTCATCGATTCCGAGTCGGAGAAATGCCTCGCAAAAGGCATCTGCGAGAGAATCGGAATTGACGGCAGCATGATCTCTTACACTCCGGCAGGCGGAGAGAAGGAAAAGACCGTCACTCCCATGCCGGATCACACCGAGGCAATCAGACTTGTTCTGGAGGCACTCACGAATCCCAAGACCGGCGTGGTAAAAGAACTGGGAGAGATTGGCGCGGTCGGACACCGTGTCGTACATGGCGGAGAGAAATTCGCGGAATCCGTTGTCATTGATGAGGATGTTATGAAAGCCATTGAGGACTGCAACGACCTGGCACCCCTTCATAATCCTGCTAACCTCATCGGAATTAATGCGTGCAGAAAGCTGATGCCGAATACCCCTATGGTAGCCGTGTTTGACACTGCATTCCATCAGACGATGCCGGAGGAGGCTTATATGTACGGGCTTCCCTATGAATATTATAAAAAGTACAAGATCAGAAGATACGGTTTCCACGGAACCAGCCATTCCTATGTTTCAAAGAGAGCGGCAGAGGTTCTTGGGAAGAAGTATGAGGATCTCAAAATCATTGTCTGCCATCTCGGAAACGGTGCCAGCGTTTCGGCAGTGAAAAACGGAAAGTGCGTGGATACCTCTATGGGACTGACGCCGCTGCAGGGCCTGATTATGGGAACGAGATCCGGTGACATCGATCCGGCAATCATCGAGTTCCTTGCACATAAGGAAGGCAGAACCATTGATGAGATTATGACGATTTTGAATAAGAAGTCCGGTGTGCTGGGATTGTCTGACAATCTTTCTTCTGATTTCCGTGATCTGGAGGATGGGTATCATGCAGGCGATGAGAATGCGATTCGCGCAGTGAAGGCATTTTGCTATAACGTGGCAAAATACATTGGCGCGTATGTGGCGTCGATGAACGGTGTGGATGTCATCTGCTTCACGGCAGGTGTCGGCGAGAATGCACCGATCGTCCGCACATTGACCTGCGAATATCTCGGTTATCTGGGAATCAAGCTGGATCAGGACGCAAACAACAAGCGCGGCGAGGATATTGCAATCTCCACGCCGGACAGCAGAACCACAGTCATGGTAATTCCGACCAACGAAGAGCTTGCAATCGCCCGGGAGACGGTAAGACTGGTTTAAAATTAAGAAATCATACAAAACAGGGAGTGTGAATGGAATTGTTCACGCTCCCTGTTTTTGAGTAATAGGCGAAAAACGTGGCAGGGTATGGGAACAAGAAAGTCCCAGCCATACCCACGGCGGGAGCCGCGGAAGGGTATGGAAACAGAAAAGCGCCAGCCATACCCATGGCGGGAGCCACGGAAGGGTATGGAAACAGGAAAGCGCCAGCCATACCCACGGCGAGAGCCACAGAAGGGTATGGGAGCAAGAAAGCGCCAGCCATACCCACGGCGAGAATTGCGGAAGGGTACAGGAGCAAGAAATCTTCCACTATACCCAGAGCGCAAGCGGGAAGAATTAAATGTAGAAAATGCAGATGGTTTGAAAAAATCTTGTAGACCGGCAGACAATGCCGTATACTGGTACAGAAGGGAATGCAGATAAATATGCACAGCGACTAGGCTTGGATGTTCAACTAGCGGGGATTGATGAGAATGAGAATAGCAACTTATAATGTATGGAATTCGGAACAGGGAATGCCGCTTAGAAATAATTATATCATCAAGGAACTCAGAAAAGTAAAAGCGGATGTGGCCTGCCTTCAGGAGATCAGGAACAGAGGACAGGCAGAAGAGATAGCGATGGAGGCGGGGTATCGATATTGCTATTATGAAAATTACGAAAATGAAGAGGAAGGTCTCGCCATATTATGTAATCTGCCGTATGAGAGCAAAGTCTGTTATTTTAAGGATGCCAATGCGATTGCGTGTACGCTCTTGCAGGATGAAAAGCGTTTCTTGTTAGTGGATGTTCACTTGCCATGGGATAGCGAGGCGGAAAGAGAGCGTCAAATCGTTAGTATCATTAATTGTATAAAAGATCAGAAATGCGATCATGTGATTATGGCGGGAGACTTTAATTGTACTGATACTTCGGATGTGCATCGTTTCCTAAAAGGAGAGTGCCTGCTGAATGGAGCAGAGGCAAATCCTTGCTGGTTTGATCTTGCCTGCGCCTATGCGGAAATCAATCATGCACAGGCGGAATGCACTTTGAATTTTCGGGAAAATCCAAGATTCAGGAAAAATACGATAGAGACGAATTCCAGAGTGGATAGAATTTTGCTGAGAAATCCTTATCCGGGTGAGTTTCCAAGCTTAAAAAGGTGCATGACCTTCGGGCAGACTGTCTACGAGGATATTGGGCTGGCAGCAAGCGACCATTACGGTGTGATGGTAGATATTGTATAATCTGAGAGTATTTATATATATGGCTGGTAAAAAGAATTACAAAAAAGGTATAGAAACCCATGTGCTTGCGGAGATGTAAGCGCATGGGTTTTACATTAATGTTGAAAAAAATATACTTTTGAGCACTTGGAGTGTTGAAATAATTATACTTTTGCTAAAATAAACAAAAAGCGTTTAAGGTCTTAATCCCATTCCGCCCTCCAGTGTCAGGGTTTCGCCGGAAAGGTACTTGAAATCGGGAGATGCGAGCTGCACGCAGACACGGCCGATTTCCTTCTCCACGTCGCCGAAATGTCCCATGGGAGGCATGTGAACGTTTGCCTTGAAGGCATCCGGGTAAGCTTTTTCAAACTGCTCCAGCTGCGCGGTCCATGCCAGTGGACAGATCACGTTTACATTGATTCCATCCTTGCCCCATTCCGTAGCGGCGACACGCGAAAGTCCTCTGATTCCCTCCTTTGCGGCAGCGTATGCGCACTGACCGAAGTTGCCGAAGAGACCGGCGCCGGAGGCAAAGTTGATAACGGTTCCCCGGGTTGCGGCGAGGTGCGGATAGCATGCCTTCATGTAATAGAAAGCGGCATACAGACCGGAGTACACCGCCAGATCGAATTGCTCTGTGGTGTGGTCAGCGAGTGTGACACCGGAGGCGGAGGCCTGTGCGTTGTTAATCAGCACGTCAATTTTTCCGAAGGTTTCGACTGTCTGACGGACGACCTCGTTTACGACAAACTCGTTGTCGGAACCGGCAGAGACATCGGCAACGATAGGAAGAACACTCACTTCGTATAAACGTTCCAATTCTTCTTTTGCATCCTCCAGCTTTTTCCGGTTACGTCCGGTAATGACCAGATTAGCCCCCTCTTTTGCATAGGCGGTAGCAATGCCATAGCCGATGGAACCACAGGTACCGTCGGCGAGGACAGCTCTTCCTCCACCTGTAATAATTGCTGTTTTACCTAGCAGAAATCCCATTTGAAACCCTCCTATATTTATGAGTATTAGCAACAATTTCAGTATAGCAATCCCGGAGTGACGGGTCAAGCATTGGAGAGGTTTTTCTCTGCAACTTACCTCAAATAAAATGCAGCTTACGCAGAATTTGTTGCGAAGTCTGCGGCTCTTCTGTATGCTACGGATAACAGAGATGAGAAAGAAATTCAAAACTGTAAAACAGGGAAGGAAAGGAACGCCTTATGGATGGAATTATCAGCGTGAACGGCTTAAAGAAATATTTTAAGGGAGTAAAGGCAGTGGACGACATCAGCTTTTCCGTGGAAAAGGGAGAACTGTTCGGGTTTCTGGGAGTGAACGGAGCGGGTAAGTCTACGACGATCAATATGCTGTGTACCTTGTTCTCGCCGACAGCGGGGAACATCAGGATATGCGGTTACCAGCTCGGAAAGGAGGATGCTGACATCAGAAAACGGATCGGTGTTGTCTGGCAGAACAACTGTCTGGACGAGAGACTGACTGTTAAGGAGAATCTGTATGTCAGAGGCTCGCTGTACGGGCTTAGGGCGCAGACATTGCGGGAAAGCATTGACCGAGTTTGTGAAAAGCTCCGGCTGGCGGATGTCTACACAAGGCGCTACGAAAAGCTGTCGGGCGGGCAGAAGCGCCGCTGTGAGATTGCCGCAGCGCTTGTAAACACACCGGAGATATTATTCCTCGATGAGCCCACGACAGGGCTTGACCCGGCGACAAGACAGCTGGTGTGGGAAAGCATTGACAAGCTCCGGGAGGAGGACGGCATGACCGTATTCCTCACGACGCATTATATGGAAGAGGCCGCGAAGGCAAAGCATATCGCCATCATCGACGGAGGGAAGATGAAGGAATTCGGCACTCCCTTTGAACTCAAGGAACGATACGCAAAGGATAAACTGCGGCTGCTGCCGAAGCCGGGCGGGGAGACAGAGATCAAGAGACTGGCGGAAACGGAAATCGGAGTGGATCAGGGCGGAACGGTTCTGGAGCTGAAGCTTGGAGACAGCATGGCGGCGCTCCCGATCCTGAAGCGTGTGGAGACTTATATTTCCGGCTTTGAGCTTGTTCAGGGTTCGATGGATGATGTATTTCTTAATGTGACGGGCAAGAGCCTGATACAGCAGTAGGGGAGGAAGAAGAAAATGAGAGAGATAATATATCTGACAAAGAGAAACTGCAGGGTGTTTCTCAGGGACAAGGCGGCAGTGTTCTTTTCCTTCTTGTCAATGCTGATTATACTGGGACTGATGGTGGTATTCCTGGGAAAGATGAACAGCGACGAGCTGATTAGCGTGCTTGCGGAGTATGGCGGTGAAAGAGACACTGTGCAGGATCAGGAAAATGCAACTTATCTGATACAGCTCTGGACGCTTGCGGGAATATTGGTTGTCAATTCCGTGACAGTCACATTGACGGTCATGGGAACCATGGTTCAGGACGAGACGAGAAAGCGGATCATGGCATTCTATGTGACTTCGGTAAACAGAATCAAGCTGTCATTGGGCTATATTTTATCGTCATGGCTTGTGGGAACGGGAATGTGCATAATTACGCTGGCGGTCGGGGAGCTTTATTTTGTGCTGCAGGGGCATGGACTGCTGGCTGCTGTGGAGCTGCTTAAGCTGGCCGGTATCATCGCGCTGAGCGTGTTTACATTCTCGGCGCTCGGCTATCTTCTGGCACTGTTTGTGCACAGCGACAGCGCGTGGAGCGGAATCCTTACGATCATCGGAACGCTTGTCGGCTTTGCCGGCGGCATTTATCTTCCGCTGTCTTCCCTGTCGGAGACGGTGCAGACGGTGTTAAAATGCATTCCGGTTCTTCACGGGGCAGCCATGATGAGGGAGGTCTGCACGGCGCAGGCGATCCGGGAAACCTTTGACGGACTTCCGGAGGCCGTCGTAGATGTCTTCAAAGAGAGGATGGGAATCACCCTGTACAGAGGAGATGTGCAAATTGAGCTGTGGCAACAGGTGACATTGCTCCTGATCTATGCTATTATAGCGATTGTGGCTGCAACGTTTGTGAACAGGAAGCGGAAGCTGAAGGACAGATAAGTGTATCCACAGAAATGGGGAGCAGGATGAAGATAACAATACAGGATTGTCCGGCGGGAGAGGAAGAGGAGATCATTGTCCGTTGCAGGAGCATGGATGAGCAGATGCTCCGGCTGATCTATTCGCTGAAGGCAGGGAGAGATAAGATTACCGTCTCAAAGGGGGACAAGATATTTCAGGTGCTGCCATCGGAGATCTATTACTTTGAGGCGGTTGACAACAGGGTGTTCGCGTATCTGCAAAAGGAAGTGTACGATACCAGATATAAGCTCTATGAACTTGAAAAACTGCTGGAGAACACAGATTTTTTCAGAGCATCCAAATCTACGATCATCAATCTTGGAAAGGTAAAGAATATCTGTCCGGGTTTTAACGGACGGTTTGAGGTATGCATGGAGAGTGATGAGCGGCTGAGCGTTTCCAGACAGTATGCGCCGGAACTGAAGAAGAAGCTTGGACTGTAGGGAGGGGCAAACATGATAAAAGAAAAAATAAAGTGCGTGATGCGAACATTCAGTCTTGTTACGACCTGTATGGTTTTTGCCGTGGCTGTTTTCTGTACGATCATCAATCCTGTCGAAAAAGTCAGTGCAATGACTTTGTGGCAGATACCGCTGGTATCCATGCTGACCTCTCTGGAGACCTTGATCTATCCGTGGAACCGGACGATGGGAAAGCTGGAGTGCGCGGTCAGAATCTTCATCCATTATCTGATGATTACTGCGGTTGTCCTTCTGAGCGGCTGGCTGCTGGAATGGTATGATATTTCAAATGCGGGAAGCGTTGCACTGATGATTGGTGCAGTAACCATCATATTTGCGATTGTATCTGTGATTTTATGGAGCGCTTCTGCGAAGACCGCAAAATTAATGAACGAAAAACTTCAGGAAAAGAGAAAATCATTGCAAAAAGATGTTGACAAACAGGCACAGAATATGTATACTGAATCAGTGCGTGAAAACAAAACGCGCGAGAAAGATACATAGGAGTCGCTATGTTGGTTAATTTGTCTGATGTGTTGATGACGGAAGGTAAGCAGATAAGCGTGGAAGTGCCGCTTGAGATGACATGCTTCGAGAGCGGGATGGGAAGCTTTGAGATTACAGAGAAGTCTCCGGTTTCATTGGTTTTTACAAATGTGGAACGCGGGAAAGCAAAGGCAGAGGGAAGCGCTGAACTGACTTTCCGAACCGTCTGTGACCGCTGTCTTACGGAAGTCATGACGACACTGAAGCTACAGTTTGAAAGGGTGGTTGCCGCTCCGGAGATTGCAGTGGAAGACGAAGATATGGATGACCTGAGCTTTATGGAGGGTTATCAGCTGAATGTAGAAACTTTTGTGTATAATGAGATCATTGGTAACTGGCCTGCAAAGATTCTGTGCAAGGAAGAATGCAAAGGGCTCTGCCCTGTGTGTGGACAGAATCGGAATGTGAGGGACTGTGGATGCGATACCTTCGTTCCCGACCCGCGAATGGCAGTGATACAAGATATTTTCAACGCGAATAAGGAGGTGTAACGATGTCTATTTGTCCTAAGAATAAATCTTCCAAAGGTAGAAGAGATAAGAGAAGAGCAAACTGGAAGATGAGCGCTCCTACTCTGGTAAAGTGCAGCAAGTGCGGCGCCCTTATGATGCCTCACAGAGTCTGCAAGGCTTGTGGTTCTTACAACAAGAAGCAGGTCGTAAGCGTTGACTAATTTTTGAACATACGCTGATTAAGGACATCCGGCAGGGATGTCCTTTTTGCTGTCGGGAATTATTTTTGTCTTGATTTTTATAAAAGTGTTTAGTATAGTTAAAAAGTGTATGAGACAGCAGGAAATGTCTGCATGCAAAAGTGGGATGTGAAGGGATAGACTGAATGGCTGAAATGGTGAATGTAGCAGTGGATGCTATGGGCGGAGACAATGCCCCCGGCGAGATCGTCAAGGGAGCTGTCGAGGCAATCAATGAAGACAAGAGGGTTAAAGTATTTCTGGTTGGGCGCGAGCCTGTGATCCGGGAGGAATTAAAAAAATATACATATAATGCGGAGCAAATGGAAATCGTACACGCAGAGGAGGTCATTGAGACCGGAGAGCCTCCTGTTATGGCGATCAGACGGAAAAAGGATTCTTCCATTGTAAAAGCGATGTACATGGTGAAGGACGGGCAGTGTGATGCTTTCGTCTCAGCGGGAAGCACCGGAGCGGTTCTTGTCGGCGGACAGGTTATTGTCGGGCGGATCAAGGGCGTGGAGAGACCGCCGCTTGCCCCGATCATTCCGAATGCCAACGGCGTCAGCCTGCTGCTTGACTGCGGCGCTAATGTCGACGCGAGACCTTCCCAGCTGCTGCAGTTTGCAAAGATGGGCAGCATTTATATGGAAAGCGTTCTCGGCGTGAAGAACCCGAAGGTCGGTCTGGTCAACATCGGCGTCGAGGAGGAGAAGGGCAATGCCCTGACGAAAGAAACCTATCCTTTGCTGCAGAATTGTCCCGAGATCAACTTTATCGGAAATGTGGAAGCGAGGGACATTCCTGCCGGAGTTGCGGACGTGCTTGTGTGTGAGGCATTTGCCGGTAATATTGTGTTGAAGATGCTGGAGGGTGTCAGCGGTGTCCTTGTCAATAAGATCAAAGAGGGCATGATGAGCAGCCTGCGAAGCAAGATCGGGGCGCTGCTTGTGAAGCCTGCACTGAAGAAGACGCTCAAGGGCTTCAGCACGGAGGAATACGGAGGAGCGCCGCTTCTGGGGCTCAACGGTCTCGTGGTAAAGACGCACGGCAGCAGTAAGGCGATAGAAATCAGACATTCTATTCTTCAATGCATTGCATTCAAGGAGCAGAATATAAATGAAAAAATAAAGGAACAGATTGTTCTGGAAGATTAAGGAAAGAAGGAAGCGTTATGGAATTTGAAAAGTTGAAAAAAGTAATTGCGGAAGTACTGAATGTAGATCCGAACGAGATTACGATGGAGACGACATTCCAGGATGATCTGGGTGCTGATTCTCTGGATGTGTTCCAGATCATCATGGGAATCGAAGAGGAGTTCGACATTGAGATCCCTGCTGAAAAGGCAGAAAAGATCACGACGGTTGAAGAGGCTGTAGAACTCATAAAAAGCGCGTTGAACTGAATATAAGCTCATGTAAGTAAGAGCAGTCCGCTGAGCGTACTGCTCTTTGTTTTGAGAAGAGGGATAGGAAAGACGCCTCGGAACGGGAGAAATGATGGAAGAATATACAATGGAAAATCTGCAGAAGCAGATAGGCTATCATTTTAAAAACACTGCTTTGCTGAAACGCGCATTGACGCACAGCTCCTATATGAATGAGAAGAAAATCAACAAAAGCGGCGACTACGAGAGACTGGAATTTCTGGGAGATGCGGTGCTGGAGCTTGTCTCCAGTGAATTCCTGTTTCATGAGCACCCGGAGGTTCCGGAGGGGGAGCTGACAAAGATGCGCGCGTCAATGGTGTGTGAGCCTTCGCTCGCCTTCTGCGCAAGGGATATTGAGTTGGGCAATTTCATTCTGCTCGGAAAGGGCGAGGAAAACACCGGAGGGCGTGAGCGTGACAGCATCATCTCGGATGTCATGGAGGCGGTGACAGGCGCAATTTATCTGGACGGCGGTATGGAACCTGCAAAGGCATTTATTCACAGGTTCATTCTTTCCGATCTCGAGGATAAGCAGCTCTTTTATGACAGCAAGAGTAATCTGCAGGAGCTGATTCAGGGGAAGCTGAAAAAGGAGTTCCAATATGAACTTCTCGAGGAGAGCGGGCCGGAGCACAACAAGCTGTTCAAGGTGGCTGTCCGCATGGAGGATGAGGTTCTGGGTGAAGGCGCGGGAAGGACGAAGAAGGCGGCAGAGCAACAGGCAGCCTATAAGGCACTGCTTCTTTTGAGGGATAGAGGATATGTATTTAAAAAGTATTGAGGTACAGGGTTTTAAGTCGTTTGCAAACAAAATAATGTTTCAGTTCCACAACGGCATCACGGGTATCGTCGGGCCGAATGGCAGCGGAAAGAGCAATGTGGCGGATGCCGTCCGCTGGGTGCTCGGAGAACAGCGCGTGAAACAGCTGCGCGGTGCCAGCATGCAGGATGTCATTTTCTCGGGGACAGAGAACAGAAAGCCGCTGAGTTATGCTTATGTAGCCATAACGCTTGACAATGCGGATCATCAGCTTGCCATTGACTTTGATGAGGTCACTGTGGCGAGGCGGATTTACCGTTCCGGAGAAAGTGAATATCTAATCAACGGCAGCCCATGCCGTTTAAAGGATGTCAACGAACTGTTCTACGATACGGGTATCGGCAAGGAAGGTTATTCCATCATCGGACAGGGACAGATTGACAAGATCCTGAGCGGAAAGCCCGAGGAGAGGCGTGAGCTCTTTGACGAGGCGGCGGGTATTGTGAAATTCAAGCGCAGAAAGGCGGCTGCCCAGACAAAGCTCGAGAACGAAAAGCAGAATCTTATCCGTGTAAACGATATTCTGTCCGAGCTGGAGAAGCAGGTCGGGCCGCTTGAACGCCAGTCCGAGGTGGCAAAGGTCTATCTGCGCAAGAAGGAAGAATTGAAGACGCTGGATATCAATGTCTTTCTGCTGGAGAATAAGCGTCTGCGTGAGCAGCTGGAGCAGGTGGAGGAGAAGTATAACCTCGCCAACGCGGAGCTTAAGGACACAAACGGAAAATACGAGGGCATCAAGGAAGAATACGAGCAGATACAGGCGGAGATTGAGAGCCTTGAGGAAGCGATAGAACAGGCGAGAAGCACGGTGACGGACACCGGACTCATGCGGGGAAAACTGGAAGGCGAGATGAACGTCCTGAAGGAGCAGATTAACTCCGCGAAGGGCAGCGAGGCGCATCTCACCAACCGCCGGAACGCACTGGAGGAGGAAATCTCGGCGAAGAAAAAGGATAAAGAAACGATCCTTACGGAAAAGGGCGAGACGGACATTCAGGTTCAGGAAATCGCCGCCACCGCAGAGGCGGAGAAGGCAAAGCTGGATGAGATCCAGGCAAAGATCGAGGAATTGAACAACGCCATAGAGGCAGGAAAGAATACCATCATCGGAGAGCTGAACCAGAGAGCGACGATCAAGTCGAAGATGGGGCGCTTTGACACGATGATGGAGCAGGTGAACATCCGCAGGGCGGAACTGAATTCCCGCCTGCTCAGAGCGAAGTCGGACGAGGCGGAAAGGGCGGAGAACCTTAAGAAGCTGGAAGAGCACTTTGCCGAGGTGACAGAAGAATTAAGGAAGATGACGGAGCAGGTGGCTGGGACGGAGCTTGAACTGGGAAATATCAGGGAAGCTCTCTCCAAGAAGGATGCAAAGCTCAGAGAGACGCAGAGCGCCTACCATATGGAGAAATCCAAGCTGGAAGCATTGTCCAACCTGACGGAGCGCTATGAAGGCTATGGCGGAAGCGTCAAGAAGGTCATGGAACAGAAGGAAAAGAATCCGGGAATCGTCGGCGTGGTTGCAGATATTATCAAGGTGGAGAAGAAGTACGAGACGGCGATTGAGACGGCGCTCGGCGGCAATATCCAGAATATTGTCACGGACGACGAGGAGACGGCGAAGAAGATGATCCGTTTCCTGAAGGAGAACCGGCTGGGGCGTGCGACCTTCCTTCCTCTCACGAGCATCAACAAGCCGCAGGAGTTCAAAAATCCCGAGGCATTGTCCGAAAAGGGCGTTATCGGCATGGCGGACGAGCTGGTGCGCATTGAGGAGAGATACCGGAATGTGGCGAAGGCGATGCTCGGGCGTATCGTTGTCGTTGACAATGTGGATAATGCGGTCAAGATTGCGAGAAAATTCGATTACGGCATCCGTATGGTGACGCTGGAGGGCGAACTTCTGGTTCCCGGCGGTGCAATCAGCGGTGGCGCGTTTAAAAATAACAGCAACCTTCTCGGCAGACGCCGGGAGATCGAAGAGCTGGAAAAGAACACGAAAAAGCTGCTTGCAGCCATCGACCAGATGAACCGGGACATCGACGACACGAAGACGAACCGTAACCGCATGCGTATGGAGCTGGAGGCGTTGAAAACGGAAATCCAGAGGCAGTCGATCGAGCAGAACACGGCACGGCTCAACATTGAACAGGCGCGTGAGCGTATGGACGAGGAGGTCGAGGCGGAGGCATCCTTAAAGCTGGAGGAGAAGGAGATCGAGAGCAGGATCTTCGAGATCAGAAACGACAAGGAATCCATCCAGCAGGAGCTGGCGGGAAGCGAAGAACTCGAGAAGAGCACGCAGGAACAGATCGCAGGCTTCCAGAAGGAGCTTGAGGATGCAAGGCGGCTGGAGACGGAAGCGGCAGCACATGTGTCCGACTGGGAGATGCGTGTCGAGAAGATGCGCCAGACACAGGGCTTCAAACAGACCAACGTGGATCGTATCGACGAGGAGATCAGCCGCTCGCAGGCAGAGCTTGACGAGATCCTTGAGGCACTGGAAAAGAACAGTGTAGAAGTAGAACACAAAAAGCAGAATATTGCAGAGATCGAGAAAACGATCGAGGCATCCTACGATGCGCAGAACGAATCCGAGAGTATGCTGAAGGAAAGCGTGGCACGCCGTGAGGAGCTGAATGCGAAGCAGAAGAATTTCTTCCAGAGCCGCGAGGAGATGGCGGAGAAGAAGGCTGCACTGGACAAGGAGGTCTTCCGGCTGAATACCCAGAAGGAGAAGCTGGGTGAAAATCTGGAAGCGCAGATCAACTACATGTGGGATGAGTACGAGATCACGCTGACGGATGCAGCGGCGGCAAGGGATGAGAGCATGACCGACCTGCCGTCCATGAAGAAGGAGATTTTCGCGCTGAAGGATCAGATCAGAAAGCTCGGCGACGTCAATGTCAACGCCATCGAGGACTATAAGAACCTGATGGAGCGCTTTACCTTTATGAAGACCCAGCACGACGATCTTGTCGAGGCGGAGAAGACGCTGGAGGGGATTATCGAGGAGCTTGACAGCGCCATGAGAAAACAGTTTACCGAGAAATTCGCTGAGATCAACAGGGAGTTTGACAAGGTATTCAAGGAGCTGTTCGGCGGCGGAAAGGGTACGCTGGAGCTGATGGAGGATGAGGACATTCTGGAGGCGGGAATCCGAATTATTGCCCAGCCGCCGGGAAAGAAGCTGCAGAATATGATGCAGCTGTCCGGTGGAGAGAAGGCGCTGACGGCGATCTCACTGTTGTTCGCCATCCAGAATCTGAAACCTTCACCGTTCTGTCTGCTGGATGAGATCGAGGCGGCGCTGGATGATTCCAATGTCGGACGTTTTGCGAAGTATTTACATAAGCTGACGAAGAATACGCAGTTCATTGTCATTACGCACAGAAGGGGAACCATGGAGCAGGTTGACCGGCTCTATGGTATCACAATGCAGGAAAAGGGTGTGTCAACGCTCGTCAGCGTCAACCTGATCGATAAGGAGCTGACGGACTAAAGGAAGGATGGTTGCATGAGCGAAGAAAAGAAGGGCTTTTTTGCGCGGCTGAAGGAAGGGCTGACAAAGACAAGAAATAATATTGTGCGCGGCATTGACCGGGTTTTCAGCGGCTTTTCCTCCATTGACGACGATTTCTACGAGGAACTGGAAGAAATACTGATTATGGGCGACATCGGCGTGAATGCGACGAACGACATCATTGAGCGCCTGAAGGAGCAGATCAGGGAGAAGCATATCAAGGAGCCTTCGGAATGCAAGCAGCTTCTGATCGACAGCATCAAGGAGCAGATGCGGGTCGGGGAGAATGCCTATGATTTCGAGAAGGAGCGCTCCGTGATTATGGTCATCGGTGTAAACGGCGTCGGCAAGACGACCTCTGTCGGCAAGCTGGCGGGCAAGCTGAAGGATGACGGAAGAAAGGTGCTGATCGCGGCGGCTGACACGTTCCGTGCGGCGGCGGGAGACCAGCTGGCGGAGTGGGCGAGACGTGCGGAGGTTCCGATGGTCGGCGGAAACGAGGGCGCAGACCCGGCGAGCGTCGTATATGATGCTGTGACGGCGGCGAAGGCGAGAGGCGTTGATGTCCTGCTGATCGATACGGCGGGCAGACTGCACAATAAGAAGAATCTCATGGAGGAGCTGCGGAAGATGAACCGTATTATCGACCGCGAGTTCCCGGATGCGCACAGGGAGAACCTGATCGTTCTCGACGGAACGACCGGACAGAACGCACTGGTGCAGGCGAGGGAGTTCGGTGAGGTGGCGAACCTGACGGGAATTATCCTGACGAAGATGGATGGAACGGCAAAGGGCGGGATCGCGGTGGCGATACAGTCTGAGCTGCAGGTGCCGGTGAAATATATCGGTGTCGGTGAGACAATCGAGGATTTACAGAAATTTGATTCGGATGAGTTCGTGAATGCACTGTTTGATGTCAGGGACGAGGAGACTGACGACAGCGAAGAATAAATAGGAAAGGTGTGTAATGGTATGGAAGAACAGATGCTGACGTTGGAAAAATTTGAGGAAGCAGCGGAGATCGTCAAGAAAGTGACGCTGGAGACAAAGCTGATCTACAGTGATTTTCTGAGCGCGCAGACAGGAAACAAGGTCTACCTGAAGCCTGAAAATCTACAGTTTACAGGCGCGTACAAGGTGAGGGGCGCTTACTACAAGATGAGCACGCTGAGCGACGAGGAGCGGGCAAAGGGATTGATAACCGCATCGGCGGGAAATCATGCACAGGGTGTTGCTTACGCGGCAAAGTGCTTCGGAAGCAAGGCGACGATCGTGATGCCGACGACGACACCGCTGATCAAGGTCAACCGCACCAAGAGCTACGGCGCGGAGGTTGTGCTGTTCGGAGATGTCTATGACGAGGCATGCGCGAAGGCTTATGAGCTGGCGGAGGAGCACGGCTATACCTTTATCCATCCCTTTGATGATCTCGCCGTGGCGACCGGACAGGGAACGATCGCAATGGAGATCGTAAAGGAGTTGCCGCTGGTGGACTATATCCTTGTGCCGATCGGCGGAGGCGGACTGGCGACCGGTGTCTCGACGCTCGCAAAGCTGTTAAATCCCAAGATCAAGGTGATCGGTGTGGAACCGGCGGGCGCGAACTGTATGCAGGCATCTCTCGAGGCTGACAAGGTGACGACCCTGCCTAAAGTCAATACAATCGCTGACGGTACCGCCGTCAAGACTCCCGGCAGCAAGCTGTTCCCCTACATCAAGCAGAATCTGGACGGCATCATTACGGTGGAGGACAGAGAGCTTGTAGTGGCATTCCTGGATATGGTGGAAAATCACAAGATGGTTGTTGAAAATTCGGGGCTTCTGACCGTTGCGGCGCTGAAGCATCTGGATGTGAAGGATAAGAAGATCGTTTCGATCTTAAGCGGCGGCAATATGGATGTCATCACAATGTCCTCTGTGGTTCAGCAGGGACTGATCCTGCGCGACAGGATCTTTACCGTGTCCGTACTGCTTCCCGACAAGCCGGGCGAGCTTTGCAGGGTGTCCGGCGTGATCGCGGGAGTGAACGGCAACGTAATCAAGCTGGAGCATAACCAGTTCGTCTCGATCAACCGGAGCGCTGCCGTGGAGCTTAAGATCACCATGGAGGCATTCGGCACGGAGCACAAGAACCAGATTATACAGGCGCTTGAAAAAGAGGGCTATCAGCCGAAGCTGATGCCGACGGCGATCTGACGTGAAATGGAAAGTTTTATGAAATTTTAAAAGAAGTGAATTATTTCACCGATAAAATCCGCATATTAAGTTATGCGGATTTTTGCGTGAAGGCAGATTAAAAAGGAAGGTTTGGAGAAAATGGCAATGATGACAAAGGAACAGCAGACGGAGATCCGGATTGAACAAAAGAAGACCTGGAAGCGCAGGGTGCTGGACTATCTGATGATTACGGTGGCGTCTTTTATCTATGCGGTGGCGGTCAGCCTGTTCCTCGATCCGAATTCCCTTGCGCCGGGCGGCGTTACGGGTATTGCCATCATATTGAACAGGCTTAGCGGACTGGAGACGGGAACCTGGGTTCTGCTTATCAACATTCCCATCATTATTCTCGGCATGTGGAAATTCGGCCTGCACTTTATCCTGTCCACCTTATACTGCACGGCGGCGACCTCTTTTTTCATCAATCTGCTGGCGGTCTTCGGGGTGGCGACGGAGGACAGATTTCTTGCGGCGCTGGTCGGCGGGGCGCTGATGGCAGTCGGTATCGGACTGGTCTTCAAGGCGGGAGCTACCACCGGCGGCACGGATATTATTGTGAAGCTGCTGCGGCTGCGATTCCCGCATTTAAAGACCGGCTCTCTGTTCCTGATTACGGATGCGATTATCGTGACGGTGTCCGCCTTTGTGTTTAAGGATCTGGATGTCGCTCTCTATGCAGGAGTTGTTGTCTTTGTCAATTCCACGCTGCTGGATGTTGTACTTTACGGGCGGGATGGGGCAAAGCTGATCTTTATTATCAGTGATGCCCATGCGTCCATAACGAAACGGCTGCTGGAGGAGCTTGACATCGGAGTAACCTATATTTCCGGAACCGGGGCATACAGCGGCAGGGAGAAAAGCGTTATCATGTGTGTCATGAAGAAGCAGATCTCGGCGCAGGTCGAGGTGATCGTGCGGGAGGAGGACCCGGATGCCTTCATGATTGTCACCAGCGCGACGGAGATCTTCGGGGAGGGTTACAAGAGTATTTACAGTGAAAAGCTTTAGAATACAAAAAACGGCGGTGTCAAGAATTTTTACTTGACACTGCTTTGTATCTGTAGTAAGATACTCAAGGTTGGCAGAGGAAGCTGTTATGGACAAGATATATGAGCAGACAATGTTATTTGATTTCTACGGAGAGCTTCTGACAGAGCATCAGAGACAGATCTACGGGGATGCGGTTTACAATGACCTGTCGCTCGGGGAGATTGCCGAGGAACAGGGGATCAGCAGACAGGGAGTACACGACCTGATTAAGCGCTGTGACAAGATTCTTCAGGATTACGAGAACAAACTGCATCTCATCGAACGTTTTGCAAAGGCGAAACAGACGGTCAGACAGATCCAGCAGCTTGCAGAACAGCAGGATCGCGACGGACAGGATGCAAGTGCGGCGCTTCGGCAGATCAGCGGGCTTTCCAACGAACTGCTGAAGGAATTATAAATGATTGGTGAAGGAGTCACGAAGTGGCATTTGAGAGTTTAACAGATAAACTTCAGAGAGTGTTTAAGAACCTGCGCGGCAAGGGAAGGCTTACAGAGGAAGACGTCAAGACAGCGCTCAAGGAAGTAAAGATGGCACTTCTGGAGGCGGATGTCAACTTCAAGGTGGTAAAGCAGTTCATCAAGTCTGTGGAGGAGCGCGCTGTCGGTCAGGACGTTATGAACGGACTGAATCCGGGTCAGATGGTCATCAAGATCGTAAACGAAGAGATGATCGCACTGATGGGAAGCGAGACCACGGAAATTGCCATGCAGCCCGGCAAAGCGATCACGGTAATCATGATGGCGGGTCTTCAGGGTGCCGGTAAGACGACGGCGACGGCAAAGCTTGCCGGAAAGCTGAAAACCAAGGGAAAGAAATCCCTACTGGTTGCCTGTGACATTTACAGACCTGCGGCGATCGAACAGCTGCAGATCAACGGGAAGAAGCAGGAAGTGGATGTCTTTTCCATGGGAACGGATCACAAGCCGGTGGAGATCGCCAGAGAGGCGGTTGCCTATGCGGAGAAGAACGGACACAATGTTGTCATTCTTGATACAGCCGGACGTCTTCATGTGGATGAGGACATGATGGCGGAGCTGCAGGAGATTAAGAGCAGCATAGCGGTTCATCAGACCCTGCTGGTTGTGGATGCAATGACCGGACAGGACGCAGTAAATGTTGCAAAGGAATTTGACGAAAAAGTAGGAATAGACGGTGTCATCCTCTCAAAGATGGACGGCGATACCAGAGGTGGTGCGGCGCTTTCCATCAAGGCTGTCACGGGGAAGCCGATTCTGTATGTGAGTATGGGAGAGAAGCTTTCCGACATGGAACAGTTTTACCCCGACAGGATGGCAAACAGAATCCTCGGCATGGGAGATGTTCTCACGCTGATCGAAAAGGCGCAGGAGAATATCGACATTGATGAGGACAAGAGCCGTGAGATGGCTGGCCGCATGAAGAAGGGTAAGTTCGATTTTGAGGATTACCTTGAGAGCATGAAGCAGATGCGGAAGATGGGCGGTCTGGCAAGCATCCTCGGCATGCTTCCCGGCATGGGCATCAAGGGAGCGGATATTGATTCTGACGCTTCCGAGAAACAGATGAAGCAGTCGGAGGCAATCGTGCTCTCGATGACAAAGGAGGAACGGCGTAATCCAAAGCTGTTGAATCCCCAGAGAAAGCACCGTATTGCGAGGGGAGCGGGCGTGGATGTCGCGGTTGTGAACCGTTTTGTCAAGCAGTTTGAACAGAGCCAGAAGCTGATGAAGCAGTTTGGCGGCGGTGGAAAGCACGGCAAGGGAAAATTTGGCGGCTTCCCCGGTATGAAGGGCGGTTTTCCGTTCTGAGCACACCATGATGAATAAAGAGCAGTCTCCCGGGACGCACTCTTTTTCATAGATAAATTAAGTTATTTTATGGAGGAAAAAACAATGGCAGTAAAAATCAGATTGAGAAGAATGGGACAGAAGAAGGCTCCTTTTTATAGAATCATCGTAGCTGATTCTCGTTCCCCCAGAGACGGAAGATTCATCGAGGAGATCGGAACCTACGATCCCAGCACAGATCCCAGCACATTCACCATCAATGAAGAGCTGGCAAAGAAGTGGCTGGCTAACGGCGCACAGCCTACCGAGCAGGTTGGCAAACTCTTCAAGGCAGCTGGCATCGAAAAATAAATTTTGATTCTTTGGAGGTGGCTTATGAAGGAATTAGTTGAAGTTGTGGCGAAAGCGCTTGTAGACAATCCCGATGAGGTTGTTGTAACCGAAAAAACCGAAGGCAGAAATACAGTCATCGAACTTCATGTAGCTGCGTCCGATATGGGTAAGGTTATCGGCAAACAGGGCAGAATAGCAAAGGCAATCCGTTCTGTCGTGAAGGCTGCATCATCCAAAGATAACAAAAGAGTGGATGTGGAGATTGTATAGGGTTACTTACTGTAAAGGCAGGGAGGAACAGGCATAGGCATGTCCCTCCCTGTTCTTGCTTATAGAGTGCGGAGATTAAAATGGAAGATTTTTTTCAGGTCGGGATCATTACCGCTACCCATGGACTGAAAGGGGAGGTAAAGGTTTTTCCGACGACAGATGATGTAAAGCGCTTTAAGCGTCTGAGAGAAGTGATTCTTGACACCGGGAAAGAACGGATCGGGCTGGAGGTCGAGAGCGTAAAGTTCTTCAAGCAGTTTGCCATCGTGAAATTTAAGGGAATGGATGACATCAGCGCGGTGGAGAAATACCGGAAGGCGTCGATTCTTGTCGCGCGCGAAAATGCAGTCAGACTCAAAAAGGATGAATATTTCATTGCAGATCTGATGGGATTAAAGGTAAGAGATGAGGCGGATGCTGAGATTGGTGTGCTCCGGGATGTCATGGAGACCGGTGCGAACGATGTCTATGTGATTGACCTGACGGATGGAAGAGAGCTGCTGCTCCCAGCGATCAAGCAGTGTGTTCTGGAGGTAGATGTGGAGGGCGGCTTTATTAAAATTCATATATTGGAAGGATTGTTGGACTGATTATCATGAAGTTTCATGTTTTGACCTTGTTCCCGGAGATGGTAATGCAGGGGCTGGCACCCAGCATTATCGGAAGGGCTGTGGAGAAGAAACTGATTTCACTGGAGGCTGTGAACATCCGCGACTACACACTGGATAAGCACGGCAAGGTGGATGACTATACTTACGGGGGCGGTGCGGGCATGCTGATGCAGGCACAGCCTGTTTATGATACGTGGAATGCTGTGACGCAGGGGAGACCGGTGCGCACGGTCTATTTGACACCGCAGGGCGTTCCCTTTACCCAGAAAATGGCGAAGGAGCTGTCTCGGGAGGAGGAACTGGTCTTTCTCTGCGGACATTATGAGGGGATTGATGAGCGCGTGCTGGAGGAAGTCGTGACGGACTATGTCTCGATCGGCGATTATGTCCTGACGGGCGGCGAGCTTCCTGCCATGGTGATGATTGACGCTGTCGCACGGCTGATACCGGGCGTCCTCGGAAACGACTCCTCTGCCGAGGAGGAGAGCTTTTTTAATGATCTGCTGGAATATCCGCAGTATTCCAGACCGGAGCGCTGGCATGGGAAGGGTGTGCCCGAGGTGCTGCTGTCGGGCAACCATGCGCGGATTACAAAGTGGAGACTGGAGCAGTCGCAGGCGCGCACGGAGCGGTTCCGCCCCGACCTTTATCGCAAATATCAGGAAAAGCAAAAGCTGATACGGCAGCTCTCAAAAGATAAGCGCAATAATATCAATATGATGGAGACGCTGTCACGCGGCATCGGAGAGATATTGTATCACGATGGGAAGAATCTACTGATTAAGGCGGGAGACCGCGGAAACTACATGATGACAGCCGTGGATGAAGAAGCGGCGGAGGATTTGTATGCAATGCTTCCGGAGGATGTCCGGTGGGTGAATGTCACGCAGGACTTTCTGAAGGAGTATCTGCTGGCGAAGGGCTTTGAACTATGGGGCGGCTGCAGCCAGTACCTCTATACCGCGCGGGAAACGCTTCCGGTGCGCTGCAAGGACATCAGAACGCTGACGGAGGAAGAGCTTCCCTACGTTGTTTCGCATTATGAGCACGAGAACGCGGAGTATCTTGCGGAGCGTGTGCGGCTGGGCTTGATGTACGGCGCCTTTTCCGGACAGAGCCTGATCGGGTTTATCGGCATCCATGCAGAGGGAAGCATGGGTATGCTCTACGTCGATGAGGCGTTCCGCAGACAGGGGATCGCCAAAGCGCTCGAGTCATACTGTGTGAACCGCTGTCTGGAAAGAGGCTGGATACCCTACGGGCAGGTTGTGGAGGGAAACGAGGCTTCGGAGAGACTACATGAGGGACTGGGCTTCTATAAGGCATCGGGAAAGGTATATTGGATCAAAAAGGTATAAAAAACACTTGCATTTCTGCAAAAGGTATGTTAAAGTTTTAATGTTGTGTAAACGAAGATGGTCCTCTGTTACAGGAATTGTATTAAGAACATCCATTTTATTTAAGGAGGCTCGTTATGAGTGACATTATCAAAGAGATCGAAGCAGAACAGTTAAAGGCAGCCGTTGATGAGTTTGAAGTTGGTGATACCGTAAAGGTTTATGGTAAGATCAAGGAAGGAAACCGTGAGAGAATTCAGGTATTCGAGGGCGTTGTCCTTAAGAGACAGGGCGGCAGCAACAGAGAGACCTTCACGGTAAGAAAGACTTCCGGCGGCATCGGTGTTGAGAAGACATGGCCGGTACATTCTCCCAATGTTGAGAAGATTGAAGTAGTCAGAAAGGGTAAAGTAAGACGTGCGAAGCTGAACTACCTGAGAGACCGCGTTGGTAAGAAGGCTAAGGTTAAAGAGCTTGTAAAATAAAACGACGAAAGGACAATTACTTCTGTAGTTGTCCTTTTCTATTTCAGTAAGATATGCTATACTGGTAGAAACGTGTACAAAACAGGAAAATTCAGATATGGCAAAAAGAGATAACGGATTGAGCTTTTACAGGAGGAAAAAGAAGATCAGCCCGGCGATGATCCGGGAGGTCTTTTCATGGGTGTTCGGAATCGTTGCAGCGGTGTTTATCGCTGCCGTTCTGGTCTTTTTCTTTGGAATGACGACCCGGGTGGTCGGCGTGTCCATGGAGCCGGCGCTTGGCAACGGACAGCAGATCTTTGTCGATCGCTTCCTTTATGTACTTTCTTCCCCGAAGAGAGGGGATGTGATCGTGTTCCTGCCCAACGGCAACGAAAATGCCCATTATTACGTAAAGCGGGTGGTGGCAGTACCGGGCGATCATCTGCAGGTGCAGGACGGCGTGCTCTATGTGAACGGTATAGAGAGCGAGTGGGTGACGGAGTATATTGCAGACCCGGGGATCGTGGCGAACGATCTGACGCTGGAGAACGGGGAATTCTTCTGCATCGGGGACAATCCTGGGAACAGCGAGGACAGCCGTTCGGCGAACATCGGTCCGGTGAAGGACACAGATATTATAGGAAAGGCGTGGTTCCGTGCCAGACATGGCAGTCAGGGCATGGGCTTTGTAAAATAGAGTATGAATTATCAATGGTATCCCGGTCATATGACGAAAGCCAAGCGTATGATGCAGGAAAATATAAAACTGATCGACCTGATTATTGAGCTTGTCGATGCGCGGATTCCTCTGAGCAGCCGTAACCCGGATATAGACGAGCTCGGAAAGAATAAAGCGAGGATTGTGCTGCTGAATAAATCCGATCTTGCCGACCCGGTGTATAACAGACAATGGGTGCAGTTCTTTCAGGGACAGGGAGCCTATGTTCTGGAGATCAATTCCAAGACCGGAGCCGGGATAAAGGCGATCAACGCAGTCGTGCAGGAAGCGTGCAGGGAGAAGCTGGAACGCGACCGGAAGAGAGGAATTGTGAACCGGCCGGTCAGGGCGATGGTCGTCGGCATCCCGAATGTCGGAAAATCAACCTTTATCAATTCCTTTGCGGGCAAGGCGTGTGCAAAAACGGGAAATAAGCCCGGTGTGACAAAGGGCAAGCAGTGGATCAGGCTGAATAAAAATCTCGAGCTTCTGGATACGCCGGGAATTCTCTGGCCGAAGTTCGAGGATCAGACGGTGGGCATGAGACTTGCCTTCATCGGCTCGATGAATGACGAGGTAATCATCATGGAGGAGCTGGCGTGCGATCTGCTGGAATGCCTGAAAGCGCTTTATCCGGCTTCCGTATGTGAGCGGTATGGCATCGAATGGCAGGAGACCATGCCTGCGACGCTGGAAAAAATTGCAGCCAGCAGAGGCTGCTTCAACAAGGGAGAAAGCCTTGATCTGAAAAAAGCCGCCGACATCCTCACGGATGATTTCAGGGGCGGACGACTGGGACGAATGACACTGGAACGTCCCAATACACAGGGAGAATGAGACGATGAATAAAGTAATGAAGGAAATGATAAGCACGCTGTTGTACCTGCTGGGAGTGCTCTGTCTGACATGGCTGGTGATAACCTTTGTCGGACAGAGAACCGAGGTGGATGGTTCGTCCATGGAGCCGACGCTGACGAACGGCGACAACCTGATCGTGGATAAGCTGTCCTATCGTTTTCGTGATCCCCAGCGGTTTGACATTATTGTTTTTCCTTATAAGCACAAGGAGAAAACCTATTATATCAAGCGGATCATCGGTCTGCCCGGTGAGACGGTTCAGATCGATGAAAAGGGAGACATCTACATAAACGGTGAAATCCTTTCCGAGAGCTACGGGCGGGAGATCATCAAAGCGGAGAATATAGGGCTTGCCGCGGAGCCGATTGTGCTGGGCGAGGATGAATATTTCGTCATGGGAGACAACCGGAACAACAGCACCGACAGCCGTTATCCGCAGGTTGGAAATATCAAACGGGAAGACATTATCGGCAGAGCATGGGTGAGGATCTGGCCATTCTCAAGCTTTGGAATTCTGAAACACCAGTAGACACAAATTTGCTATGCGCAAAGAATGTGCGCAGAAATGGGGAAGTATGTTAAATATCGGTGAAATCAAGTCATGTTTTCAGGCAGCATCTTTGGAGGAGCTGCCTGAACTTATAAAGAGATACAGTGAGGATGAGCGGGGAGGCGTCAGAAAGCTCGTGGAGGCCTCCGAGAAGAAGCTTGCGGCACTGCAGCGGGAGAGGGAAAGAATCGAAAAGCTGCGGGTCTATGAGGAAAAATACCGGGAGTATGAGTTCATCTGCGGAATTGATGAGGTGGGCAGAGGCCCGCTTGCCGGACCGGTTGTGGCGGGTGCGGTCATACTGCCGAGGGATTGCCGTATTTTGTATATAAATGATTCCAAACAACTCTCCGAAAAAAAGAGAGAGGAGCTTTTTGAGATCATCCGCGAGAAGGCGGTTGCCTTTGCACTTGGCTACGCGACGCCGGAGCGGATTGATGAGATCAATATCCTGCAGGCCACCTACGAGGCAATGAGGCAGGCGATTGACAGACTGAAGGTGAAGCCGGAGCTGCTGCTGAACGATGCGGTCACGATTCCAGGGGTGGATATTCCGCAGGTTCCCATTATCAAGGGAGATGCGAAGAGTATCACGATCGGCGCGGCAAGTATCGTCGCAAAGGTGACAAGGGACAGACTTATGGAAGAGTACGACAAGGTCTTCCCAGAGTATGACTTTGCGCGCAACAAGGGCTATGGAAGCCCGGCACATATAGAGGCGTTAAAGAAGTACGGCCCTTCGGTCATACATCGAAAGAGCTTTATTAAAAACTTTATCGAAGAGTAGGAGAAGGGAAACGGGAATGAATCTTTCACAGCTGTTCACAGGCGCATCACGGGGAGAAAGCCGTGTCGGGGAGATGACAGGCAGAGCATCAACTGTGGCGCAGAATCTTCACACGGCAGAGGTCAACAGGCAGATCCGGTCACTGGTGCCGGGGCAGACTCTGCGGGGGGAGATCGTGTCCAGAAACGGAGGGGAGATTCAGATCAGAATATCAGAGGATATGGTTCTGAATGCAAAGGTAGATCAGAGCATTCACCTTGATATCGGACAGAATGTGACCTTTGAGGTAAAGAGCAACGGGGCCGCGCTGTCGTTAAGCCCGTTGTTCACGAATATTTCCGCAGATGTCAATGTTTTGAAGGCGTTGGAGATGGCAGGACTTCCGGTCAACGAGACCTCTGTTTCCATGACGAAGCAGCTGATGGAGGCAGGACTGCCGGTAAACCGAAGCTCCCTGCAGCAGATTTACAGGGAGATCAACAGCTTCCCGGAGTATGAGGTTTCGGATGTTATCAATCTGCACAGGCTGCAGCTTCCGGTTAATGAAACCAATCTTCAACAGATGGCAGCTTACCGGAATATGAATCATCAGCTGCTCAATGCCATCTCCGATGTGCTTGAGCTTCTTCCCCAGGCGGCAGAGGCAATGCAGGAGAGCGGGAACACGGACGGGTGGACTGCGCTTTACCGGGCGCTGCTTCCGCAGATGCCAGAGACGGCGGAAACGGCAGAGATGGCAGAAGCCCCGGAGGCTGTGCCGACACCGGAGACTGCAAAGACACCGCAGGAGACAGAAGCGGATATGCGGCAGGCGGCTTCAGAGATCGCCCGGAGGAGTCTTCCGGAAGCGGGGCAGGCTGCAGCCGAAAAGGCAGTACAGGAGATTGCGGAAGGCACGGTACAACAGACCGACCCTGAGAACAATGTGGAGACGCAGAGGGTCAGTGCGGATGTACAGCGGATGCTTGGATTTATAGAGCGGATGGAGTTATCCCCGCAGGAGAAGGCACAGCTTACGGAACAGTTCTTACAGCTCGCGAAGGGCGGTGCGGAGGAGGGCAGCTTTTTCAGGCTGGCACAGAATCTGCTGGAGCTGGCAGACCGGGGAGGACAGACCGGGAGAGCCGTCAGGGAGTTGTTTTCCGACAAGGCGTTTCAGAAGCTCTTCACGGAGCAGCTCAAGGAGCAGTGGACACTGCGGCCGGAGGAGGTTGCGCAGTCCGAGAAGGTGGAGGAGCTATATCGCCGGATGGACCGGCAGCTCAAGGGATTGCAGATGGCGCTTGACGCCGGAGGACAGGGGGAGAGCGCTGCGTTCAAGGCGGTGACAAATCTCTCGCAGAACCTTGATTTTATGAACCAGATCAACCAGATGTACAGCTACATCCAGCTCCCCTTACAGCTGAAGGGATCGGATGCCCACGGTGATCTCTATGTCTATACGAATAAGAGGAGCCTTGCAGAGAATGACGGCAAGGTCAGTGCGCTTTTGCATCTCGACATGGAGCATCTCGGCGCACTGGATGTCTATGTGACGATGGAGAGCGGAAAGGTTGCCACGAAATTTACCGTGGCGGATGATGCGACGCTTGATTTTCTGGAAACGCATATGGATATACTGACTCAGAGATTAAAAAAGAGGGGCTATGACTGCTCTGTCTCCATGACGACAGCAGAGAAGAAAGAGCCGTCCGCGGCGGGAGGTCTCGCTCCGTTATTACAGCAGACCGGAGGCGGCCTGGTGACCAGATATGCTTTTGATGTCAGAACGTAGGATGCAGGGGTGAGCAAATGGCGGAAAATAAGGAAAATAAAAAGGTTCAGCAGGCAATTGCACTGGAATATAATCCGGCGGAGGACGCGCCGCGGGTCATTGCCAGCGGACGCGGTGTGCTTGCGGAGAAGATCATTCAGAAGGCGAAGGAGAGCGATGTTCCGATACACCGCGATGATAAGCTGGCGGATACGCTGTCCAGACTGGAGATCGGGGAGATGATCCCGCCGGAACTGTATGAGGTGGTGGCGGAGGTGCTGATCTTTGTGGATGCGATGGATAAGTTAAAGAGTAAGATGGGGTGAGGTATGAATACGAGGGCTGAGGGGGCGGCATGGGAGAAGCGTGCGGCGGACTATCTGGCGGCGCATGGAATGAGGATCAGGGAGCGGAATTACCGCTGCAGGCAGGGAGAGATCGATCTGATCGGGCAGGATGAGGAATACCTTGTCTTTGTCGAGGTCAAGTTCCGCAGTACAACAGGCAGCGGATATGCGGCGGATGCGGTGGATGTCCGCAAGCAGAGAAGGATATGCAGGGTTGCCGACTATTACCGGGCAATGCACAGACTCGGGGACAACACGGCAGTCCGGTACGATGTCGTGACGGTGCAGGGTGACGAGATCACATGGATCAGGAATGCGTTTCCGCACATCTATCAGCGGAGGCAGCAAGGAGGATTATGAACACATTTCTTACCTTTCCGCTTTTGGAACAGACCGGGATTGTCCGGCATCTTTTTACTACGAGACAGGGTGGTGTGAGCCGGGGAGAGTTTGCAACGATGAACCTTAGCTTTACCAGAGGAGACGATCCGGCATCTGTCGAGGAGAATTACAGGCGTGTGGCGGACGCGCTCGGATGCAGACCCGGGGATATGGTCGCCTCGCATCAGACACACACGACAAACATCCGGAGGGTGACGGCAGATGACAGAGGAAAGGGCATTGTGCGTCCGAGGGATTATGAGAACATAGACGGCCTGATAACGGATGAGCCGGGGCTTGTCCTTGTGACATATTTTGCGGATTGTGTTCCGTTGTACTTTGTCGATCCGGAACACCGGGCAATCGGACTGGCACATTCCGGCTGGCGCGGAACGGCGGGAAAAATGGGAGAATGTATGCTGCGGGCGATGCAGGAGGCGTTCGGGACAAAGCCTGGGGAGGTCTGCGCGGTGATAGGCCCCTGTATTTGTCAGGACTGCTATGAGGTGAGTGCGGATGTGGCGGAGCAGTTTGAAAGCTATCCGGAGGCGGTCAGGGCGGGAAAGGAACCGGGAAAATACCAGCTGGATCTCAGGGCGGTAAACAGGAAAATCCTGCTGGACGCGGGTGTGGCAGAGGAGAGGCTCGAAAGTCCCGGGATCTGTACCTGCTGCAACAGCACTGAACTCTTTTCCCACAGAGCGAGCGGTGGCAGGAGGGGAAATCTTGCAGCATTTCTTGGATTGAAGGAAGATTAAGGAAATCTTCAGAAAAATCCGAAGAAACACTTAAAATGGATATGTTTTACTTTGAAAGACGGATTTGGGAAGAGCGGAAAATAGCGGAAGGTGGAATGAGAGGAAATTATGGCGAATATACTTGTATGTGATGATGAAAAAGAAATTGTGGATGCAATCGAAATCTATCTGAGTCAGGATGGCTATCATATCTTTAAGGCTTATGACGGCGAGCAGGCAATTGAAATGCTGAAAAGGGAAGAGATTCATCTATTGATTATAGACATCATGATGCCGAAGCTGGACGGTATCAGGGCAACTCTCAAGATCAGAGAGCACAGCAGCATTCCGATCATCATACTCTCGGCAAAGTCGGAGGATACGGATAAGATACTCGGGCTGAATATCGGGGCGGATGACTATATCACAAAGCCCTTTAATCCGCTGGAGCTTGTGGCGAGGGTGAAATCGAACCTGCGCCGCTATACCTCCCTCGGCAGCCTGACGGCGGAGGACAAGGCAGTTTACCAGGTCGGCGGACTTGTCATCAATGATGATACGAAGCAGGTAACGGTCGATGATGAGCCGGTGAAGCTGACGCCGATCGAATATAACATCCTTCTGCTCCTTGTCAAAAATCAGGGGCGGGTTTTCTCCATCGACCAGATCTATGAGAGCATATGGAATGAGGACGCCATCGGTGCGGACAACACGGTTGCCGTCCATATCAGACATATCAGGGAGAAGATTGAGATCAATCCCAAGGACCCCAGATACCTTAAGGTGGTGTGGGGTGTCGGGTATAAAATAGACAAGCAGTAGTGCCGGAAGAGGGATTTTATGAAAAAACCTACATTAAAGAGAATGCTGATCGGACTGGTACAGCATTTGGTTGCAGCGGGAATTTTGCTGGCAGTCGCTGCGCTCCTTTTAAATTCCTATATTGAGGTGGGCTCCATCGACGGGACACAGACCTATAAGATCTTCCCGGTCAACAGCGCGCAGGAGTTTGAGGAATCGGATGTCTATAATGACTTGTTCCGAAACGCGGTGTCAGATATTACGCAGCTTGTCGGGATCAAGGGACAACTGGAGACAGACGGTGTACTTGATCCGTCAAAGAGGATCGATGTCACGGAATATGCAGGAAAGATTGGAGCAGACAAGGGCTGCTCTGTCTCTGTTGTCTATGAACTGGATGACATGATAAAGTGGGGGAAGTATGGGATTCAGTATACCAACCGTATCATGTCTATTTCTGATTTTGTCAATTATTTCGGCTATGTGATTTTTCCCGAAAATTTTACAATGGATGAATACGGACAGCTCTGTTTTGACGGCTTTTACAGGATGGGAGAGGGAAGCGCGGACACGGGCGAGATTCCCACAGACGCTGCCGGACAGCCGATCACCGGAGCAGAGCCTGCCTATTACGGAAAGAGTGCGGAGGAAATTTCTGTCATATGGGAGAAGATGCACGATCCGGGGCAGAAGGGAGAACAGTTTGAGGATCTCGCGTTTGCCTATATCATGGCGCAGGAGCTCGACGGAATAGAGGTGTCCCATGAAGACGGCGTGATTCAGGTGATGGTGCCGGTGCTTGACTGCCGGTATGCCCCGGTGGAGGGCGAGATGCAGCTGTTGAAGAATGCCAGTAACTGGGTGGACTATATGCGCCTGCAGAGCAATGTGACGGCAACGATCGAAGCACTGTCCCTCAATTACCAGCGCTACCATATCTGTAATAAGGCATATGCGGCGAACAGGAGCAATGCAAAGTATGCCGTCCGCATGATGACGGATGATGGTGTGTGTACTTATACGAACGTACCCGAACTGTCAGGGGCAACCGACGAGGACATCACGGAATTCTTTTCCGAATACAGGAGCTATCTGATCTATTATCCGGACAGCCTTGTGTTCATGGGAAATACGGTGGTCACGGAGGATGATCTCTACAGCTACATCAGCGCGAACGATTACGCATATCCGGATACGACACATATGTGGATCGGCGTGGACACGGATTACAAGGTGGAGGGCGATGCCTTTTATAATGCGGAAGCGGTATACAGCAGGATCGTGCCCAGCATCGGAAGGTTCATCGCCCTGATAGCCGTGCTGCTGATCCTGTGGCTTGGGATAGGCATCTATCTCTCTGTCACGGCAGGGGTGGCACTGGATGAAAACGGAGAGAAGGTCTGGTATCTGGACCGTTTTGACCATATATGGACAGAAGCGCTGATCCTGCTGACGGCACTGTTTACCTACGGAGGTCTCCGGGGCTTCCGGGTGCTCGTCAGCATCGCGGAAAACGTGGTCGTGGATACGGCACAGGTTACGAATTTCCAGATGACGAGGGTGTACAGATATGCGGTCTTTGCGGTTTACGGTATGTATTTAAGCCTTGCAGTCGGCATTGTCTGGTACAGCTTTATCCGCAGGCTGAAATCGGAAAATCTCTGGAAGGACAGCCTGATTCACTATGTCTGCATCGGGATCGGCAAAATGCTTAAGTTCATATTCCGCCACAGAAACTCCGTGGTGAGCATATTGATCCCTTATAATCTGTTCCTGTTTGCCAACCTGATCGGCATGGTGGCAGTTTACCGGTTACAGGACAGCCGGCTTTCGGTATTTCTGGCGCTCGCGGGGCTGGTGACCTTTGACGGTATTATCGGCGTGGTAATCTTTAAGCGCGGCGGAGAACAGAATGAGATCGTGGATGGCATCAACCGGATCCGTGACGGCGAGGTGGATTTCAAGCTGGATGCCGAGAGCCTGCACGGTGCAAACAGAGAGCTTGCGGATGCCGTGAATAATATCGGAGAGGGGATTGGCAAGGCGGTAAAGACCAGCATGAAGGATGAGCAGATGAAGACGGATCTGATTACAAATGTCTCGCACGACATTAAGACGCCTCTGACATCGATCATCAATTATGTGGATCTGTTAAAGAGACTGAAAATTACGGAGGAACCGGCGAAGGGATATATTGATATTCTGGACAACAAGGCGCAGCGGTTGAAGCAGCTGACGGATGATCTGGTGGAGGCATCCAAAATCTCATCGGGCAACATTGAGCTGAACCGGGAAAAGCTGAATCTGACGGAGCTGATTAATCAGGGAATCGGTGAGTTTTCCGAGAAACTGGAGGAGAGAGGGCTGCAGGTCGTCTTTGAAAAGAATGATATGCCAGCATATATTTACGCAGACAGCAGGAGAATGTGGCGTGTTGTGGAGAATCTGCTCAACAACATCTGTAAATATGCCATGGAATCTACCAGAGTGTATATTGATATGGAAGTGGAGGACGCTCGTGTGCGGGCATCCATCAAGAATATTTCAAAGCAGCAGATGAACATCAAGCCGGAGGAGCTGACGGAAAGATTTATCCGCGGGGATTCCGCGAGGAGCACGGAGGGCAGTGGGCTGGGGCTCTCCATAGCACAGAGCCTGACCCGGGTACAGGGCGGAGAATTCAGGATTTATCTGGATGGGGATCTGTTCAAGGTGACGTTGGACTTCCCTGAATATCAAGAAAAGACGGCGACTGATGCCGCCGTCTGAGATACTTAATTATTCTGCGTTGAGATCAATGTCCTGGCGCTTGTTATAAGCGTCCAGAATGCTGTGCATCTTGTCTGTTGTCTCCATGACGTTGGAGAGGGAAGCGTCATGGTTCATGAAGTCGATCAGGGAGGCGATGAACTTACTCATGTCAGCCTCCACGAAATACGGTCTCGTGTAAAGCTCGGGCGGCAGATAGGTCAGATCTGTCGTCACGACACGGTCGAAATAGCCCTGCTCATATGCTTCGTCGAAGGCCTTGAGACCATCCGTGAACAGACCGAAGGTACAGCAGATGAAAACACGTCTTGCATTGCGCTTCTTCAACTGTCTTGCAGTGTCAATCATGCTTCCGCCGGAGGAGATCATGTCATCGATGATGATGACATCCTTTCCGTCGATATTGTCACCCAGAAATTCATGGGCAACGATCGGATTCTTGCCGTTGACGATGGTGGAATAGTCGCGGCGCTTATAGAACATTCCGGTATCCACGCCCAGAACACTTGCAAAATAGATTGCGCGGTCAAGAGCGCCCTCATCGGGGCTGATGACGATCAGGTGATCCTTATCGACGATCAGGTCGTCCTCTGCGCCGAGCAGCGCCTTGATGAACTGGTCGTGGGGGATAAAATTGTCAAAGCCGTTCAGCGGAGTAGAGTTCTGCACTCTGGGGTCGTGGGCATCGAAGGTGATGAAGTTATCGATCCCCATATCCCGGAGCTCACGGAGTGCGTAGGCACAGTCCAGAGATTCCCTGCCGCTGCGCTTATGCTGTCTTCCTTCATAGAGGAAGGGCATGATGACATTGATGCGGTGCGCCTTGCCGTTGCATGCGGCAATGACACGCTTGAGATCCTGATAATGGTCGTCAGGAGACATATGGTTGGTATAGCCGTTCATGTTATAGGTAATGCTGTGATTGCAGACATCAACGAGCAGAAATAAATCCTTTCCGCGGATGCTCTCGCCGAAAACAGCCTTCGCCTCGCCGCTGCCGAAGCGGGGAGTGGAGACGTTGACAAGATAATTGCTCTCGCTGTAGCCGTGGAAAGCAGGATCGTTTTTCACTTTGTCATTGTGAATGCTCTTGCGGAATTCAACCAGATAATCATTGATCCGCCGCCCCATTTTTTCGGCTGAGGTCAGCGCGACGATCTTTAAGGGTGCAACGGGCATTGCATTTTCTAATTCTTGTAGATTTGGCATTTTTTCTCCCATCTGTCCGCATATACGGAAAATTCTCGTTCAGCCCGCGCCATTCGCAGTCGCGGCCGGGCAGCCGTTCAGCCCGCGCCATTCGCAGTCGCGGCCGGGCAGCCGTTCAGCCCGCGCCATTCGCAAAGTCGCGCTTACGCGCTTCCCGTCGCTGCGCGACTGGCTTTGCTCATTAAGTGGCGCTCATCTCATGAACATGCACGTTCGCAAAATCATGCGAGCATGATTTCTGCTCTCGAGCCTGTTCATGGCTGAACTGGTATCATTAATTTTATATCATTATGCTAGTGACACGTCAAGGTTTTTTGTGTAAGATGGAAGTGTATATCAGTTCAGCCGCAAGGCGGCGACGGCTGCGCAGTAGACGCTTTTATGAATGGTTCCGGGACTGAACTGCTTTGGGACCGGGAACGGTGAAAATGTAGAATGAGGTAAGGCATGAAAAAAGAACATATCGTGAAAACAGTTCTTCCGGGCAGCATCGCGGAGGAGCTTGAAATTGAACCGGGCGATAAGATACTCGCCATAGATAATACGGAGATCGAGGATATTTTTGACTACCAGTTTCTGATCCAGGATACCTATATCGAGGTTCTGGTGGAGAAGCCGGACGGGGAGCAGTGGGTGCTGGAGGTCGATAAGGACTTTGACGAGGATCTTGGCATTGAGTTTGAGAACGGTCTGATGGACGAATACCGGCACTGTCATAATAAATGCGTCTTCTGCTTTATTGACCAGATGCCGCCGGGAATGAGAAAATCCCTGTATTTTAAGGATGACGATTCCAGACTTTCCTTCCTGCAGGGAAATTATGTGACGCTGACAAATATGTCCGAGCATGATATTGACCGGATCTGCCGCTACAGACTGTCCCCGATTAACATCTCCTTCCAGACAATGAATCCGGAGCTTCGGTGTAAGATGCTGAATAACCGTTTCGCCGGGGAAGCCTTGAAAAAGGTGGACAAGCTCTTTGAAGCGGATATTCACATGAACGGGCAGATTGTTCTCTGCAAGGGGCTGAACGATGGGAAGGAGCTGGAATTCAGCATTGAGCAGCTGATGAAATATATTCCGAATCTTGAGAGTGTTTCCGTTGTGCCGGTGGGACTCTCAAAGTTCCGGGAGGGCTTGTATCCGCTGGAGCCTTTTAATAAGGAAGAGGCGGCGGAGGTGATTGATACGATCGAGCGGTATCAGAGGGAATGCTTTGGGAAGTACGGCATTCATTTCATCCATGCGAGCGATGAATGGTACATCCTCGCCGGAAGGGAAGTGCCGGAGGAGGAACGCTATGACGGCTATCTGCAGCTGGAAAACGGCGTCGGAATGGTCAGACTCCTGATGAATGAATTTGAGGATGCCATGAACCAGCGGAGGGAGAAGGACGGCTTCCCCTGCGATACCATAAGCGGTGAACTGTCCATGGCGACAGGCATGCTTTCCTATCCCTATATCCGGAAGCTGGCGGACAGGATGATGGAGGCATATCCGAAGCTGTGCATTCATGTCTATCCGATTGTCAACCATTTCTTTGGGGAGAATATCACGGTTTCCGGTCTGATTACCGGAAAGGATTTGATCGAACAGCTGAAGGGGAAGGAGCTTGGCTCGACGCTTCTGCTGCCGGAGAACATGCTGCGGTGCGGCGAGGGACTTTTCCTTGACGATGTCCGGGTGGAAGAAGCGCAGGGGACTTTACAAGTTCCGCTTAATATTGTAAAATCAAGCGGATATGATTTTGTTGAAACTGTGCTGAAAATGGCGCAGGAAATGAGGTAGAAATGGCAAAGAGAGAGGCAAAACCGATTGTAGCGGTGGTGGGACGCCCGAATGTGGGAAAGTCTACCCTGTTTAACGCACTGGTCGGTGAAAAAATATCAATTGTAAAGGATACACCGGGTATCACAAGGGACAGAATCTATGCGGATGTCACATGGCTCGACAGAACCTTTACGCTGATCGATACCGGCGGTATTGAGCCGGACAGCAATGATGTGATTCTGTCACAGATGCGCGCACAGGCGGAGATCGCCATGGAGACGGCGGATGTCATTATCTTTCTGGTGGATGTCAAGCAGGGACTTGTCGATGCGGATTCCAAGGTGGCGGATATGCTGCGCCGTTCAAGAAAGCCGGTTGTGCTTGTCGTAAACAAGGTGGACAGCCCACAGAAATATATGGCGGATGTCTATGAATTTTACAATCTCGGCATCGGCGATCCGCACCCGATTTCAGCGGTGAACAGACTTGGCCTGGGAGATATGCTGGATGAGGTGATGTCCTATTTCCCGGAGACCCCGGAGGAGGATGAGGACGATGACAGACCCAGAGTCGCCATTGTCGGAAAGCCGAATGTGGGTAAGTCCTCCCTGATCAATAAGCTTCTCGGGGAAGACCGGCTGATTGTGTCTGATATTGCGGGAACGACGAGAGATGCCGTGGACACGGAGATCAGCTACAACGGCAGGGAATATGTGTTTATCGATACGGCGGGGCTGCGCAGAAAGAATAAGATCAAAGAGGATCTGGAGAAGTATATGATTGTCAGGACAGTCAGCGCGGTGGAGAGAGCTGACATTGTTGTTCTCGTCATCGATGCGGTCGAGGGTGTTACCGAGCAGGATGCGAAGATTGCAGGCATTGCCCACGAGAGAGGAAAGGCAGTCATTATTGTCGTCAATAAGTGGGATGCCGTGGAGAAGGATGACAAGACGATTTACCGCGTGACGGAGAAGGTGCGGAACACGCTCGCCTATATGCCGTATGCGGAGCTTCTGTTCGTCTCGGCAAAGACGGGACAGCGCCTGAACAAGCTGTTCGACACGATCGATATGGTAAGCCAGAACCATGCGATGCGCGTGGCGACGGGCGTGCTGAACGAGATCATGGCAGAGGCAGTTGCGATGCAGCAGCCGCCATCCGACAAGGGAAAGAGACTGCGCCTGTACTATATCACGCAGGTGTCTGTGAAGCCGCCCACCTTCGTTATTTTTGTGAATGACAAGGAATTAATGCATTTCTCATATACGAGATACATCGAGAACCAGATCCGAGAGACCTTTGGATTCAAGGGCACTCCGCTCCGGTTTATCATCAGGGAGAGAAACGAGGAGAAGTGAGAAAATGGTTAGGATCGCATGTTTATTGATCGGCTATGTATTCGGACTGTTCCAGACGGCATATTTTTACGGAAAGGCTCATGGAATTGACATCAGACAGCACGGGAGCGGGAATGCAGGAACGACAAATACGCTGCGTGTTCTCGGCACAAAGGCGGGGCTGATCGTCTTTGCGGGTGACTGCCTGAAATGTATCGCGGCGGTGGCGCTGGTGAGACTGATCTTCGGCAGCACCTGCCATGACATTATTTATCTGCTTTGTCTGTACACAGGAGCAGGTGCCATTCTGGGACATAATTATCCGTTTTACCTGAATTTCAAGGGGGGAAAGGGAATCGCCGCCACTGCGGGAATGGTAATTTCCTTTCATCCGTATTTTGTGATAACGGGACTTTTTCTGTTCTTTATTCCGTTCTTTACAACACATTATGTGTCGCTGGGTTCGCTGCTGGTATATGCGGGACTGATGATCCAGCTGGTGATCTTCGGACAGACGGGATTCTTTGCAGAGATGTCCCAGGGACAGCTGATTGAGATGTACATTGTCTTCGGATGCCTGCTGGCTCTCGCATACTGGAAGCACAGGGAGAATATTGTCCGGCTCGTGCAGGGCAAGGAGAGAAAGACCTATCTGTTTAAAAAGAATAAGACAGAAGAGGGAAAATAGTTTCAAAGGCGGTTGTGCCGGAATGGAGGACTATGGCAAGGGTAAGTATTTTAGGCGGCGGAAGCTGGGGTATCGCACTGGCGGTATTATTACATAAGAATGGACATGAGATCACGGTCTGGTCTGCGCTGGAGCCGGAGATCGAGATGCTGAAGGAAAAGCATGAGCACAAGATGCTTCCGGGCGTCAGGCTCTCGGAGGATACCGTTTTCACTACCGATGACAGGGAGGCGGTGGAAGGGCAGGATCTTCTTGTCATGGCGGTTGCAAGCTCCTTTACCAGAAGTACGGCGCACCGTCTGAGCGCGCTGGTCGCGCCCGGACAGAAAATACTGAATGTGGCGAAGGGCATCGAGGAGCATACGCTCATGACGCTCTCGGAAATCATCGAGCAGGAGATTCCACAGGCGGATGTGGCGGTGATGTCCGGACCTTCCCATGCGGAGGAGGTCGGTCGCGGAATACCGACGACGATCGTTGTCGGCGCGAAGTCGAAGGAGACGGCGGAATACATCCAGAATCTTTTTATGAATGAGGCGTTCCGCGTTTATATCAGCCCGGACATTCTCGGCATGGAGCTCGGCGGAGCGCTCAAGAATGTTGTCGCGCTCGCTGCGGGTATCGCTGACGGTCTTGGCTATGGAGACAATACAAAGGCTGCGCTGATCACCAGAGGCCTTGCGGAAATAGCGCGGCTCGGGATGGCAATGGGCGGAAAATTCGAGACCTTCTGCGGACTGACGGGAATTGGTGACCTGATCGTTACCTGTGCCAGCATGCACTCCAGAAACAGGCGTGCGGGCATACTGATCGGACAGGGTAAGACCTGCGACGAGGCGATGGCTGAGGTACAGATGGTTGTCGAGGGCGTGTATTCTGCAAAGGCGGCTATGGAGCTTGCAGAGAAATATCAGGTACAGCTTCCGATCATCGAGCAGGTGAATAAGGTTCTCTTTGAAAATAAGAGTGCCGCACAGGCGATGAAGGAGCTGATGCTGCGGGATAAGAAGCTCGAGGTTCCCGATTTCTCATGGCCGGTGGAGGAGAAGTAAGATAATAATTTGACCATAAAAAATGCTTCTGGCCCGTTGTGGGATCAGAAGCATTTTTAATATCGTTACCGGTAGATGGCGTTCATGATTTCCGTCGCCATTTTCGGCTTGTTCATCGTGTAGATGTGGATGTCACCGACGCCGTTTTCCTGTAGGTCGCGGATCTGGCGGATGGCATAGTCGATGCCAGCCTTGCGCATCTCCTCGGGATTATCGCCGTAGGTGGCAATGATGTCGGCAAGAGCCTTCGGAACGCTGGAGCCTGCAAGCGTGATCGTCGTGCCGATTTGCTTCGCGGAGGTAATGGGCATGATGCCGGCGCAGATAGGAACCGTGATCCCCTTTTTGGCAGCCTTCTCCAGAAAGCTGTAATAGAAGTCATTATCAAAGAACAGCTGACTGATAAAGAATTCGGCGCCTGCCTCCTGCTTTCTGCGGAGATTATTCAAATCGGATTCCATGCTGAAGGCTTCAAAATGCTTTTCGGGGTAGCATGCTCCTGCCATGTGCAGACCGGTATGCTCCCTGATAAAGCTCATCATGTCGCTTGCATGGGCGAAGTCTCTGGAAAGAAACTGTTCGTCGCTCATGTCTCTGGGACGGTCGCCGCGAAGGGCGAGAATATGCTCGATATGGTTCTCCTTCAGTGCCTCGCAGACCTTGAGAAGCTGCTCCTTGCGGCTGCCCACACAGGTGACATGCGCCATGGCATCAATGCCGAGGGTGTTCTGGATGTAGGAGGCAATCTGTATGGTTTCCCCGGAACGGCTGCCGCCTGCACCGTAGGTAACGCTGATAAAATCGGGATTGAGTTTCCCAAGAGCATCCAATGTCTCGAAGACGGTGTCAAAGGCGCCATCCTTTTTGGGCGGGAAAATCTCGAAGGAGATGGATTTCTTATTGTCAAACATATTCTGAAGCATGCCAGAGGTTCCTTTCATTCGTTATTTCTGATATAAATTTCTTGCTTTTAAATCAAAACTATCGTAACATGAAGAGAGGTGTATTTCAAGAAAAAGGTGATTGAAAATCAAGCATGCGTTCCTGCGAAAAGCGGGGAGGCGGAATGTGAGGGAATATGGAACAACAGCAATTTCAGGGTACCGGGGAATATGTGGCGAGCGAGGAGCTGATGGCGAGCGTAAACATAGCGATCGCACTGAAAAAGCCGCTTTTAATCAAGGGTGAGCCGGGAACAGGAAAGACGATGCTCGCGGAGGCCGTTGCGAAGGCACTCGGCAAGAAGCTTATCATCTGGAACATCAAGTCGACGACCAAGGCACAGGAGGGTCTGTATGTCTATGACACCATCCAGCGTCTCTACGACGGACAGTTCGGCGAAGAGGGTGTGGATGATGTGGCAAAGTATATCAAGCTCGGAAAGCTCGGCGAGGCATTTGACAGCGATGAACAGGTCATCCTGCTGATTGACGAGATCGACAAGGCGGATCTGGAGTTCCCGAATGACCTGCTCTGGGAGCTGGATCAGATGGAATTTTATATCAATGAGACGAAGCGCACGGTGAAAGCGAAGCAGCGTCCCATAGTCATCATTACCTCGAATGCGGAGAAGGAGCTGCCGGATGCATTTCTGCGCCGGTGTATTTTCCATTATATTGATTTCCCGGACAGAGAGCTGATGGAGGAGATCGTCAGAGTGCATTATCCCGATGTGGAGGAGAATCTGCTGAAGAACGCGATGGATGTTTTCTACAGCATCCGCACCATCCGCGATATCCGCAAGAAGCCGAGTACCTCTGAGCTGATCGACTGGATCAATGCGCTTCAGATCGGCGGCATACCCGCTGACAGGATCAAGCAGGCACTTCCGTTTATCGGCGTGGTTGTGAAGAAGGATGAGGATCTGGAGCTGGTAAAGCACGAAACTAACTTTTAGGAGAGCGGCATGTTCATAGATTTTTTTGAGAATCTGCGCGGAAAGGGTCTGCGGGTAACGCTCGGAGAGTGGCTGACATTGCAGGAGGCGCTGGACAAGGGGCTGTGCGGCAGCTCCCTGACACAGTTTTACTATGTCGCCCGGATGATCCTTGTGAAGAGTGAGACAGATTTTGATAAATTTGATATGGCGTTTGAGGAATGCTTCAAGCCGGCGCAGAAGGAGACGGAGGTCGGCAAGGAGATGCTCCGCTGGCTGGACAAGTCGGAGATGCTGGAGCTTGCCCATGAGGAAGCCCGTTCGCACCTGAACCAGATGGAGGATATTCAGGTAGATAAGGAGCAGGTCGAGGAGACCTTCAAGCAGCGTCTGCGCGACCAGAATGAGGAGCATAACGGCGGCAGCTTCTGGATCGGCACCATGGGTAAGACCTCGTTCGGCAATATGGGCGGAAACGTCGGCGGTGTCAGAGTCGGCGGTCAGACCGGCTATCAGTCGGCATTTTCTGTTGTCGGGGCGAGAAAGTACCGCGATTTCCGGGATGACAGGGTGCTGGATAACAGACAGTTCCAGCTTGCCTTCCGCAGACTGAGACAGTTTTCCTCGAGACTTGACATTCCCGAGACGGAGCTGGACATCAACGGCACGGTAGACAAGACCTGCAATAACGGCGGCTGCCTGCAGATTGTGATGCAGAAGCCGAGAAAGAATGCCGTGAAGCTGCTCCTGCTCATGGACAGCGGCGGAACCATGATTCCGTTCAGCAGCCTTCTGAATGATCTGTTTCAGGCGGTACACAAGTCGAACCATTATAAGGACGTCAAGACCTACTATTTTCATAATTGTATCTACAGCAAGCTGTATAAGACCCCGGAATGCGAGAACGGTGACTGGATCGACACGGAATGGATGTTCCGCAATCTTGACAGCGATTACAAGGTAATTATTGTCGGGGATGCCGCAATGGCACCGGAGGAGCTGTATTCCGATTCCGGCAATTACAGGGGGCCGAACGGTGGTCTGTCCGGTTATGAATGGCTGAAGCTGGTAAAAAAGAAATATAAGAAGGTCGTCTGGCTGAATCCGAAAATGGCGCCGGGACGGGCGCCGTGGCGGGAGGCGGAGACAGCGGTAAAGGAGCTGTTCCCGATGTACAAGCTGACTGTGGACGGTTTAAATCAGGCGATGATAAAATTAATGGCAAATAAAAAGTAAAAGGATAAAGGAGTTAAGAACGATGACAGTATTTGACGAGTTGAAGGCGAGAGGACTTCTCGCACAGCTGACAGACGAGGAGGAGATCAAGGAGCTGATCAATAACGGAAAGGCTGTATTCTATATCGGCTTCGACCCCACCGCAGACAGCCTTCATGTGGGACATTTCATGGCACTCTGCCTGATGAAGAGACTTCAGATGGCGGGAAATAAACCGATTGCACTGATCGGCGGTGGAACCGGCATGATCGGAGATCCTTCGGGACGTACTGATATGAGAACCATGATGACGACGGAGATGATCGATCATAACTGTGAGTGCTTTAAGAAGCAGATGAGCCGTTTTATCGAATTCGGCGAGGGCAAGGCAATGATGGTCAACAATGCCGACTGGCTGCGTGACCTGAACTATATCGAGTTTATCCGCGATGTCGGAGCGCATTTCTCCGTCAACCGTATGCTGACGGCAGAATGCTATAAGCAGCGTATGGAGAAGGGCTTAAGCTTCCTTGAGTTCAACTACATGATTATGCAGAGCTATGACTTCCTCTGCCTGTATGAGAAATACGGCTGCAACATGCAGTTCGGCGGAGATGACCAGTGGAGCAATATGCTTGGCGGAACAGAGCTGATCCGCCGTAAGCTCGGCAAGGATGCCTATGCCATGACGATCACGCTGCTCCTGAACTCCGAGGGCAAGAAGATGGGTAAGACGCAGAAGGGCGCTGTATGGCTTGATCCTGCAAAGACGTCCCCGTTTGAATTCTATCAGTACTGGAGAAACATTGCGGATGCGGACGTATTGAAATGTATCCGTATGCTGACATTCCTGCCGCTTGAGCAGATCGAGGAGATGGATAAGTGGGAGGGCAGCCAGCTCAACCGCGCAAAGGAAATCCTTGCCTACGAGCTGACACAGCTTGTTCACGGAACCGAGGAGGCAGAGAAGGCACAGGAGAGCGCAAGGGCGCTGTTTGCCGGCGGCGGAGATGCAGCGAATATGCCGACCTGTGAGCTGACAGAGAGCGACTTTACGGAGGGCACCATTGACATCCTCAGCATCCTTGTAAAGTCCGGGCTTACCGCATCCCGTTCCGAGGCGAGACGCGCAGTGGAGCAGGGCGGTGTCACCGTGGACAATGAGAAGGTGACGGACATCAAGACCGCATATGCGCCGGAGCAGCTTGGCGGCGATGGCATTGTTGTCAGAAGAGGAAAGAAGAATTATAAGAAGATTATTATGAAATAAAACAGGAAGTATACGAAAGCCCCTGCCTGAAATATATCAAGCAGGGGCTTTTTTCTTCGCAGATTACTGCAATCTGCGAATCAGGTCATTATTACAAATGCTTCGGAAAATATGTTTATACAACGTATAATCTTAAGCGTCCTGCCGGATTTTGTCAACCATTTGTGAATCCTGTCTTGCAACCCCAAAGGCAAAAAGCTATTGTGAATATCTGGGTCAAAAAAATGGTCAGAAAAGGAGAACGTAAATGGCAAGACATGGAGAAAACATCAGAAAACGAAAGGATGGCAGATGGGAAGGGCGCTATTCTGCGCCGGATAATTTAACGGGACGCAAACGATCCCACTCGGTGTATGCAAGAACCTATGAAGAGGTTAGGGAAAAGCTGGTATCCGCTAAGAAGAGCGTGCCTATCACCAATGATGCTGCAGAGACGGGAAATAAGAAGAACACTTTTCACGAGGCGGCAGAGGAATGGCTGGAAACAGTGGGAAAACAGAGGAAGCATTCCACCTATATAAAATATCGGACGATCTACTCCTGCTATATCAGGGAAACGCTCGGCGTCATTGCGCTGACAGCTTTGACGCAGAAGGATGTGAATGAGCTGGCGGCCGCAGTAGACGAAGCTTCTTCCAGCATTCACAAAAGTGTAAAAAACGTGACAAACCAGATTTTAAGATTTGCATCCGTGAAATATGGCATTCCGGCATATACCTTTGTCTGCCTGGTCTCAAAGCAGGCATCCAGACCGGTTGAAACACTGACGAAGACAGAGCAGACCAAACTTGTGAAATGCTTGTGCAAGGAACCGGATATTTACAAGACGGGTGTTTTGCTCTGTATGTCCACAGGACTTCGCATCGGTGAAATCTGCGCTCTCAAATGGTCAGATATTGATTTTGAGAATAAGCTGCTGTATGTCAGCCGGACGGTGCAGAGAATAGCAGTAATGGGCAGAAAGACCAGAACAGCCCTGCTTGAGAGTGAACCCAAGAGCAGCTTTTCCAAAAGAGAAATCCCCATTGCCGATGAAATCATAAAATTCTTATATCCATACAGAAAACCAGAAGGCTATCTGTTCAAAGGTACAAGGCCTATGGAGCCCCGCACCTATCAGAACAAGTTCGCAAGGTATATCAGGGATGCGGAGCTTCCGAAATCCCATTTTCATATCCTGCGTCACACCTTTGCCACAAATTGCATTGACAGCGGCATGGATGTGAAAAGCCTCAGTGAAATTTTGGGTCATGCGGATGTAAAGATTACGTTAAACCGGTATGTGCATCCAACCATGGAGACAAAGAGAAATCATATGAACACTCTGGCAGTTATCTATTTTTCTATTGTGGGTCAATCCGCGGATCAGGCGGCAGTTTAAAATCCTCAGATCATAAATATATCGCTTTTCTTCGCAGATTGCAGTAATCTGCGAAAGAGTATCTCTGTGTCAGATTACAGGAAAAGCGGAAAGTAAAGTGAACAGAGGAGGAAGAATTATGATTGGTAAGGAACGTGAAACGGAGGAAAAAGCCGCAAAGACGTCCTCGAAGAAAAGGACAGGCTTATTTATAGCCGCAGGAGGCGTTCTCGTAGTGGCAATTGGTGCAGTTATTTTTTTCAACTCACCGCAATATAAGTACAGGACAGCTGTTTCCGGTATGCTGCAGGCTGCGGAGGAGAAGGATTATGAAAATGTCCGTATGCAGTTTGAAAAAGCATATGGCATAGATAGTGACAGCGCTCTCATAGCAAAGCTGATGACGCTGTATGATGCGCAGCTCATAGAGCTTATGCAGGGAAATGTATATGATGACGATACCGAGGCTGAGATGACTGCCATTTTCCAGAGCAGAGATGCCGTATTGTCCGACGCCGGAGAAACAGATGCTGTCCTCGACAGTCTTAATGAAGATTCCGGATATACATGGATTACAGACAAGAAAAAGACAGAAAAGTATTTTGTCATTGGATGGGCAGATAAAAATTATGCTGACCATCAATATGAAGCTGCGCTTGCACAGTATGATGAGATTTTAACGTATGCGGAATCAGCAAAAGCTGCGGACTATGCTGCTGACTTAAAAAGCAGGGCGACGGATGGAGTGATTCAATGTGAGCTTATGCTTGCCGGACAGCTGACAGGGGAGCAGAACTATGATGCCGCGTTGGAAAAATATGACCATGTCCGGCAGCTCGACCCGAAGAGGGAAGAGGCATACATGGGTGCATCTAATGTCTATCTTTATCAGGAGGATGTTTTTGCGGCGATTGATGTGCTGAAAACGGGAAGCACACAGTGTGCGGGCAGTGCACTGACGGACAGAAGGCAATACATCATAGACAATTCCGTCGTTGCAACCAAAGCGGAATATCAGTCCCGGAACGGTGAGAAAGATGCTTTCCCTACCTACATATGGGAATACAACACAGAAGGTCAGGTGACAACCGAAAAGAGAATTGATTCAGACAATGGGGATTTGATAGCCTCTACGGTATATACTTACGACAGCAATGGTAATGTCATAAGGGAGGATTATCCGGGCCGTGATGAGGAGGAACGGACGGATTGGAAGGAATATCATTATGACGATAAAAACCGTCTCACCGAGGAAATCATGGGGCATACAGGATTTGACGGAAAAAGGACAAATGATGTACAGACGGTTTATAGCTATTATGACGATGGTACACTGCATGAGGAACATCATTACCGGGGAGACGGAACGGATATGCAGGAAACACAATATCTGATTTACGATAGCCTCGGAAGAATTATAAAGAACTCGGGTAGAGATATCAAGGTTGATGGAAGAGCCCTGGGGGGAGTCTATGCGGCAGCGGGACTTGAATCCACGGAATATGAATATGCTGAAAACGGACGGATAGCAAAAATCAGCATAAATAATGCATCAGGAGTATGCTATACAGAAGTTTACACCTATTATGATACCGGTATCCGTTCCAGTATCGTTATTGATGATTTCGAGGATAATAAACATGAGGAAAAGAGATACAATGAGGCTGGATTTCTGCTGGATGATTCCGGAAGATTTGAATATAACGAGGCTGGTGAAATCGTTGCCAGATATGGTTGGCACTATAACAACGACACAACGACATTTTCCTATGACGAAAATCACAGGCTCGTCAATATCTACTATACGACAGATTTTGATGAGTGGCATTCGATGTATAACTATTGCGAGGAGGGTTTTGTCCGTATGAACGGACCGACGAGGAACAGGAAAAAGGATACTACGTTCTCCTATGATTCGATGAACCTGCTGATTGGCATGCAGGATTCCACAACGACAGAAACCTGTACCTATGTTGATACCGGCAGTGCAAAGTATGATGATGGAACGATTCATTTCCTGACAAACGGTCACAGCTGGTATAAGCCAACCTTTACTACCGAAACCAAGGAAACAACTTCCACATACGAATATGTAAGCTGCGATGAGGATGACCCGGACAGAATCCTATCCGCCTCAGATCAGGTGGAGGACTATTTAAAGGACTTTATGGATTATGAACCATATTATACGGTTTCAGGAAGCTATAAGCAGGTCCGGTCTGCTCCGGAAGCAGAATACCAATATAATGAGTTTGGCGATGTCAGCGCAGAAACCACGAGCTATAGGACCCTGTATTATGACTACACTTACCGCTTCGTGGGAGAGATAGATTAACGAACGAGAGAGGAAATAAAATGAAGAAGAGGAAACTTGTTTTCTTATTTGCAGCAATCACTTTGCTCTTATCAGCCTGCGGCTCGAAAAATACCGGCATGGAGACGGATATCACTGATTCAACAGAAACCATTGGGGCAGAGACCATTGAAGAGACCACCACACCTGCGGAGTCGGCGGAGATGGATAAGCTGCCGCTCTATGTGGAGGATGGGACATGTGAACGCGGAAATATCTGTGTATTTGGAAAATACCAGCTGGATGATGTGCCGGGAAATGAAGATATGGAATGGATTATCCTTGAAAAGTCAGACGATAAAATTCTTGTAATCAGCAGATATATCCTGCCGGAGGGAAGACCTTTTAATGATGTCGTTGATTTAAAAACGGGGAGTACATGGGAGCGCTGTACGCTTAGGACATGGCTGAATAAGGATTTTTACGATGCGGCATTCAGCGAAGAGGAGAAAGCGGCGATTATCACAACGCAGGTGGATAATTACCGTTTTACGTCCGGAGATGATGACCCGCACAATTATACTTATGACAATGTCTTCTGTCTGAGCAATGAGGAATACAAGAATTATATGAGTGATCTGCCGACGGAGGCAAAGGATGGCAGATTTTATGCAGTAAATTCGTCCTATGCATGGTGGCTGCGCACACATGCGGAAGGGGATGACGGTCTCCTTTACACGATGTATTACCATAACGGTGTAAAAAAAGAGGGAAAACATAATTATGAGATGATAGGAATCCGTCCTGCCCTCAGCATTGATCTCAATGCGGTGGAGGTAAAGGAGCTTTCCGAAGAAACGGATGTCGAGACTCCTTCCGGCAGCACTACAGAAAGTACTGCATCCCAGCCTGAGAGCGAGGTGCTTGAGACCGGGGATGTGGGCAGCATTGTATCCTTCGGCAAGTATGAGCAGGACAACAATAAGGGCAATGGCAAGGAGGCTATTGAATGGATTGTGCTGGACAAGCAGGATGGAAAAGCGCTGCTGCTCAGCAAATATATTCTGTATTATGCAAAATATAATGATATGGAAGGCGCAATTACATGGGAGAAAAGTTCCCTGAGAGACTGGCTGAACAATACATTTGCTGAGAATGCTTTTTCTGCCACGGAAAAAACAGCTTTGATACAGACGACACTTAAGAATGCCGACAACCCGAAAAAAGGCATTGACGGCGGTAACGATACGGAGGATCTGGTATTCTGTTTAAGCTATGACGAAGTTACCTCTTATATCGGGGATAACAAGGATTATCTTGTAAGCACGTTCACACAAAGCTGCGAGGCACAGAAGGAAGCCGAAAAGGTTGAGGCAGATCCGCCGGTTACATGGTGGCTTCGCACTCCGGGCGGATTTGAAACAAGCGCATTGACGGTAGGTCAGGACGGGGGAATTGGCAGCTATGGCAGCACCGCGGCATTGCCGGCAGGAGTACGCCCCGCAATATGGGTAAGCATCAAGTCCGATGGGAAGACAGCTTCTGCCCAGACCACGGATGCGGCTGCAGGGGAGCAATATGCATTCAGCAATAAACTGACTGTCGGCACGGAGGCTGATGTAAAAGCGCGATATCTTGAAAAGCTGGTAATACAGGAAGCAGTCCGTACACTGGTTGCCGAGAGAATGAACGCTACCTCCTTCGTAAAGGTCGATGCACTTGAAAAGTTTGATATCAAGGAGGTGCTGATCGATGAGGTGACCGGAAATCCCATTTTATCCGGCGGAACGAAGGCTTTGTTAAATGCCGTTTCCGATCAGAAGGGAATCGCTGAAATCTTAGATGAAACTCTGGTCGGCGCTGCAGGAGGAGTGGAAGATTATCTCACGGGAGAGATTCAGGGAGCGATAACAGATGTGATCGGAGTGGATGTTTTTTCTGCGGCTGACTTCATAAATGCGTGGAATAATGCAGACAGCACCCCGAGAGTTTTGCTGCAGAATATTGTTGACGACCAGCAGGAAGATGTCGCAAGACTTGTCACCTTTCTCCAGCAGGAGCAGATGAATGCCGCAGATATTCTCAAGGTCGCGCAGCTCGTCTATTGCATGCATGTCAGAGAGGATGAGATCAGCGCAATACAGGGGAAAACTGCGGAGGACAGCGATGACGACTATGTCCAGCTGCGTGAGCTTGCAGCGCGCTATGCCGATGTCGAGGCGCAGATAGAGATCTATGACGCATGTCAGACGGAGGTAGTGGCTGCCGGACTGTCGTCCGATGAGTTAAAGACGGTACAGGGGTTACAGCAGGAGATCGGTGCAGTGATCAGTGGTGATTCGGCGCTTGCGGAGCTGGAGGTCGGAGATATTGCTGTCAACTATGATGTCAGGAGCTTTGTGGAGGCGCAGAAAAGCACTTCGCAGTCAGGTGTGATTGCAGATCAGGTGCTGGGCAGCTTATTTGGCTCCATGGCATCAGAGGATATGCAGACCGTAGAAAACTGGGTACAGGAAAAAAGAAGTGAGCTTTATAATAAACTGACGGACTATATGGAGGAAAGCTTTGCCAAGGTTGCAAGCGCAAAAGCGTTGTATGATCTGAATGCAGAAACCCTGAAGCTGCTTTCGACTGCTGACGAAACTGCCGCATATCTTGTCAGGGCATATACGCAGGATGGTACTTATGCTTTAGAATATGAGGCGGCAAAGCAGGCATATATTGCTGCATTGGAGCGGTATTATGTGGATCTGTCCTATGCGTATCAGTTCTATGCATGTGTGCTTACGGAGGAACAGAGAATGTTTCTGGACAATCTGAAGGCTGAGAAAGAGGCGATAAAGGCTTGTATTGACAGCTATGACGTCAATATGCTTGCCGGTTACACCAAGGAAGAGAGAGATGAGCGCTATAACGAGCTTATGAAGCTGTACATAGATGCTGTAGACTATATACAGGTCAGAGGTGCTGCTCTCGGGCAGACACCGGGGTTTCGGTATGGCGCTGATGTAAATACATACAATGGTCTGGGAGAATGTCATTCGTATCGTAATGGGGATCAGATAACGGTGATTATCCGTCTGCGGACAGGCGAAAGTATCTATGGCGAGGGTGCCGGTGTGAGATGCTATTATGACATGGAGGGCAATCCGATCTATATCCATGCAGGCTCTGACTGGGTGAGCTTTTTTGAAAATGAAATCATGGCATACAATCTGATGAATGATGCCTTCCTGATGGATTATAAGGAATCTGCGGAACAGACCATGGCTGTTTTTACAAATGCAAACTAGTGTGCTGGCATTTACCCGCACTGGAAAGTCAACCTTTATCAAGCAGTTCATGCGGAAGATTGCCAACGACAGTATCGGCGGTATGATCTGTTTTGGTTTCTGAAAAGTTATTCTATATTGTAAAAAAATTTACCCCCCGCAGCGAATCTGCAGGGGGTAAGCTTTTATGGCACATCTTATTCATCCAGCAGCCAGTTGATCAGATTCAGAGACTTGATGCCGTCGTAGGAATTGATGAAGCTGAGATCCATAGACAGCACGATCTTTTCGTAGTTGTCCGAAATCATGCGCAGCGGGCGAAGCTCCCTTTCGCGGGTTTCCGGCGATTGCATACTTTCCGTCACTTGGATATATACTTTATCGTTTGGCTATTCTGCAACGAAGTCGACTTCGGTTTCTCCGATCTTCCCGATGTACACCCTGTAGTCACGGCGGAGCAGTTCCAAAAACACGATATTCTCAATAATGTGTCCACGGTCTGCATCCCGGTAGCCCAGCAGCATATTGCGGAAGCCTATGTCGATGATATAGTTCTTACCCAGCGTTTTTAGAAGCTGTTTTCCTTTTACATCGTACCGACTGACAGAAAAGAATACAAACGCATTGCGGAGCATGGAAATGTATTTGGCCACTGTTTTTCCTGCGATGTTTTCTGCTTTCCGGTTTGAATATCTCCTTCCTTGGAGAGCACATTTCCGATGCTGTTCGGAGAAGTGATGCTGCCGATGCTGGAGCACAGAAACAGCATGATCTTTTGGAGCGTTGTCTGGTCAGTTCCACTGTCGCGCTGCTGGATGTCCCGCAGCACCACAGTGTATAATACAGATATCAACTGAAAGGTTGTATATCTATGAATCAACTTACATTTTCTGATATGGAATACTCCAATCGCAAGAAAAAAACCAAACGTGAAGAATTCCTTGATGCCATGGAAGAAATCATCCCATGGTCATACTGGGTAGAAATGATCCGGCCGTATTATTTCGCTAACAAGCGTGGTCGCAAACCGATTGGTATTGAAACCATGCTTCGCATGTATCTCATGCAGATATGGTTTAATCTGTCCGATGAAGGAATCGAGGATTCTATCTACGACAGTTACGCTATGCGTTCCTTTATGCATATAGATTTCCATGAACAACAAGTACCGGATGCGACTACCCTGCTTAAGTTCAGACATATGCTTGAAACAAACAAGCTTGGCGAGAAACTTTTTGCTGATGTCAACAGCCGCCTCGATAAAGCCGGTCTTATGATGCATGGTGGCACTATTGTTGATGCAAGCCTTATAGCAGCACCAAAATCCACTAAGAATCAGGAGGGCAAACGTGATCCTGAAATGCATCAGACAAAGAAGGGCAATGAATGGTACTTCGGAATGAAGGTACATGCCGGTGTTGATGCAGGCAGTGGGTATGTTCATACAATAGCACCCATTTCTCATTGTAAAGAAGCAGATGGGATACTCAAAAGTTGTATATCGTGGAATCGCAAAAAACATGCATCGATTCCATATGTTGTTTGCCAGTGCAAATCTTATCATGTGTAGCAGGGCTGGCAGAACAAAAGACTTTATAGGGTGTATAGTATAATTGCGCCCATTTTTAGGGAATATCCTCAAAAAAGGATAAATAGCAAGAGGATATGCTTGCTAACATGATCGTAAAAGGACAGTCTGAAAAAAGTAAACAGTTTCAGACTTGAAGGTATGAAATCCTTTATAAATAGCAATTTTCAACTTTAAACAACAAAAAGTTCAAAAATGAGAAGACTGTCTTTTGCGAAGAGACAGTCTTCTTTTTCTATAAAAGGAAACAGAATGGGAAAATCACAAATTATGATGAAAAACAGGATAAGTATCGTTTATTGCAAATTCTGAAAGTGTTAAATAAAAAAAGATGCATTTTATAATCACTAAAAAGATTGATAATATAAATCAAAAGTCTTGAAATATGCCAAAAATAATGTATAATATAAATATGCGGTGAAAGTGTTTTTCTTAAAAGGAGGAAATGCATGAAAAAGAAAGTTGCGCTTTTTTGTACGGTAATTATGTTATTTTTAGCATCAAGCATAACGACGATGGCGATGGAAAACGAGTGTGCGCCGCAGGCGATCTGTGCCCATACATATGTTTTGCAGAGCCGAACAGTAGTTTATGAAGAGCAGCTTGCCTGTGTTACTGCGGGATGTACGGTTACTAGAACGCATTACAGTTCCACATATAGATGCAATAAATGTAGGGATACCTTTACTAAGAGTGAAGTGGATGATCATCATTCTATGACACATCATTAATAACTATGCTTTCACCGCATTTTTAATGAATTAGTGTTATGGTGTAATGTAACGACGGAAAGGCAGGATAATTTATGAAGAAGTGTTTGACGTTGCTGCTGGCTTTTTTTCTGACTGCTCTTGCAGCGGGCTGTGGGAAGCGGGAGGAACAGACACCGGCGGTCAGTTATGAAGTGACGTCTCTTCCCGTCAGCTTAGGGGAGCTGATACAGGGAGAGGTCATTCTGACGCAGGATGCTGTTTATCATCTTGAGGAAAATGACGGGTACAGATGCATCGTAAAGCGTACCTTTGGAGAACTTGCAGATAGTCCGGAAGCCACGGGCAAGACAGTGATCGTGTTCACGGATGGGGAGATGCCGGAAACCTTTCAGAGGACAGAGGAGGGCTTATTTTACTGTACCATCACAGGAAAGCCGGCGGATGGGGAAGCGGCTGTTTCCCATTTCCTGCGGAAGTATGATGCGGATGGAAAGCTGCTGTGGGAAAAGGAAATTCCGGGATTGGATGAAGTGTTTTTAAAGCAGCTGCTTCTTGAAGGAGACACCATTTATGCGCTCGGGCAGAGTACCGTTTCCATATTGGATGAGGAGGGAAAGCTGCTGCATCAGGCAGAATTAAACTGTGACCTGACAGACGGTGCAGGACTTGCAGACGGAAAGCTTCTGGTTCTGTGTTCCACGCAGGATAAAACGGAGCTTGTCATACTGGATGAAACATTGCAGGAAATCGAAAGAAAAACGGTGGAAAGGGCGCAATATCTTCCGGCCTGTGAGCAGGGACTGTATCTGAAAAAAGGAGAAAACGTCGTAAGGCAGGGGCAGGAGACGGCAGAAACGCTGTTCGATCTGACGAAGTATCAGTTGGATGCGTATGCCCTGTCTGCCGTCCATTCCGTGAAAAACGGTTATGTTCTTCTGGCGGGGCTTGCAGATACGGAGCTGATTTTCCTGACAACGGAAGGAATGACATGGGAGCGTACGGAACTTCCGGAACAGAGCGCAGAGGACGGACAGGAGCAGATGGCGGAGGCCTCTTCGGAAGAAATGATTCCGGACGAGGAGAAGGAGCAGCTTTTGCTTGCCGTGCTGAATTATCAGATGTACAGCGGTGATATTACCCTTTTTAACAAAGCGAGCCGTACTTATCATATGAACGTGAAACGATATGAAGATTTTTCACAGTATGATATACAGCTCGGTGCATCCATGACGGCAAAGGATGCACCGGATCTGATTGAACTGACGGGTGGCAGTGTGAATACTGCCTATCACAGCTATATCCGGAACGGGTATCTTGAGGAGCTGACACCCTTTCTGAATGCAGACGGCGATTTGCAACAGGCGGATTTCGTAGAAGCCGTTCTGGAGCAGCAGACGGTTGACGGGGGACTTTATACGATTCCTACAGGATTTACACTGCAGTGTCTTGCGGTTTCGTCCTCACTGCTGGAAGGAAAGACGAGCTGGAGCATCGGAGAATTTCTGGATTTTCTGGAGAAATATCCGGATGCCTGTACTTTGTCCGGAATCAGCGCTGCGGAGAATAAGACAAGCATATTGCAGCTTGCTTTGCAAGGCGGTCTGACGGAGTTTATTGATTTTACAACAGGAACGGCAGCACTTGACAGCGTGGAATTTCGGACGCTTCTGGAGAGAATTCAGGGCCTGAAGATCAGCGATAGGATGTCTCCTTCGGAGGGAGAGCCGGTTGTCTGGTCTGTATCGCTTTCAAAGCCGAGGGATTTGCAGCAGCTTGAGTGGAAGAACGGTGAGGAAGTGACGCTGATCGGTTATCCCGGAGCAGATGGAGGGAATATTCTGATGGTCTCGAAAAGACTGGCGATTAATAGTAATTCCGGTCAGAAGGAAGGCGCATGGCAGTTTATGAAGTATCTGCTGACGCAGCAGCCGGCTGTTGAAAAAATGACAGAATTCAGCGTCAGAAAGGATTTGCTGGAGGAGTATCTGTATGCGGAGGCGAAGCCGGTCTGGCAGACGGATGAAGAAGGAAACTATGTGCTGGATGAGAATGGGAAAAAGGTGGAAATTTATTCTACCTTTGACGGGATTCCTTATTTTGCCATAACGGAAGAACAAATTCAGAAGATCCGGGGTGCCATTGACACCGGATTTATGATTGATGAAGCGACACAGACAATCTATACCGAGGTCTGTGAGGAAGCAAAGCCGTATTTTCAGGGGCAGAAATCGCTGGATGATGTCGTGAAGGTCATGCAGAGCCGTGTACAGATCTATCTGGATGAGAGAAAATAGATATCTGTCGGCATCAAATCCGGTCTCCTGTCATATCTTTACTATAGGATATGACAGGAGGCTTTTTCTATGGAACATGTAGCGACTACATACGACTTGTATCATGATATACAGCAACGTACCGGAGGAGAAATCTACATAGGGGTGCTGGGGCCTGTCCGCACCGGAAAGTCAACCTTTATCAAGCAGTTCATGCAGGAGATGGTTCTGCCTTACATGGAGGATGAACATGCCAGAACGAGGGCGCAGGATGAACTGCCGCAGAGCGCCGGTGGAAAGACGATCACGACGACAGAACCGAAATTTATTCCGAATGAGGCGGCAGAGGTTTCCTTAAGCGGCGACATCGCCGTTTCAGTCAGGCTCATTGACTGTGTGGGATATATGGTGGAGGGCGCAGCAGGGCACATGGAGGAGGATGCGGAGAGGATGGTGAAAACTCCGTGGTTCGACTACGAGATTCCGTTCACGCAGGCGGCGGAGATCGGAACGGATAAGGTAATGAACGACCATTCCACCATCGGACTTGTTGTCACGACAGACGGCAGCTTTGGGGAGATCCCGAGGGAAAATTATTTAGAGGCGGAGGAGAAGACGATCCTCGCGCTGAAAAAATTAAAGAAGCCGTTCCTCGTTCTTGTGAACAGCCAGAAGCCATACTCGGAGGATGCGAAGAACACAGTGTCTGAGATCGGCGATAAGTATGCGGTGTCCGCCATGGCGGTGAACTGCGAACAGTTAAAGAAGGATGACATCAATAAAATTCTGGAAAATGTCCTCTATGAGTTCCCGATTTCTTCGATGGAATTTTATATGCCGAAATGGGTGGAGATGCTACCGGAAGACAACCGGATGAAGCAGGAGCTGATCGACAAGGTGAGGGCGCTGATGAAGGATTATAACACGATCCGGAATGTACTCGAGAAACCGGTGGAGCTTGAGAGTGAATACATAAGGCGCTGCAAGACGGATACGGTTTCGATGTCTGACGGCTGTATCAGGATCACACTCGATGTGGAGGATTCCTATTATTATGAGATGCTGACGGAGATGGTCGGGGAAAGTATAGCGGATGAATACCAGCTCATCAGTAAGCTTAAGAGTTTTGCGGCGATGAAGCATGAGTATGCCAAGGTTCTCGATGCTGTGAACATGGTAAGGATCAAGGGCTATGGGGTGGTAATGCCGGATAAGGATGAAATCGTGTTGGAGAGACCCGAGCTGATCAAGCACGGCAACAAGTTCGGGGTGAAGATCAAGGCGTCCAGTCCGTCCATTCATATGATCCGGGCAAACATTGAGACGGAGATTGCGCCGATTGTCGGAACACAGGAGCAGGCGGAGGATCTGATTACCTACATTAACCAGACGGATGCGCAGAGCGGTATGTGGGACACTAACATTTTCGGAAAGACGGTCGAACAGCTTGTGAACGACGGAATCACAGCAAAGGTTGCGGTCATCGGTGAGGAGAGTCAGATGAAACTCCAGGATACCATGCAGAAGATCGTCAACGACAGCAACGGCGGCATGGTCTGCATCATCATCTGAACGGATAATATTTATATACAAAGGGCTTTGTCTGCTTCGGCAGGCGGGGCCCTTTTGGCGTGTTGATGTGTAGCTTTAGAAATAAACATGAGCAACAGGTACATACAAAATAGCAATAAAGCATATTTGAGAAAAGTCAAAAATGATTTATAATACATCTATACGGTGAAGATGAACAACTATAAATCATGTAAAATGAGGGGAACAAATGAAGAAACACACACATCTATTTGGGGTAGCAACGATTCTGGCAGCCGTAGCGCTGACGGCATGCGGAAAAGGGAATGCCTCGGAGACGGGCAGCGAGACCGCTGCTCCAGCTTATGACTGGAGAGAAAGAGGCTTTGCCTTTACGGAACAGCAGACAGATTCTCTGCGGTTTGTGACGGATTATACGGAGACGGAATATCAGGAGCCGAAGGAATTGCTTGGAAAAAGTATGTGCATGATCTCCGACGATCAGGCCTTTTACACGATGGACAACTTCTACACAAGCGTGGAAACGGTCAGCCATTTCGGTAAAATTGCGTGGGATGGAAGTCTGGAGATGGAGCTGGCGCTTGATACCGGAATATGGGGAATCGAAAACGGTTCTGTCCTTAAACTGGATCATGCCGGTGCCGGAGAGCTTGTGTTCTTTGTGGGCAGCGAGTACGGCGAAAACGAACAGGGACAGTGGGAGGCGGGACGCTATTTCGCGGTTTTCACGGATGAACAGTGCCAGCTGTTGAAGGTGAAGGAGCTGACCGATGTCTTAAGGACGAACGGTATCTGGGAAAACAGCACGCCTAAATATGGGGGCACGGAGACAGCCTGTGACGGAGACGGTAATATATATCTGCGGGATGCGGAAATTCAGACGATTTTCACGATTAACAGCAGTGGGGAATGTGTCGGACAATATCATTATCCGGTGAGCGACAGAGAGCCCTCCTTCATGCGCTGTGACACGGGAGAACTTCTGTGGGTGCTGGAACAGGACGGAGAGAAGAAATTTGTCCTGCTGTCGGCGGAAAACGGGCAGTCGAAAGAGTTTCCGATTCCGGACAAAACCTATATACAGAAATGGTATGGGTTATGGGGAAATACCGTTTTCTATGCGACGAATGAGGAATTGGTCGGGTGGAATATTGCGGATGGCAACCGTCAGACCCTGTTCCGGTTTCGAGAATATGAGATCGGAGATCCGGCGGCGACGGCTCTTCTTGGTGCCGGGACGGCGGAGATGAAGCTCCTTGTGACCAATCAGAAAAAGAGGTATGTTCTCAGCCTGTCGGAGCAGGAACCGGAGACTTCTGCGAATCTTTTCTTTGTGAATATCGGGGGCGAGGATTCCTTTTTGAAGGGAAGAGTCATTCATTTCTCAAAGGAGGAGCCACTGTATCAGATCGATTATCAGGAGTCGTATCAGACGGAGGAGGACAGAAACAGAGTTCTGATGGAGATGGTCAACGGAGCCGGGCCGGACGTGCTCTACATGACGCGCGAGGATGCGGGCAGTCTGATAGAGAATGGGGCGGCTGCGTGTCTGGATACGATTCTTTCTGCGCAGAACAGAGAGGTTTTGCTTCCGGGAGCCATGGAGATGGGAAGCAGGAACGGTGAATTATATTATCTGCCGTTTTCGGTGTATGTAAGTACGCTGGTTACCAGTCGGCAGTATTGGACGGAAAATACATGGACGGAAAGCGATGTAGTAAGACTGTCCGGGGAGCATGAAGAAATCGACGGACTCTTTGTCGATCCCTTCGGTGTAGATGATTATTTTTATAATCTGTATTATCTCGTTGGAATGAATCTGCTAGATTCGTGTTACCTGACAGATGGGGAGGCAGATTTTGACTGTGAGGAGTTTCGGAAGACACTTACGGCGGTAAAAGAAAAAACAGGAAATGTTGAGACCGGCAACTCCTTTTCCGATATGGCGGAGAAGTTGAACGACGGAAAACTTCTTGGTATAAGCTGTGCCGTATTCGGTATGCATGACTATGGCAGGGTGCTTGAAAAAATCGGCGGGAATACCTGTATTGTCGGCTATCCGTCGGAACAGGGAAAAGGAAACTATCTGATGACAAACGGGGTGCTTGTCGTCAATAAAAATGCGGCAAATAAAGCGGGCGTTGCCGAGCTGATTAATTATCTGTTCGAGCTTGACACGCAGCTCCTCATCAAGGACGCTGTCAGCGTGAGAAAGGATGTTCCTGAAAGGCTGCTGGCGTATGATGAATACCGGAAGCATTATTATCTTGCATACCCCGATGAGACGAGACAGGAGCTGCCGGATCGCTACGACAAAAGTACCTATCTTGACGAATACCTTGCATTTATAGAAAGCGCTGTGCCACGACCGACGGAATCCGACAGCCTGTTTGAGATGGTGATGGAGGAGGCGGACAGCTATTTTTCCTCGGATAAATCATTGGATGAGACAGTGAAGACGATACAGAACCGCGTCCAGCTCTATCTGGATGAGCGCAAATAGAGATGGAATGCAAAGCAACGATTTCGTTATGGAATCGTTGCTTTTTTTCTGCCTGTTCTGTATAATGAAGGGTGTTCTGTGCGAAAGGAGTGCGGCGGATGAGTAAAGTGTATGACAAACTTTTAAAGTGTTACGAATGTGTCAGGGAAAAGACGGATTTTGTACCTGAGGTTGCCATTGTGCTGGGGTCGGGGCTCGGAGATTATGCGGAGAGCATCCGCGTCGAGAGCGAGCTGCCCTACAGCGAGATAGAAGGCTTTCCGGTATCTACCGTACCCGGACATGCGGGGAAATTCATCTTCGGCTATCTGGAGGATATTCCGGTGGTGTGCATGAAGGGCAGAGTACATTATTACGAGGGTTATCCGATCAGTGATGTGGTGCTTCCGGTGCGGCTGATGAAGCTGATGGGGGCTAAGATTTTGTTCCTGACGAACGCGGCGGGAGGCGTCAACACATCCTTCCATGCGGGAGACCTGATGCTGATAAAGGATCAGATTTCGGTGTTTGCACCGAATCCGCTGATCGGGGAGAATATAGAGGAGCTTGGTGTCCGGTTTCCGGATATGAGCCATGTGTACGACGAGGAGCTGCAGCAGGTGATACGGCGTGCGGCGAAGGACAACGGTATTTTTCTGCAGGAGGGCGTGTATACGCAGCTCACGGGGCCTTCGTTCGAGTCTCCGGCGGAGATCCGTATGCTGCGCACACTCGGCTGTGATGCGGTCGGCATGAGCACGGTTGTCGAGGCGATTGCGGCGAATCATATGGGAATGAAGATCTGCGGAATATCCTGCATCTGCAATCTTGCGGCGGGCATGACGGCAAATCCGTTAAACCATGAAGAGGTACAGGAGGCGGCGGACAAGGCGGCGCCGAACTTTAAGAAGCTGGTGACAGAGTCTGTGAAGGGAATGCGGCGGTCATGACGGAGAAGAAGGATTGGAGCATGCTGATCAGCGAGGCGCTGGAGGCGCGGAGGAATGCTTATGTGCCGTATTCCCATTATACAGTCGGAGCGGCGCTGCTCTGTGAGGACGGTGAGATCATCCGGGGCTGCAATATTGAGAATGCGACCTATGGAGCGACGAACTGCGCGGAGCGGACAGCATTTTTCAACGCGGTGAGCAGGGGAAAGAGAAAGTTTTCCGCCCTTGCCATCACGGGCGGCATGGAGGGCGCAGAGCCGACGGATTATGCCTATCCCTGCGGTATCTGCAGGCAGGTCATAAAGGAATTCTGTGCGGAGGACTTTTACATTATTGTGGCAAAGAGCGGGACGGAATATGAGGAATATCGTCTGCAAGAGCTTCTGCCGCATGGATTTGGAGGTGAATCGATCAGATGAATATCAGGCTCTATCATGCAAAGATTCTGACGATGGAGAAGAACCGACAGGTTTTCGACGGAGAGATCTGGATCAAGAATGAAAAGATCGTCTGCGTCGCGGAACAGGGAGAATTACAGAGCGAGTGGAGCAGTGGCTTCCCAAAGATTAAGTGGGATGTGGAGCTGGACTGCAAGGGAAATCTTCTGATGCCCGGCTTCAAGGATGCGCATACCCATTCCGCCATGACATTTCTGCGCTCCTATGCGGATGATGTACCGCTGCAGAAATGGCTGCAGGAAAAGGTATTTCCGATGGAGGCGAAGCTCACCGGAGAAGATATTTACGAGCTGACAAAGCTGGCGATCTTAGAATACCTGACCTCCGGCATCACATCCATTTTCGAGATGTATCTGACACCGGACACGATCGCAGAGGCCTGTATCGACATGGGGATGCGCTGTGTCCTGACAAGTGGACTCAATAATTTTACCTCCTCGATCGAGCAGGTGGAGGAGCAGTATTTAAGATGGAACAAGAAGGACCCGCTAATCAGCTACCAGCTCGGATTTCACGCGGAATACACCTGTTCCAAGGATCTGATTTACCGGCTTTCCCAGCTTGCACATAAGTACCGGGCGCCGGTGTACACACATCTTGCCGAGACAAAGCAGGAGGTGGAGGCATGCAGGGAGAGATACGGCATGACTCCGGCGATGTTCCTCGACATGATGGGAATTTTTGAGTTCGGCGGAGGCGGATACCACTGTGTTCATATGACGGACGGAGATATGGAGGTGTTCCGCAGACGCAGGCTCTCCGTGATTACAAACCCGGCATCCAACATGAAGCTGGCGAGCGGCATTGCGCCGGTTGCGGAATTTGACAGAAGGAAGATCCCGGTTGCAATCGGCACGGACGGCCCGGCAAGCAATAACTGTCTGGATATGTTCCGGGAGATGTTCCTCGTGACGGGGCTGAGCAAGCTGCGCGAGGAGGATTCCGCGAGCATGGATGCGCTGAAGGTGCTGCAGATGGCTACGGTGAACGGCGCAAAGGCAATGCGCCTGCCGAAGGCGGATGTGCTGGCAAAGGGCAGGCTCGCTGACCTGATACTGATCGATCTGCACCAGCCAAACATGCAGCCGATCCATAATATCCCGAAAAATCTGGTCTATAGCGGAAGCAAGTCGAACGTACTCATGACCATGATCAACGGAAAGATCCTCTATCGGGAGGGAGAGTTCAACGTCGGCGAGAGTGTCGATGAAATCTATGAAAGATGTAATAAGATTGTGAAGCGTATCCTTAACGCTTAACATATTCGCGAAAGCGAAACTTCTCTAATCATTTTAAAATACATAGGAGGGAGATACAAAAACATGTTAGAGAAATTATTCAAACTTAAGGAGAACAAGACGACGGCAAAGACTGAAGTGATTGCCGGTCTGACCACGTTCATGACAATGGCGTACATCATTGCCCTGAACCCGAACCTGCTGACGGGCTTCGGCGCAGAGGGGAAGGAGCTCTGGAACGGTGTTTTCCTTGCAACCTGTATTGCATCCGCAATCGGTATTTTCGTGATGGCATTCGTTGCCAACAAGCCCTTTGCAATGGCGCCCGGCATGGGACTGAACAGCTTCTTTGCCATCGTTGTCGCAAACATCGTCGGACTGACGGGCATGACCTATCTTGAGTCCTTTCAGGCGGCACTCTGCATCATACTGATCGAGGGTATCATTTTCCTGATCCTTTCCGTGCTGAATGTGCGTGAGAAGATCGTGGATGCGATTCCGCTCGGCGTCCGCCACGGCATTGCGCCTGCAATCGGACTGATGCTTCTGAACATCGGACTTGGCTCTAACGCGGGAGTCTATTCTGAAAACGGCGGGCCGTTCTTTGTGATGAGAGATTTCTTCGGCGCACTGACACCCAGTCTTGCGAAAGAAAATATGGGAAGCGGCTATACCGCTATGGTATTGGGCGTTGTCACAATGTTTATCGGACTGTTTGTCATCATCATCCTTGCACAGAAGGGCGTGAAGGCGGCGGTGCTTCTCGGAATGCTCGTGGCAAGCATCATCAACTGGGCAGGACAGGCGATCTTCCTTGGCACAAATCCGTTTGCGTCTCTGGCGACGGCATCCTTTATTCCGCCTTTTGGAGATATGGCGGCAACGACCCTTTTCAAGTTTAATTTCGCCGGTTTTGCCAAGATTGGCTGGTTTACCGTGACCACATTGATCGTCACCTTCTGTATCATTGATATGTTTGACACGATCGGAACCCTTGTCGGCACAGCAAGCCGTGCGGGTATGCTGGACAAGGACGGAAAGATGCCGCAGATGAAGGAGGCGCTGCTCGCAGATGCAGTCGGCACCATTGCCGGCGCAGCAACCGGAACCTCTACCGTAACTACCTTCGTAGAGTCTGCTTCCGGCGTGGAGGCAGGCGGACGTACCGGTCTGACAGCGTTTACCACAGGTATCGCGTTCCTTGCATGTATTTTCCTTGCACCGGTTGCAGCAATCATTCCGGCAGCGGCAACCTCATCCGCACTGATCTATGTTGGTATCCTGATGCTTACCGGTCTGAAGAATGTCGATTTCAGTGACATTACCCAGTCCGCACCGGTTGCACTCATGCTGATCGCCATGCCGATCTCCGGTTCCATCGGACATGCCATCGGTATCGGACTGATTGTTTACACTGTCATCAAGCTGTTCACCGGAAAGGCAAAGGATGTTTCCGTGCTGACCTATGTCCTTTCCCTGATCTTCCTTGTGAAGTTTTTCCTTGTGGCATAAAAGTATCTGACAGCAGACCGGCATCAGAGCCGGGTATGCGGAATAAGAGAAAAGCAGAATGGAGTGGTGGGCTGTTTGACAGAGCAGCCCACCGAAATTTATAGATGGAATATTTGATTATGGTCGCTGCGCTTGTCGCTTTCGCAATTATGATCTTTGCGTTGGAGGGTGGCAGGGCAAAAAAGGCGGAAAAGGAATTTGTCGACAAACTGCGGGAGGGGTATCTGGAGCTCGCGGATAAGAAATATGCGCTGGAACGCTATGAAAAGATAAAAAGCTATTATCTGCGCCATGAAAAGGATGGGCAGATCGACGATATTACATGGAATGATCTCGGAATGGATGAGATCTTTAAGAGGATGAACTATACCTTGTCCGCATCGGGAGAGGAATATCTGTATTACAAGCTGCGGACCTTGTATCAGAGGAACGAAGAACTGGAACACTTTGAAAAGGTAGTCAATGCCTTCGGCACGCATCGGGACGAGCGCGTACGCTTTCAGTTCCGGATGAATAAATTGGGATACACGGGAAAATATTCTCTTTATGACTATATAGATAATCTGGATTACCTCGGGGAGAGAAGCAACCTGAAAAATTATATCTGTGATCTGCTTTTCCTGCCGCTGATTGCAATGCTCTGGGTTAAGTTCCAGATCGGTATCGTAGGGCTTGTCGTGCTGATGATCTACAACATTATCACCTATTTCAAGGAAAAGAACGAGATTGATCCCTACATTACCAGCTTTGCCTATATTATACGGCTGTTATCGGTCTGTGATGAGGTGGAGAAGCTGAAGCTTGCGGGCTGTGAGGAGGAGCTGGAGAGCATCCGGCTCCACAAGCGGAACATGCAGGCGCTGAGAAGAAATTCCTTCTGGGTCATGAGCGCGGGGAACAGCCGGGCGGGAGCGGCATCCGGCGATATTATCGGCGTGTTTATGGACTATATCAGAATGGTTTTTCATGCGGATCTGATTAAGTTTAATCGTATGCTGAGCGTGCTGCGCGGACACATAGAGGATGTGGATGCCCTGATTTCAACCGTTGGATATCTGGAGACAGCGGTGTCCGTATGGATATTCCGACAGTCCCTCGAAAACGGCTGGTGTCTCCCGAAATTTATCGGGGAGGAGAGGGTCGGCCTGAGAGATGCATACCATCCGTTGTTGGAGAAGCCTGTCAAGAATACCATTATCTCGGAAAGAGGGGTTCTTCTCACCGGCTCGAATGCCTCCGGTAAGTCCACCTTCCTGAAGACGGTGGCAATCAACGCGATTCTTGCCCAGACGATTCATACCGGTACGGCGGACGAGTACCGCGCTCCGTTCTTTTATGTCTATTCCTCCATGGCGCTGCGGGACGACATCGGCAGCGGGGAGAGTTATTATATCGTTGAGATCAAGGCGTTGAAGCGCATTCTCGACGCGGCGGCTTCCGGGAAAAAGCCTGTGCTCTGCTTTGTCGATGAGGTGCTTCGGGGAACGAATACGGTGGAGAGGATTGCAGCTTCCACGCAGATACTGAAATCCCTTGGGGGAGCCGGAATTTTCTGCTTTGCCGCCACGCATGACATTGAACTTACGGATCTGCTTCGGATATATTATGACAACTATCACTTTGAAGAAGATGTCAGGGATGGGGACATCAGCTTTAATTACAGGTTACAGCAGGGGAAGGCAACGACGCGCAACGCGATAAAGCTGCTGGAGCTGATGGGCTATGACCGGAGCATCATCGAACAGGCATCGGGACAGGCGGAAGCCTTTCTGGAGACCGGAAAGTGGAGCCTGCCGGCGGATGTCTGACGACAGACCGGAAGGTGGAGTCTGCTGCTTGACTGGAAACGGCGGGGTTGGTATACTTGAGGTAACGCAAATTTATTGAAAAACAGGAGAGATATAAGCGATGAATAATTTTGTGGAATTTGGAAGAATGTTTCTGTCATATGGGGTGCTGCTGCTGATTATTGTTGCTGTCTGTGCGGTTGCCTGTTTCATCGGGATTACACTGGCGAAGAAAAAGAACGCAAAGAAAGAGCTGGAGACAACCGACCACAAGGAAGCGTAGGAAGGTGTAGGGACAGCGGAATCGGAGGGCGGATATGGCAAAGTCGGCGGGACAGAAACTGAAATTGCTGTATATCATAAAGCTTCTGACGGAAAACACGGACGAAAATCATCCGGCGAGTACGACGGACATCATTGCCTATCTGGATGCCAACGGTATACATTCCGAGCGGAAGAGCATTTATGATGATATAGAGAAGCTCTGTGACTTCGGCTACGATATTGTACAGGTGCGTAGCCGGCTCGGCGGAGGCTATTATATGGCGAGCCGTGAGTTTGAGCTTGCAGAGCTGAAGCTGCTCGTGGATGCGGTGCAGTCCTCGCGCTTTATCACGTCGCGGAAGTCGAGAAGCCTGATCAAGAAGCTGGAACTGCTGGCGGGAAAACAGGATGCCGGAAAGCTGCAGAGACAGGTCTATGTCGCCGGGCGAATCAAGACAGAGAACGAGAGCATCTATTATAATATTGATAATATTCACAGGGCGATTCAGGAGAACCGTCAGATCAGCTTTCAGTACCTTGACTGGAATCTGAATAAGGAGCTTGTGCCCCGCGTGGGCGGGAAGAGGAAGGTCAGCCCGTGGGCATTGATCTGGCGCGAGGAAAACTATTATCTTGCCGCCTATGACAGCGTGGACGGCATTATGAAGCATTACCGCGTGGATAAGATGGGACATGTCGATGTCCTGAAGGACGAGCGGGAGGGGCTGGAGCAGTTTGAAATGGTGGATCCTGCAGTCTATACGAACCTGACCTTCGGCATGTTCAGCGGCGATGAGGAGACGGTGACGCTGCAGTTCCCGAACCGGCTGATTGGTGTCGTTCTCGACCGCTTTGGCAGGGAGGCGGACATCCGGCCGATGACGGATCGCGTGTTCCGCATCCGTGTGAGGGTTGCTGTCAGCGGGCAGTTTTTCGGCTGGCTTGCCGGTATAGGCAGAGAGGCTGTGATTGTCAGCCCGGCTGCCGTGAAGGAGCAGTATCAGGGCTGGTTGACTGATATTGTGAAAACGATGCAGCTGACGGACGGGCTTCCCGGATAAAGAGGAGCTGAATTTATTCTAAATCAAGGCTCCTTTTTTTGTGTAATTTTTTAGGGCTGTGTTCGTTGACAAGCAGTGGATTCTTTCTTATACTGTTATATGATGGGTACAATATATAGGGATTAGAAAAGAGATACCGCCTATATTTAGTTAAGAGCTTGCTTTAACAAACACTGTAAAGCAACAGAGGATACGGAGGGGAATGGATTCTATGAGCAGTAATTTCGATCAGGCAACCACAGACAACACCGATTACGGTCAGGAGTTTAAGCCGGTAAAATGTGTATATGTGATTAAGAAGGACGGCAGCAAGGAAGCCTTCAATGTCCAGAAGGTCATCAATGCGGTCGGCAAGAGTGCATACAGGGCGCTGACAAAGTTCACCAAGGAAGAGGAGGAACACATCTGCCAGTATGTGATCGACAAGGTGAACGAGCTGGAGTCTGACGAGATACCGATTCCCATTATGCACAATATTGTGGAGAGTGCGTTGGAGCAGGTGAAGCCCGTCGTGGCGAAGAGCTACCGGGATTACAGAAACTATAAGCAGGACTTTGTCCGCATGCTGGATGATGTCTACAAGAAGAGCCAGTCGATCATGTACATCGGGGACAAGGAGAATGCCAACACCGATTCAGCTCTTGTTGCGACGAAGAGAAGTCTGATCTTTAACCAGCTGAACAAAGAGCTTTACCAGAAGTTCTTTATGACGACGGAGGAGATTCAGGCATGTCGTGACGGCTATATCTATGTACATGATATGTCTGCGCGAAGAGATACGATGAACTGCTGTCTGTTCGATGTCCAGAATGTCCTGAGCGGCGGCTTTGAGATGGGAAATGTCTGGTACAACGAGCCGAAGTCACTGGATGTTGCCTTCGATGTCATCGGCGACATCGTTTTAAGCGCGGCAAGCCAGCAGTACGGCGGCTTCACGGTGCCGAGCGTGGATCTGATTCTGGAGCCTTATGCGGAGAAGTCTTATCACAAATACATCGAGAAATACCTTCGTCTGGGAATCGATAAGGATACAGCGGAGGCAGAGGCTTACGCGGATGTCGTGCGCGAATATGAGCAGGGCTTCCAAGGTTGGGAGTACAAGTTTAACACTGTGGGAAGCAGCCGCGGTGACTATCCGTTCATTACAGTGACGGCGGGTACGGGAACCGGACGGTTTGCAAAGCTTGCGACAATCACGATGCTGAATGTGAGAAGAAGAGGTCAGGGAAAGAAGGACTGCAAGAAGCCGGTTCTGTTCCCGAAGATTGTTTTCCTGTATGACGAGAACCTTCACGGACCCGGAAAGCCGCTTGAGGATGTGTTTGAAGCCGGCGTGGAATGCTCTGCGAAGACCATGTATCCCGACTGGCTGAGTCTCACGGGAAAGGGCTATGTTGCGAGCATGTACAAGCAGTATGGCAGGATCGTTTCGCCCATGGGCTGCCGTGCGTTCCTGTCGCCGTGGTATGAGAGGGGCGGCATGCATCCGGCGGATGACAAGGATATGCCGGTATTTGTCGGTCGCTTTAACATCGGAGCGGTTTCGCTCCATCTGCCGATGATCCTTGCGAAGGCGCGCAAGGAGAGCAGGGATTTTTACGAGGTACTGGACTATTATCTGAATCTGATCCGTCAGCTCCATATCCGCACTTACGCCTACCTTGGGGAGATGCGGGCATCGACAAACCCTCTGGCTTACTGCGAGGGCGGCTTCCTCGGCGGACATTTGCAGCTGCATGACAAGATCAAGCCGCTGCTGAAGTCAGCTACAGCCAGCTTCGGCATCACTGCCCTGAATGAGCTGCAGGAGCTTTACAACGGAAAATCGCTGGTGGAGGACGGACAGTTTGCACTGGATGTCATGGAATACATCAATACCAGAGTCAACGAGTTTAAGGAGGCGGACGGCAATCTTTATGCTATTTACGGAACACCTGCGGAGAATCTCTGCGGTGTACAGGTAAAGCAGTTCCGCAAGAAATATGGTATCGTGGAGGGCGTGTCCGACAGAGAGTATGTCAGCAACAGCTTCCACTGCCATGTCGCCGAGGATATTACGCCGATCGAGAAGCAGGACAAGGAGGACCGTTTCTGGAATCTCTGCAACGGCGGCAAAATCCAGTATGTGAAATATCCGATCGACTATAATATGGAGGCGATTAAGACGCTGATCCACCGGGCGATGGATATGGGCTTCTATGAGGGAGTGAATCTTTCACTGGCATACTGTGATGACTGCGGGCATCAGGAGCTCGAGATGGATGTCTGCCCGAAGTGCGGCAGCCGCAATCTGACAAAGATCGACCGGATGAACGGTTATCTGTCCTATTCCCGCGTGCATGGGGATACCAGACTGAATGACGCCAAGATGGCGGAGATTGCGGAAAGGAAAAGTATGTAAATCATGAGATACCATAATATAACAAAGGATGATATGCGGAACGGTGACGGACTGCGGGTTGTGCTATGGGTCGCCGGCTGCAATCACTGTTGTAAGAACTGCCAGAATCCCATCACATGGGATCCGGACGGCGGACTTGCGTTTGACGAGGATGCAAAGACAGAAATTTTTGAACAGCTGGATAAGAGCTATATTTCAGGAATTACCTTCTCGGGCGGCGATCCCCTGCACCCGGCGAACCGGCTGGGCGTGCGGGAGCTGATGGAGGAGATCAAGGGTAAATACCCGAATAAAACAATCTGGCTGTACACCGGGGATTCGTGGGAGGATATTTTATATTACCCGATGATGAAATATGTGGATGTCCTTGTGGACGGCGAGTTTCATGAGCAGGAGAAGGACGTAAAGCTGCTCTGGAAGGGCAGTGCGAACCAGCGGGTGATCGATGTACAGAGGACACTTGCACAGCCGGACCCGACCATTCCCGTGCTGCACTGCGGGGATTATGCCGATTCCTATGAGATGACAAAGAAGCCGGAGAACATCTGCGGCTGCTGCGACTGAGAATTACTCAGGCCCGAAGAACAGGAGTAAATGAGAATATGAAGAAGATAGCACAGTTTTTCAAGGTCAGCCCTGAAAACTTTATGAATGCGATGCGGGAAGAATTTCCGCAGTATACAGAAGAAGACATTCGGGATATGTACGAGTCGCTTGTGCTGCCGAGGCGTGCGACACGCGGCAGTGCCGGATATGATTTCCACGCGCCGTTTTCGTTTTCACTGCCGCCTGCGGCGACGATCAAGATTCCGACAGGAATCCGGGTGAAAATGGAGGAGGACTGGGTGTTGAAGATTTATCCGAGAAGCGGTCTTGGTTTCAAGTACCGTCTCCAGATGAACAACACTGTCGGTATCATCGACAGTGACTATTTTTATTCGGACAACGAAGGACATATTTTTATCAAGATGACGAACGCTTCCAACGAGGGAAAGACCGTGGATGTTCCGCAGGGAACGGGCTTTGCGCAGGGAATCTTTCTGGAATACGGAATCACGGTGGATGATGATGCGGACGGCATCCGTAACGGTGGTTTCGGAAGCACGACAAAGGTATAAGCGGTTCCTCTTCCGGCAATACTATTACAGCTTATAAAGGCTGTGACAGAATGCCGGAAGGGGAATTTTATTTTGAAGAGAGAATGTGTTTCTGGAAAATTACAGCAGGATATGCAGTATCTGGATCGGCTGCTGGATGTTGACAATAATTTTGATTTGATCCACAGAGTCATTGACATTGGCGGCAAAGAGGCGTGTATGTACCTTGTAGACGGATTCTGTAAGGATGAGCTCCTGCAGAAGCTGCTGCAGTATCTCATGGACCGAAAGCCGGAGGATATGCCGGAGGAGATGGATGGGATATCCAGACAGTTTACGCCGTACGTTGAGGTCGAGGTCGAGGAGGATATGGGGAAGCTGGCCGATGCACTGCTTTCCGGCATGTTTATCCTGCTGATAGACGGTTACCGGGAGGCTTTGCTCATCGATTCGAGAACCTATCCGGCGAGAGGTGTCGAGGAGCCGGAAAAGGATAAGGTGCTGAGAGGCTCCAAGGATGGCTTTGTCGAGACGGTGGTCTTCAATACGGCGCTGATCCGCCGCAGAATCCGCAGCGTGGATCTCCACATGGAGATGATGCGTGCGGGAAAAAGTTCCAAGACGGATATTGTACTCTGCTATATGAAGGATCGCGTGGATGACAGATTTCTTAAGGAGATCCGGCGCAAGATCCGGGAGATCAATGTGGACTCCCTCACGATGAATCAGGAATCCCTTGCGGAGTGTCTCTACCAGAAAAAATGGTATAATCCTTTTCCGAAGTTTAAATACACGGAGCGCCCGGACACGGCGGCGGCACAGGTGCTGGAGGGCAACATCGTCATTCTGGTCGATAATTCACCGTCTGCGATGATTCTGCCGACCTCAATCTTTGATGTCATAGAGGAGGCAGACGACTATTATTTTCCACCGATCACGGGAACCTATCTGCGGCTGACAAGACTGCTGATTACACTATTTACTTATTTTATGACGCCGACCTTCCTGCTGATGATGAATCATGTGGACTGGGTGCCGGAGAGCTTTTCCTTTGTGCTTCTGCGGGAGGAGCCGAACATTCCGTTGATCTGGCAATTTCTGATCCTCGAGGTGGCGATCGACGGACTGAAGCTTGCGGCGGTGAATACACCGAATATGCTGAGCACACCGCTCAGTGTTCTGGCGGCGCTGGTGCTGGGAGAATTCTCGGTGAACAGCGGCTGGTTCAACGCGGAGGTCATGCTCTATATGGCGTTTGTGGCAATAGCGAATTACACACAGGCGAACTATGAGCTTGGCTATGCACTGAAATTTCTGCGTATCCTGAATCTTTTGTTCACGGAATGGTTCGGACTGTGGGGGTATATTGGCGGTGTGGTTGTCGCGGTTCTGGCGCTGTGCACGAACCGGACGGTTGCCGGCGGAAGCTACATTTATCCGCTTATCCCGTTCGACTGGAAAAACCTGAAAAACCGCGTGATACGCAGGCGGCTTCCGGGGGCGTTGAAGAAATAAGGTTGAAGAAATAAGTGTGACATTTTGTATTATTTGAAATAAGGTTTGTAAAATGGTTTGTTGGATGATATAATGTGGTTTGGAAAACCACGAATCAGAAGCGGCAGTGAGCAGAAAGCATGTGTTTCTGCCCTGTCGGACAGCTTCTGGATTCTAAATATAGGAATAATGGAGGTGCTGAATCATGTTTATGCTTGTAACAGACAATACCGCAGATCTTCCTTTGGAATATCTGCAGGAGCACAATGTCGGCGTGATGTCACTCAGCTATATCCTTGACGGTGTCGTCTATGGAAAGGATAAGGAGCTGGATTGTAAGGAGTTTTATGGACTGATGCGCAGCGGCAAGATGCCGACGACTTCCCAGATCAATCCTGATGAGGCGAAGGAGTTCTTTGAGAAGAGCATTATTGAGAACAAGGAGATTCTGTATATTGCGTTTTCTTCCGGTCTGAGCGGAACCTACAACAGCGGTAGAATCGCGGCGGAAGAGATCATGGAGGAGCATCCCGATGTCAGAATTGTCGTTGTGGACAGTCTCTGTGCGTCCATGGGAGAAGGGCTTCTCGTACATAAGGCGGTCAGACTGCGCGATGAGGGAAAGAGCCTTGACGAAACTGCCGAGTGGCTGGAGCAGCACAAGAAGAATGTCGTTCATGCATTTACGGTGGATGATCTGTTCCATCTGCATCGGGGCGGACGTGTCAGCAAGACGGCGGCGCTGCTCGGAACGCTTGCGGCGATCAAGCCTAAAATGCATGTGGACAATGAGGGACATCTGACGCTGATCGGCAAGGCCAGAGGAAGAAAGAAGTCTCTGATTTCACTGGTTGATTACATGGAAGAGAAGATGGGCTCATGGCTGCAGGAGAATAAGGACGATTATATCTTTATCAGCCACGGAGACACACTGGAGGATGCGGAGTTCGTGAGAGATCAGATTAAGGAGCGCTTTGGCATGGAGCACTTTATGATCAATTATGTAGGACCTACGATTGGCGCACATTCCGGTCCGGGTACAATCGCATTGTTCTTCATGGGTGAAGAGAGATAAGCCGGAAAATTGAAAGAGTCTGTTTGGGAATGACGGGAGAAATCCCGTCATTTTTTTGTGTTTTTGTTTGGATTTTATCGCATGACATGGTATAATTTTATCCGGGAGAAATGCATAACTTACAGGGGAAAACCTCATGTGAAGGAGGAGAAAGGCATGCTTGACTTTATTCAGCAGACAGACTGGGCCATTCTGAACGGAATTCAGGATTCATTGAGATGCGGCTTTATGGATTTTATATTGCCGAAGATTACGACTCTGGGAAACGGGGGAGCCATCTGGATCACTTTGTCGGTCTGTCTCATGATTTCACGTAAATACCGCAGGTATGGTTTTGTGATGATTAGCGCACTGGCGGTCGGGGCATTGATCGGAAATGTCTGTTTAAAACCTCTGGTGGCGAGGGCGCGTCCCTGCTGGATCGAGAATGTCAGCCTGCTGATCCGGAATCCCAAGGATTATTCTTTCCCGTCCGGGCATACCCTGTCCTCCGTGATCGGTGCGGTTGTGCTGACTGCCGCCAATCGGAAATTCGGCTGGTTTGCAATCCCGCTGGCGGCGCTGATTGCTTTTTCCAGACTCTACCTCTATGTGCATTTCCCGTCCGATGTATTGACGGCGGCGGTCATGGGGGTAATCATCGGTCTGGCGATGGTTATGCTGGCGAAAAAGGTTCTCTTCCCGAGGTGGGAGAAGGTTGGCAGAGACGGACTTACTGAGGTTTAGCTGAGGTCAACATGGCGTTGTTTTACTTACAAAGTGTGGCGCGTTATAATCTAAATATGATAAATATTTAGGAGGTGCGATATGCAAAATACGATGGGGGAAACAATTTGTCAGTACCGGCAGCTGCGTAAACTGTCACAAGAAGAATTTGCGTCAAGAATTGGTGTAACGGCACAGGCAGTCAGTAAATGGGAGAGAGGGAACGGTCTTCCGGATGTATCCTTATTGTCCGGAATCTGCAAAGTTTTAGGGATTTCTGCAAACACCCTCATAGGTGTCGAAGAAAAAGTAGTTGAGAACGGAAATGTTGCAGCGGAGCGTGAAATTAAAAATAATTTGATCGCAGAACCGTTAGTGCTGGAATTTGGTGCCGGATTGTTACCCTATATTGTGGCGGGACTTGAAACAGATTATGTGAATAAGAAAAGAGCATTTCTTGCTAAAAAAACGGGAAAGCTCATGCCGATTTTGCGGATTAGGGACAATATAGAACTGGATGAGAATGCTTATAGAATCCTGTCCTTTGATAATGTACTATTTGCATCTGTAATTGACGGAGAAGAAGCGCCATACAACAAGATAATCGATGAGGTTGCGGAAACCTGCGATAAGCATTATGCAACAATTCTGAATAAAAATCTTGTGAAAATAATGATAGATAATCTGGCGGAAACATACCCCGGAGTTGTGGAGGATATTATTCCATCCAGAATATCATACCTGCAGGTTAAGCAGGAATTAAAGAGATTGCTGGAGGACGGGAAATCCATTCGTAACCTTTTGGGAGTTCTGGAGGACATGGAACTGAATTTGTAGGAAAACAGAAACGGACTAAAAAATAACGCTCACTGTCTAAGGTGAGCGTTATTCATGTGACGAGTTATTTTTGAGTTAAGGTTTAATTATTGCAGCAACCGGAATTCCCACCGCGGGTCTGCGGCGCATCGTCACAGTTCTGGCACATGTCAAAGCCAGGGTTAAATGCGTAGAAGTTCTTGGAATCCAGTTTATCCTGAGTGATGCGCAGCGCTTCACCGAAACGCTGGAAATGGACGATTTCACGTTCTCTCAGGAACTTGATCGGTGCGCAGACATCGGGATCTTTTATAAGGCGCAGGATGTTGTCATAAGTGGAACGCGCCTTTTGCTCTGCTGCCATATCTTCGTGCAGATCGGTAATGATGTCACCCTTTGACTGGAATTCACAGGCATTGAAGGGTACACCTCCCGCCGCCTGCGGCCAGATGCCGATTGTATGGTCGGTATAATAGGGCGCGAAGCCGCTCTTTTCAATTTCTTCCATGGAAAGATTTCTGGTCAGCTGGTGTACAATAGCCGCTACCATTTCAAGGTGCGCCAGTTCCTCTGTACCCAGAGAAGCATCGGAAATGTTGCGGCGATTGAGTTAAAAAAATGGTAGGAACTTAAAAAAAAGCAAACTTCGTGTCGAGTTGTGAGAGTTTTAATAAAATAATTGTGTTGATTTGTGTAAAAAATCTAATAAAATTCATTGATTTTTACATGAATATCAAATATACTATGTTTAGTACCTTGTAGGGAGGCACACATATGTATAGAAAAATCATGGGCTTTTTGGAAGCGTGGAAAGAAAACGAACACCGTAAACCGTTGATTTTACAGGGCGCAAGACAGGTTGGAAAGACTTATTCCATTCTGGAGTTCGGCCGCACACATTATGACAATGTCGCATATTTTAATTTTGAAACAAATCCAAAACTGAATGAAACCTTTGAGGAAAATATCAGCCCCGATTATCTGATACCGATTTTGACCCATATTGCAGGGCAAACGATTGTCCGGGAAAAAACGCTGATAGTATTTGATGAGGTGCAGCTCTGTGAGAGGGCATTGACCTCGCTTAAATATTTTTGTGAAGATGCTCCGGATTATCACATCATTGTTGCAGGCAGCCTGCTCGGTGTTGCTGTCAACAGGGCGAAATTCTCTTTTCCTGTCGGGAAGGTCGATATGAAAACGCTGTATCCTATGGATATGGAAGAATTTATGCTGGCTTTTGGCGAGGATGATTTAGTAGAGCAGATAAAGAGCTGTTTTAATACAGACACACCTATGCCGTCCGCCCTGCACGATGCAGCAATGCAGCTTTACCGTCAGTACCTTGTTGTTGGAGGTATGCCCGAATGCGTGATGCAGTTCACTCAGACGAAAGATTATATCCTTGTCCGTCATACGCAGGATACGATACTTGCAAGCTATCTCAACGATATGAGCAAGTACAATAATCTGAATGAAATCAAGAAGACCAGGCTTGCCTATGATAACATTACCGTTCAACTTTCAAAGAAGAATACCCGTTTCCAATATAAGCTGATTAAGAAGGGGGGACGGGCTTCTGAGTTTGAAAATGCAATTGAGTGGCTCTGCTTATCCGGTATTGTGTCACAGGTTTATAAGGTTGAGCAGATTAAAAAGCCTTTGGAGAACTACCGGCATATAGATGCGTTCAAAATATATGTTTCGGATTTAGGATTGCTTTGTGCAAAGAAAGACTTAGCCGCCAACGATATACTCTATATGGTCGAAGAAATCAATGACTTTAAGGGCGGTATGGCTGAAAACTATGTCAATGTGCAGCTGTCTATTAATGGCTACCATACCTACTACTGGGAGTCCGAGCGCGGAGCGGAAATCGATTTTATTATTCAGCGTGACGGTCAGCTCATTCCGATTGAGGTTAAATCCGCCGACAACACCAGAGCCAAGAGTCTAAAGGTCTATATGGACACCTATAAGCCGGACTATGCGATTAAGCTCTCTGCCAAAAATTTTGGACGGGAGGATAAGAAAAAGATTGTTCCGCTCTATGCAGCATTTTGCATCTGAAATGAATAAGGTCTACCGTACAAGCAATCGCTCATATCCTGAAAATGAGGGAGGTGTTGCGGCTGTTGCACAGAGAATTTGCTTATGTTGGCGACCATGTCACGGAATTAAACGAAGAGGAACACACAGACTTCCTCGTGAATCTTCAAAAGTCGATCCTTCTTTCTTTAGAACAGCGAAAGCTGCTGACACATTCCCAGTGTGAACGCTGTTTGTCCGAGCTTGAAAAACAATATAGTTCCAATCAGAAAAGAGAACGCCGGGCATAACGTCTGGCGTTTTTACATAGCCATTATGGAAAAGGGAGCATAGCCATGAATCGATATGAGCGCTTAAATCAGGAGCAGAAAGCTATAGCTGTAAAGAGAAAAGTAGCTGCCTATTGCCGCGTATCCACGGATGATGAAGACCAGGCGAATTCGTTCGAGAGCCAACAGCGGTATTTCAGACAATACATTGAACGCAATCCCGATTGGGAGCTTTACGGGATTTTTGCCGATGAAGGCATTTCCGGCACGAACACGAAGAAGCGCAAGGAGTTTCAGCGCATGATCGCGTGTGCAAGGAACGGCGAATTTGATCTGATTATTACGAAGGAGATTTCCCGTTTTGCGAGAAACACCCTTGACAGTATCTATTATACCCGTGAGCTCAGGAAGTACGGTATCGGCGTTATCTTTATGAATGACAATATTAATACCTTGGACGGTGACGCCGAGCTGCGTCTGGCGATTATGTCCTCCATTGCACAGGAAGAAAGCCGGAAGACTTCTGAGCGTGTGAAGTGGGGACAGAAACGCCGGATGGAACAAGGCGTTGTGTTCGGCAGAAGTATGTTGGGCTATGACGTTGAGGATGGGAAAATGACGGTCAATGAGGAGGGGGCAAAGGTTGTACGCCGTATCTTCCATAAGTTTGTCGATGAGGGAAAGGGGACGCACGTTATCGCCAGAGAGCTTCGGGAGGAAGGTATCATTCCCATGAGAGTAAAAGAGTGGAGCAATACTGTCATTCTGCGGGTGATACGAAATGAGAAATACTGCGGTGACTTAGTGCAGAAAAAGACCTATACACCGGATTTCCTATCCCACGAAAAAAAATACAACCGGGGTCAGGAGGAGTTTGTTATCATCAGGGATCATCACGAGCCGATTATAACCCGTGAATTGTTTGAGGAAGCAAATCGTATTTTAGATGCAAAGTCGCTTTCGCAGGAGGGCAAGGCAAAGCACTCTAACCGCTATCTGTTCTCCGGTAAGATCAAATGCGGATGTTGCGGCTCCAGCTATGTGGCAAGGTTCAAGACCCGGAAGGACGGAAGCTGCTATAAGGCGTGGCGCTGCAACGAAGCCGCAAGGTATGGCAGCCTGCATATCGACAAGGCGGGAAAACAGGCCGGTTGTGCGGGCTTGTCTATCCGCAATGAAGATTTGGTCTACATTATGTCTCTTGTGACAAAGGGTCTTAAGTACAATAGAGACAAAATTACAGGCAATCTGATTTCCGTTACTCAGTCCGTTCTTGATATGGATATGACGGGCACAGACGTTAAAAAACTGCAGGCCCGGATGGAAACGGTTGAGGATAAGCGTGCGAAGCTGATTGACATTTATATGGACGGCAATATAACAAAAGAGGAGTTTTCGGCGGCACGGTTAAAATGTGACGTTGAAATTGCGGAGCTGCAATCCGTAATCGGCAGCATTGATAAGCAGCAGACGATGGATCACAGGCAACAGCAGCTCCTAAAAGAGATTGACGAAGCAATCAAAGAGATTGTCAGCGGCGTGGAGTACGAGGATGAGTTCTATAAACACATTTTAGATAGAATAGTGGTTATGGATAAGAACAACATTGATGTATATTTGAAATTTCTTCCTGCAAGGTGGAGCTACACGGCTGAAAAAAGAAGCCTCTGAACGGAATGTTTCAGGGGCTTGCTTGCTCTGCCGTCTAAGGCAGAGCAAGCAAGCGTTTTGTGCCGGTTATTTCTGCCTCTACCAAATCAATCATTCGCTTTACATTTGCGGAATGAATAGCCGGAACTTCCTTTTCCCATAAGGGATTGACCTGCTTTGCGATTCCTGCATGATATTTTTGCAGGACAGCAAGGCGTTCCTGTAAGAGCCTCTGACGCTCTTCAGGTGTAAAGGTACTCAGGAAAAATGCGGCAATGGAAAAGATGTTTGTATCATAATTGAACTGTAAAATGGATGCCTTTAGTGTAGCAATAAACTCGTCCTTTCCTTTGTCGGAAAGACTATATACGGTACGGTCAGGCATATTTCCGACTTTCTCGGCCGTACCTGATAGGTAGCCCTTTTTTTCGAGGGTTTTCAGTGTGGAATAAACGGTCGAATCAGAAATATTAAACCACCATTTTACATTCATATAGTTTAACTGCTTTATTATCTCATACGCATTCAGTGGCTTTTCAGAAATAAGACCTAAAAGCATAGTAGCGGGTTTTGATAACATGTATCTTCCTCCTTGACATTCCTTTATATTCAGAGTAGTGTATATATAAAGTAGTACTTATGGACATTACTATTATATCATAGCTGAATTGAGAATGGAATTGCAAAGGGGAGGTTTTTATGCCACAGCTTAATAAGGGCGGAAAATTTGTATTTGGGTTTTCTGTGATACATCCGGATTTTACCATCTGCATTCCGCCGCAGGCGTTGTCGGAGTATGATGCAGCACAAGATGGGAAGGTTATTATCTTTACAGGAAGCAAAATAACAGGCGGGTTTTGCGTTACTACATATTCATTACTGTCGAACTCAAAATTAAAGCATATTTTAGAGGATTGTCCGGCATTAAGGGATTGTTTGCTTTCAGAGGGTGAGTTTATACAATATAAAGGGCGTAAATATGCATGGCTTTATATTGATAAAAAGGGTGTGATTAAATTGCCGCCCAGCACTTTGGAGGTCTTGGAACTACAAGCTGGAATGGAGTTGCTATCTATTCGCAGCAGCGATATTGCCTTTACGATGGGCGCAAAAGGACCGTTGTTGGAAAAAGCCCATAACTTTCAAGGAAGTATAGAGAAATATTAGGAGCATAATGAAATGAGAAACATAGCGGACAACCGGTTCTTTAATATGATTTTGTTATTCACAATTATAGGTGAGTTTCTCCTTCCGTGGATATTGGAACAATTTTATGTTGAATATAATGGCAGGATAATGGCCATGAGTGCTTTGGGCAGTCCGCAAAGTCCGGTCCGACTGGTTTATAATTTATGGCTTGTGTGGCTTGGCGGCTTTTTGGCATTCACAGCCGTTGCATACTTTGTGAAAACAAGAGCAGCGTTTCCTGTCTTATCTGTTTTAATATTGCTTTCGATTGGTATTTTTGCTGTTGGAGCAGGATTGATTTCTGGGGTTTTTAGCGTAAACGAGAGCAAAGACATCGTTACGACAGCCTCAAAGATACATGGGGCAGGCGCTGCAAGCGGTTTTATGGCGTTACTGCTTTTCCCGCTGCTAAATGGGATTGTATCGTTTCGGCAAAATGACACGGTTGAGGGCATTGTCAGTATAAGCTCATATGTTTTAGCGCTTTTTTTCTTCGCCTGTTTTGTTATGGGAGATAAGGATCAATTTCAAAGTACTATTTTAAAGTATGAAGGATTATGGGAACGAATGACCTTATTCTGCATGTATATCTCCTTTATTTACAAGGCGGTTAAATCATTATTTAGGGAGATATAGGATGAATAAAGCGGATGATAAATTATATCGCGGACTCGGCCAGCTTACAAAAGATAAAACAAAATGGAAAGAAAATATACCGTATGTCGCCTCACTGCTTAAAAGGCAATCCCCTAAAATAACAGCCAAGGCAATGTGGCTGCTTGGAGAAATGGGGTTGTTGTATCCGCAGGAAATTGCAGCATACACAGAGGACATTGCAAGATTTCTTACAGCAGAAAATGACTTGCTGAGAGAGCGTGCCGCTAATGCGTTGGGGCGGATCGGCAGGGCGGATTATGAACTTGTTCTGCCCTATATGGAACAATTACTTTTTCTGGGCAATGATGACAGCCCTGACGTGAGATTGAGCTTTATATGGGCAGCTGAAAATATTTCAACCAATACACCGACTGCATATAGGAATTGTCTGCCTGTATTTGAAAAATTGCTTGAGGATGAGAATGAAAGGGTTCGGATAGAGGCGCCGGAAATATTCAGAGTAATCGGAAAACGAAAGCCGGAGCTTGTGTTACCATATTTGAAAAAATTGGATGATATGGCGGAGAATGATACAAACAGCATTGTCCGCATTCATGCGCAGGGAGCGATCAAAGCCGTATTAAAAAGCTCCTGAGCGGAACATTTCAGAGGCTTCTGTACCGATATCCGTCAGCAGCCCCGCAACCTCGCGGTAGGGGGTGGCGTACCGCTGGGAGAGGTAGCGCATGCTGGCACCCATCTCGCCGTCAGGGCCGCCGTACTGGCTCATGATGACCTGCGCCAGCTTGGCGTTGGGCTCCTTGATGTTTACGGGAAACTGTAATCTCTTTTCATAATTCCACATTTATTCACATCCTCCTTCCCAGGGCAGGGGAGCAGCGCCCCATCTCCAGTCTCTGCCGCCTTCCGCCATATCCATGGTCAGAGGGTAGTATTTCATGGAAAACTCCCGCGTCATCTGGTTCCTGATCCGGCTGTAATGGTTGAAGTATTCCAGCGCATTGCGGTCGTTGGGATGCGTGTCGAGGTAAAGCCCGAGCTCGACCACCACAAAGCTGACAATACCGATATCCTTCAGAAGCTGTTCTTTCTGGTTCATGATACACATCTCCTTCCGGTGAAAGGTTTGTTCAGTTCCGGGAAAACGGTGCCGATGTTGTAGGCCTTTTCAAGATCGTCATACATCTTGTCAAATTTCTGCCAGGGCACATAGGACATAGCGATGGGAAATCTGTCAATATTACTCTCAAACTTATAGTCCTGCATTTGATTACAGTCCTTTCGTTGCTCATTGTTTGATAGTAATATATGCCGCACCGTTTCGGGGTGTGAGTTCGGGGACTCCGGTAAAGAGGAGAATTTGCTTGCGTTTGGGTGTATATTATGCAATAATATAAAATAATGCGCTCATTGAAGAGGGGCAGATTATAATAAGGGAGAATGAAAGCAGTATGAGGAAAATTTCGACAAGGATATTAGTACAGGCTCTTGCACTGCTGTTGCTGATGGGATGTATTCCGATGAGAACCTATGCGGCAGCCAGTGAAAACTGGATAACCTATGCGGCTGATAGTTATGCCGGAGGTACCGGCACAGCGGATGATCCGTATCAGATAGCAACACCGGAGCAGCTTGCCAAGCTCGCGGCTGATACCAATTCTGCAGTAGCCGGAAGAGTTCCGAATGGAACGGATTATTTCAGACTTACAACGGATATTGATTTGTCCGGAAAGCTTTGGACACCGATCGGGGCACATATGGGAGGGAACAGCATGGCTGCCTTCTACGGACATTTTGACGGTAATGGCAAAGTGATTTCTAATATGACGGTAGACATGAGGGGCAGAGCGGTAAGCGAGATTACACCTTCCGGTCTCTTTGGAGCCATTGTAGCGAATCACACGGATTATACGGTACAGAATCTGACGATCAGCGGCGCTAAGGTATATGCCTTTGAATCGGAAGATGATTCGCTGGATAATTACATCAATTCGGCGGGGGTACTGGCCGCTTATATCACGGCTGGCGGCGGAAGCAACGGTTGTCCATTGATTAAAAACTGCAAAGTTTCAGACAGCCTTGTGAATGGCATCAAGAAAGCGGGAGGCCTGTTCGGAGAGGTAAGCTATGCTCAGATCAGCGACTGCAGTGTTTCCGGCACAGAGGTTACGGGAAACGGATGGACAGGCGGCTTTGCCGGCTATGGCTTTTTGTGCGAGATAAAAAACAGCAGTGTAGAGGATGGAACCGTTAATGGCACATGGAGCACAGGCGGTTTTGCCGGTGTAATAAGCGGCGGAACGGTTGAAAACTGCACGGTATCGGGTGAAGTCACAGCAACAGACTGGCGTTGTGGCGGCTTTGTGGGATACATGGAGGAATTTGACGAGGGGCTGACGGTAAAAAATTGCAGCACGACCGCAGTTGTGAAAAGCAATATTAACTTTGACGGAGAGCCGAGAGTAGGCGGCTTTGCCGGAGAAATTTATTCAGCTACAGAGGTTTCTGATTGTAAGGCACTCGGGGAAGTGGTTGAAAGCTACGACGATAAAAATACGGTGGGAAAATTTGTAGGAAGGGCAGCGCCGACGGGTGACCTTAACTACTTCCAGGATAGCGAGTATGATAACAGGCTGCATCCCGAGCAGAATATTATAGGCAACCGCACTACATTTGATGCAGAGAAGCTCAAACCATATTATGCGGATTATGGAGCGGTTGATGCCGCAATTCAGGCGGCGTCAGCGCTGAACAAGGATCTTTATAAGAATTATGCCGCGGTAAGCGATGCCATCAATGCAGTGGACCGTTCAAAGAAACGTGATGAGCAGGCAATCGTGGACGGCTATGCGGCAGCGATCAACGCAGCGGTGGCGGCACTGGAATATAAGCCGGCTGATTACAGCGCTGTAGATGAGGTGGTTGCAAAGGCATCAGGACTGAAGCAGGATGACTATGAAGACTTCTCAGCTGTCACAAATGCGATCAATGCGATAGACCGCAATAAAAATATTACAGAACAGGCAGAGGTTGACGCTTATGTAAAGGCGGTACAAGATGCAATCAATACGCTTGTGCTTAAAAAAGCGCCTGTTGCGAAACCGGAGATGATTGAGGGAACGAATCAGAGCGTTGAACAGGGAAAAGCGGCTGTCTTCAAATCAAGTGCGGAACTTGGGGATTTTATAAAGGTACTGATAGATGGAGTGGAAATATCCGGAGACAACTACACACTTACCGAAGGCAGTACAATTGTTACACTTTCCGGCGAGTTTATAAAGACACTCAGCGCTGGAACACATACCATAAGCATTGTGTCGACGACAGGCTCTGCGGATACCGAATTTAATGTGGTTAATTCATCCTCACAGGAAGAACCCGGTACACCGGCACAGACGACTGAACCTAAGACAAGTGAAGGGACAGCTGATGTGGCGGCGGAAAATTTGAATGCCAATGTCAAGGCACCGAAGACAGGAGATGATACCATACGGTCGATGGGCATCTGGGTGCTTATTATGGCGATAGGGGTTCTTGGGCTCCAGAGTGTTAAGCACAGCAAATTAACAAAATAACTTCCGCGGCGACCTGAAGGTTAGAACGGATATAAGAAAGACTCATGCCATGTTATGTGGCATGAGTCTTTTGTAAGCAGGGGTGTCTGAAAGCACATCCTGTATTTGCAATAGAGGGCATTATAGTATACACTTTAAGGAAAAGGGGGGGCGCTTATGATTACCGAAAAAAACGGCACATTCTGTCTGGAGACAGAAAACACATCCTATCTGTTTGAAATCATGAAAACCGGACACCCGGAACATCTGTACTATGGGAGAAAAATCCGTTTCCGGGACACGGCGGCGCTGCGCGAGAAGCATCCGTTTGCGGGCGGCAATACGAATTACTATGATGCTGCCCATAAGAATCTCGGACTCGAGGACGTCTGTCTGGAGATGTCTGCTTACGGGAAGGGTGACATCAGGGAGCCTTTTCTGGAGGTGGTACACGCGGACGGCAGCTTCACCTCGGACTTTCTCTATGATTCCTTTGAGATTGCGGAGACGAAACAGGAGCAGGAGACGGAGCTTTTGCTGCCCGGCTCCTACAGTGAGGACGGCAGGGTGGAGCACCTCTGCGTCAGACTCCGCGATAAGGGCTATGGACTCCTGCTGGAGCTGCATTATTTTGTCTATCCCGAGTGCGATGTCATTACGAGAAGCGCAAGGCTTGTGAACGGGAGCGATGAGGCGGTGACATTGAAGCGGCTGATGAGCCTGCAGCTGGACTTTGCGGAGCAGGATTTTATTCTTACTACCTTTAACGGCTGCTGGGTGAGGGAGATGAAGCGGACCGATACGAGACTGCAGGCGGGAAAGCATGTCAATGCGTCCTACGCGGGAATCAGCTCCAGCCGGGCGAATCCGTTCGTCATGCTCTCAAGGGAGCACACTACGGAGGATGCGGGCGACTGTTACGGGCTGAACCTCATCTACAGCGGAAACCATTATGAGGCGGCGGAGGTCAGCGGCTTCGGCAAGACAAGAATCGTCACAGGGATCAACCCGCAGTCCTTTTCATGGATACTTCCGCCCGGACAGGCATTTGAGGCGCCGGAGGCGGTGATGACTTTTTCCCATCAGGGCTTTAACGGGATGAGCGGACACATGCACCGCTTTGTGAGGGAGCACATTGTGCGCGGTGTCTGGAAGCGGAAGCCGCGTCCTGTCCTGTTAAACAGCTGGGAGGCCGCCTATTTCAGCATTAATGAGAGAAAGCTCTTAGGTCTTGCGAAGCAGGCGAAGGAGGTCGGGGTCGAGCTGTTCGTCATGGACGACGGGTGGTTTGGCGAGCGGACGGATGACACGCAGTCGCTCGGCGACTGGGAGGTCAACCGCAGGAAGCTGCCCGGAGGACTGAAGGGACTCTGCGATAAGATCAAGGCGCTGGGACTGGATTTCGGCATCTGGGTGGAGCCGGAGATGGTAAATATACAGAGCAGACTATACAGGGAGCATCCGGACTGGACGATCTGCATCCCCGGCAGGAGCCATTCGGAGGGGCGTAACCAGCGCATTCTCGACCTGACGAATCCGGCGGTGCAGGACTATATTATCGAGGCGATGACGCGGGTATTCTCCTCGGCGGATATTTCTTATGTGAAATGGGATATGAACCGCATCTTCTCGGACGTTTATTCCGAAAAGCTGCCCCCTGAGCGGCAGGGCGAGGTGTTTCACAGATATGTCTGCGGTCTGTACCGCTGTATGCGTGAGCTGACTAAGGCATTCCCGGGCATCCTGTTCGAGGGGTGCAGCTCGGGCGGCAACCGCTTTGACCTGGGAATCCTTTGCTATTTTCCCCAGATCTGGGCGAGTGATAACACGGATGCGCTCTGCCGCGCAGAGATCCAGAACGGTTACAGCTACGGCTATCCCATGTCGACGGTCAGTGCGCATGTCTCCTCCTGTCCGAACCATCAGACCCTGCGGGTGACACCGCTGGAGACGCGGTTCCATGTGGCGGCATTCGGCATCTTTGGCTACGAATGCAATTTCTGCGATATGAAAAAGGAGGATATGGAGGCAGTCAGGGCGCAGATCGTCCTCTATAAGCAGTGGCGGGAGGTGCTGCAGTACGGCGACTTTTACCGTGGGCGGAGCTTTGCGGGGGACGCCGGAAAGGGATATCATACGGCAATCGGCATCAGCCCGGAGAATCTGACGGAGTGGACCTGCGTGTCGCCGGATAAGAAGCGCGCGGTCGGCATGCTGTTCCAGAAGCTTGTTGCGCCGAACCAGCCGTTTACCTGTTACCGGGCGAGAGGACTTGCGGAGGAGGTGTGCTATCGCTTTTATAACCGCAGCCTGAAATATGATCTGCGGAATTTTGGCGATCTGGTCAACTATGTCTCACCGGTGCACATTAAACAGGATTCACTGACGCAGAGTGTGATTGCGAAGTTTGTCAAGATGGATGGGGAGACGGAGGACTGTCTTGTGTACGGCGATGAGCTGATGTATCACGGCATAAAATTAAAGCAGGCATTCGCTGCGCTCGGCTACAGCAATGAGGTCAGGTATTTTCAGGATTTCGGTTCCAGAATGTATTTCATGGAGGAAGCAAAAGAAGTATCTGGCGGGGAGACGTGACGGAGGGCGCGGCGATACAATTCCGATACAACTCTGTTACAGGATGTATGTAGACAAAAATGAAATGCAAGGGGAAAAAGATTGAAAAATGCTTAGAATTCTGATTGCGGAGGATGAGGAACCGATCGCAAATCTTATCAAAATGAATCTGCGCAGGGCGGGGTATGAGTGCGTCTGGGCACCGGACGGTGAAAAGGCGGCGGATCTGATGGAGGGACAGCACTTTGACCTGGTGCTGCTGGACATCATGCTGCCGGGCATCAACGGCTATGAGCTGCTCGACTATGCGAAAACACTGGAGCTTCCGGTGATCTTTCTGACGGCGCTGGGCAGCACGGAAAATAAGGTCAAGGGGCTCCGGCTGGGGGCGGACGACTATCTCCCGAAGCCCTTTGAGATCGTGGAGCTTCTGGCGAGAGTCGAGGCGGTTCTGCGCCGTTATAACAAGACCGAATCAAAGCTGAAGGCCTTTGATGTGGAGATCGACACGGCATCGCGCAGCGTCAGCAGGGCCGGTGAAGAGATAGCCCTTACCATGAAGGAATTCGACCTCCTGCTTCTGCTTGCGAGAAACCGGAATATTGCCCTGTACAGGGAGACGATCTACGAGACGGTGTGGGGTGGCGAATACATGGGACAGAGCCGGACGGTGGATCTGCACATCCAGCGCCTGAAAAAGAAGCTGGGCTGGGATAAAGAGATCACAGCCGTCTACAAGGTGGGCTACCGGCTGGAGGAAGAATAGAGGAAATGACAGTAAATGAAATTTGCAGATAAGCTATTTCTTGCGATGACAGCGCTGCTGACCCTGATCTTTACCGCGTTCGGGATCTGGATGCTGTCATCTAACTTTTCCGGGCTGCTGGACAGGGAGATCGAGCGTGGGTGCAGTGAGAGCCGTATGTTCCGTTTCCTCTTTGAGATGGGCTATCAGTCGACGGAGGAATACGGGGAGGAATATGCCATCAGCCGCACCCTCGACAGCATTCTCGACAGTGTGGAGAGCGGTGGAAGCCGCTGCTTTGTGCTGAACGGGGAGGAATGGAGCCACGGAAAAGCCTTTATCGAGGGACGGGCGCTTACCGGTGAGGTGGAGGCGCTGCGGGCGAAGATCGACGAGAATACCGGCTCGGTCTATAGGGTCTGCCGGACGGACGAGGGCTTTTATCTGCTGGTGCTGACAGGCATGGAGGCGGAAAATCCGATACGCCTCGGCATGTGCAGGGAGCTCACCGAAATCTACGGTATCCGCCGGACACTGCTCCGCCAATACCGGATCGCGCTGAGCGTGCTTCTTGTCCTTGGAATGGCAGGCATCTATCTGCTTTCCCATTACATTACAAGACCGATCGGGCGGCTTGGAAGAACGGCGAAGAGGATCGCAGACGGCGAATTCTCGCTCCGCAGTGACAATAGAAGCAGTGACGAGATCGGACAGCTGGCGCGGGACTTTAACCGCATGGCGGATAAGCTGGTAGCGCAGATAGAGGAGAAGATACTCGAGGCGAAGCAGAAGGAGGACTTTACCGCGGCGTTTGCACATGAATTAAAGACACCGCTGACCTCCATCATCGGCTACGCGGATATGCTGAACACAATGAAGATGAGCGAGGAGGAGCGCGCGGAGGCTTCCTTTTATATTTACAGTCAGGGAAAGCGTCTGGAGAGCCTGTCCCATAAATTGCTGGAGCTTGTCAGCATGGACAAGAATCCTGTTGTGCTGAGGGAGATACCGGCGAAGCGTCTGGCAGAAAATCTTCGTGAGACCATGCGTCCGATCTGGGACAAGCGCGGGATCAGGGGAAAGGTGGAGATGGAGAAGGGGGTGATCCGCGGCGACGAGGAGCTTTTGCTCTCGCTGTTCTACAACCTTCTGGACAATGCCGCAAAGGCGATGGATAAGGGAGACAGAGGATTTATTCTGTTGAAGGGCACGGCGCTTCCGGACGGCGGCTATGAGGTCAAGACCGTTGACAACGGCAGAGGAATCCCGAAAGAAGAGATCGGAAGGATCACAGAGGCGTTCTATATGGTAGACAAATCCCGATCGAGGAAGGAAGGCGGAGCCGGTATCGGCATGGCGCTCTGCCAGAGAATTATACAGCTGCACGGTGCGAGCATGCAGATTGACAGCAGACTTGGGGAGGGCACGGTGATAAAGGTGGTGTTTCACGGATGAGACAGAAAAGAAAGGTGAAACCCGGCAGATATCTTATTTCTGCCGCCGGATTAATACTGCTTATTGTAATGGCCTTTCTGGCGCCGAAGCTGATATTTGCCGTTCAGGATACCAGAAGATGCGGCGAGGTGAAGGCCGGTGCATGGGAGCTGATGGATGTGACGTCCTTTGACAGTGCCTACGAGACAGATCTTTACAGCCGTCTTTTCCGTTTTGCCTCAGAGCTTGCAGATGGAAAGCAGTTCTATGTGGCGGCGCAGAGCGGTATCGATCAGGAGGCGGTGAGACAGCTTCTGCTGCCCGGGGAGGCACTGTATTTTAACGGACTGTGGCTTCTGATCGACTGCGGGCTGCTGCCGGTGGACGTGCAGGTTTATGACATTCTCGAGACAAAGCAATATGTTATTTACGGAGAGGATTTTGCAGAGGGTGTGAATTTCATCGTCTGGTATATTGAGCTTGGCACGGATGGGGAGGAGCCGTCCGTGAAGCTGCTTGTCGACGCAAGAACCGGCGAAATCTATGCCGCTGCGGCGGACAGTAAGGTTCTTCCATGGTATGCCACGGCGAAAAAGAAGACGGATATGAATACCAGTCTGCAGGAACGTCTCGGTATTCTGGACGAGGATATGCCGGAGTTGGCGGTAAATTTTGCCTATTGGTTCGGCGGGGCGGAGAATTCCGGCAATATAAATGTATACGGACAGTATCAGGAGAAGATTTCCGTTGACTATGCGGAAGGTTATTATACCATACTTGATGCGGACGGGCAGAATACCGAACTGTCGGAGGAAGAAGCGGAGAAATTGCAGGAGCTGATGACAGAGGCAACGTGGCGGATCAATGATGGCGGAAATGACATCGGCTTCGCATTTCCATATGGAAGCTGCTCGCTGGAGTTTGAAATGCGTCTCACCGACAGAGAGGGAGAGAACGGCACGGTGCTGATCGGCTTTCCCGAGCTTTACGGACGAATACCGGAATTTACGGAGTAAGCATATGTTTTCCCCTGTACCGATATATTTTACAAAGGGTACAGGGAGATTTTCATGTCCGAATGGATTCAGAGAGCAGATGAGCTTGTGTGGGGACCGGGGCTGCTCGGGCTGTTGCTGGGAACCGGTGTCTATCTGATGATAAGCCTTAAGGGGCTTCCGGTGCGCAGATTGAAATTCGCGCTGCGCTGTGCGCTGGGGCTGGAGAAGGAGAAAAATGACGGCGGCGGGCGGCGGGGATCGGTTTCCTCCTTCTCGTCCCTGACGACAGAGCTTGCCGCGACGATCGGAACGGGAAATATCATCGGCGTCGCGACGGCGATGGTGCTCGGCGGACCGGGAGCGCTTTTCTGGATGGTTGCCGCGAGCGTGATCGGACTTGCGACGAAGCTTGTGGAGAGCACACTGGCGGTGAAATACAGGGGGAAAAATAAAAAAGGGCAGACGGCGGGAGGCCCGATGTATGTCATGGAAAATGCGTTTCCGATCCGGAGGGCGGGGCATGTGCTGGCGGTCAGCTTCGCCGTCTTTGCGGTCTTCGCGTCCTTCGGCATGGGGAATATGACACAGTCGAACTCCATCGCAGACGCCGTCGCGGTGACGTTTTCGGTATCCAAGGCGAGGAGCGGTCTGATTGTCGCGGTGCTGACGATTCTGGTTGTGCTCGGCGGCATCGGCGTGATCGGGCGGGTGACACAGGTGCTTGTCCCACTGATGGGGATATTCTATATGGCGGGGACGATCCTTGTCATTCTTGCGCACTGGCGGAATCTTCCGGGAGCGCTGGCGGGGATATTGCAGGCGGCGGTCTGCCCGGCAGCGGTGTCGGGCGGACTGTTCGGACAGGTGACGGTATCGGCATTTGAGGCGGTCAGATGGGGTGTATCGAGGGGTATTTTTTCAAACGAGGCAGGTCTGGGCGCTGCCGGTATTTCCGCCGCGGCCGCAGACACGGAGGACTACATAAGGCAGGGCTATATCAGCATGACGGGTGTGTTTTTGGACACGGTCGTCATCTGCACGGCGACGGGGCTGGCGCTTGCGGTGTCCGGTGTGCTGGGGAGCGTCGATGCGGATGGACAGCCGCTGACGGGAGCGGCGCTGACACTTGCCGCCTTTCACACGGTCTTCGGGAAGTTCGGCGAGCGCTTCATGGCGGTGTGCATCGTCCTCTTCGCGTTTGCGACGATCATCGGCTGGGCGTATCAAGGGGAGAGAGCCTTTGAGTTTTTGATGGGCGGGCAGACAAGGTACAATGTGGTCTATCGTTTCCTGTATGGGCTTGTCGCGTTTATCGGGTGCATCTGCCCTTTGCAGGCAGTGTGGAACTTTTCGGATATCTGCAACGGGCTGATGGCGGTGCCGAATCTGGTCTGTCTCCTTGTCCTGTCAAAGCCGGTCTGCCGGGAGATTTCCGACTACTGCCCGGAGAGGGGAGAAAACCGCAGCTTCCGGGCAAAGCGGCGCAGAGAGAAAAAAGATTGAGATACCCTGCCGGATATGCTATGATAAATAAGTGTGGCAGCTTTTTTGCCGCACCTATCTTTTTCAGAAAGCAGAGGTTATGAAAGATGTCTGAGACAATAGAGAATTTTTTGCGTTATGTGAAAATCGATACACAGTCCGATGAAAATTCGGCATCGACACCGAGCACGGCAAAGCAGCATGATCTGGCAAAGCTGCTGGTTCAGGAATTGGAGCAGATGGGAGCGTGCGAGATCACCTATGACAAGGAGCACTGTTATGTCTATGCGTCCGTGCCGGCTTCGGCGGGCTGTGAGGATGCGGCGGTTCTGGGCTTCATCTCCCATATGGATACCTCACCGGCGGTAACGGACACCAACGTCCGTCCCCGCATTGTGGAAAACTATGACGGAAAGGACATCGTGTTAAACGAGAAGGAGAACATCGTATTCAGGGTGGAGGATTTCCCGGAGGTGCTTGAACTGGCCGGCAAGGATCTGATCGTAACGGACGGAACGACGCTGCTCGGAGCCGATGACAAGGCGGGTGTCGCGGAGATCATGACGGCGGCGAAGTATCTTTTACAGCACCCCGAACTCCGGCACGGAAAGATCCGCATCGGCTTCACCCCGGATGAGGAGATCGGCGCGGGGGCGGATCACTTTGACGTAAAGCTCTTCGGCGCGGACTTTGCCTATACGGTGGACGGCGGTGCGCTGGGCGAGCTGGAGGACGAGACCTTCAACGCTGCTGCCGGAAAACTGACAGTCAACGGGCGGAGCGTACATCCGGGAAGCGCAAAGGGGAAGATGGTGAATTCCATACTGGTCGCACAGGAGTTCCAGAGCCTGCTTCCGACCTTCCAGAATCCCATGTACACCGAAGGGTACGAAGGCTTTTACCATCTCGACAGCATCTCGGGAAATGTGGAAAAAACAGTTGCCGAGTATATCATACGCGATCATGACCGGACACTTTTTGAGCAGAAAAAGGACTGGTTCGTGCAGTGTGCGGACTTCCTGAACCGCAAGTACGGTGAAAACACCGTCTGCGCAGAGGTGAAGGATTCCTATTATAACATGAAGGAAGTGCTGAGACCGCATGCGCATCTGATGGAGAATGCGTCCGCGGTTCTTCGGGAGCTCGGCGTGGAGCCGGTGATCTCTCCGGTGAGAGGCGGCACGGACGGTGCGAGACTCTCCTACATGGGACTGCCCTGCCCGAATCTCTGCACCGGCGGCGCGAATTACCACAGCCGCTATGAGTATGCCTGCGTACAGTCCATGGAGGCGGTGACGGAGCTGATCGTAAGGCTGGCGCAGAGGTATGCCGATTTTCGCCCGCAGGCAGAGTAATCACGGGGAAGGAATGACAGAAAATACACAGGAATGAGGAACGGAATGACAGAATTGATGAATTTGGACAATATTGACCTTACACAGCCCGCACCGCAGGAGGAGCCTCAGCGGCAGTTTTATTTTATCTGCAAGGTCAGAAGCTATGTCAGGGAACTGACGGAGAAGCTGGGGCGCAGGTCGACCTGCTGTGTCACGACGTTCGGGTGCCAGATGAACGCGCGCGACTCGGAAAAGCTCGTCGGCATTCTGGAGCAGGCAGGCTATGAGATCAGCGAGAGCGAGAAGGCGGATTTTGTGATCTTTAACACCTGTACGGTCAGGGATAACGCGAATCAGAGAGTCTACGGAAGACTCGGAGAGCTGAACGGCTATAAGCGCAGGAACCCGGATATGAAGATCGCGCTCTGCGGCTGCATGATGCAGGAGCCGTCTGTGATTGAGAAGCTTAAGAAGAGCTATTCCTTTGTCGACCTGATCTTCGGAACGCACAATATCTATAAGTTTGCGGAGCTGCTCTGTGCGACGTTCGAGACAGAGGGAATGATTATCGACATCTGGAAGGATACGGACAAGATCGTGGAGGATCTGCCGACAGACAGAAAATATTCCTTTAAGTCCGGCATCAACATCATGTTTGGCTGCAACAACTTCTGCAGCTACTGTATTGTGCCTTATGTCAGGGGAAGGGAGCGCAGCCGCAGACCGGAGGACATTATCCGCGAGATCAGGGGGCTTGTCGCGGACGGCGTCGTGGAGATCATGCTGCTCGGGCAGAACGTGAACTCCTACGGAAAGAATCTGGAGGAGCCCGTCAGCTTTGCGGAGCTTCTCCGGGAGGTGGAGAAGATTGAGGGGTTAGAGCGCATCCGCTTTATGACCTCGCACCCGAAGGATCTCTCGGAGGATCTGATCCGTGTCATGAAGGAGTCGAAGAAGATCTGCCGTCATCTGCACCTGCCGCTGCAGTCGGGTTCGACGAAGATATTAAAGCGGATGAACCGCTGCTATACGAAGGAGCAGTATCTGGAGCTGGCGGAAAAGATCCGCAGGGAGATACCGGACATTGCGATCACGACGGACATCATTGTCGGGTTCCCGGGGGAGACGCCGGAGGATGTGGAGGAGACACTGGATGTGGTGCGCAGGGTGAAGTTTGACAATGCGTTTACCTTTATCTACTCAAAGCGCACAGGAACGCCCGCAGCGGCAATGGAGGATCAGGTTCCGGCGGAGCAGGTGAAGGTAAGCTTTGACAAGCTGTTGAAGACCGTGCAGGACACCGCAAGGGAGCAGATCGCAAAGTACCAGGGGCTTGTCATGGATGCGCTGATCGAGGAGGTAAACAGCGATGACAGCTCCATGGTGACGGGACGTCTCTCAAACAATACGATCGTTCACGTGCCGGGGGGCGCGGAGCTGATCGGGAAAATTGTTCCCGTATCCATGGATGAGTGCAGGGGCTTTTATTATATGGGGCATATCGTCGGCGCGACGGATGTGGGAACGGCGCGGTAGACGAGAATACGATAAGGAAAAGAGGGTTACAAAATGAATGACGACAAGAAAGTGACAAAGAAAAATCTGATCTGTTATCCGATCGGCACGGTTGGGCGCGATGCGGTATACTGTCTGATCAACAGTTACCTGCTCACCTTTGTGCTGTTCACCCACTCATTGACGGCGGCACAGATCGCCGCGATCACCGGTATCATGATTGCCGCGAGGGTGTTTGACGCATTGAATGATCCGATCATGGGCAACATCATCGAGCGGACGCGGACGAAGTTCGGAAAGTTCAAGCCGTGGCTGGTGGCGGGGGTGTTGTCAACCTCTGTCGTGATCTATCTGCTGTTCAACGTCCGGCTTGAGGGCTGGGCATTTGTCTGGTTTTTCGGACTGATGTATTTCTGTTTCAGCATTACCTACACAATGAATGACATTTCCTACTGGGGAATGATACCGGCGCTGAGCTCGGAGGCGGATGCCAGAAACCAGTTTACGTCGAGGGCAACGCTGTTTGCCGGAATCGGCAGCACGCTTGCCGCCATACTGATTCCGATGTTCACCACAGGCAGTAATGCCATCGGAGGAAGCACGAGCGTGGCATACGGCAGGATCGCGCTTGTTATCGCTATTCTGGCGCCGCTGTTCCTCATGGTGACGGTGCTCGGAGTCCGGGAGCACAGGGAGACGGATCATCTTTCTGCCGGAAAAGGGCAGGAGGAAAAGCGTGAAAAATTTTCCCTCAGGCAGATTTTTGCGACGATAGCGAGAAACGACCAGCTGGTATGGGTTGCTGTGATTTTCCTGATCCAGCAGATCGGAAACGGTCTTGTCATCGGTGGCATCGGCTCTACCTACATCTACTTTAATTTCGGCTACGACGGAGGGCTGTACTCTCTGTTCACGACAGTCGGCATGTCCGCAACGGCGTTCCTGATGATCTTTTATCCGGCGATCTCGAGGCGGATCCCCAGAAAGAAGCTGCTTGGCATCATGGCGGTTCTCGCAACCGTCGGCTATGCGCTGATGCTCGTTGCGGGCTTCCTTCCGTTGGCAGGGAACGGCGGCTTCTGGGTGCTGGTGATCGGCTATATGTTCTCTAATTTCGGACAGTATTGCTTCTACCTTGTCATGATGATCTCCATCATGAACACGGTCGAGTACAATGAATATAAATTCGGTGCGAGAGATGAGGGTATCATCACATCCCTGCGTCCGTTTATCACGAAGATGGCTTCCGCACTGATTGTTGCGATCACATCGATTACTTATCTGATCTTCGGCGTGACGGATTACACGAACCAGATTTCCGATCTGGAACAGCAGTGTGCGCAGGGGCTGATCGCGGAGGAGGAGAAGCTGACAAAGATTTCCGCTGTTATTTTCGGGGCGACCGGCGGGGAGCATTCGGGTGTTTCCACGGGGCAGAACATGGGACTGCTGATCGTGATGACGGTGCTGCCCTGTGCGCTGCTGTTGGTTTCTTATTTCCTGTACCGCAAAAAGTATAAGCTGGACGAAGAGGAGTATGACCGCATCTGCAAGGAACTGGAAGGAATGCGGAAGTAATAGTGATTTGGATTTCTGTGAGTGACGTTGCACAAGCTACACAGACCACCGCAGGCACGCTTTCGCTACCTTCCGCACGCAGCGGTGCGTAAGTCTCCAAAGTACGGAGACTAAGCACCGGCGGCTCCAGAGTGCGCTGCTTGTGGTCAGGTGTAGCTTGCACAACTGTTACTGGGGGAGATAACGTTTCGCAATAACGTAGTTTTGTGGTTACTTAAGGAGGTTATATGGGGAAAAAACTGACGCTTGAGAGTAAGATCGGGGAGCTGTACCGCAGCCCTGTCGGGCATGATGCGCTTGCGAAGGTGCTGTTACAGATCGGGCTGCCGGAAAGGGTGATTACCAACCCAGTCGTATCGGGGATGAAGCTGAAGACAGTTGCCGGAATGACGAAGAAAAAGCTGGGAACAGACTTCTATGAGGCGTTGTTGAAGCTTGTGAACAGTGAACGGGATGAACCGGCTGCGGGAGACGGCAGGATCGCGGAAAAGTGGTGGAAGGAAGCTGTTTTTTACCAGATCTATCCGAGGAGCTTCTATGACAGCAACGGTGACGGCATCGGGGATCTTCCCGGCATCACGGAGAAGCTGGACTACCTGAAAGAGCTTGGGATCGACGCCCTGTGGCTTTCCCCTGTCTATGATTCACCGAACGACGATAACGGCTATGACATCCGCGACTATCGGGCGATCATGCGGGAGTTCGGAACGATGGAGGACTTTGACCGTCTGCTGGCGGAGGTACATAAGCGCGGAATGCATCTGATTATGGATCTTGTTATAAACCATACCTCCGACGAGCATACATGGTACCGGCAGGCGCTGGCTGACCGGAATTCCCCCTACAGGGAATATTACTTTTTCCGCGACGAGGACGGCAGCGGACAGCCGCCGAACAACTGGGTTTCCTTCTTCTCCGGCTCTGCGTGGAACCACAATGAGGAGGATCACAGCTGGTCGTTGCATCTTTTCTCAAGGAAGCAGATGGACTTGAACTGGGAGAATCCAAAGGTCAGGGAAGATGTCATTTCGATGATTAACTGGTGGCTGGACAAGGGCGTTGACGGCTTCCGCATGGATGTCATCAACTATATCTCCAAGGAGGAGGGACTGCCGCAGGGGAATGAAACGATCGGCAGTCTGATGGGGTATCCCGGAATTGAACACTATTATTACGGCCCGAAGCTCCATCAGTACCTGCACGAGATTCAGGAGAAGGCGTTCGCACCGCACGGGGCATTCTCCGTCGGAGAAACACCGGGCTTAGGCATGAAGATGTGCCAGCTGGTGACGGGGGAAGAACGTCATGAGCTGGACATGGTCTTTTCTTTCGATCATCTCGAGACACCGGGGCATGTCCGGCTGGAGGAATACGAGTATGACCTGAATTACCTCAGGGACTATATGATCGACTGGCAGGAGCATTACGGAAATAACTGCTGGATGTCTCTCTTCTATAATAATCATGACAACCCGAGGATGATTAGCAAGATCACGCAGGATGCTGAGAAGCATGTGCCGCTTGCAAAGCTTCTTGCCGTCATGCAGTTTACCCTCCGCGGTACGCCCTTTGTCTTCCAGGGGGATGAGATGGGGCTTGCAAATTATGCGTTCACATCCATGGAGCAGATTACGGATGTGGAGGCAAAGGGTTATTACGAGGAGCACATCGTGACGGAGAGCGCGGAGAAGGTCTTTGCGACGATCCTTGCGGGGACGAGGGAGCATACACGCGTGCCCCTGCCGTGGAACCGGACAGTCCAGCCGTGTCATGCGGGACTTCATCAGGAGCCGAAGGCGGAGGTGACGGCGGCTTACCGGAGTCTTATCGGACTGAGAAAAAAAGCACGCGCACTGGTCTACGGCGATTTTAAGGCCGTGAACAGGAGAAAGGACAGATTTGCCTATGAGCGGACGCTGGACGGCGAGTGCTATCTGATTGACTGCAATCTCGGAGAGAAGCCCTGCCGGGCACAGAAGAGACAGGGCAGCTGGGAAAAAATATACGATACAGCCGCTCGGGCAGATGCGGAGACTTCCGTTCTGGCGGGCTATGAGGCATGTATCTGGAGGCGGATAAATTCATGAACAAGGTGACACGGACAACCACAATTCAGACGATTTCAGCGAAGCCGGGACAGAGGCTGCTTGTCGTCAGCGACATTCACGGATCTCTGGACAGGCTGATCCAGCTGCTGCGGAAGGTAAAATACACGGAGAATGACATTCTGGTCATTGTCGGCGACCTGATCGACAAGGGGCCGGAGAGTCTCAGAGTTGTCCAGTATGTGATGGAGCTTTGCAGCCGCTATCCCGTCTATGTCTCCATGGGGAACGTGGACATGGGACGGCTTCTGGTTCTGGAAGAGGGGCCGGAGAAGTTTTCCGGCTTTATACACTGGCTGGACGGCGCATGGGGTGGCGGGCTGTTTATAGACATGCTCGCGGACATGGGTGTTCCGGTCAGCCATCTCAACGAGCAGAATGCTGCGGAATATAAGGAGCGCATGTGTGCGCAGTTTGAGAGGGAGCTGGACTTTCTGCGGAGCAGACCGACGATTCTGACAGCGGGGGATTATCTCTTTGTGCACGGAGGCGTGCCGACGGACGACCTGTCTCTTTTAGAGGGGACGGATGCCCTGCAGTATCTGAAAAATGATAACTTCCTGAATCAGGGTTACCGCTTTGAAAAATATCATGTGGTGACGGGTCACTGGCCGGTTTGCCTGTACCGGGAGGATGAGGAGAACAACAGTCCGCTGTTTGACTATGAGCGGGGCATCCTCTGCATCGACGGCGGCTGCGGACTGAAAAGGGCAGGACAGCTCAACGGCATCCTGATTCCGGACTGTCATGCGAAGCTGGAGGAGATTCAGTGGACGAGCTATGATGATTTCCCTCTGGCAATCGCGCAGGAGCGGCAGAGTGCAGTCCCTGCGACGGTGCATGTCCGGTATTTTGACAGCAGGGTTGAGCTGCTGGAGGAGAACGGCGGCATGGCACGTGTGCGCCAGATCAGCACCGGAAAAGAATTTGAAGTGCCCCGGAAGTGGGTAAATGACTGGAACCAGAACGGCGATCTGCACTGCGACGATTACTGCGACTGCAGGCTTGCTGTGGAGCCCGGGGATGAGCTTTCGATTGTCTTCGAGACAGAGAACGGCTATTATGTGAAGCGGAACGGAAAGCTTGGCCTGTATGAAGGGGCGGTTGAGCCGGTGCCGGTGAAGCTGCTGCTGGAGGATGGCAGTCCGGCGGATGCCGCGTGGAGAAGAAATCGTGAGCTGGAGACCTATCGCCTGTTGGACGGGCTGGGGATTCCCTTTCAGCGGATCGATCACTGTGAGACGAATACCATGGAGGCGTGCGCAGCCGTGGATGAAGCGTTGACCGATGCGGTCATCTGCAAGAACCTCTTTCTGTGTAACCAGCAGAGGACGCAGTTTTATCTGCTGATGCTGCCGGGAGGAAAGAAATTTAAGACGAAGCTGCTGTCGAAGCAGATCGGCAGTGCGAGACTGTCCTTTGCCGAGGCGGTTTACATGGAGCGTTTCCTCCATATTACACCGGGCTCTGTCAGTGTGATGGGGCTGATGAATGACAGGGAGGGAAAGGTGCAGCTGTTGATTGACAGGGAGATCCTGGGAGGGGAATGGTTTGGCTGCCATCCCTGCATGAACACTTCGAGCATGAGGATGAAGCTCTCGGATCTGCTGGAGCGTTTTCTGCCCGCAACCGGTCACGAACCGGTATATGTGGATCTGACGGAAGAATAAATCTGCCTAAAAGAAAACAAAAATCCGTATAAAATTACGTTAAAATGTGTATTGCATTCGATCCGTGATAGGAATAAGATTAAGTTCGTGCTCTTTTCGCAGGGAAAGGGAAACTAACAAACGAGGAGATTCCAGTCATGGATAAATTGAAACCGAAACTTTTTTCTGTCATGAAGACTTATACGAAGGAGCAGTTTGTGAAGGACGTGGTCGCCGGCATCATTGTGGCGATCATTGCCCTGCCGCTCTCCATTGCGCTTGCTCTTGCGTCCGGCGTTACACCGGAAAAGGGTATCTACACGGCGATCACCGCCGGCTTTGTCATTTCCTTTCTGGGCGGCAGCCGCGTCCAGATCGCGGGACCGACGGCGGCATTTGCTACGATTGTTGCGGGCATTGTCGCCAAGAACGGATTTGAGGGGCTTGTCATTGCGACGCTTCTTGCGGGCGCGATACTGATTCTCATGGGCTTCCTGCGTCTGGGAAGTCTGATTAAGTTTATTCCTTATACAATTACGACGGGCTTCACGGCGGGGATCGCGGTGACAATCGTGATCGGTCAGATCAAGGACTTCTTAGGGCTGACGATTGTCACGGAAGAACCGCTGATCGAGACGATGGACAAGCTCAAGGGCGTGATCCGCTTTATCGATACGGCCAACTGGCAGGCGGTCATTGTCGGCGTGGTGTGTATGGCCGTGCTGATCGGCTGGGGTTATCTCCCGGGCTTCTGCAAGAAAATTCCACCCTCACTGATCGCGGTGCTCGTCAGCATTGCCATGGTGAAGGGACTGGATATGAAGGTCAATACCATCGGCGATCTCTATGAGATTTCCAACAAGCTGCCGACGATTTCCATTCCCGCATTCAGCCTGAAAACCGTCAGGAATGTCCTGCCGGATGCCTTTACCATAGCGATTCTTGCCGCCATAGAATCCCTGCTTTCCTGTGTTGTTGCGGACAGCATGGTAAACAGCCGTCACCGCTCCAATATGGAGCTGATCGCACAGGGAGCCGGAAATATCGTCTCTGCGCTGTTCGGCGGCATTCCGGCGACCGGAGCGATTGCGAGAACGGCAGCGAACGTCAAGAATGGCGGGCGCACACCGGTTGCGGGAATGGTGCATTCTGTTGTACTGTTGCTGATACTGGTTGTCCTGATGCCTTATGCCGCCCTGATTCCGATGCCCGCCATCGCGGCGATCCTGTTTATGGTTGCCTATAATATGTGCGGCTGGAGAAAGTTTGTGCACCTGTGCAAGACCTCTCCGAAGAGTGACATTATTGTCCTTGTCGTAACCTTTGTGCTGACGGTTGTGTTTGACCTTGTCGCAGCGATCGAGGTCGGCGTGCTGATGGCGGCAATTCTCTTTATGAAGCGGATGAGCGATGTCACGGAGGTTGCCGGCTGGAAGATGGTGGATGACGAGGATGATCCCGACAGTCTGAGCCTGCGGACGGTTCCGAAAAACACGATGGTCTATGAAATCAGCGGGCCGCTGTTCTTTGGCGCTGCTGACAAGATTCTGGCGATCACGCTGGACGAGAAGATGAACTGCCTGATCCTTAGAATGAGGAGCGTCAGCGCGATCGATGCGACGGCGATGCATAATCTGGAGGGAATGCTGGCGGAATGCGAGAAGAAGCATATCCGGCTGATCTTTTCCCATGTCAACGAGCAGCCTATGCATGTCATGCAGAAGGCGGGCTTTGTAGAGAGAGTGGGAAGCGAAAACTTCTGCGCACATATCGATGATGCCCTGAAGCGTGCAGAGGAAGCATAGAGCCGTTACTGTTCACAGTCCATATTCCGCGAAGTCAAAATTGCATGAAATGCAATTTTGCGAGACTTGCAGGCGCTGTGCATCGTGAAGCGTGTTGCTGTGAACGGAGTGAACAGTAGCATAGTGCCCGTTACTGCGAAAATATGAGCTTTTAGAAGATTTACAAGCACAATATTTTGTAGTAAAATATGAGCGAATGCGCAATTCATTGCGTGTTCGCTTTTTTCACGGGAAAAAGCAGTTTTACAAAAGCAATGGAACAGGAGACAGACATAGAATGTCGGAGCAGATTGCAATAGAAGACCTAACTCCCATGATGCAGCAGTACATGGAGACAAAGAAACAATATCAGGACTGTATCCTCTTTTACCGGCTGGGAGATTTTTATGAAATGTTTTTTGACGATGCGCTGACGGCATCCAAAGAGCTTGAGATCACCCTGACGGGAAAGGCATGCGGACTCGAGGAGCGCGCACCGATGTGCGGAATCCCTTATCATGCAGTCGAGGGGTATTTGACCAAACTGGTCAGCAGAGGCTACAAGGTGGCTATCTGTGAACAGGTGGAGGACCCGAAGCTGGCGAAGGGGCTTGTGAAGCGCGATGTCATCCGGATCGTCACACCCGGCACAAATCTGAACGTGCAGTCGCTCGAGGAGTCCAAAAATAATTTCCTGATGTGCATTACCTACACGCCGACAAGGATCGGAATTTCCGTGGCGGATGTCACGACCGGTGACTATTATCTGACGGAGGTGGAGGATCTCCGGAAGCTGAACGATGAACTGATGAAATACGAACCGTCCGAGGTGATCTGCAACGAGGCATTCCTTGTCAGCGGCTTTGACGTGGACGATCTGAGAGGGCGTTATCGTGTCTCTGTCAATGCGCTTGAGGCGCATGTCTTTGACGATGACGGCTGTAAGCGTGTCCTTCTCAGGCATTTCAAGGTAAATTCCCTGATCGGACTCGGTATAGAGGAGTTCCCGGTCGGGATGATTGCGGCGGGAGCGCTTTTGCAGTACCTCTATGAGACGCAGAAGACGGAGCTTGCCCATTTTACACATATTTATCCGTATCTTACCAATAAATACATGCTGCTTGACAGCTCGACCAGACGGAATCTGGAGCTGGCGGAGACGCTGCGCGAAAAGCAGAAGCGCGGCTCCCTGCTCTGGGTGCTCGACAAGACGAAGACTGCCATGGGCGGCAGACTGCTCAGGAGCTTGATCGAGCAGCCGCTGATCGACAGGGCGGAGATGGAAAAGCGTCTCGACGCGATCGAGGAGCTCAACCGGGACAGCGTGTCCCGCGATGAGATCAGGGAATACCTGAATCCGATCTACGATCTGGAAAGACTTTTGAGCAAGGTGACCTATAAGACGGCGAACCCGAGGGACTTCATAGCGTTCCGCAACTCCCTCGAGATGCTTCCCGCCATCAAGAAGGTTCTGAAGGGGTTCGAGAAGGAGGAGCTTGCCGGGATTGAGAAGGATATTGACGGGCTTGAGGACATTTATCAGCTGATCCTGAATTCCATCGAGGAGGAACCGCCGATCACGATCCGGGAAGGCGGGATGATAAGGGACGGCTTCGATGAGACGATTGATATGCTGCGCAGGGCAAAGCATGACGGCAAGCAGTGGCTGGCGGAGCTGGAGGAACAGGATCGGGAGCGCACGGGCATCAAGAACCTGAAAATCAAGTACAACAAGGTTTTCGGCTATTATTTTGAGGTTACAAATTCCTATAAGGACATGGTGCCGGAGGATTATATCAGAAAGCAGACACTTGCCAATGCGGAGAGGTATACAACGCCGCGGTTAAAGGAGCTTGAGGACACTATTTTGAATGCTGAGGACAAGCTGACTGCGCTGGAGTACGATATGTTCTGCAAGATCAGGGAGTCGATTACCATGGAGCTGGAGCGCATCCAGCGGACGGCAAAGGCGATCGCAAAGCTGGATGTCTACGCGTCCCTGTCCCTTGTCTCGGAGAGGAACCGTTATGTCCGCCCGAAGCTGAATGAGAAGGGCGTGATCGACATCAAGGACGGAAGGCATCCCGTCGTGGAGCAGATGATCTCCAACGATCTGTTCATTGCGAATGACACTTTCCTCGACAACGGCAATCACTGCATCAGCATCATCACGGGCCCGAACATGGCGGGAAAATCGACCTATATGAGACAGACGGCATTGATCGTCCTCATGGCGCAGATCGGCTGCTTTGTCCCGGCAAAGAGCGCGAACATCGGCATTGTGGACAGGATATTTACCAGAGTCGGCGCTTCGGATGATCTCGCCAGCGGACAGTCTACCTTTATGGTCGAGATGAACGAGGTGGCAAACATTCTGAGGAATGCGACCGCCAACAGCCTGTTGATCCTCGACGAGATCGGGCGGGGAACGTCAACCTTTGACGGACTCAGCATCGCATGGGCGGTGATCGAGCATATCAGCAACCGCAAGCTCCTCGGTGCAAAGACCCTCTTTGCCACGCATTACCATGAACTGACCGAGCTTGAGGGAAAGATGAACAACGTCAACAATTACTGCATCGCCGTGAAGGAGTGCGGGGACGATATTGTCTTCCTGAGAAAGATCATCAAGGGCGGCGCGGACAAGAGCTACGGCATCCAGGTGGCGAAGCTCGCGGGAGTGCCGGATATGGTTATCGACCGCGCAAAGGAGATCGTCGAACAGCTGACGGATAATGACATCATAGAGAGAATCCAGAACATCGCCGTGGATGTCAGGGGCGACGGACATGCGAAGAAGCAGCCGAAGCTGGATGAGGTCGATCTGGCGCAGATGTCTCTCTTTGACACCGTGACGGATGAGGACGTGCTGAAGGAGCTGATGGAGGTCGAGGTGAATTCCATGTCACCGCTGGATGCATTAAACACCCTGTACCGGCTGCAGAACAAGCTCAAGAACCGTTGGCAGGGCGGGAAATAGGGAAGGGATCCCTGGAGGAAATAATGGCAGAAATACATATTCTGAATTCGGAGACAATAGATAAGATTGCGGCGGGCGAGGTTGTAGAGCGCCCGTCGAGCGTTGTGAAGGAGCTTGTGGAGAATGCGATCGATGCCGGAGCCACTGCCATCACGGTGGAGGCAAAGGACGGAGGAATCGAGTTCATCCGCGTCACGGACAACGGCTGCGGCATGGAGAAGGAACAGCTCAGAAAGGCATTCCTGCGCCATGCGACCAGCAAGATTGAGAGTGCGGAGGATCTGATGAGGATTTCCAGCCTTGGGTTCCGCGGGGAAGCGCTGTCGAGTATCGCGGCGGTCTCAAAGGTTGAGGTGATAACGAAGACGCCGGACAGCCTTACCGGCTGCAGGATACAGCTTGAGGGTGCCAGAGAGGTTGCCTTTGACGAGGTGGGTGCGCCGGACGGAACGACCTTTCTTATGCGGAATCTCTTTTTCAACACGCCGGTGCGGCGGAAATTCCTGCGCCAGCCGTCCACGGAGGGAAGCTATATCGCGGATCTGATGGAGCATCTTGCACTCTCCAGACCGGATATTTCCTTTAAGCTGATCCTCGGAAGCCAGATGAAGTTCCATACGTCCGGCAACGGCGATCTCAGGGAGGTCATCTACCGCATCTACGGAAGGGACGTCGCAAACGAGCTTGTGCCGATCCAGTCGGAGCAGGACGGCATCCGGATCGACGGATACCTTGGGAAGCCTGTACAGGTGCGCTCCAACCGCAACTTTGAAATTTATTTTATTAACGGAAGATTTATACGGAGCAATATCGTGGCGCGCGCGGTCGAGGAGGGCTACAAGGAGTATCTGATGCAGCACAAATTCCCGCTGTGCGTGCTGCATATCACCATGGATACGGAGCGGGTGGATGTCAATGTGCATCCGACGAAGATGGATGTGCGCTTTACAAACGCCATGAGCTTCAGCGCCTTTCTCTGCGGTGCGGTCAAGTATGCACTGATGACAAAGGAGATGATTCCCGATGCACTGCTGACGACAGAGAGAGAACAGCAGGCGGCGAGGAAGGAAGAACAGCTGCAGCGGGAAAAGGTGAAGACACCGGAGCCTTTTGAACAGAGGCGGAGCGATAATTACCGCGTCATGGAGGAGATGAAGTATGAGGCGGAACGCCCTAAAATGCAGGAATTCATTCATAATCCTGTCTGGACGAGGGTAAAGGGCGAGGATACCGCGCCCAAAATGCAGGAAAAGCAGTCAGAACAGCAGAAAACACCGGAACTGCCGAAGCAACTGGAACAGACGGTGAAGACCGAGCCGCCGGTACAGGAGCAGGATTCCGACCAGAATTTCTTCACGGAGACGACGGAGCTTCCCGGAGAGCCGCAGGCGCAGACGGTGGAGCAGCCAAAGGTAACGGTGGAGGCAGAGCCGGAAATTGCCGCAAAGCCGACCCAGATGAATCTGTTTGAGGAGAAGCTGCTGACGGCGGACAACCGGAGCCGTTTCCGCATGATCGGTCAGGTGTTTGAGACCTACTGGCTGATCGAGTTTGAAAATAAGCTGCTGATGATCGATCAGCACGCGGCACACGAAAAGGTGAATTATGAGCGGCTGATGAAGCAGTTCCACGAGAAAAGCGTTGTGTCACAGGCGCTGATGCCGCCGGTGATTGTCAGCCTCTCCGGGCAGGAGGAGAACATCCTCAAGGAGAATATGGAGGTCTTCGAGAGTCTCGGGTTTGAGGTGGAGTCCTTCGGCGGAAGCGAGTACGCGCTGCGCAGCGTGCCGGTTGATCTCTACGGCTGCGGCGAGAGGGAGATGTTTCTCTCCGTGCTCGACCAGCTTGCGGACGGCGGCAATTTCGGGAGCATCCGTGTCGTGGAGGAAAAGATTGCCTCGATGTCCTGCAAGGCGGCGGTGAAGGGGAATAATGTGCTGAGCTTTGCGGAGGCGGAGACGTTGATTGATGAACTGCTGACGCTGGATAATCCTTATAATTGTCCGCATGGGAGGCCGACGATTATTGCTATGTCGAAGGCGGAGATGGATAGGAAGTTTAAGCGCATAGTGACGTAGGTAGAGGGAGGAGGGCGCGGTTGTATGAAGCCGATGATTATATTGACGGGGCCGACGGCGGTCGGGAAGACGAAGCTTTCGATAGAGCTGGCAAAGGCGGTCGGCGGCGAGATTATTTCTGCGGATTCCATGCAGGTCTACCGGCACATGGACATCGGTTCCGCAAAGATCAGACCGGAGGAAATGCAGGGCGTGCCTCACCATCTGATTGATATTCTGGAGCCTTGGGAGGAATTTAATGTGGTTCTCTTTAAGAAGCTCTGTGAGGAGTGTCTTGAGGGAATTTATGAGAGGGGACATATTCCCATTGTGACAGGGGGAACCGGCTTCTACATTCAGGCGCTGCTGAAGGATATCGACTTCACGGAGAATGAGGAGGACAGGGAATACCGGGACGGGCTGGAGCGGCTTGCGGCAGAGAAGGGCGCAGAGCAGCTCCATGCGATGCTGAGAGAGGTTGATTCCGCGTCAGCGGAGGCAATCCACGCAAACAATATCAAGCGGACGATAAGGGCGCTGGAATTTTACCACCAGACGGGGCAGCGCATATCGGAGCACAATGAACAGGAGCGGCAGAAGGGCTCCGCTTACAATTCCTGCTATTTTGTGCTGAACGATGACAGGAAGCGGCTGTACGAGAGAATTGAGCAGCGCATCGATGAGATGCTTGACGAGGGGCTTGTAGAGGAAGTGAAGCGGCTCCGCGGGATGGGCTGCCATAAGGGCATGGTCTCGATGCAGGGGCTTGGCTACAAGGAGATTCTCGCGCGGCTGGACGGTGAGACGACCTATGAGGAGGCAGTCGACATTCTCAAGCGTGACACCAGACACTTTGCAAAGCGCCAGCTCACATGGTTCCGCAGGGAAGAGGAGGTCATCTGGCTCGACAAGCAGGCTTATGGCTATGACGAGGCAAAGATCCTTGAGGAAATGCTGAGACAGCTACGGATGAAAAATATTATTGATTGATGGAATGATAGAGAAACATGAAGGAGAATGGAAGTTTAAAATGAGCAGAGTAAGCGAAATGTATGAGCAGATGGGAATCGGAAGGACGGTATATGCATATGGCGAAGCGGTTCTGGAGAAACTGGATACCCGTCTGCGGGAGATTGATGAGACGGCAGAGTATAACCAACTGAAGGTCATCAAGGCAATGCAGGACTGTCGGGTGAGCGAGGCGTGCCTGCTCGGGACGACGGGCTACGGCTATAACGACCTCGGGCGGGACACGCTGGAGGAGGTCTATGCGAAGGCTTTTCACACGGAGGACGCGCTGGTGCGCCCGCAGATTACCTGTGGTACACATGCGCTTGCCCTTGCGCTGATGAGCAATCTGCGCCCCGGCGACGAGCTGCTTTCCCCGGTTGGCAAGCCCTATGATACGCTGGAGGAGGTCATCGGCATCCGTCCGTCCAATGGGTCGCTGGCAGAGTACGGCATTACCTACCGTCAGGTTGACCTTCTGCCGGACGGCGGCTTTGACTATGAAAATATAAGGAAGGCGGTCAACGAGCGCACCAGACTTGTGACGATACAGCGGTCAAAGGGCTACCAGACGAGACCGACGCTCTCCGTGGAGAGGATCGGCGAGCTGATTTCCTTTATCAAGGGGATCAAGCCGGAGATAATCTGCATGGTAGACAACTGCTACGGGGAATTTGTCGAGACACTGGAGCCGAGTGATGTCGGGGCGGACATGATCGTCGGCTCCCTGATTAAGAACCCCGGGGGTGGACTTGCACCGATCGGCGGCTATATTGCCGGAAAGAAGGAGGTCGTCGAAAATGCGGCTTACAGATTGACTTCCCCCGGACTCGGAAAGGAGGTCGGCGCCTCACTCGGCGTGCTCAAGGACTTTTATCAGGGCTTCTTCCTCGCACCGACCGTGACTGCGTCCGCTTTGAAGGGTGCGCTCTTTGCGGCGAATCTCTATGAGCCGTTGGGCTTTGGCGTCGTACCGGATTCGACGGAGAGCCGTCACGACATCATTCAGGCGATCACCTTCGGCACACCGGAGGGCGTCATTGCCTTCTGTCAGGGCATTCAGGCGGCGGCATCCGTCGACAGCCATGTGACGCCGGAGCCGTGGAATATGCCGGGCTATGACGCACAGGTCATCATGGCAGCGGGAGCCTTTGTGTCCGGCTCCTCCATCGAGCTCTCCGCAGACGGGCCGATCAAGCCGCCCTACGCGGTTTATTTTCAGGGCGGACTTACCTGGCAGCATGCGAAATTCGGCATATTGATGACCCTGCAGTCCCTTCTGGATAAAAAGATCGTGACGGAGGAGCAGCTGGTTTCGATCACGAAGGGAATGAAATAAAGGGCAGAGAACCGTCGAAAAAGATCAAAATTTATTCTTTGATTTTTGTGTACAGGCTGTTAATTTTATGTTAGAATAATGCTTAATGCGGAGTATGGTGTTTCGCACGGGCAGCGGACACGGTACGACAATACGAAAGAAAGATGAGGTCTTGCTTTGAGAAAAGGAAACTGGCTGCCGGTTTTACTGGTGCTTATCGGATTTATGATAGGAGGATTTATCGGTTCGTATTTTCAGGGAACCTTTCTGAATTACGGGCAGTCCTTCGGGCTGAGTTCCCCCATCGTGCTTGATCTCGGCTTCTTTGTCCTCACCTTCGGACTGACGATCCATATCACGATCGCAAGTGTGATCGGCGTTGTGCTTGCGCTGGTGGTCTATCGTTTTATCCGCTGATGCCAGCGGTTCTTTGAGGGTGGCTTCGCAGCAGTGTCGAAGGAGGTAGAAGGAGACACAGATGCCCAGAAGAAAAGAAAACAGAATACAGGAGCTTCCCTATGAGAGGTTTTTGCGGTTCGGGCCGGAGAATCTGACGGAGGCAGAGCTGCTTGCAATCATCATCAGGACAGGCACAAGGGAGAAGAGCGCCATACAGCTTGCGGAGGAGGTACTGCGGCTTGCAAAATATCCGAAGGAAGGGCTTCTCGGCCTGCACGATGTCAGCCTTGAGGAGCTTCAGAGCATCAAGGGAATCGGCGAGGTGAAGGCGGTCAAGCTGAAATGTATCGCGGAGCTCTCGGTGCGGATGAGCGAGGCGAAGGCGGGAGACGGTGTGAAATTCCAGACCTCGGGTCAGGTGGCGGCGTATTTTATGGAGCGGCTGCGGCACCGGGACACCGAGTGCGTCTATATGGCATGCATGGATATGAAGGGACAGGTAATCCGGGAAAAGAAGCTGTCCGAGGGAAGCGTCAAAATGTCTTTGATTTCGCCGAGGGAGATTTTTCTTGAGGCGCTGGACGCAAAGGCAGTCAACATTCTGCTTGTACACAATCATCCGAGCGGAGACCCGACACCGAGCAGATCGGACAAGGAGATAACGGACGATGTCAGGGAGATGGGAGAGAAGCTTGACATTCCGCTTCTGGATCATATCGTGATCGGCGATAACAGGTATTTCAGCTTCCGGGAAGCTGACTGGTTAGAAAATAGAAATTATTAGTTACGGTTAGAAAGGGGTTGTCGTTTTGGCAAACAATGCATTCGGGATTGATCTCGGCACAAACAATATTAAAATCTACAGCAGGAGTGATGACAATGTTCTGATCGAAAAGAACATGATTGCTATCGAAAATAAAAATACGCTTTTCGCGTATGGTAATTCTGCATTTGAAATGTATGAGAAGGCGCCCGGAAATATTCATATTTCCTATCCGCTGTCCAACGGAGTGATCGCTGACATAAAGAATATGGAAACGCTTGTGCGCTATTTTATCAGCGATCTCCAGAAGGGGAACAGCAAGCCGGCGGACTTCTATATCGCTGTGCCGACGGATGTCACGGAGGTGGAGAAGAGAGCGTTTTACGATCTGATTAAGGACGCGGGTGTCAAGGCGCGGAAGATCATGGTTGTCGAGAAGGCGGTTGCCGACGGCCTGGGACTGGACATCGATGTGAAAAATTCACAGGGTGTCCTTGTCGTCAACGTCGGTTACGAGACGACGGAGATCTCCATTCTTTCCCTGGGCGGCATTGTGCTGAGCAGACTGATTAAAACCGGCGGACTGAAGCTGGATGAGGCGATACGTGCCGCTGTCAGAAAGGAATTCAGCCTGATTATCGGCGGGAAGACCGCAGAGACGGTCAAGATTTCCCTGAATGAGCTGGAGCAGAGCGGAAACGGCGCCGTTGTCTATGGCCGCGACATCGTGACCGGACTTCCGGTTGAGAGAGAAATCCCGACGAAGCTCGTCGATGAATGTCTCGAGGAGCATTTCAACACGATTATAGATAATGTCAAGGTAATTCTTGAGAGGACGCCGCCGGAGCTGGCTGCCGACATCTACAGACACGGCATTTATCTCACGGGAGGTGCATCCCAGGTCAGCCATCTGGCGGAGCGGCTGGCGACGGGCACGGGACTGAAGGTGAACGTGGCTGAAAATCCCACTACGAGCGTGGTCATGGGGCTTGCCAAGATCATCAAGGATGACAACTATAAATCCGTAGCTTATGCGATTGAAGGGATGAGTAAATGAGCCCAGTAATAAAAAGAAAAGGGGAGAGATTTACTTTGCCGAGTAAATATCTCCTTTTAATTTTAACAATCCTGTGTACGCTGCTTATGCTGATTACCTTTGGCACGGACGTCTTCAACAGACCGCTCAATTCGGCGGTGGGCTATGTTGTCGTCCCGTTCCAGCAGGGCATCGGCAAGGTCGGGGAATGGCTGTCAAAGCGCTCGGACGAGCTGATCCAGATCCGGAAGCTTCTGGATGAAAATGCGGCGCTCCGGGAACAGGTGGCGGCGTTGACGGAGGAGAACACCCTCCTGCAACAGGACAAATATGAATTGAATAATCTCAGGGATCTGATGGATCTGAACGAGCAGTACGGCGAGTACAATAAGGTCGGCGCCCGCATCATCAGCCGTGATTCCGGGAACTGGTACTCCTCCTTTCTGATCGACAAGGGAAGCAATGACGGCTTTGCCGTGAATATGAATGTGATCGCCGGAGGAGGGCTGGTCGGACGGATCACCTCTGTCGGACCCAACTGGGCAAGAGTTACGTCGATCATCTCCGACAACAGCAACGTCAGCGGAATGACGCTTTCCACTGAGGACAACCTGATCGTGTCCGGCGACCTGAAACTCATGGCGGATAACTGCATCGGCTTCAGCCAGCTCGTTGACAGCAAGAACCTTGTCGCGGAGGGAGATAAGGTCGTCACTTCAAATATCAGTGACATCTACCTTCCGAATATCCTGATCGGCTACATCAGCTCTCTGGATAAGGATGCCAACAACCTGACGAAATCCGGTCTGATTACACCGGCTGTCGACTTTGAACATCTCGGAGAGGTGCTTGTAATCACGGACAGGAAACAGACCGTGACGGAAGAGTGACAGGAGAGAATATGCTCAGAAAAATTGTAGTGACCTTGTTTATTTTGTTTGGATTTATTCTGCAGTGCAGCGTGTTCGGAAGCATTGCCATGGCGGGTATCATCCCGAATCTGATGATTATTCTGACCTCCTCCTTCGGCTTTATGAGGGGAGAGCGCGAGGGGCTGATCATCGGCTTTTGCTGCGGGCTGCTCAACGATATCTTTTTCGGCAGCTTTTTAGGCTTCTATGCGCTGGTGCTGATGTACATAGGCTTTTTGAACGGCAAATTCAGCAGGATCTTTTATCCCGAGGACATCAAGCTGCCAATCGCCCTGATCGTTACCAGTGATCTGTCCTACGGTGTCATCTGCTATGTACTTTTGTTTATGCTGCGAGGCAAGTTCCAGTTTGCTTATTACTTTTCACATGTGATACTGCCGGAGGCGTTGTACACCATTGTTGTCACGATGTTCCTGTATCCCATCATATTGAAGGTAAACGAGAAGCTGGAAGCAGGAGAGAAAAGGAGAGCTCAGAAATTTGTTTGATGAATTAAAGGATAAGTTAATAGGCTTTGTGACGAGCAGGCTGACGCTTTTTACGCTGGTGTTCCTTGTCCTTGCGGGCATTCTTCTCTACCGCTGCTTTGATTTGCAGATCGTACACGGCGAGGAGTATCTTGAGGACTTCGTCTTACAGACGGAGAAAACGCGGGACATTGCGAGCACGCGGGGAAACATCTATGACCGCAACGGCAATGTGCTGGCGTACAACGAGCTTGCCTACTCGGTCAAGCTTGAGGACGTTTTCGAGTCCGGAAGAAAAAAGAATGCGAACCTGAACGAGACCGTCATGACATTGATCCGCATGATTGAAAAAAACGGAGATCATGTCATAACGGATTTTAAGATTGTTCTCAATGAAGACAATGAATTTGAATACAGTGTCGAGGGGACAAGCCGTCTGAGATTTATCGCGGATGTCTACGGAAAGCGGACGATTGACGCGCTGGATGAGAAGCAGAAGAATGCGGCGCCGGATGACATTATGGAATATCTGAGCAGAAATTCCACATCCGCCTTTGCAATCGGTGAGTATGCGGACCCGGAGGACACCAAGAGTGAGTTTATCGCAGGGAAGGGCTATACCAGGGCGGACTGGCTGAAGCTGGTGACAATCCGTTATGCCATGAACCTGACCTCCTACCGGAAATACATAGGTACGACTGTCGCAACGGATGTCAGCGAGAGGACGGTGGCGGTCATCATGGAGAACTCGGAGATGCTTCCCGGTGTCACCGTGGTTGAGGACACCGTGCGGAAGTATGTGGACAGCAAATACTTTGCGCATATTCTCGGGTATACCGGAAAAATATCCTCGGACGAGATGACGGAGCTCAATGCGGCGGCAGCGGAGCAGGGACTCGGCGAGGATGTCTACGGGATTAATGACGTGGTCGGAAAATCGGGAATCGAGTCCTATCTGGAGACGACCCTGCAGGGTGTCAAGGGCTACGAGAAGGTCGTCGTCGACAACACGGGAAAGGTGATCTCGATCGAAGAGCGCGAGGATGCCAAGGCGGGACAGGATGTCTACCTCACAATCGACATGGATCTGACGAAGGCAGTGTACAATATTCTGGAGCAGAAGCTCGCCGGCCTCGTCTCGAGCAAGATCATCAACACGAAGGAATACAAGGCGACGGAGACCTCCGGCAGCGCGGACATCAAAATTCCGATCTATGATGTCTACTATGCTATGTTCAACAACTCCATCATCGACATGAAGCATATGGCTTCGGAGGATGCGGGGGAGACGGAGGCGGTCGTTTATCAGGCGTATCTCGACTACAAGGAGAAGACCTATGCGAAGCTCAGGGCGGAGCTGACAGAGGGAAAGACCCCTTACAATAAGCTGAGCACCGAATATCAGGTGTATGAGAGCAATATCGTTACGCTGTTGAACAGGAGCGGTGTGATCCTCTCGGAGCTTGTGGATGCCACGGATGAGACGCAGATCGCGTGGGCGACGGATGAGGTCATCAGCCTGAACGAATATCTGAAATACTGCATCGCCCAGAACTGGATCGATGTCAGCAAGCTGGAGCTGGACGATAAATATTCGGATTCCGCGGAGATCTATGACAAGCTGGTTGACTATATCACAGCCATGATCGATAAGAACACGGAATTCCAGAAGCGGTTTTATAAATACATGCTGCTGTCGGATGTCATCAACGGGAAACAGGTGTGCATGATCCTCTGTGAGCAGAGGCTTGTCGAGATCCCCCCGGAGGATGAGGCTGCCATCTACGGTGGAAAGCTTACGGCGTACAACTTCATGAAAAACAGGATCGACAATCTGGATATTACCCCGGCGCAGCTGGCGCTCGACCCGTGTAATGCATCCTGTGTCATCACGGATGTCAACACCGGGGATGTCCTTGCCATGGTATCTTATCCGGGCTATGACAACAATAAGATGGCGAACTCCATCGATGCGGAATATTATGCGAAGCTGACAACGGACAAGTCAAATCCGCAGTATAATTTTGCAACGCAGTACAAGGCGGCTCCCGGTTCCACCTTCAAGATGGTGACGGCGACGGCGGGGCTGATGGAGAATGTCATCACGCTGAACGGAAAGGTGAACTGTATCGGAACATTTACGGAGATCACTCCTTCGCCGCGCTGCTGGCGGAGAAGCGGACACGGCAATGAGACGGTCACGACGGCAATCAGGGATTCCTGTAACTATTTCTTTTATAACGTCGGCTATCAGCTCTCGACGCGGAGCGGAAGCTATAATGAGACAGAGGGCTTAAACACGCTGTATGAATATGCGGAGATGTTCGGACTTGCGGACAAGTCCGGCGTTGAGATCTCCGAGGCGGTGCCGAATGTCTCCGAGAAGGATCCGGTGCGTTCCGCAATCGGACAGGGCACGAACAGCTTTACGACGGTCGGGCTTGCTAGATATGTCGCGGCAGTGGCAAACGGCGGTACCTGCTATAATCTGACGCTGCTCGACAAGATCACGGATTCGGAGGGAAATCTGATCCGCGAGATCGAGCCGGATGTCAGAAATATCATCGAGATACCGCAGGACTACTGGAATGCACTGCATTCCGGCATGAGACAGGTCGTGCAGAACAAGTCCTACTTCAACGAGCTTTCCGTCAATGTGGCAGGTAAAACGGGAACGGCGGAGCAGACGAAGTCGCGGCCGAACCACGCATTGTTTGTGTGCTATGCACCCTACGAGGAGCCCGAGATCGCAATGGCGACAAGGATTCCCTTCGGTTATTCCTCGGATTACGCCGCACAGGTGGCAAGAGATATTATCAAGTATTACTACGGACTTGAGGACGCGGAGGATCTGATTACGGGTGTTGCTGACGCGCCGGACGGCGGTATTTCAAATGAAATGTAGACGGAGTGAGATTGGATGAAAGATTTAGTACTGATTAAAAGCTTTCCGAACGGGATCGCCCTGCATCTGGATCAGGACGCTCCCTTTGAAAAGCTGTTGGAGGAGATCGCCTATAAATTTTCCGAGGCGAAGGCTTTCTTCGGGAATGCCACGATGGCGCTGTCCCTCGAGGACAGACAGCTGACCGGGTCGGAGGAAGTCAGAATACTTGAGACAATCAGAGAAAACAGTTCGCTCAACGTAGTATGTATTGTCGGGCGGGATGAGGCGACCAATAAGAACTTTATCAAGGCTCTCGCCCATATGGAAAAGAAGCTGTCCGGCGGTGACGACGGCCAGTTCTTTAAGGGGAGCCTGAAAAACAGGGAGGTTCTTGAGACGGAGAACAGCATCATCATACTCGGGGATGTCTATCCCGGATGCGCTGTAATCAGCGCGAAGAGTGTGATTGTTCTGGGAGGTCTCTACGGTGAGGCTTATGCCGGCGAGAACGGACAGCCGGGAGCCTTTGTTGCAGCGCTTGAAATGGAGCCGGAAAGAATTAAAATCGGCGATTTCAAATACAAGATGACTGGCAAACAGTCGAAGTGGGGCATACGCCCTAAGATACAACCGAAAATTGCATATGTAAAAAACGATAAGATAACGTTTGAGGCGCTTACCAAAGATTTGCCGGAGACCTTCTGAGCTGACTGGCGGAAGGAACCGGCTGCGACGACAAAATAAATGGAGGAAGCATAGGATGGAAAATCAATTTTCCCAGGAGCAGAAGGGCTCCGAAGTCATTGTCGTCACTTCAGGTAAAGGCGGTGTGGGTAAGACCACCACATCTGCAAACGTAGGAACAGGTCTTGCAAAGCTCGGGAAAAAGGTATGCCTGATCGACACGGATATCGGACTGCGCAATCTGGACGTTGTGATGGGACTGGAGAACAGGATCGTCTATAATCTGGTGGATGTCGTCGAGGGAAACTGCCGCGTCAAGCAGGCGCTGATCCGTGACAAACGGCATCCGGGACTGTATCTGATGCCGTCGGCACAGACAAGGGACAAGTCGGCGGTGACGCCGGGGCAGATGGTGAAGGTGATCGAGCATCTGAAGGAGCAGTTTGACTACATCATTCTGGACTGCCCGGCAGGCATTGAGCAGGGCTTCCAGAACGCGATCGCCGGGGCGGACAGGGCACTGGTCGTGACAACCCCGGAGGTGTCCGCAATCCGCGATGCCGACCGCATCATCGGACTGCTCGAGGCGAACGGTTTCAAGCAGATGGATCTCATCATCAACAGGCTGCGCATGGATATGGTGCGGAGGGGTGACATGATGTCCGCACAGGATGTCGTGGATATTCTGGCGATTCCGCTGATCGGTATCATTCCCGATGACGAGAATGTCGTCATTGCGACCAATCAGGGAGAGCCGCTGGTCGGCGGGGCAAGTCCTGCCGGACAGGCTTATGCAAACGTGGTACAGAGGGTCGAGGGAAAGGAAGTGCCTTTCCTCAATTTTGAAAAGGGAATTTCATTCTGGACTAGGGTGACAGGTATTTTTCACAAAATATAGGGAGGAGCATTATGAGACATTTTTTTCGCAGAAAGAGCTCCTGCCAGGTAGCCAAGGACAGATTGAAAATCCTGTTGATCTCCGACAGGGTGAACTGCTCGCCGGAGATGATGGAGCTGATTAAAACGGATATTGCGAAGGTGATATCCAAGTACATGAAGATAGATTCCGAGAATATGGAGATACAGATCAACACGAAGGGAAACAAGATCGGCAGGTCGGCAAAGCCCAGTCTCTGTGCCAACATCCCGATCGTGGACATGCAGGGGACGAAGCTTTTGTAAGCGTTCATCCGGCAGCTTCGGAATCGTTTTGTTGCAAAAGGCGTAGGGAAATATGTTTACAAAATTCAGATTGCGTGATTATGATTTCAAACTGGTATTCATGGTGATAGCGCTGGCGACCGTCGGCGTAATGGCGATCGGGAGCGCCGAGCCTTCCCTGCAGTCCAGACAGCTTGCGGGTGTTGTGGCGGGTTCGGTGCTGATGATAATTATTTCGTTTTTTAATTACAACTGGATATTGAAGCTGAACTGGATCATGTACGCGCTGAATCTTTTACTCCTTCTGGCAGTAAAGCTTTTTGGTGATGACGGCGGCGGAGCGCAGCGCTGGCTGGAGATCGGCGGACTGCGTTTCCAGCCGTCAGAAACTGCTAAAATTTTGTTGATTTTATTCTTTGCACAGTTTATTATGAAATATAAGGAGAAGCTGAATACGGTCAGAATCATAGGCAGCTGTATCGTGCTTGTTGCGGTTCCGTGGTATCTGATCTATAAGCAGCCGGATCTCTCCACCAGCATTGTTGTCATTGCGATTTTCTGCGTGATTATGTTTGCCGGGGGGATCAGCTGGAAGGTCGTCGTCGGTGTCCTTGCCGTCGCGGTTCCGGCGGTCGCGCTGATGGTTTCCCTTATGCTAAAGCCGAACAGTGATGTTAAATTTCTGGAGGGCTTCCAGCTCAACCGGATCATGGCATTCGTAAATCCTGATGAATATAAGGATACGCTGGCTTATCAGCAGCTGAATTCGGTCACGGCGATTGCGTCGGGGCAGCTGGACGGAAAAGGCTATAAAAATAATGAAATCACATCTGTCAAAAACGGTAACTTTATTTCGGAGGCGCAGACAGATTTCATTTTTGCCGTAATCGGAGAGGAGTTTGGTTTTAAGGGGAGTGTCCTCGTGATTGTCCTGATGTTTGGCATTTCGCTGGAGTGCATCTCTGTGGCGAGGCGTTCCAAAGACATTGCGGGAACAATCATAGCGACAGGTGTCGGAGGTCTGATTGCCATCCAGAGCTTTATCAACATCGGGGTAACAACCTTCATCCTCCCGAACACCGGACTTCCGCTTCCGTTTGTAAGCTATGGACTCACGTCATTGATGAGTCTGTTTATGGGGATGGGGTTTGTACTGAATGTCAGGCTTCAAGCTAAAAAAACAAAATAGAGAGAGGGGTATCAGTCATGAATATTGCCTTGATAGCGCACGATTCAAAGAAGAAGCTGATGCAGAATTTCTGTATCGCTTACAGGGGGATTTTAAGCAAGAACGAGCTTTATGCAACCGGCACGACCGGCCGGCTGATTGAGGAAGTCACGAATCTGAATATACATAAGTATCTGGCAGGTCATCTCGGGGGAGAACAGCAGATCGGCGCACAGATCGAACATAACCAGATCGATCTGGTCATTTTCCTGCGTGATCCGCTGAGTCCGAAGATGCATGAGCCGGATGTCAACAATGTAGTCAGGCTCTGTGATATGCACAATATCCCGCTGGCTACGAACCTTGCCAGCGCGGAACTGTTAATCAAGTCCCTTGACAGAGGAGATTTAGAGTGGCGTGAAATGTACAAATAGAAAACGAATTGCAGCTGCGCTCTGCCTGCTGACCGCGATGACCGTTTCCTTGAGCGGCTGCGGAAGTCTGAGCTATGACATGCCATACAGCGCAAACTCGGACACCAGCAGCTTTAATGTTGTGTACGGACAGAATATGGGAACGGCAGTGCCCTTCGCCTCTGACCTTTGTGTTGTCACGGGGGATGTCTCGGAGGGAACGGATGCCGATCTGTCAAAGGCGACGGCGGCTGTACTTTTTTCCATAAGTGATAACGGAGTAATTTACTCCAAGAATGCGCATGAGACCCTGAATCCGGCAAGCCTGACAAAGGTCATGACGGCTCTTGTCGCGCTCAAATACGGAAGCCTGAATCAGGTGCTGACGGCGGGCTCTGCCGTAAACATCACTGAGTCGGGAGCGCAGCTCTGCGGTCTGAAGGTGGGTGACACCATGACGATGGATCAGGCGCTGAGGATATTGCTGCTGTATTCCGCGAACGATGTCGCAATGATGATTGCGGAAGGGGTCGGGGGATCTGTGGACCGCTTTATAGAGATGATGAACGAGGAGGCAAAGCTTCTCGGGGCGACGAACACGCATTTTGCAAATCCACATGGACTTACGGATGCCAACCACTATACGACGGCCTACGACCTGTATTTGATCTTCAATCAGGCGATCAAATATGAGACCTTCAGCGAGATTATCCAGATGACGGGCTATCAGACGGTCTATTATGATAAGGACGGCAAGGAGAAGCAGTTCGACAAGTCTACGACAAACCTGTTTCTGCGTGCGGATTACAGCTATACGGCACCCCCGAACGTCACGGTCATCGGCGGGAAGACCGGCACGACAAGCGCTGCCGGACACTGTCTGATGCTGCTTGCCAGAGATGTGGGTGGCTCGCCCTATATTGCCGTTGTCATGGGTGTTCCGTCCACGGATGAGCTCTATACCGGCATGACGGATCTGCTTGAGGAGATTCAGAATTAGGGTTGTGTTTTGAGGGTGCATCCCTTATAATGATACTTAAGAGGAAGGTAATACTATAAATGTTACTATAGGAGGGTTTCCAATGGTTCAGTTGATCGTAGGCAACAAGGGCAAGGGCAAGACAAAGCAGTTACTGGATAAGGTAAACGGCGAGATCAAGCAGATCCCGGGCAACATTGTTTATCTCGACAAGAGCACCAAGCACATGTACGAGTTGAACAACAAGGTACGTCTCATTGATGTCTCCCAGTTCCAGTTTGAAAACAGCAGTGAGTTCATCGGCTTTGTCTGCGGCGTCATCTCTCAGGATCACGACCTGCAGCAGATGTATTTCGACAGCTTTTTAAAGATCGCCTGCCTGGAGGGACAGGACATCACGGCGACAGTCGAAAAGCTGGAAAAGCTCAGCAGTCAGTTTGATGTTGACTTTGTTTTAAGCGTTTCAATGGATGAATCCGAACTTCCGGCAGGGTTGAAGGAAAAGATTATCGTTTCCCTGTAACGGAGAAATATTTCAGAAAATATTTTATCGGAAAGACAGTGACAAAAGCCTCGGTAGATTCCGGGGCTTTTCTGTAGAGGCGGATAGTGAATGGCAAAAAAGAGCACGAAGATAAGGAAATACAGAAAGCCTTTAAACCTGAATATCGGTATGATTATTTTCGGCGTTATCTTTATCTATGTCGTTGTCTGCGTCATCATGTATTTCCAGACAAGCCGTATCGTCCGCTACGAGGTGAAGGAAGGCTCGCTTGCGACAAATAATATCTACCGCGGAGTCATTATCAGGGACGAGACAGTCATATATAACCAGGCAGCCGGATATATTGATTATTGTGCGAGAGAGGGCGAGCGTGTCGCTGCGAATGCACTGGTCTACATTGTCGATGAGACGGGGAAGCTGAGCCAGGAGCTGGAGGAGCTCGGCATGGGGGAGAATACGCTGAGCAACCGGGAACTTTCCGAATTCCGCAGCGAGATCATTGACTTTGTCCACGGCTTTGACAGCAGCTATTACAGCAATACCTACGACATAAAATATTCCCTGAAAAATACGGTTTTAAAGCTTGCCAATACCAATATGCTGCAAAGCATAGGAAGCGTTGGCGCCAACGGAAATGCTGTCAATTATGCCTATGCACCGATGACGGGGATTGTCTCTTACTGGGTCGACGGGTACGAGAGCCTCCAGCCGCAGGATGTGACGGCGGCTGTCTTTGAGGACGAGGCAAAGACTTATGAGAAGAAGCAGATGCTGAGCAATACGCTGATGGCGCTGGAGGATCCGGTGTACAAGCTCTCGACCAGCGAGAACTGGTCACTGGTCATTCCGATCGAGGCGGTCAGGGGCGCAAAGCTGCAGGAGGAAGGCTTTGTCAAGGTAAAGTTCCTCAAGAATCAGTATGAGTCGTGGGGAGAGGCGAAGCTGCTTTCCAACGCGGACGGAAATACCTATCTGCAGCTCTCGTTTACAAATTCGATGATTACGTTTGTCGGCGACCGGTTTCTGGATGTGGAGCTGATCCTCGAGGATGAAAAGGGGCTTAAGATACCGAATTCCGCGATTGTGCAGAAGGAATTTTTCCTGATCCCGGAAGCCTTTGTGGCACCGGGCGGAAATAACGGCGGCGACAGTGTGCTGCGGCAGAGCTATCTGGAGAATGGGGACATTTCCAGTGAGTCCCTTGAGATCGAGGTTTATAACTTCGACAGTGAGTCCAAGGAGTATTATGTTGACAGCTCTATCCTGAACGCCGGCGATATTCTCTATAAGCAGGACGGACAGGAGACCTACACGGTCAGCAAGCGCGCAACGCTGATCGGAGTATACAATATGAACAAGGGCTACGCGGATTTCAAGCAGATTAATATCCTGTATCAGAATGACGAGTATGCCATCGTCAAGTCGAATACGAAATACGGTCTGAATGTATATGACTATATCGTGCTGAATGCAGACACCGTCAGCGACGATCAGTTTATCAACCAGTGACGGACAAAGTATGGAGGCGATCTACACAGTGATAAAAGCAAATATGGAAGAAGTGGAAAAGAATATTGCCGGGGCATGTATGCGTGCTGGCAGAAGCCGTGACGAGGTGACATTGATCGCGGTGAGCAAGACCAAGCCGCTTGAGCTGCTGAGGGAGGCATATGATGCCGGAGCGAGGGACTTTGGCGAGAACAAGGTTCAGGAGCTCATGGACAAGATTCCCCAGATGCCGTCTGACATCCGCTGGCATATGATCGGCCATCTGCAAAGGAATAAGGTAAAATACATTGTCGGAAGGGTCTGGATGATACACAGCGTCGATTCCCTGAAGCTGGCGGAGGAGATCAGCAGGGAGGCGGTAAAGAAAAATGTTACTGTCAGAATACTGGTCGAGGTAAACGTCGCGGAGGAAAGCAGCAAGTTCGGTACGAAGACAGAGGAGACGACGGCACTGGTCGAAGCCATCTCGAAGCTTCCGGGAATCCGGATCGAGGGACTGATGACAATCGCGCCTTATGTGGAAAATGCGGAGGATAACCGGGACTATTTTAGGAAATTGAAACATTTGTCTGTTGACATAGAAACCAAAAACATTGATAATGTCTATATGAATGTTCTGTCCATGGGAATGACCGGCGACTATTGTGTGGCAGTCGAAGAGGGTGCTACCTGTGTGAGAGTTGGAACAGGAATTTTCGGAGAGCGAGTGTATCATTAGACGGAACAGTCCCTTTAGGTTTAGACAGGCTACAGGAAAGGCATGGTAATAAGGATATGAGCGTAGTTGACAAGCTGGTTAATTTCATGAAGCTGAACGGTGAAGAGGATGATGAATATCTGGATGAGGATTATCTGGATGGAGATGAGGAAGAGATAGAACCGGCGCCCCGCAAAAAGCAGCCGGTGCAGAAAAACAGGGAAGAGGACGAGGAGGATCTGCGAGCTGGCAGAAAGCCTGCTCCGGTCAATAAGATTACCCCCATCAAGCAGCCGCCTGCAAGACGGAATGCCGCCAGCGCGGGAATGGAGGTGTGCGTAATCAAGCCTACCTCTGTCGAGGATGCAAGGGAGATCACGGAGACCCTGCTCGCCAACAGAACCGTCGTATTGAATCTGGACGGTCTGGATGTTGATATTGCGCAGAGAATCATCGACTTTACCAGTGGCTCCTGCTTTGCAATATCGGGAAACCTTCAGAAAATATCTCATTACATTTTCATTGTGACACCTGCAAGTGTCGATATTTCAGGCGATTTTCAGGATATTTTCAACGGTGGTTCTTTCGAGATGCCGTTGAGCCGTTAATCAGAAGTGAGAGAGTCCGTCCTGCGGGCTCTTTTCTTTGCTTAGAAAAGGAGAAAACAGACTATGTCGGAAAGAATACCGGTTCTTTACAATAAAAAGCCCTGCTATGATATTCTGCTCACAGATTCCTTCGGCGAGCTGATTGCCGAGCTGAAGGCACTGGACTGCGAAAGCAGGAGGCTCTGCGTTGTCGCGGATTCCAAGGTGGCGGAGCTCTATGCGGATGAGGTGCTGGAGCTGCTGGAGGGAAACTGCCTGAAAGCGGTAAAATTTGTATTCCCCAACGGCGAGGAGAATAAGACCCTTGATACGGTGAGGGAGGCTTACCGGTTCCTGATCGAAGAGAAATTCGACAGACATGATATGCTTCTGGCGCTCGGCGGCGGTGTGACGGGGGATGTGACGGGATATATTGCGGCGACTTATTTAAGAGGCATCGACTATGTGCAGATCCCGACAACACTTCTTGCACAGGCGGACAGCAGCATCGGCGGCAAGACGGGCGTGGATTTCGACGGCTATAAGAATATGGTCGGCGCCTTTAAGATGCCGAGACTGGTATATATGAATCTGGCGACGCTGACTACCCTGGACGACAGACAGTTCTATTCCGGCTTTGCCGAGATCATGAAGCACGGACTGATAAGGGATGCTGCGCTCTATGAGTGGCTGATTGAAAATATGTATGAGATCTGTGAGAGGGATATGACGGTTCTTCAGGAGATGCTCAAGCGCAGCTGCATGGTAAAGAAGCTTGTGGTGGAGAAGGACCCTTCGGAGCAGGGAGAGCGTGCCCTGCTGAACTTCGGACACACGGTGGGACATGCTATCGAGAAGGCGAAGAACTTTGAACTGTTCCACGGGGAATGCGTTGCGCTCGGTGCAGTTGCAGCGGCTTTCATTTCATGGAAGCGGGAAATGCTGTCCATGGAGGAATATTATGAGATCAGGGATATGTTCGTTCCCTTTTATCTGCCGATCACGGTGGACGACATTGACCCGCAGGAGATCCTTAAACTGACAAAATCGGATAAAAAGATGGAATCCGGCAGGATCAAGTTTGTCCTGCTAAAGAAGATCGGCAAGGCAGTAATTGACAATACCGTGACGGATGAGGAAATTCTCGCGGCGATAGAGGAAATCTATTTCAGCGATGAGGATGCAAAGGCATAGGGAGGCGTCGGAGATGGTGAAGAGGAGCAAAATGTTCATAATAGATGCGGTGATTGCGGTCGTTCTGCTTGCGCTGGATCAGTTCACGAAATATCTTGCGATTGAGCGCTTGAAGGATCGTCCGGCAGTTCCGCTGATCGACGGTGTGCTCGAACTGAATTATCTGGAAAACAGAGGCTCGGCATTCGGAATGCTTCAGAATCAGAAGTTTTTTATTTTGTTTGTCGGCGTTGTCTTCATGGCGGTGATTCTCTTTTTCCTGTTTAAGCTGCCGGAGGAAAAGAAGTTCTGTATTGTCCACATTTTCCTTGCGGCTGTAATTGCCGGAGGAGCCGGAAACATGATCGACAGGGTAAGGTTTGACTATGTGGTTGACTTTATCTCCTTTGTGCTGATTAACTTCCCGATCTTCAATGTAGCTGACTGTTATATCGTCGTCTCGGTGATCGGCCTGTTTATTCTGTTCCTTTTTGTCTTTAAGGAAAAGGATCTGGAATTCTTAAGCTTCAAGCAGAAAAAATACCGTGAGATGAAGTAGCCTATGGACAGATTTTGCTTTGAAATAACGGAGAATGAGGATGGAGAGAGAATTGACAAATGCCTTGCCACGTTGATCGATTCCCTGTCGAGATCCTATATACAGCGTCTGATTAAGGACGAGGCTGTCCGCGTGAACGGGAGTCCCGTCAAGGGAAGCTACCGGGTAAAGCAGGAGGATCAGCTGGAATTTGAGCTGCCGGAGGCGGTGGAGCCGGATATTGAGCCGGAGGATATTCCGCTGGACATTCTGTATGAGGATAGGGACGTCATCGTTGTCAATAAGCCAAAGGGAATGGTCGTGCATCCTGCCGCCGGACATTACAGCGGAACGCTGGTAAACGCGCTGATGTATCACTGCGGGAAGGAGCTGTCGGGGATCAACGGCTGCATGCGCCCCGGCATTGTCCACCGCATCGACATGGACACGACGGGCTCGGTGATCGCCTGTAAAAACGATGTGGCGCACAACTGTATCGCGGAGCAGCTCAAGGAGCATTCGCTCACGAGACGTTATGTTGCCATCTGCCACGGTGTCCTGCGGGAGGATGAGGGAACGATTGACCGCCCGATCGGAAGACATCCCATGGAGCGCAAGAAGATGGCTGTCAATGAGAGAAACGGGAAACGTGCCGTGACGCATTACAAGGTGCTGCAGCGTTTCCGGGATTATACTTATATTGAATGCCGTCTCGAGACGGGGCGGACCCATCAGATCCGCGTTCACATGGCGTCGATCGGACATCCGCTTCTGGGAGATGAGGTCTATTCCAACCGGAAGAGCCCGTATAAGCTGCAGGGACAGACCCTGCATGCAAAAATACTCGGGTTCCGGCATCCGTCAACGGGAGAATATATTGAAACGGAGGCGCCGCTTCCGGAATACTTTGAACATTTGCTAAAAGTTTTGGAATAGTGAGAAAATTTCTTGTGAAAAGTGCAAAAATGGTATATAATAAATATAGCTGAAGAGGGAAGGAAACTCTCGAATTTCAGACTCTTGAGAGAAGCGAGGTAGGCTATATGAATACAGTGATTACGATCGGAAGACAGTTTGGTTCCGCCGGACGGGAGATCGGCGAGATGGTGGCAGATTATTTTGGAATCAAATGTTATGACAAGGAGCTTTTGAGCAGAGCGGCAAAGGAGAGCGGTTTCTGTGAGGAGATGATTCAGAACCACGATGAGCGCCCTACGAACTCTTTCTTATATAATCTTGTCATGGATACCTATTCCTTCGGCTACAATGCATCTTCCTTTGTGGATATGCCGATCAGCCATAAGGTTTTTCTGGCGCAGTTTGATACCATCAAGAAAATTGCGGACGAAGGCCCCTGTGTCATTGTCGGAAGATGTGCGGACTATGCGCTGGCTGACTATAAGAACGTTGTAAACCTTTTCATCTTCGGAGACGAGGAGACCAAGGTAAAGCGGATCATGGAGAGATACAGCCTGACCGAGTCAAAGGCAAAGGACATGATTATCAAGAAGGATAAGCAGCGCCAGAGCTACTACAATTACTATTCCTCAAAGAAGTGGGGACGCGCGGACAGCTACGACCTCTGCATCAACAGCAGCATTCTCGGAATCGAGGGCACGGTTAAGCTGATTGTCCAGTACATAGAGGACTTTGAAAAGAAAGGCAATTAATTAAATAAAAACTATTGACATTATCAGGCACCTCATGCTATTATACTACGGTATGCCGCATGACTCGGTAAAAGTATGTCTGCCCGTAAGGACAGGGATCACCAAAGTCAGCGAGTAAATGAACGAAAGCGCAGCCGTAGTTCATGAATAGGAGGTGCCTATATTATGTACGCAATTATTGCAACAGGTGGAAAGCAGTACAAGGTTTCCGAGGGAGATGTAATCAAGGTTGAAAAGCTGGATGTTGAGCCCGGAAATACTGTTTCTTTTGACCAGGTGATCGCAGTAAGTGACGGAACCCTCAAGGTTGGCGAGGACGTTGCAAAAGCAACTGTATCTGCAACCGTTATGGAGCAGGGAAGAGGTAAGAAGGTTATTGTATATAAGTACAAGAGAAAAACCGGCTACCACAAGAAGAACGGTCACAGACAAGCATACACTCAGGTTAAGATCGACAAGATCAATGCATAATGACAACTGTAGTGATTTGTAAGGAAAAAGATGGTTCCTACAGAGGTTTTTACTGTATGGGACATGCAGGGTACGCAAAATGGTGGCGGAAGCCGGATGTGCTGTGTGCGGCAATCTCCGCGCTGACAATCGGCACGATCAATTCACTGGAGGAGCTGGCGGGCGAGAAGCTGAAAACGACGCAGAACGAACGGACAGGATTCCTGAAATGTGATTTCGAGAGTACCTTGCAGGAAAAATCCGCTTTCCTGATGGATTCCATGGTGTTTTCACTGACGGAGCTCAGCAGGGAATACGGAGAGAAGTATTTGCAAGTAAAATTCGAGGAGGTGTAGACCATGTTGAATATGAACCTTCAATTTTTCGCTCATAAAAAGGGAGTTGGTTCTACCAAGAACGGTAGAGATTCCGAGTCCAAGAGATTAGGTGCGAAGAGAGCTGACGGACAGTTTGTAAAGGCTGGAAACATTCTTTACAGACAGCGTGGAACCAAGATTCATCCCGGTGTCAATGTAGGAATCGGCGGAGACGATACCCTGTTTGCACTGGTTGACGGTGTTCTTCGTTTCGAGAGAAAGGGTAGAGATAAGAAGCAGGCTTCTGTTTACCCCGTAGAACAGTAATCCGAATGCAGAGGACTTCAAACCCAAGAGTTTGAAGTCCTTCTTTGATTAAGAACAAATTTGAGGTTAAGAATATGTTTGCAGACAGAGCCAGAATTTTTGTGAGAAGCGGTAAGGGCGGTGACGGTCACGTCTCCTTTCGCCGCGAGAAATATGTGCCGGCGGGCGGTCCCGACGGCGGTGACGGCGGACGCGGCGGAGATGTGATTTTTGAGGTCGATGAGGGTCTGAATACGCTGATCGATTTTAGAAATGTCCGTAAGTACAAGGCAGGAGACGGCGAGCCGGGCGGAAAGAGAAACTGCCGGGGCAAGGACGGAGAAGACATTGTCATAAAGGTTCCGCAGGGAACGGTAATCAGAGAGGCGGCAAGAGGTCAGATCATCGTCGATATGTCCGGCGATAACCGCAGGGTTGTCTTTTTGCAGGGCGGCAAGGGCGGAAATGGCAACCAGCATTACGCTACAAGCACAATGCAGGCGCCCAAGTATGCACAGCCCGGGCAGCCGGCGAAGGAGCTGGAGCTGCTGCTGGAGCTGAAGGTGATAGCAGATGTCGGTCTGGTGGGCTTCCCGAATGTCGGAAAATCGACCTTCCTTGCGCGGGTGACAAACGCAAGACCGAAGATTGCGAATTACCATTTCACGACCCTGAATCCGAACCTCGGAGTGGTCGATCTGGAAGGGACGAAGGGCTTTGTCATTGCGGATATACCGGGATTGATTGAGGGAGCTTCCGAGGGTGTCGGACTGGGACATGAGTTCCTGCGCCACATCGAGCGCACAAAGGTCATCATTCATATCGTGGATGCGGCAGGAACGGAGGGACGTGATCCCATAGCGGACATTTATGCCATCAATAAGGAGCTGGAGGCATATAATCCGGAGATCGCCCACAGGCCGCAGGTAATCGCTGCAAATAAAATAGATGCCATAACCGATTTTGAGGCAGACCCGATTGACGCTATCCGCAAGGAATTTGAGCCGAAGGGTGTCGCGGTTTATCCGATCTCCGCAGTCAGCGGACAGGGCGTGAAGGAGCTGCTGTACCATGTCAATGAGATGCTGGAAGGGCTTGGCGAGGAGGTAACGGTCTTTGAGCCGGAGTACTTCCCCGAACTGGAAGCGCTTCAGAATGCGGACGAGCCTTGTACCGTGGAATATGACGCGGATGCTGACGAGTATGTTGTGGAAGGCCCGAGAATCGAAAAGATGCTTGGCTATACGAATCTGGACAGCGAGAAGGGATTTACCTTCTTCCAGAATTTCCTGAAAGAATCCGGCATTCTCGAACAGCTTGAGGAGCTTGGAATCCAGGATGGCGACACGGTCAGAATGTACGGTTTCAGCTTTGATTATTATAAATAACACAGGAGGTGAGGGGGATGACGAGTAAACAGAGGGCATACCTTAAAAGTCTGGCGAGCAATCTCAATCCCGTTTTTCAGGTAGGAAAGTCCAGCCTTACGCCGGAACTGACGGAGGCGATCGGCGAGGCATTTAATAAGAATGAACTGATTAAGGTTGCGGTTCTAAAGAACTGTGCAGACGATCCGACGGAAATCGCACAGATGGTTGCGGAGAGAACGCACTCCCAGCTGGTTCAGGTCATCGGAAAGAAATTCGTGCTCTATAAGCCGGACAAGGACAAGCCGAAGATCGAGCTTCCGAAATAAAGAGGTTATTCAGGACAATGCGTAAGATTGGTATTTTGGGCGGAACCTTTGATCCGGTTCACACGGGACATTTACTGCTTGCCGAATGGGCTATGGACAGCGCAGGGCTCGACGAGGTCTGGCTGATCCCGGCGGGAATGCCGTATAAGAAGGCCGGCAGACAGATCCTGCCGGGCGAAGAAAGACTGCATATGGCGGAACTGGCGGCGCAGGGGAATCCAAAGCTGCGCTGCTTGGACACAGAGATTGTCCGGGACGGCTACACCTACACTTATGAGACGCTGGAGCAATTATGCGAAAGCTTCCCCGGGGATCAGTTCTATTTTATCATGGGGGCAGACTGTCTTTTCTCGATAGAGAACTGGAGAAAGCCGGAGGCTATTTTCCGGCAGGCATCCTTGATTGCAGTGGTCAGGAATGACGTTTCCATGGAGGCGCTGCAGGCGAAGGCATCCGCATTACAGGAAAAATTCGGCGGTGAGATACTGCTGATGCCATTTCTGCGTTTTTCCGTTTCCTCCTCTGAAATCCGGGAGCGGGCCGCAGAAGGGAAGAGTATCCGGTATCTCGTGCCTGATGCAGTGCTGACTTATATTCAAGAAAAGGGGTTTTACCGTGGATAAGGCAAAATATTTGCGAAAGCTCAGAAAAAAGATGGAGAAGATGCAGGACGCAAAGCGCTTTGCACATACGCTCGGCGTGGAATTTACGGCTGCCGCACTGGCAATGCGGTATCAGGCGGATGTCACGGATGCCCAGATCGCAGGGCTTCTGCATGACTGTGCAAAATGTCTGACCGACGAGAAGAGAGTAAGCATCTGTGAAAAGCACCAGATTCCCATGACGGACATCGAGCGCAGGAATCCTTTTCTGCTGCACGCCAAGGTGGGAGAATTCCTGGCAAAAGAAAAGTACGGGATCACGAATCCCGACATTCTGAATGCTATCCGTTTCCATACCACAGGGCGCGAGAATATGAGTCTGCTCGAGCGGATCGTCTTTGTTGCGGACTATATTGAACCGGGAAGGAGACAGGCACCGAATCTTGCGGAAATAAGGCAGCTTGCCTTTACCGACCTCGATACCGCTATGCTGAAAATCTTAGAGGACACGCTTTCCTACCTGAAGGCTACGGGCGGCGAGCTTGATCCCATGACAGAGATAACCTATGAATACTGCAGGAGGATGTAAATTGGAAAAGAATCAATCATTGGAAATGGCAAAATTAGTGATCGACGCGCTGGAGGACAAGAAGGCTGAGGACATCCGTGTGATTGACATCAGCGAGGTATCTGTGATCGCAGACTACTTCATTATTGCCGGCGGAAGTAACCGGAGCCAGATTCAGGCGCTCTGCGATAACGTGGAGGAGAAGCTGGGACGCAGCGGTTACCCGGCAAAGCAGATCGAGGGCTATGACACGGCGAACTGGATTCTTCTCGATTTCGGGGATGTGATTGTCCATATCTTTGACAAGGAGAACAGACTGCTGTACGATCTCGAGCGCATCTGGAGAGACGGTAAACAGACGGATGTGGAGCAGATTAAAAACGCATAAAAATAATGCTAAAAAGAGAAGAAGCTGTCAGCGGACGGGCATGTTATACATGGTTATCCGCTGATGGCTTCTTTTTGCATTACAATGCCTGTTGGACTCAGGCGTTCTCGGCACGGCTGCCCAGATGCATATAAAAACTGATGAGATAAAGACCGCAAAGCCCGACAAGACCATAAATGATTCTGGAGAGCCAGGACATGTCGCCAAAGATAAAGGCTACAAGGTCAAAGCGGAAAATTGCGATCAGTAACCAGTTGATTGCACCGATGATGACGAGCGTAAGCGCTGTGCCGTCTAAATATTTATTTCCCATAGCTACCTCACATTCTACGCGTAGTCGGATATATGGTACACGCGGTATTATTATGTGTAAATTCTTGATCTTTATTCACCTTTTTTTAGATGTGTTTTATTTTTTTGTTGACAAAAGGTATCAGCTACCTTATGATATGGGAATGATAATTATACCTGTATACAATTATCACGCGATACATCTTGTACATAGCTGTACAAAAAGGAGGAGATTTTATGAAGAAATTAAACAGAGTTCTAAGTACGGTTCTCGCTACTGCTATGGTCGTTTCCATGGCAGGCTGCGGCTCAGGGGCGAACGCATCGGCAGATACCTTTAAGATCGGCGGAATCGGGCCCATTACCGGAAGCGGCGCGGCGTACGGTCTCGGCGTAAAGAATGCGGCTCAGCTTGCGATCGACGAGATCAATGCAGCAGGCGGTGTGAACGGATATAAGCTCGAGCTGAACTTCCAGGATGATGAGCTGGATGCAGAGAGATCCGTCAACGCGTACAATACCATAAAGGACTGGGGCGCACAGGTTCTACTCGGCTGTGTTACCAGCGGCTGCTGTATCGCAGTTACGGATAAGACAAAGGCAGACAATATGTTCCAGCTGACTCCCTCAGGTTCCGCAGTTGCATGTACACAGTATGACAACAACTTCCGCGTATGCTTCTCAGACCCTGCACAGGGCGCGGCATCCGCACAGTATATCGGTGAAAACGGTCTTGCAAGCAAGGTTGCCATCATCTATGACAGCTCTGATGTATATTCCACCGGTATTTATGAGAGCTTTGTGAGCGGCGCTGCGAGCCAGCCCTTTGAAATCGTAGCGGCAGAGGCATTTACGGCTGATAACAGGACAGACTTCTCCGTTCAGCTGCAGAAGGCAAAGGACGCCGGTGCAGATCTTGTGTTCCTTCCTATTTATTATCAGGAAGCAGCGCTGATCCTGACACAGGCAGACGGCATGGGCTATGCACCTAAGTTCTTCGGCGTTGACGGTATGGACGGTATTCTGACAGGTGTTGACAACTTTGATGTCAGCCTTGCAGAAGGTCTTATGCTTCTGACACCTTTCGCGGCAGACGCTACCGATGATCTTACCGTAAAGTTTGTCAAGGCATATCAGGAGAAGTTCGGCGATGTTCCGAACCAGTTCGCAGCAGATGCCTATGACGGTGTTTACGCAATCAAGGCTGCCCTTGAGAAGAGCGGTGTAAAGCCTACCGACAGTGTTTCCGACATCTGCGAGGCTTTGAAGGCTGCGTTCCTTGAGATTAAGATCGACGGTCTTACCGGAGATGGCATTGTTTGGGATGCATCCGGCGAGCCCAACAAGGCACCTAAGGCTGTTGTAATCGAGAACGGTGCATATAAGGCAATGTAAATTTTCAGTGGTCAACGGGGGCTGCCGTGAAAAGGCAGCTCCCTATTTTTACTTGATTGGATTATTCATATCTGTTATACTTAATTACGTTGAAAATACATATTAAAATGGAGCGAGGGTTTATATGAGTTTTGTCAGATATTTGATTAGCGGAATCAGCCTTGGCAGTGTTTACGCACTGATTGCACTCGGATATACAATGGTCTATGGTATCGCTAAAATGTTGAATTTCGCCCATGGCGACGTTATTATGATCGGAGCGTTTACGACCTATACAATCTGCAGTACCATGGGACTGCCCCCGGCGGTCGGTGTGCTCGCGGCGGTCGTTCTCTGCACGCTGCTCGGCATGGGGATCGAGAGAATTGCATATAAGCCTTTGCGAAAGGCGGCATCACCGCTCGCTGTACTGATAACGGCGATTGGTGTGAGCTATCTGCTCCAGAATGTCGCTCTGCTGATATTCGGTGCCAACACAAAGGCCTTTTCCTCTGTCGTTTCCCTTTCGCCGCTGGTGCTTGCGGGCGGAGAGATCACGATCACCGGAGAAACTATTGTCACGATCCTTTCCTGCATTGCAATTATGGTCTGCCTGATGCTCTTCATTAAGAAGACAAAGGCAGGACAGGCAATGCTTGCGGTTTCGGAGGACAAGGGAGCTGCCCAGCTTATGGGAATCAATGTAAACGGCACAATCGCGCTGACATTTGCCATCGGTTCAGCGCTTGCGTCAATCGCGGGTGTATTGCTTTGCTCGGCGTATCCGTCGCTTTCTCCCTATACAGGTTCCATGCCAGGCATCAAAGCGTTCGTCGCTGCGGTATTCGGCGGAATCGGGTCGATACCGGGAGCCTTTATCGGCGGAATCCTTCTGGGCATCGTAGAAATCTTTGCGAAGGCATACATATCCTCACAGATGGCTGATGCCATTGTGTTTGCGGTTCTGATCGTTGTCCTGCTGATTAAGCCCACAGGTATTCTCGGCAAGAATATTCAGGAAAAGGTATAAGAGGGTAGGTGAGAGCATGAAGTCAAAGTTGATTAACAAAATAAAAACGAATAAGAGGTTGAGAAGTAACCTGATTACTTTCGGAATGGTGGTTTTCGCCTACATCCTGATGGAAATTCTCATGGCTGCCGGTGTTGTCTCCAGCCTGCTCAAGGGTCTGCTGGTACCGCTTTGCATTTATGCGATCCTTGCCGTATCACTGAACCTGACAGTCGGAATCCTCGGCGAGCTGAGTCTGGGGCATGCGGGGTTTATGTGTGTCGGCGCTTTTTCGGGAGCCTTCTTTTCAAAATGTATGCAGGATACGATTCCGATTGCCGGTGTCCGCTTTACGCTGGCGCTTCTGATCGGGGCACTCTGCGCAGGACTTTTCGGCTTCCTGATCGGTATTCCCGTACTTCGCTTAAAGGGAGATTACCTCGCCATCGTAACGCTTGCGTTTGGCGAGATTATCAAGAATATCATCAATATTCTGTATGTTGGCATCGACGAAAACGGTTTTCATTTTTCGACGAAGAGTTCACTCGAACTGAATCTGTCGGAGAACGGTAAGATTATCATTCAGGGCGCACAGGGAATCACCGGTACACCGAATGATTCCACCTTTACGATTGGCATTCTCCTTTTGCTGATCACGCTGATTATCGTGCTGAATCTGATCAACTCAAGGGATGGGCGTGCCATCATGGCAATCCGTGATAATACGATTGCCGCGGAGTCTGTCGGAATCAATATTACAAAATATAAGCTGATGGCGTTCTCCATTTCCGCTGCACTGGCGGGAGTTGCAGGCGTGCTGTACGCACATAACCTGTCAACGCTGACAGCGCTGCCGAAGAACTTCGGCTACAATATGTCCATCATGATCCTGGTATTTGTCGTGCTGGGCGGTATCGGAAATATCAGAGGATCTGTGATCGCAGCGGTTATTCTGACACTGCTCCCGGAGCTTTTGAGAGGGCTGAACGATTACCGTATGCTGATCTATGCGGTTGTTCTGATCGTCATGATGCTGTTTAACTGGGCGCCTGCATGTATCAAGTGGAGAGAAAAGATGACCTATAAGATCAAGAGCAGATTTTCTCCGAAGAAGATCAAGGACGGAAAGGAGGCTTAAGCCATGGCTTTATTGGAGGTTAGTAACTTAGGTATTTCCTTTGGCGGTCTGAGAGCTGTTGATGATTTTAATCTGAATATTGAAAAGGGCTGCCTGTATGGTCTGATTGGGCCGAACGGAGCGGGAAAGACGACCGTTTTTAACCTGCTGACAGGTGTATATAAGCCTGGCGAGGGCATTATAAGGCTTGACGGACAGGACATCACCGGTAAGAAGACCATAGAGATCAACCGCGCCGGAATAGCGCGTACCTTCCAGAACATCAGGCTTTTTGAGCAGCTGACCGTGGCGGAAAACGTAAAGGTCGGACTGCATAATCATTTACATTACAATACGATTACCGGAATTTTAAGACTGCCCAAATATTTTTCCGTGGAAAAGCAGATGCAGGAACAGGCGCTTGAACTCTTGAGAGTATTCGGACTGGATGAGGAAGCGGATGTGACGGCAGCGAATCTGCCCTACGGCAAACAGCGTAAGCTGGAGATCGCAAGAGCCCTTGCGACAAAGCCGAAGCTTTTGCTTCTGGATGAGCCTGCCGCGGGAATGAATCCGAATGAGACGCAGGAGCTGATGGACACCATCCGTTTTGTCAAGGAGCACTTTGATATGACAATCCTCCTGATCGAACACGATATGAAGCTCGTCAGCGGAATCTGTGAGGAACTCACCGTGCTGAATTTCGGCCGTGTGCTCTGCCAGGGCAAGACCTCCGGGGTGCTGAATAACCCGGATGTTATCAAAGCATACCTCGGAGAATAATTACTTAGCAATTTTAAACAGAAATGGGGATTAAAGTATGTCAATGCTGGAAGTGAAGGATATTCAGGTATATTATGGAATGATTCAGGCGATCAAAGGCGTCTCCTTTCATGTGGATGAAGGAGAGGTCATTGCACTGATCGGAGCAAACGGAGCCGGAAAGACGACGATCCTGCATACAGTGTCCTGCCTTCTTGCCCCGAAGTCCGGCTCAGTTATCTTTGAGGGAACTGACATCACAAAGATTCCCGGACATAAGATCGTCTCTATGGGCATGGCACATGTGCCGGAGGGACGCCGCGTATTTGCACAGCTCTCCGTGCTGCAGAACCTCAAAATGGGTGCATATACGAGGAAGGACAAGACGGAGATTGCACAGACCCTGAAGACGGTATTTGAGCGCTTCCCGCGCCTTGAGGAGCGCCAGAACCAGATGGCGGGAACCCTGAGCGGAGGAGAACAGCAGATGCTTGCCATGGGACGCGCGCTGATGTCCCACCCTAAGCTTATTCTGATGGATGAGCCGTCCATGGGACTTTCGCCTATCTTTGTCAATGAAATCTTTGACATTATCAAGGAAGTAAGCAAGAGCGGAACGACGGTTCTGCTGGTTGAGCAGAATGCGAAAAAGGCTCTTTCCATTGCTGACAGGGCGTATGTTCTTGAGACCGGAAAGATCGTGCTCGAAGGCAGGGCGGATGACCTTCTGAACAATGACTCCATTAAAAAGGCATATCTCGGAGAATAAAACAGTATTATAATTTCGGAGCCGGATGAAGCGGCAGAAGGTGAGGAACTATGGATAATGTTGTGATTACGATTGCCAGACAGTACGGAAGCGGCGGTAAGACTGTCGGTGAAATGCTGGCTGACAGACTGGGGGTACATTTTTACAACAAGGAACTGATGAAGCTGGCGAGTGAAGACAGCGGTATCAGCGAGGCACTTTTTGTCAATGCAGATGAAAAGGTAAAAAATACCCGTCTGTTCAAGATTGCCCAGAATGTCTACAGCGGGGAACTGATTCCGCCGGAGAGCGACGATTTTACATCGACGGACAATCTTTTTAACTATCAGGCAAAGATTATACGGAAGCTGGCAGAAGAGGAATCCTGCGTCATCGTGGGACGATGTGCCGATTTTGTATTAAAGGATTATGACAATGTTCTCAGTGTCTTTGTCCATGCGCCGCATGATTTCTGTATGGAGCAGGCGGCGAAGAAGCATAGCATGAGTGCGAGGGAGCTTGATAAATTTATCCAGAAGACGGATAAGCACAGAGCGGAATATTATAAGTATCACACCGGCAGGGAATGGACGGATGCAAGGAATTATGATCTGTGTCTGGACAGTTCTAAGCTTGGCTTTGAGAGATGTGTGGAAGAAATCATCGCCTATATGAAGGTCAGATTTCCGGAATATAAGCTGTAAGGATATATAGGTGTTCTGACAAATTAATAACTCATTTAGAAATTCGGACATGGGAATGAAGAATGGAAATCTTCAACAATCTCATGTCCGAATTTGCGTTTGTAAACGTAAGGAAGCTTTTTTAGCGGAAGAAGCGCATAACCCCGTAAACCTTGCCGAGAATCTGGCAGTTGTCTACAATGATCGGGTCCATGGTATCGTTTTCGGGCTGGAGACGGATATGACCGCCTTCCTTATAAAAAGTCTTCACGGTGGCAGAGTCGTCGATCAGGGCGACTACCATATCGCCGTTGCTTGCCGTACTGCACGCATTGACAATCACCTTGTCCCCGTTCAGAATTCCCGCATTAATCATAGACTCACCGCGTACATTCAGAATAAAGCATTCTCCCTTGGGAACGACTTCTGCGGGAATAGGGAAGTAGTCCTGAATATTTTCCTCCGCAAGGATCGGCTGTCCGGCGGCAACGTTGCCGATAATCGGGATGCTTACCATCTCAGTGCGCACCGTCTGGAAGCTGTCATCGCAGATTTCGATTGCACGCGGCTTTGTCGGGTCGCGGCGTATGTATCCGTTCTTCTCGAGCGTCTCCAGATGCGAGTGAACGGAAGAGGTCGATTTCAGATTGACGGTCTCGCAGATTTCCCTCACTGTGGGCGGGTAGCCCTTCTTCAGAATTTCATCCTTGATATAGTCCAGTATTTCCTGTTGCTTTGCCGTTATTTTTCCATATCCCATAAAAATCCTCCTTAGATTGACAGATGTAATACATCTCAGTAAAATACTATCACAGAACCCGGAGAAAAGCAAACATATATTCCAAAAATATGTTCGATCCTTCTATTGAAGCATCTGTTGGAGCATCTGCTTGAGATATTGCAAATCGGTATATCCTACGTCCTCGGCTATTTCAATCAGGGGAAGCCCTTTTTTATAAAGCTCGCAGGCCTTGGCAAGGCGGGCAGACTGACGCATCTGAGAAAAGGTTTTATTATAATTTTTTTTCAGAAAACGTTGCAGCTGTCTGGGGCTGAGAGCAAGTAATTCACAAAGTCTGCTCTCGGTGATGGTTGCATAATACAACATGAAGTACTGATCAATAAGCATTGTACGCCTGTGTGTAAGAGAAATATTTGTATGTTCCTTTAATTGAACGCGTCCGGTATAATTGCGGATCAGTTCCACAATCAGTTCCGAAATGAGACATTCTGCATTGTGGGCATAACCAATTTCCTGATTGGCAGATTCCTGCTCCAGCCTTTGGAACAAGTAAAGGCAATGACTGCAATAATCGTTACCGAACCAGAACGTTGTCTCGAAAAAAAGCTTTGCCATAGTAGACATTTTTGCCTTTTTCTTCTTTTTTACATCCAGCGCAATGCAGTATTCCTCCATAGGGGAATTTGTATCTGTCTGCTGTCCGTGCGCAATTCCGGGACCGGTCATATACAGATTCCCTGTGTTCAGTGCTAATGCGGTGTCCTTTAATATGAGAGTTCCTTTGCCGCCGCTTACCAGATGCAGTTCATATGTGGAGCTGCTGTGCTGATGCATTGGGCAGGCATATTTGAAAATACCGTGCGAGGCCTGTGTTACGGAGACGGTAAGGGTATCGAACATGAATTTTATATTAAGGTGGTCCAGATTGAACGGTATGGCCATGACAAACCTCCTTTTTTAGGTTATATATCTCACAAATTATATCAAATTTTTAGTAAGAAAAAAACGACTTTATTTGGAATATGTGACGCGTGAATCTCTACATTTCCAAAAGCTTTTGTGATATAAAGTATTTAAGGACAGATATGTCTGAAGTATAAAAAGAACTATATAAGCGGAGGAGCGGGCAAAATGTATGATCAAAAAGCATGGATGAAAAAAATTGATGAGGTTATCAAAAACGGACCCTATGATGCGACATGGGAGTCTCTCCAGAATTACAGAGTTCCGGAATGGTACAGAGCCGCAAAATTCGGCATTTTTATTCATTGGGGAATTTATTCGGTTCCGGCCTTCAGCAACGAGTGGTACTCAAGAAACATGTATATTCAGGGGAGCAGAGAGTATGAGCATCATATACAAACCTACGGTTCCCAGAAGGAATTTGGTTATAAGGATTTCATTCCCATGTTCCGGGCAGAAAAATTCAATGCCGAGGAGTGGGCGGAATTATTCAGACTTGCCGGCGCCCAGTATGTTACGCCTGTTGCAGAGCATCATGATGGTTTTCAGATGTATGAAAGTCAATTGTCGGACTGGTGTGCTGCCAAAATGGGACCCCATAGAGATGTTCTGGGAGAATTGAGCGAAGCGTTATGCAGAAAAGGAATTAAGAACTGCGCATCCAGCCATAGAATAGAGCATTGGTTCTTTATGGGTCACGGAAAAGAATTTGAGTCTGATATAAAGGAACCGTTACAGAGAGGTGATTTTTACTGGCCTTCCATGAGGGAACCCGATCATCAGGATTTATATTCACAGCCGGCGCCCACCGAAGAATTTCTGACAGATTGGTTATGCCGCTGCTGTGAAATTGTTGACAAATATAAGCCCCGACTGGTATATTTTGATTGGTGGATCCAGCATAGCGCGGCCAAACCCTATCTGAAGAAATTTGCGGCGTATTATTACAACAGAGCTGTCGAGTGGGGTGAGGGTGTGGTGATAAACTACAAGCATGATGCATTTGAATTTGGAACTGCCGTTGTGGATATTGAACGCGGACAGTTTGCCGATGCAAAGCCCTATTTATGGCAGACAGATACAGCGGTTGCCAAGAATTCCTGGTGCTACACAGAGGAGAATGTATATAAGTCATCTGTCCAGATTCTTCAGGATCTGGTAGACATTGTCAGTAAGAACGGACGGATGATGTTAAATATCGGTCCTAAGGCAGATGGCACGATACCGGAAGAGGATAAGAGGATTCTTCTGGAAATCGGCGATTGGTTAAGAACCAATGGAAAGGCCATTTATGGCGCAAAGCTTTGGCGGAAATCGTCGGAGGGACCCACGATAATTCAGGAAGGGCAGTTTGCGGATAGCGAGGCGAAAAATTATACTGCGGAAGATATACGCTTTACGGTAAATGGTGGTTGCCTGTATGCGATATGTCTTAATTTGGCTGGAAAGAATGAGCTTACCGTCAGATCCCTTGCAAAGGCAGATGCCGCCGTAAAACCGAATTTTCATGGCATTATTAAGTCAGTTCGTCGTCTGGACGGCGCAAAGGTAAGTAATGTGAGCTGTGATGAATATGGTCTTCATATCTCGACAGATACGGTTTCGGACGAACGGCCAATAGTGTTTGAAATAGAAATTGACTAAAAGGAGAAAAACATGAAAAAATTATGGTGTTACACCCGGGAACCGATGGACAGTGTCTATTACGATCCCAGACTGGCGTACAGTATGCATCTTATGCTTGAGGAAGACGGAAAGGTAATTACACTGAACCACAACAGCGGTATTCTCTTTGTAAAGGCTACAGAGAATGAGGATGGTTCCCTGAATCCCAAAAGCATAAGATACCCTTATATCCATTCTATAGGAAATGGCCATTATGAGGTTCTGGCAGTTCGTACATTGGCGGATGGGGAGCCGGATGAAGAGAGCAACGGGCTGGTTCTGTCATTTACAACAGATGACTTTGTTTCTTACACAGAGCAGGGGTTACGGGAGCCCGGTGAGGAGTATAAGGCATTACATGCGCTTTGGGCATCCGGAAAAAATCTGGAAGAAGCAGGGGATCTGAAGGAGCTTCCGGAAGGAGCATGCCTGTGTAACTGCATTGAGATTTCAGACGAGACAGCACAGCGTTTAAAGAATAAGTTTCTGACTGCGCATCATGTGGAGACGATTTTTCCCGAGAAGGTGCTTGCAGGCTCCAAGGAGGAATTTTGCGAGATTAAGGCACGAAAGCTTTTTTCTGACGGAACCGAGAGTACGGCAGCTGTTGACTGGAATCTGGACAATGTTGATTTTAATGTACCGGGAGAATATAAGGTAGCGGGAACTCTCCATCAGGACAGTTTTCCTTTTCCTGTAGCAGAAAATCATGCAGATCCATGCATTGGAAGGTGGAATAATAAGTTTTATTTTATCGCAACCAACGATGCCGATCATGAACACACGATGTATATCCGCGAGGCAGATTCCATTCCGGAGTTGGTCAATGCCAAAGAAAACCTGATTTTGGACAGTACCACATATGAGGGAATCGGAGGACTTCTGTGGGCACCGGAATTACATATTATAGGTGGAAAATTGTGTATTATGCATGCAGCGACCCCGGAGCCTTTTTTTGAGGAAGAGAGCCGTGTGATGATTCTGAAGGATGGCGGTAATCCCATTATAAAGGAAGATTGGGAGGCGCCCAGACGGATTGTACGCGCGGACGGAAGCGATATTTGTGAAGCCGGAAAGACAATTACGCTGGACATGACACACTTTACATGGGGAGGTGAGGATTATGTCATCTGGTCCCAGAGACAGTTCTTACCAAAGGATCTGGGCGCATGGCTCTATATTGCAAAGCTGAATCCCCGCGAACCGTGGAAGCTGGCAAGTGATCCGGTTATACTGACAAAACCGGAATATGGATGGGAGAATAACCATACCTTTGTTGTTGAAGGGCCGTATGCTCTTGTACGGGATAACAAATTATATGTCACATATTCTGCCGCAGCAGTGGATACCACCTATGTGGTAGGGTTGTTATCTATTGAGGGCGGAAAAGATCTTTTAAAGGCTTCCAGCTGGACAAAATCCAATTATCCCATACTGACTTCCAGAAGTGTACCGGGAGAGTTTGGAACCGGTCACAATGCTTATGTTGAGGATGCTAACGGAGACATCTGGAATACCTATCATGCAAGACCCGGTGTGGATGCTCCCCGGTGCAGCGGTATCAGGCAGGTACATTTCGATGTCGATCAGCAGCCCGTTCTGGATATGACGGAAGATATGGCTTTGAATCAGGCACTTAAATATGTCAATACTACGATCATTGTTCCATAAAATGCCTGTTATCAGAGATTTACGGCATGGATAATAGTGTCTGCGTGAAAATTTGTTACTGTTCAGAGGCAATGTCATTAACTTAGCAGTATCCCGCGATATAAAGCAGTGTTAGAAATCGCTTTTCCTGTTAACTTAAGGAAATCTGGTGAGGCTAAGAACGTAAAATGTATCTGCTTCAAAGCACACAAAGGTATATCAGACATTAAAAAATACTTAACCGGTAAATGTGAGTATGGCAAATAGACGGATGCAGATTTTTCAAAAAAAGATGCTTCCATCTGGTAAATAGTATATTATAGGAGTTGTGGCGGTTTCCGCCCGGTCAGTTCCGATAGCAGAAGCTGATCGGAAGTTTAAACCTGTGTTGGCGTGCAAAGGTTCTTCCGGGCCTGATTGGTTCAATGTTCTGGGCGATCAGGCTCTCCACTTCTAATGTTGTCCTGCCGTCATGAATCCGTAGGAAATCCCGGCAGATTTTGAAACCTTCTGCAAAATTTACCTGATACTCATATTTTTTCCCGCTGCTGTCAATGTCCACTCCGGATATGATAGCGGAACTGAAATTGTGCAGGATGGCACGTGCCCATATTTCCTGAACGATATACTCGTATTTTTTTGAATGGAACGCTTTCAGGCATAATGGATATTTCAGGTCACGGAAGGAGTTTTCTTCGTTCCATCGCAAATGGTACAGTTCCTTGAAATCTTCAAAGCTGAATTCGTATTCCGGCAGATTTGTTATGATGTTTTCGAAACAGCCGGGTAAGATCTCGAACCTGACGACACGCAGGGAGATGTCATATTCGCTGCGGTTTTCATCCAGGTAGTCCAATGGAACAGCCTGACATATATGCCGGTACTGTCCGGCGAGCAGTGGGCGTGTCCGTTTCTTTTTTGACTGGGTTCTGTCTTCATAAGGTGCCTCCTTGATCAGATAAATGTAAAACGACAGTTCCTGATCAATTGGCGTTTTTTGATGAAAACAAAAAACGCCGCACATTTTAGGCGGCGTGTCAAGTCCATTTTATTTTGAGTTAGGGGTAAAAAAAACAGATTTCGGGTTTTCAACAGAAATCTACCTAAGTTAATGACATTGACTGTGAACAGTAACACTTAATTCTGCATTCCGAAAATATGTTCGGATTATCTGTTGACAAACGTTTGTTCTTGCAATATAATTTGCATAGAACAAACGTTCCGAACAGATGTCCGGACGTTTCCGTGAAAGAGAGGATGAGGGTAATGCAGAACAGAAGAAGTTTTGAAATAATGGATGACAGAGCCTTGAGAAGCTACAGACGTGTGCTACGGCTGCGCAGAGCACGGAGACAGAAGCTAGTGCTTGGCTTTGTGGCTGTTTTTGCTGCAATCTGCATGGTTCTGATCTGTTCACTGTCCTATAGAGCCATTAAGTCAAATGCCAGCAGCGGTTTTAAGTACTATACGAGTATCACAGTGAATACAGGTGATACCCTTTGGAATATTGCAGATGAATATATTGACTATGATTTCTATAAAAATAAAAATAGTTATATTTCTGAGGTGAAGCATATCAACCATCTTGAGGAAGACACAATTTCAGCGGGGCAGACGCTGGTTGTTCCCTATTATTCTTCGGAATATATCTATTAGGATTTGATGAAAAGTCTCTTGCTTTTTGTGGGCGCGAAGAGAAGAAATGAGAAGAAATAATATTATGTCTAAACGGGGTTTGTTTAATTCGTATCTGAATAATCTTTCATTTTCCAAGAAATTTGCGCTCTTATTTGTATTTAGTATTATGATTCCTGTTCTGGTACAGAATATTGTCTATTATCATCAGACAGAACAGAGTGTACAGGCAGAAATGCTGGAAAAACTGAATGATGCCATGAATGATAAGGCAGAAAAAATTAATAACATGCTTTCCGGCGCAGTGTCCCTGATGAAGGCTTACTGCAATAATGAAACTCTGTACAGGTATCTTGATTATACCTATGACCGGGAGCTGGAATATCTGATCCATTATCAGGAGGCCTTTCAGCTGCTTTTTTCCGACAGCATGCTTTATCCCTATGAAATTAGCAATATGATGATTTACACAGACAATGATACCATTCTGAATGGTGCCGTTGTCAGGACACTAAATCCAATCGACAAGGAAACACTGGGTGAAGAACTATCTTATGTCAACCTGCAGCCTATTGAAGGCAAGAGAAGGATTTATTTTCGTACGGCTCATGAAAAAAGCAGATTTGCAAGGACTGTTGATACAAGAAGTATCAGCCTGTTAATTATTTTTGATCATTACAGCCAGTATAGTAAATATCAAAAAATACTCCGTGCAAATCTCAATACATCCTATATGGAAAGGGTGCTGCTGGAGAGTAATCTGTTTGAGAATATGTTCCTTGTAGATTCGGAAAATCATATTATTTCGGCAGCAAATTCCTATAGCAATATTGGGGAAATGGCAGTGTATAATGAGCAGGAGCAGGAGAAGAATGAAGGTTATACGGTATTAAAAAAAGAATTGAGCGACTTTCATATTACGCTGTATGGTATTTACGATGACCGTGCGATCGCAAAAGAGTTTTCACATAGCCGGTTGATGTCATTTGCTATTTCTATTCTGTGTCTGCTTTTTGCATTATGCTGTGTTTATCTGGTTGTCGCCAATATGAACCGCCGGCTGGAACGTCTGGTGAAGCAATCGGAGGAGATTGCCAAGGGCAATTTTGTACTATACAAACCGGAAATTTCAGGTAAAGACGAATTCAGTGTTCTGGAGGAAAGTATTAACCAGATGAGCCAGCAGCTGACAGAACTGATTGACAAAGAATATAAATCAAGAATTATACAGGCAGAACTTGAAAAGGAAACCAATCAGGCACGGTTTCTTGCACTTCAAAGCCAGGTGAATCCGCATTTTATGTTTAATGCCTTAGAAAGCATCCGGTTAAAAGCTGTTGTCAAGGGAGAGAAAGAGACAGCCCAGATGATACGGTATATGGCAAGAATGTTCCGCAATCTGATTGAATGGCGGGATAATATTATAACACTTAGAGAAGAGATGAATTTTTTGGATGAATTTTTGCATATACAAAATTATCGGTTCGGAGATGAATTCTCTTACGAAATCAATGTGGCGGAAGAAGCGTGGGATTGCCTTATACCAAAAATGATTCTACAGCCCTTAGTTGAAAATGCATGTGTTCATGGAGTGGAAGCCGTTTCCGATAATCGTTGGGTTAAAGTCGATGCCGTTGTCTGCGGGGAGTATCTTAAACTGTCAATCGAAGATAATGGCGGAGGTATGACGGACGAAAAGCTTAAAGAACTTCGGGCAATGCTGAGTGGACAGCCCGCAGCCGGAAAGAGCGTGGGGCTCTGGAACGTATACAGAAGACTTAATCTATATTATGGTGATACCTGTAGCTTTGAAATTGACAGTGTGTATGGTAGTGGAACAAAATGCCAGATAAGTATCCCCATTGGAAACGAAAAAAGGGATTATGATTTTACACTGAACGGAGAATAATATGTATCAAATAATGATCGCAGACGACGAGAAAACCATACGTGAAAGTCTTGCACAGGCAGTTGATTTTGAATCCTGCGGCTTTCAGGTATGTGCAATGGCAAAAAGCGGAGCAGACGCGCTGGAAAAATACAGAGTCTTTCATCCGGATGTGATTCTTCTGGATGTATGTATGCCAATACTTGACGGTCTGGAATTTCTGGGCTGTTTGAAGAAGGAAGAAAATAATATGCCTTATATTATTATGCTTTCCGGATACAGTGATTTTGAATATGCAAGAAGTGCCATGCGTTTCGGGGTCAAAGCCTATCTTACAAAGCCATTAGATGAGGATGAACTTCTGCCTCTGCTATTGCAATTAAAACAGGAGCTGGATAACGGAATACAAAAGCGTGACAATGAGAGTATTACAAATGTAACGAAAGCTTTGCAGAAAATATATCATGAGGGAAAGGAAAATACAGAGGAATATAAAAAATTTTTTTTGATGCATTGTGTATTTTTGTGGAGAGAAGACTGTGAAAATATATATTCTTTTGTCAGGGAAGAACTGGAAAAGCGGATACCGAATGACAAAGCAGCTCTGCTGAGGAATAGAGGCAGCGTACTTACTTATCTTGTAAAAGAAGAGATTTTAGAAGAATATCAGTACAGTGTAACATTATTCGGAAGGCATATTTTACACCATATTAAGAAACATGATGCGGATTGTGCAATTTTGTTTGATACAGCTATTTTTCGTGATATGACCAGCTCCTTTAGAAATATCTATGATATTCATCTATATAAGATGATGACAGATGTCTTCTGGAGGGGAGAAAGGATTATATGTATCGGCGAAAAAACGGAGACTGAGGAATCCGAAATGCGAATTGCACATGAAGATTCTCATCTGGATAAAATCAAGTATGCGGTACAGGCAACAGATCGTGATTGCTTAAGAGAAGAATTTGACTCGATTCTTTCAGAGGCCCGGGCGAAAAAATTAAATATTGTTTATATTCAGGAAATCAGTTATCGCATTTATTATATTCTTGTGGATATTATACAGGGGTGCTGTGCCGAGGACAAGAGGGAAAAAATTGATTTGAAGCCATTGGATTGGCGGGACGAATGCGGCTTCATTTGTGCTGAAAACTGGGAACAGATGTTGTGGAAACAGATTAACCTTGTGACAGACTATGTCGTTGCAGCGAAAAATGTAAAAAATAATGATTTAGTTGAGAAAATCCTTTCCTATATTCAGGAACATTTCAGGGAGCCTATTTCGCTGAAGAATGTCGCAGATAATTTTTTTATTAGTTCTTCCTATCTTGGGAAATGCATGATGAATGCAACAGGAGAAGGCTTTAAGCAGTATGTGAACAGATTGCGGATGGAGGAAGCCAAAAGACTTCTACGCCAGACAGATGAGGTAATCTACAAGATTGCAGAGGAAGTAGGATTTGGGGAAAGTAAATATTTTGTGTCAAAATTTACAGCAGAAATGCACCAGACACCTACGGAATACCGGAAATCGTTCAGAAATGAAAAAACACCACAAGAGCAATAATTGCACATGTAGCAACATCTGCACACCCAATATGGGAAAAAAATGGAATGAATGGGAGTGTTCATGGAATGAAACATTTTTTTCCCCGATGTATAATACATTTGTAAACTTAATTAGGGAACCTTGAGAATGGATATAAGGTTACCCAAAAGAGAAGGAGGAAGGTATTTCATGAAAATGAAAAAGTTTTTAGCAGCACTGTTGGCAACCGGGTTAGTGTTGTCTACAGTAGGTTGCGGTTCTTCAGACAGTGGTTCTGAAGGAAGCAGTACCAGCCAGCAGACATCAAACAGTGCCGGTTCTGAAAGCGGAACTGAATCGTCAGCTACCGCAGGCAATGGCAACGTCACCGATGGAAACTATGGCGGACTTGTTGCTATGGAGGATGCAAATGATCCTATTACTTACACTTTCTTTGTGAGAGACCCTGGTGTTGCACCCGCAGATGATAATCCTGTTATTAAGAAAATTCAGGAGCTGACCGGTGTGACTCTGAAATTCGAGTTCCTGGTTGGAGACTTGGATCAGAAGCTTGGTGTCATGATTGCTGGTGGTGATTATCCCGATGTTATTTTCGCGGGTGATGCTGCTACGAAGCTGATGGATGCAGGTGCATTTATTCCGCTTGAGGATGAGATTCCTAAGTATGGAAACTTGAATGCAATGTATTCTCAGGTAATGGATTATTTGAAGCAGGAAGATGGTCATATTTATAATATGGAAATCTACGGCACAATGAAAAATGATGTAACAGAGGCGGCGCCTGTTTTTGAGTGTGGTCTGGGATTCTACATCCAGAAGGCAGTTCTGGCAGAGGCTGGATATCCCGAAATCCATACGGTAGATGAGTACTTTGATGTAATTGAAGCTTATCTCGCAAAGTATCCTGAAATTGACGGCGTTAAGACCACTGGTTTTGAAATTCTTGCAGATGGATGGCGTAACTGGGCTCTTCTGAATCCGGTACAGAACCTCCTCGGCGCAGGAAACGACGGTGCAATCTTTGTTGACCAGAATACCTATGAGACATCATTCTTCCAGATCAGCGACGAGGCTTATGACTTCTACAAAAAGCTGAATGAAGAGTATGAAAAGGGTGTGATCAGTGCAGAAACCTTTACCCAGAACTACGATCAGTATATCTCCAAGATTACAACCGGTGCGGTACTTGGTTTTTACGATCAGAACTGGAATTTCAGCAGTGCACAGGATCTTTTGAAGGCAGACGGCAAATTTGACAGGACATATGTTTCCCTTCCTATTACCAAGGAAGGTGTAACGGATGGATATCTGGATAAGTCCAATGGTATTCCTACCGGTACAAACGGTATTGGAATTTCTGTAAACTGCAAGAATCCTGAGAGACTTCTTCGCTTCTTTGACTGGCTTTGCCAGAGAGAGGTTCAGGACTATCTGCAGTGGGGTGAGGAAGGCGTTGACTGGAATCTCACAGAGGATGGCGGAAAGGTTTTGACCACAGAGAGAAGAGCCATTGTGTACGATACAGCAAAAAAGCGTGATGAGACCGGACTGACACTGTGGAACTATTGTCCTAAGTGGCAGGGTGTTTATACCGCAGATGGCATGCCTTGTGGTTCCGGTGAGTCTGCTGACGAATATCTTGCTTCCCAGTCTGACTATGACAAGGAATTCCTGAATGGTTATGGCATTAAGTATCCTGCTGAAATGTTCTCTGATCCTATCATCAGAGCAGCATATTATCCAGTATGGGCAATGTCCTTGGAGGATGGAAGCGCTGCAGCAGTAGCAAGTACAAAAATTACCGATGTAACCATGAAGTTCTTCCCCAGACTGATTCTGGCTTCCAGCGATACAGAGTATGATTCTATCTGGCAGGATTTCCTGAAGGAATTCAACGCGATTGATCTGGATGCATATCAGACAGAGATCGACAGACAGATTGCTGTGAAGATGGGTAAGTAATAGAAGAGAATTGTCTGTGCTTTTATGGGCTGTCGCAATATATGCGGCAGCCTTTTCTCTTTTATGCGAGCTTACACAAAAAACAATTTTTGCACACGTAGCAATATTTGCATACATAGCTGGGGGAGAAAAAGGAACTTTCAGGGGGGTTCTAGGAATGCATAAACATGACGATAGAGATATAATAAGATACAGATAATCAGATTGTCTGTTAATGCAGACAGATAGGAGCTAAAATGAACAAGAATAAGAGAACCTTAAAAAGAATTTGGTCGGCGAAAACGCTATATATCATGATTATTCCTTTCATGATATATACATTCATCTTTTCCTACTATCCTTTGAGCGGTTGGATCATGGCATTTCAAAATTATAAGCCTGCCAAAGGATATTCGGGAAGTCCTTTTGTTGGTTTTGACCAGTTCAAATTCTTATTTAAAGATATAGAGTTTTGGCGGAGTGTAAGAAATACGCTTGGCATGTCAATTATGAATCTGGTATTTGGCTTTTTGTTTGCTATTGTTTTTGCGCTGCTATTAAACGAAATTAAATCTTTGAAATTTAAGCGGTTTACCCAGACTGCCTCTTATCTGCCTCATTTCCTGAGCTGGATTATTGTATGTTCGCTGGTGTCAAACATGCTATCCACGGATGATGGAATGATCAACAATTTCCTTATGTCGATTGGACTGATCAAAAAACCGGTTCTCTGGCTGGGCGAGCAGAAATATTTCTGGTGGATTACAACCTTTGCAAACATCTGGAAAGAGACGGGCTGGAATTCCATTATTTACATAGCTGCCATAGCCGGAATAGACCAATCTCTATATGAGGCGGCAGATCTGGATGGTGCAAATCGTTTTCAGAAAATGTGGCATGTCACGCTGCCGGGAATTAAATCGACAATTATTGTGTTACTGATTATGAATCTCGGATGGGTTTTAAATGCAAGCTTTGAGGTTCCCTATATTCTGGGAAGTGGTTTGCTGCAGGATGTTTCCCAGACGATTGATATTTTCGTCCTGAAATATGGTATGAGCATTGGCAACTATTCACTTGCTACAGCTGCCGGTATTTTCAAATCAGTGATTTCTCTGGTACTGGTATTTTCAACCAATGCAATTTCTAATAAGCTTGGTGAACGCGGATTGATGTAAGGGAAAGAAAGGAATGGTGAAACAGATGAGCAAGATGGATGGAAAGAGAAGAAAGAAAAGAAGCACAGAGGATATTATTTTTACCACTATTAATTCTTTGTTGATGATTTTCGTAATTGTTGTAATGATTTACCCCTTCTGGAATACCATAGCCGTATCCTTTAACGATGCACAGGATACGCTGCGCGGAGGGATTAAGCTGTTGCCGCGTGTATTCTCTACCTATAGCTATAAATCAGTATTTAAAAATAAATTAATGCTCACTGCAGCAGTGAACTCTGTCCTGAGGACGCTGATTGCTACCGTGCTTGGCGTTTTGGTGGGGTCATTGATTGCCTATGTTCTATCAAGAAAGGAACTGATTGGCAGAAAGTTTATCACCGGCTATTTTCTGGTTACCATGTATATATCGGCCGGTCTGATCCCGAACTATTTCCTGATCAAGGATCTTGGAATGCTAAATAGTTTTTCCGTGTATGTGATACCGGGACTTGTCAGTGTATACAATATCATTATCATTAAATCATTTATGCAGTCACTTCCGGACAGCCTGACCGAGGCGGCCATGGTAGATGGAGCAGATCATTTCCGTTGTTACTGGCAAATCGTGCTGCCATGTTGTAAGCCGGTTTTGGCGACCGTTGCTCTGTGGTGTGCAGTGGGTGCATGGAATCAGTGGTTTGATACTTTCCTTTACTGTTCGAGCAAAGAGGAACTTACAACACTGCAATATGAGATGATGAAGCTTCTCTCATCCGCAATGCAGTCAGGCCGTGATTTGTCAAGTATTTATGGAAACGGACAGCAGGTGGCAAATACCATTACACCGACTTCTATCAGAGCCGCAGTTACAATTGTTGCATCTGTCCCGATTCTGGTGGTTTATCCGTTTATGCAGAAATATTTTGTAAAGGGTGTAACTCTGGGCGCTACCAAAGAGTGATTTTAGCTAAGCGATTTGCGGTAATCAGTGGGAGTACAGCCATTTATTTGATGAAAAGTGCGGTTGAATGAAGATAGACTCGTAAAACCGCACTTTACCGCAATGTTGGAAACAGGTGTTTCATTATCTGCCAAAAGTTCTTGGGACGCCTGTATTCTGAGCATACTCAAATAATTATAAAATGTCTTTCCGGTGTATTGCTGGAAAATTTTTGAAAAATAAAACTTAGAAAAGCCGCTTTGAGCAGCTATTTCATCCAGGGTAAGTCTGTCAGCGTAGTGTTCTTCCATGAATTTTAAAACCGTGTTCAGTCGATGTGCGGTCTGTTCCTTTTCTGTTGAAGCCTCAGCAAAGCTGTTTGGAGCGGTGAATGGAGAAGCATTTTCTTTTTCCTCAGCAATGTTTGAAAACAGATTTAGTAAGCAGGAATAAAGATGCATTTCACGGACAATGTTGTCTGACCAATAATAATCTGCAAGCTGATGTATTAAAGCAATTTCTTTCTCATAAAGTGCGGGATTTCTATTCCACGAGATGAGAATGGGTTCGGAAAAGAAAGAGCGGACCTGGGCAAAGCTTGTGATCTCACGGAAAAAGTTTGGCTCAAAGAGAAAGATAAATCTTGCCCCGGTTGGCGGTGCCGATAACATATGAAGCTCACCGGGAGGAATCAGGAAGATATCTCCCTGGTTCAGATACCATTCTTTTGACGAGATCGTAACGGTATAGCTTTCTTCTAACGGAATAATCAATTCATATGCATTATGCCAGTGTGTATCATAATTCGTTGACTCTGTATTATACCAAAAGCGCATTGTACTTTTTGCCACATAGTGAGGGGATTCAAATTCATTTTCAATATATCTGGTATTCTGGTCATTCGCGGTAAATAAATCTGGTTGCTCTGAGTAGCGTTTTTTCTGGCCAGAGGTTATCGAGTAAAGATGCAACGGATTCATCTATATTCCTCCTGATAATATTTTACAGTTTCATTCAGTCAGTTCCTTTTTCACGCAGGTGAACCATCTGGGCAGCGCTGCGTCTGCGTTCGTCATCCTGAGCGGCATAATGCTTTCTTGTAGTGTTGACATCCTTGTGACCGAGAACATCTGCAACGAGATAAATATCGCCGCTTTCTTGATAGAGTGTTGTACCGTAGGTACTTCTCAGCTTGTGCGGTGTGATCTTTTTCAGCGTTGTCACACGCGAAGCATATTTCCTGACAAGGTTTTCCACGGAGCGTACAGCCATTCTGCGGTTTTGGAGAGAGAGGAAGAGTGCAGTTTCATGTCCCTGCTCGGGAATCATGTGTTCCCGCTCCTCCAGATAATCCAACAGTGCAGTTTCGACCTCAGTTCCGAAATAAACGACTGCCTCATAGCCGCCCTTTCGCCTGATCTTAATTCCATCCACATCAAAATTGACATCCTGAATATCCAGCCCGACACATTCCGACACACGGATACCGGTGCCGAGAAGCAGCGTCAGAAGGGCAACATCCCGATTTTTTGTCTTTTTGTGGTATTCCAGTTCCTTCTTCGTCAGCTTTGTGCCGTCTTCCACCTGATCCAGAAGAATAGCGACCTCGTTCGGCTCCAGACGGATGATCTCCTTTGCGTGTTTTTTTGGCATGGGGACAAGCGCCGCCGGATTATTTTTTATCATTTCCCCCTGATAAAAATAGTTGTAAAAGCTCCGCAGGGAGGCGAGCTTGCGCTCCTTCCCGCGCTCATCGTTAGAGATTTCCTTACCGTCCTTTTCATACAGAGACATATATTCCAGATATTCTTCAATATCCACTCTTGTCAGCTGTTCAAGGATCTCCAGCGGAAAGTCCGTTATTTCTATTTTAGAACAGACAGGATTCTTTTCGTGCAGGAACTCAAAGAAGAGCCGGATGTCATAGGCGTAGGCAAGTCTTGTCCGGGCTGAGGTATAGTCCTCGATACCGCGAAAAAACGTGCGGCAGAAGCCGGGCAGCGTCTCCAGAACAGCTCTCATCTTCAGAATATTCTGCTTATTTTGTTCATCGTGATAATTATTGGGCTTCATTACTGCCATGGTCGTTCCTCCAGCCATACATACCGCTGACAATAGCGGTAAACATCCTTTCCTTCACACCCGGATTCTCAAGGTTCAGATTACGAAGAAGATTTTTGACATATTCTCGCTTGGTATGTCCGTCTGCCGGACAGGGGCTCTTGACGACGGGAACCTGATATTTATGTACAAAGCCTATTACATCAGCTTCATTCATGTACATCAGTGGACGAATTACGGTGAGCTCCATGCGGTCAAGGTAGGTGACCGGTGAAAAGGTATGAAACCGTCCCTCATAGATCAGAGACATCAGCATGGTTTCCACGACATCATCCTTGTGATGTGCATAGGCAACCTTGTTGCAGCCGGCGGCTTTGATCGCCTGGTTGAGAGCGCCCTTGCGCATTTTTGCACACAGCGAGCAGGGATTGTCCTCCTTGCGCTCTTCAAAGACAATCTGGGCAATGTCTGTTTTCACGATTGTATATTCAATATCTAGATTCCGGCACAGTTCCTTGATTTTGTCCAGATTCAGATTTTCAAAGCCCAGATCCACCGTGACGGCATGAACCGTGAAATGCTTTGGATAAAAACGGCTCAGACCGTGCAGGGCATAGAGCAGTGTCAGACTGTCTTTTCCGCCCGATATGCCGACAGCGATTTTGTCGCCCTCCTCGATCATCTGATAATCGTCCACGGCTTTGCGGACGTGACTCAATACCTGTTGTAGTTTCATGCTCGTTGTTCAGCCTTTCCTTTTTCGTAAAATTCCATTAATTATATTCTATATTTTTTTTGCCTCCGAAACAATAGAAAATTGATACAAAAACAGTTCAGAGGATATACTAGAAGTGGAAAGGACGGAGAATAAATTTGGCAATCGAATTTGAAAACAGTGTAACGAAGGATAATCTGATGCGGGCGTTTGCCGGGGAAAGCCAGGCGAGAAACCGCTATACTTTTGCCGCCTCTCAGGCTAAGAAAAACGGACTGCATGTGATCAGCGCGGTCTTCGCGTTTACGGCATCACAGGAGAAGGAGCACGCGGAGATCTTCTATCATCATCTGCGCGAAATGGCAGGAAAGAATATCTTTATTGACGGCGGCTATCCGATTGATCTGTCGGATGACATTTCAGAGCTTTTAAGTATGGCTCAGCACAATGAATACGAAGAACATGACGAGGTGTATAAAAGCTTTGGCGAGAAGGCAAAGGAAGAGGGCTTTCAGCAGATTGCGGCATCCTTCTTCCAGATTGCGGAGATTGAGAAGGTGCATGGCGACCGCTTTGGAAAATATGCGCAGTTATTGAAGGAGGGAAAGCTTTTCGTTTCGGATGTCGAGGAGGAATGGCTTTGCCTGAACTGTGGCTACGTCTATCGTGGGAAAGAGGCGCCTGCAGTATGCCCTGTGTGTCATCATGATCAGGGATATTTCATCCGTTTTACCCTGCTTGCATTTTAGATACGAATTTTACAGAAAATTTATCATACAATACTTGTGATAACAGATTATTAAGTGTATGATAGATATATCATTACCAAAGAAGGGATAAGCGCATGAAATTTAAGTTAAATAACAAGTATGTCAGATGGGGTGTCACGGCTTTTCTGGTTATTGTGGCTGGAATTACATTTTACTATTTCGTTTTTCACAGTTCCAATATCCGGTCCGGTGTTAAAATGATCACGGATATTCTGATGCCGGTGGTTGTCGGAATGGCGATCGCATACCTTCTGACACCGGTTCTGAATTTTATAGAAAGTAAGCTCCTTTATCCGCTCTGCAATAAGCTGCGGATAAAGGAAAGCAAGAAAAAGAATTCTATTATCCGCGGACTTGGGATCCTGATTACGGCTTTTCTCTTTGTGGCGTTGATCTATGTATTGCTCTATATGCTGATTTCCCAGATTGTGCCGAGCGTCCAGAATATTGTTTCCAACTTTGACGCTTATACCAGCAACTTTACGAAATGGCTGAATCAGACCATGAATGACAATCCCGAGGTTCAGGCTTATCTGGTGAGAACCTTCGACAAGTACTCCAATGAACTGGAGAGCTGGATTACCGATATTCTGCCTAATACGGGACAGCTTATCAAGACGGTTTCCCTCAGCATTCTCGGCGTCGTTGGTGTGCTCTGGGACTTTGTGATCGGCTTCATTATCTCAATCTATGTTCTGGCGAGCAAGGAGAAGTTTGCGGCACAGGCAAAGAAGGTGTCCTATGCGCTTTTTGAGAAGGACACCGCCAACACTGTGATCAGGAACTTCCGCTTTACCCATAAGACCTTTATCGGTTTCCTTGGCGGGAAAATCGTTGATTCCATTATTATCGGAATCCTATGCTTTATTGGAACCTCGATTTTAAAAACGCCCTATGCGGCACTGGTCAGCGTAATTGTCGGTGTGACAAATATTATTCCGTTCTTCGGACCGTTTCTGGGTGCTGTGCCCAGCGCATTATTGATCTTTGTTGTCGACCCGCTTCATCCGCTGAACTGCCTGTACTTTGTGATTTTTATCATTGTTTTACAGCAGGTCGACGGCAATATTATCGGCCCGAAGATCCTTGGAAGCTCGACCGGTCTTGCCGGCTTCTGGGTTATTTTTGCGATCACACTCTTCGGTGGACTCTTCGGTGTCTTCGGCATGATTATCGGCGTACCGATCTTTGCCGTGATCTATGCGGGAATCCGTTCGGGCTTAAATATTCTGTTAAGCAAAAAGGAGATGCCAACAGAACTGGAAAAATATCGGGATCTGGACTATGTGGACGAAGAAGGCATGCATGATATGCCGGAGGAACAGCCGGGTGAAAAAAAGGCATCAAGAAGGCAGGATAAAAAGGTAAGTGTGAAGGCTGAGCAGTCCGGGCAGGAGAAGATTGAAAAGTAGACCAGCTATGAACAGTCAAGCATAAAAAAGATAAAGACAAGGTCGATAGCACAATTGGTTTCATTACTGCCGTCGACTAAGGAGAGTTAGGAAGTATGCGATTGGTTAAAAGGATTTTATTGAATTCCTTTAAGAGTAAAACGATTTTTCGCTTTGACTATTTAGTTGGTACTATTTTTTCTTTTGCGTACATCGTGTTAAAAATTTACATTTGGCAGGGACTTTATGCGACTGACGTACCAAATGTATATAGCATAGTTTTGCAGGATATGATCGTGTACAGTATTGTTTCAAGCTTTACCGAAGGAATAACCGGTTCAAGAGTAATGAACGAAATAAATGATTCGGTTTTAAACGGATCTGTGGTCGGAGATCTCTTGCTGCCGATTAATTACATAAAATATTTGTTTATTAATTCTTTATCCAAAGGGATTTTTAATACTGTCTACAGCGTTTTGCCTTCTGTTTTGGTGGCTATGCTCTTGTTTGGTATGCGTACTCCTTTTACGCTTGCCAATGTAGTGATATATATCGGTTCCGTAGTTCTGGGAATCGGTATCAATTTCTTTTACAATTTCTCCTTCGGACTTACTTGCGTATGGTTCCGAAATGCCTTTTTTCTTGACAATGTTAATTCCGTTTTCACTAAATTGTTTTCGGGTAGCTTTGTACCTATTTGGTTTTTTCCGGGATGGCTGGGAACACTTTCTTTGTTTATGCCTTTTAGGTATGTCATATATGAACCGGTAACGATTCTTTTGGGAATGAAGACTGCAGGAGAAATAGGTAAGGTACTTGCAATGCAAATGGGATGGCTGGGCATTCTTGTATCCTTGAGTTTTCTTTTGTGGAGAATGGCACAAAAACGGCTGATGATACATGGAGGTTGATGTATATGACGGGTATTCGAAGATATTATAGACTTTGGAAACTATATACTGCCAAATCCATAAAAGCCGTGATGTCGTACCGTTGGTCGTTTTTGATTAACTGCATATCGCAGGCACTCGACTACGGAATTTCCTTTTTGTTGATGTGGATAATGATTACCGCGTTCAACGGCATGAACGGCTGGAATTCCTATGAGGTCATGATGCTCTATTCGACGAGCTTATTTTCGTATGGAATAGCAGGAACGTTTTTCTTTACCATTTTTCTGAATTTGCCCAATATGATACACACGGGAAATTTTGATGATGTTTTGGTGAAACCGGTAAGAGTGCTGCCTTACTTAATCAGCAGTAACTTCATGTGCAATTACATAGCACATATAGTTCTTTCGATCATTGTTATGGTGATATGTGCGGGAAGGCTGGATTACAGTATCAATTGGCTGTTTGTAGCCACCGTGATTATAAGCGGAAGCTTTATATATGCCGGTTTGTTTCTTATAGTAAGCGCTTCGGCATTTTGGGCGATAAAGATAGATGCCTTGTTTGAGATTATGTATTTTTTCCGTGAGGTTTCTTATTATCCGATTTCTGTATTTCCGCATATTATTCAGATTATAGTTACAGTCATTATTCCATACGGAATGATGAACTACTATCCGTTAAAGCTTATGTTTCATAAACAGGATATAGCATTCGGTGACGGTTTCGCCTACGCATTTCCTGCGTTTACGATTGGATTTTTCGTATTGGCAAACGTTTATTTTGTATTTTGCAGAAGGCTATACACTAGCAGCGGTTCTTAAAAATGCGGGCAAAAGGACTTTAAATCAAGAGGACTGGAAAAAGGCGGTGAGGTGTTATAAAATGTCGCTGATAGAAGTAAAAAATGTTGAAAAGAAGTATAAGATTTACAAACAAAAAGCAGGTATAAAAAACGTGCTTAAAAACCTTTTTTGCCCGGAGGTATCGATAAAGACCGCTGTATCTGATCTTTCTTTTACTATTGAGAAGGGCGAGGCGGTAGGACTCATAGGTGAAAACGGTGCAGGCAAGTCAACAACAATTAAAATGCTGTCAGGCGTTTTGTTTCCGACTGCGGGAGAAATAACGGTTTCAGGAATTGTTCCTTATAAGAACCGCATCGAGAATGCAAGGAACATCGGCGTTGTATTCGGCCAGAGATCGAGACTGAATTGGGATCTGCCGATGGAGGACAGTTTCGAGCTTTATAAAGAAATATATCAGATAGATGATAAACTTTACAATTATAACAAAGACAAGTTTATTGAATTGTTGAAATTGGATGAGTTTTATTCAACTCCCATCCGCCAGTTGAGTCTCGGACAAAGAATGAAGGTGGAGATTGCTGTAGCGATGCTTCACAGCCCCGATATTCTATATCTGGACGAGCCCACTATCGGTTTGGATGTTTTAGCCAAAAGACAGATCAGAGATTTTATCAAAAAGAGAAACAAGGAGGACGGCACCACAATTATCCTGACATCTCATGATATGAAGGATTTGGATCTGCTTTGCGAACGAATCATTATTTTGACTAAGGGTAAGAAGATATATGATGATTCTTTGCAGAAATTCAAAAATGAGCATGCTAAAGAATCCATAATTGAGATAGTATGCGCGGAAGAGACCAATGCCAGACTTAAGTTTGATAATTTTGAAGTGGTCAATACAGGGAAAGGCAGCTTACGCGTGAAATATAACCCTGAAGAAGTGTCCTTGGCTGAAGTTATAGATTCTTTGGGCAAAGAATGTGTCATAAAAGATTTTAAAGTGCAGTATCCGGATATTGAGGATATGGTAAGAAAAATATATGAGACATGAGAGGCTGCGCAGCCAAGGCTACGGGTAAAAAAGCCATAAATCACGAAACAAATAAAATGAAAGGAAGTATGTTGTTAAAAATGAGATTTTTAGTACAAAGAGTGAACAGGGCAAGCGTCACTGTCGAAGGAGAATGTATCGGGAAGATTGACATGGGGTTTCTCGTGTTTATCGGCATCAGTAACGAGGACACGACTGCCATAGCGGACAAAATGGTGAAAAAGCTCTTAGGCCTTCGTATCTTTAAGGATGAGAACGACAAGGTAAATCTGGATTTGAAATCCGTCGATGGGCAGCTTTTGTTGATCTCACAGTTTACACTCTATGCGGATTGCAGAAAAGGCAACCGTCCATCCTTCGTAAATGCCGGAGCGCCGGACATGGCGGAATCCTTATACCGCTATATCATCGACAAATGTAAACAGGAAATAGCGGTAGTTGAGGAAGGAAGCTTTGGCGCAGACATGAAGGTTTCCCTTGAAAACGACGGCCCTTTTACGGTTTATCTGGATTCCAGTGAAATTTGCAGATAAAAATTTACAAACTTGTTATTCCAACTATTCGTTAAAGTTGTCTTTTGCGCATAGTTGGATTTCTTTTTGGAACTCTTCTGTTTTTAGGACTGGCGGCATTCTGGCTATGCCATAAAACCTTCTGAAAAGAAATAAGCGGCAAGTTGGGCTCTTGAACTGAAGGCTTCCGATTCAAGTAAAGCCTTTACCTCATCCCTTGTATAAAAGGCGGCTGTGATCTGTTCGTTGTCGGACGTGTGATCCGCGATGGTTCCGGTGGCCTCGACAAATGCTATATAGGTAGTCATATCTGAAATGGCAACCGCGGCAAACGACGGCGGGAGGATTTTGCGAATGCTTTTCACCTGTAGTCCGGTTTCCTCGTAAAGCTCACGCGCGATACATTTCTCAATGGTCTCACCGGTTTCCAGCATACCTGCGCAGAGATTATAGATTTCTCTGTTGACACCCATGCGGAACTCATGCAGCAAAAGCAGCTTCCCGCTGCAGGTGGCAATAATCGATACGCCGCTCGGTCTGGCACCGATGTCCCCAACATTCTGAAGCTCCTTGTGGCTTACGATTTCATATTTCTTTGGTTGTCCCGATTTATTCAGATAAGTAAGCTCATAGCTTTTAAGATAACAACCGTCTCTTACCTTTTCAAATTGAACGAATTTCATTATATTGCTCCCGCAGCGGTTTCATAATTTTCTTTCTTGTGATCTCCACGAGTCCCAGAGGGGTCATATCAACGACGGTGGTACGGATTCTATCGTCCTGTACCAGCTCCTTCATCTGTCGGAGAAGTCCCGCCCTGCTCTCTTCTGCTCTCATATTGATAAAATCAACGACAATAATACCGGAAAGATTTCTCAGCCGGAGCTGCCTTGCTATTTCGACTGCCGCCTCTGTATTGACCTTCCATGCCGTCTGGTCGTCATTGCCCTTCCGTGTTTCATATTTGCCGGAATTGACATCAATCACGGTTAAGGCTTCTGTCGGCTGGATAATGAGATAAGCGCCGGATTTCAGCCATACCCGCTCACCGAATGCCTCGTCAATTTTGCTGTCGAGATTATAGAGCTTTGACAGGGAAAGCATAGTGTCGTCATAGAGCCTGCAGGGCGTTGACGGCAGATGCATTGCCGCATATTTCTTTAGTTCATTATACACAGCCGGATCATCTGTTATGATTTCCGAAAATTCATCGGGCGATACAAGCTGGGTCAAAATCCGGTCTGCCATGCACTCCGGCTCAAGAACGCAGACACGGCCGGTGCGGTGCATACAGGAGCCGAGGAAGCCGATAAAGCGTTCCAGAATGGAGGTAAACTGTTCCTTCAGTCTTCCGCTGTCCGGATCAGAACAGAACTCCGCCGCTCTGGTTCTGACAACCAGTCCGACAGAAGGGATGGGTGTTCCGGGGAGCCGGCCGGCAATCAGACTCTGCACGAAGCAGCCGTCAGCAATGATTCCGGCTTCGGTCAGCAGCACGTTTAATTCCTGTTTCTGTGCCTTATCCAGCTTAGATGAAATTCCGAGCGTTGGTTCTCCGAATGAAAAAGCAAAAAAGTCATCGGCAAAGGAAATATGTGCGGTGACAGATGCCTGTTTCGTCTTCTGGACATCGCGGACAATCTGCACAGGGAATTCGTCGCCTTCCAGAATCCTGCCGTCCGGCTTACGGTTCAGCAGAAGTACCTGCCTTGCATCCTTCATTGGAAGAAAGCATAATTCTCCGTTTGCAATCTCCACAAAGCATGCCTGAATGTTCGGAACGACATTCTTTACACGGCAAAGGTAAATCGCGCCGACCTTGCTGCTCTCCGGGAAATTCAGCATCGTGAGTCTGGAATTTACGAGCAGTGCCGCACAGGGCTTTTTATGATAAGTGGTAAAGATCAGTTTCCCCTCCGCAGTGCTGCGGAGGGCTGTCTCCTCACCGGAAAGCGTCAGGGATGCTTTGGGTTCTATCTTACGGCTCATCTGTTCCTCCGTTTTCCTTGTCGTCACCGATGTCACCAAGGGAGATAAACTGATGCGTGTTCTCCTCCGGGCTTATATCGGTATACATATCCTCTCGGGTGACAAGCAGGGCATTCTCCTGCAGGGTCTCACCATGTACTGCAAGCAATGCCTCGATAATTTGTATCGGTTTGATATTTCCGGCACTGGAGGCGTTGACAAGCATGGAAAAGGCGTTTCCATCCCAGTTCATCTCGTAGATGCCGGGACAGAGATCAAGCTCTCTGCTTCCCTTTTTCGTCGCTTTTGTAATCAGTATGCTGTCCTTGGCGAGAAAGTCAGGCAGAACTGTTCCGATATCAACATTGGGTTCCCTTCCCTCGCGGAACCGCACAGTGTAAGAGGCTGCCGCTACACTTGCCATCGCATTTCCGACACTGTCCGGGAGGATTTTCGTGCCGACAATCTCTATGCCGTAAACACTGGCCGCGTTGAGGCGGTCGGTAATATCCTGACAGGACAGAAGGGAATTGACTTCGATATCCATATATTCGCCGTTGCTCTCCAAGCCGACACCGAGCGGTGCCGCAAACGTCATGACCTGATGCGGGCTGTAGCCGCCGGTATAGACAACATCCAGCTCTGCACGGCGGATCGCTTTCTGAAAGAAGCGCATGACATCCAGATGCCCGATAAAACGGACGGGACCATATTTTCGGAATTTAATTCTTATCTTCATAGGTTCTCACATTCTGCCGTTGTACGGCTCATTGTCTCTGTAACTAGCATCCGCCGGTGACAAGTCCTTGTGCCGGTTTGGATTCAAAGCAGATTCCGCCGCCGAATTTTGCCGCGCCGCAACCCTGACATTTCAGCTTGCAGTTGGCGGAAACCTCCTCGCGCTGTGCCTTTTCCCATTCCCGCTTCAAAAATTCCTTTGTCACGCCGCAGTCAATGAAATCCCACGGCAGGATCTCGTCAAGGGAACGCTCACGGTGGGTATAGAAGTCAACCGACAATCCGCATTCCTCTATGGTATCCAGCCAGCGTTCATTATCGTAAAATTCACTCCATGCATCGTAAAAGCTGCCCTTTGCATACACTCTGCGGATCACCTCGCAAAGTCTCCGGTCGCCTCTGGCAAGCACACCCTCGAGCACGCTCGCATCCGCCTCGTGCCAGTTGTACTTGATGCTCTTCTGGTTTAGCTGCTCGGAGATCGCCTTTCTTGTCAGATATGCCTTCTCTATAAACTCGTCCTTTGTACACTGGGAAGCCCACTGGAACGGTGTAAACGGCTTAGGCACAAAGAAGGAGGTACTCGCCACGATCTGAACTCTTCCGTTGACGCGTTTTTCCTTCGGAACCGTGTCAAAGAAGGTAGCGGCAATCTTGTTGCAGAGTTCAGCGATTCCCCGGATATCATCTTCCGTCTCCGTCGGCTGTCCCAGCATGAAGTACAGCTTTACTCTCGTCCAGCCACCCTCAAATGCAAGCGCAGCTCCCTTAAGGATGACCTCCTCCGAAAGTCCTTTGTTGATGACGTTTCTCAGACGCTGGCTTCCCGCCTCGGGAGCGAAGGTGAGACTGGATTTCTTGACATCCTGCACCTTGCTCATGACATCCAGTGAAAAGGCATCGATTCTGAGCGACGGAAGGGAGATATTGATATGCCGATCGTTACATTCGTCGATCAGGAAATTAATCAGCTCGGGGAGCCTGCTGTAATCACTGGAGCTCAGGGAACTCAGCGAGATCTCCTCGTGGCCGGTATTCTTCAGCATTTCAAGCGCCCATTTCTTCAGCGTCTCGACATCGCGCTCCCGGACAGGGCGATAGAGCTGTCCCGCCTGACAGAACCGGCAGCCTCTGATACATCCGCGCTGGATCTCGAGTACCACTCTGTCCTGCGTCACCTTGATAAACGGAACGACAGGCTTCATCGGATAATAGGTATCCGTCACATCCATCTGGATTTCCTTTGTGATCTTTTCCGGGATACCGTTCTCGGTTGGCAGAAAGCTCTTGATCGTTCCGTCCTCATGGTAGCTCACCTCATAGAAAGCCGGCACATACATCCCCGGTACTTTGGCGGCACGGCGCAGGAATTCCTTCCTGCCGGCCTTCTGCTCACGGCATTCCTTATAAAGATTCAGGAGATTTCTGTACTGGGTCTCTCCCTCGCCGATATAGAAGATGTCGAAGAAGTCAGCAATCGGCTCAGGATTGTAGGTGCAGGGACCGCCGCCGATCACGATCGGACAGTCTTCACCCCTGTCTGCCGCATTCAGCGGGATCTGTGCGAGATCAAGAATCTGGAGAATGTTTGTGTAACACATCTCGTACTGGATGGTGATGCCGAGGAAATCAAATTCCTTCACGGGGTCCTGCGACTCCAGAGCGAACAGTGGAATATGCTCCCGGCGCATGATAGCGTCCAGATCAATCCACGGAGAATAAACTCTCTCACACCAGACATCCTCCCAGGAATTAAACATATCATATAATATCTGAATGCCCAGATGGGACATTCCGATTTCGTAAACGTCGGGGAAGCACATTGCAAAGCGCACCGCGATCTGCTTCTTGTCCTTGATGACGGAATTTACTTCATGACCGATATAGCGCTCCGGCTTTTCCACTTTCATCAGAATGTCATCCGAAAGAGCAAGCTTTTCATTTGGGTTCATATTCGACAGTCCTCCACATACTTATGCGATTCATTCTATCATATTTACGAATACAATGCAAATTCCGTCATATCTTTTAGTAACGGTCAGGCAATCGCGGAGGAAATCAATGAGCGGAGTGACAGCAGAGCAAAAGCTGCAGCTTGTACAGCAGATCAGACAGCAATATCGCCGGAACAGATACGATATGAGCAGCCGGGAACAGATTTTATATGGAAGCACAGGTGATAACTATGCCTTGGAGGAGGATGACTTCGATCAGGACGCGCAGCCGGTGTCGTCAATCGGGCCGCGAACAGTGCTGGCAATCCTTCTCTTTGCGGCGGTTGTGATACTGGATGCCAACGGCATTTCCATCGGTGAGTTTACGTCGGAAAAGCTCTTCGGACTGCTTTCCGCTGATTATGAATACAGAATTACAGAATGGCTGGCGGCGTTCTCTGCAAAATAGAGAGCGCCGCCACAGAGTTAAATAGCTTCTTCTATTACAAGGTCCCGGTGAGATAAGCATAAGCATTCAGGATATTCTGCTGTTTCCCGGCGATAAAGTAATAATCCTGTTGTTCCTGCCCCTCCATGCAGAGATAGGAGCCGTAGGCGGGAATATCGCAGCTGATAACCGTGCCGGAGGACGCCGGAAGGATTGCATAGCCTTTATCCGAAAGGACAAACGGCAGCTGTCCCTCTGTTGAGATGACCCTTGCGCCGCCGCGGAGCTTCAGCCCTCCCTGCCCTGCGGGGCCCATGGCATAGAGCTGCTCCTTCTTCTGCCAGTCAAAAAAGATCCATGATCTGCCGGCGTCGAGCTGTCTGCTCTCCTGCCTGCGTTCTGCCAGCAGCAGACCTCCCGTTCTGTCGAGGAAGCGTCCGCTTCCGGTCAGCTTGTCAATTTGCAGGGTGAGCTCGGCGGTCGTCAATTCAATCGTTTTTCCGGTGTCGCGGAATTTCCAGTTCTTGTCTGTCCTGTTGACGGCAATCAGCGGATGCACGCCGTCTGTCAGCTTTTGTCCCCGGGAGAAAGTAATCCTCAGAATCGCACTGCCGACCGGACTGATCCGCAGGGTTCCGTACTGGGATTGGAGATACAGTCCGTCCGCCTGCTTGGAAGCCCATTTCACACCGAGATTGATCTTTGCATGCCCGGCGGGGCGCAGACCCTCCGTCGCAGGCATATCCCCGAAGGAAACCGCCGGAACAATAGGGGCAGTCTTCTCCCCGGATGGGCGGGAAACTGTCTGTGCTGCCGTGTAATCGTTTCTGACCGGCTTTTTGCGCGGTGCCGGGCTTTCGTCGTTGGCGGAGGCAATGACAATTTTCGGCTTTACGCGGGGACGCTTTTCCTGTTCCGTGCGCGGAAGTGGCTGTGGCTGAGCCTTCTTTCCGGCATCGGAGGATACTTTTTCCTGTGCATCGGACGCGTCCGGCATAGGCCTTTCCGGTATGGGATCAGCGATCAGTCCGGTCAGGTCCCCGGTGTGCAGTATGTGCAGTTCGTGGAGCGCTCTTGTTGCCGCGACATAGAGGAGCTTCGCGTGGCCGTCATCGACCGGATAATCCTTACGGCTCGGGTTCAGGATCAGGACTGCGTCAAATTCCAGTCCCTTCGTGTATTCCACCGGCAGTACCAGGATTCCGCTTCCGAAATCCGCCTTTTCCAGATCACTTTCCAGAATGGTAATATGTCTTGAAAGCTGGACGGCGGTTCGCTTTGCGGAAGCGATGTCCCTGCAGACGACCGCAATCGTATCGAGCCCCTCCGCCTGCCAGCCACGGCAGATCTCAGCGGCACGGGCGGCAATAAGCTCCGGTGAAGTGGAAAGCTGTTCCACCTCGACCTGCTTTCCGTGGCGGATGATCGGTTCGACCGGATAAATGGAAAAGCTGCCGTGGCGGAGAATGTTTGTGGCAAAATCCGAAATTTCCACGGTGTTACGGTAGCTCTTTCGCAGCACGCCGAAGGAATCCGCAGCATCCGGCAGCAACAGCTTCCGCAGGGCTTCCCAGTCGCTGAGACCGAAGCCGAAATGGATATTCTGGGAAATATCCCCCATCACGGTGTAGGTACAGTCCTTGATACAGGCGTGCAGTACTTCATATGCCATCATGCCGAAATCCTGCGCTTCATCGATGACAATATGATGAGCCTCGCTGATTACCTCTGTCTCGCACACCCGCTTATAGAGAAGCGCCAGGGCTGCAAGATCATACACATCATAGCTGTCATCCGCCGGTGCCGTGACCTCGTAGCCCTTCCGGCGCTGTTCGGCGAGAAACTGTGTATATAGGTCATAGATGGAGGTCTTCCACTGGGTTCCCCCGTAAAAGCCTCTGTATGCCCTGAGAATCGCCTTTCGTTCCTCGGCGGTATATTTGATGCCCTTTCCGAGAAATTCATCCTTGACTTTGATTAAGAGACGTTCGTTCAGCATATTGATCTTACTCTGGATGGAGACAGCCGGATTCTGCGTGATATAGCGCTCCACGCTGTCTTGTTCCACCAGCCGGACGAGAACCGGCTGCAACCCGGCTTTTCTGTCCTCCGCCGTCCGGTCGTATACGCCGTTTTTGCCATCCTGCAGGCCCTCGACGAACTGTCTCGGATTCAGATAGACAGTCTCGCGGCGTATGGTGACCCACTCCAGTTTGCGGATGAAGGCTTCAAGCTCCTGATACCACTGTTCTGTTCCTTTTACGATATCCGCACTGCTGGACACCGGCTTGACCTTGCTCTTCTTGGCATCCCACGCCTCATAGAGAAGCCGGATAAAGAGCTGTTCCATCGTCATCTGCTTTACACCGTAGACATCCAGATCCGGCAGAACGCCCGTGATATAGTTCAACAGGATACGGTTGCTGCCGACAATATAGAAATCCTCCGGGCGGAAGCGCTCCTGATAGTTGTACAGGATATAGGAGATACGGTGCATGGCAACGGTTGTTTTTCCGGAGCCTGCAACCCCCTGGACAATCACGTTGTGGAAGGGAGATTTCCGGATAATCTCATTCTGCTCCTTCTGGATCGTCGCAACAATCTCACCGAGCACGGCTTCCTTGTTCTTTGACAGGTATTTCATCAGCAGGTCATCGTTTGCGACAACCTCGGTGTCAAAGTAATCCAGCAGCTTTCCCTCATCAATCTCATAAGTCCGTTTCAGCCTGAGGTCAATGGGGAGCTCCTTTCCCTCCGGTGCGCTGTAGCTGCATTTTCCAAGCCCGTTTTCATAGTAGGCGTTGGCGACGGGGGCACGCCAGTCGATTACCATCCAGTGTGTGTTGTCTCTGGAGATTCCACCCTTGCCGATGTACAGGGATTCTTCAATCTTCAAAGTCTCATCGTAGAAGATGATCCTGCCGAAATACGGCTTGTGCAGCGCTCTTTCATTTCGCTCCAGCGCGCGCTTCATGTGCTCATTCAGGGTGATGGTATTGTTGAGTATTGTCCAGACTTCGACATCGTTGTCGTGGTAATGCTCCAGCATTTCATCAATATCCTGCTGCATTCTGGCGACTTCACTGCCATAGTTTTCCAGATTTGTCTCAATGACCTCCATTGTCTCCTGCAAATACTGTTCTTCCGATGCCCGGTCTGTGTTTTTCATGAGTACCTCCCTCTTTAACAAATGACTGGTTTTGGCTGAGCTGTAGTTAAAAGTATACAGGAAAAGAAAAATAATACTAGACTTTTCTTTCTTTTTTTGGTAAAGTGTTATATAGAGTCATGCCTAAAAAAAGCTGTCGAAAACCGGCAGCTTTTAAACGTTATATTGATATTTATCTGAGGAAACCTATCGGTTTGCAAGCTCTGTTGTGATCTCCTCCCAGCTTACCCCCTTTTCAACCATGAGAACCATCATATGATACAGGAAATCGCTGATCTCATACTTGACCTCGTTTGCGTTGGGGTTCTTTGCGGCAATGACGATCTCTGTCGCCTCCTCGCCCAGCTTTTTCAGGATCTTATCGATACCCTTGTCGAACAGATAATTGGTGTAGGAGCCTTCCTTGGGGTGCTGCTTTCTGTCCTTGATTACATTCAGTACATCCTCAAAGACCTGCAGCGGGTTCTCCGCCTCCTCATACTCCTTCTTTGCAATCTCGTTGAAGAAACAGCTGCGGGAACCGGTATGGCAGGCAGCTCCGACCTGGGATACCTTGGCGAGAATCGTATCCATATCACAATCTGCAGTCAGGCTTTTCACATACTGGTAATGTCCGCTGGTCTCCCCCTTCAGCCACAGTTCATTTCTGCTTCTGCTGAAATAGGTCATCTTTCCGGTTACAAGCGTCTTGTTGTATGCCTCCTCATTCATATAGGCGACCATCAGCACCTCCAGCGTCCGGTAATCCTGTACGACAACAGGTACCATGCCGTCATTGTTCTTCTTGAAATCAGCCCATGCAAATGCCGCGTCCAGCGTTTCCACAGACATGCCGTTTTCGCGGCAGAGCAGCTTCAGGGAAAGAATCTCCCGATAGTTATCGTTGATGGTATTTCCGGTAACGCCGCAGACCTGCTTGTACGCGAAAATCTCCATCAGCTTATTCAGCGCGATCTGATTGATCTGCACATAAAAGGGAAGCTCTGTGATCCCCTCTGTCTCACGGATCTGGTGAGGATTCATGAGCACCAGCGTTGAAATGTATTTCTCGACAAGGTCTTTGTTGGCGGCGATCACCTGCGGATCATTGTAGGAGGCGAGAATCTTATCACGTCCGAATTTCAGGGAGACTTCCTCCGTGATCTGAATGTTTTCTTCCTTTTCGTAATCCAGAATCGCCCTTTTACATCCGGCGTAGAGCAGCTTCTTCACATCCTCCATGCGCTTGATGTTTCCGGCGCCGATGACGTCCGTCTCCGCGACGGCACAGATTTCCTTGATGATGTCCAGCGCAGTTTCATGCTCGGCATCCTCCGACGACATATCGAAGATGATCAGTTCATCCGCGTTATTTTCATTGTACAGACGCACCAGACGCAAAGGATCGGTTTCCACAACGGAGGTATCTGTAAGGGATTTTACGGCGTGCTCATGAAATAAATAGATACAGGGCACAAATTTTTTAACTGACATAAGGTGCATCCTTTCTTATCTATATGTATTACTTCTGTATGTATTATGCTACAGGCTTCCCTTGGTGCTCAGGACATCCGTGATCCTCGGGTCAAAGCTGACCGCCTGATCCAAGGCCTTTGCAAACGCCTTGAAACCTGCCTCGATCATATGATGTGCATTCAATCCGTCCAGCATCTTGATGTGCAGATTCATTCCGGCACTGTAGGAAACCGCATAAAAGAATTCCCGGACAAGCTCGGTGTCCAGTGTGCCGACCCTCTCCACAGGGAAGGTACAGTCAAAGTTGAGATAAGGACGGCCACAGAGATCGACAGCGCAGAGAGCGAGCGCGTCATCCATCGGAAGAATGAACGAGCCGTAGCGGCGGATGCCCTTTTTGTCGCCGACAGCCTGTGCGATCGCCTTTCCGAGAACGATGCCGGTATCCTCAACCGTATGATGCCCGTCCACATACAGATCGCCCTGCACCTTGCAGCTTAAGTCAAAGAACCCGTGCCGGGAAAAGCCCTCCAGCATATGATCGAAGAATCCGATTCCCGTGGAGATGTCAGCGGTGCCGCTGCCGTCCAGATTTAATTTCAGAGTAATGTCCGTCTCTTTTGTTGTGCGTGTGATTTCTGCTGTACGATTCATCTGCTTCTCTGCTCCTTGTCATGCTTACTCAAAACGAACCCGGATACTGTTGGCGTGTGCCGTAAGTCCTTCACTCTCGGCAAAGGTCTCAATATCCTGATGTATCTTCTCAAGCGCCTCGCGCGAATAGGAAATAATACTCGTCTTCTTGATGAAATCATCCACGTTTACCGGCGAGAAGAATTTCGCGGTCCCGTTTGTGGGCAGAATGTGATTCGGGCCGGCAAAATAGTCTCCGAGCGGTTCGGATGCATATTCTCCGAGGAAAATTGCGCCCGCATTGCGGATCTTCGTCATGATCTCGAACGGATTTGCCGTCAGGATCTCCAGATGCTCCGAGGCAATCTCGTTCACGGCGTCAATGGCATCCGCCATACTCTCCGCCAGCAGGATATAACCGTAATTATCCAGAGACTTCTGGATGATGGCTTTTCTCTCAAGCTCACCGACAAATACATCGACCTGTGCGGAAACCTGTTCTGCGAGAGCCTTTGAAGTCGTAATCAGGATGGCGCTTGCCAGCTCGTCGTGCTCTGCCTGGGAAAGCAGATCGGCTGCGACATATCTCGGGTTTGCCGTCTCGTCTGCCAGAACCAGTATCTCGCTGGGGCCTGCGATCGAGTCAATGCTCACATAGCCGTAAACAGCCTTCTTTGCCAGCGCGACAAAGATATTGCCGGGGCCGGTGATCTTATCGACCTTGGGAATAGATTCCGTGCCGAATGCCATTGCTGCAATCGCCTGTGCGCCACCAACCTTGTATATCGTGTCGACGCCCGCAATGTCTGCCGCAACCAACGTTCCCGGATTGACGCTGCCGTCCGCTCCGGGAGGTGTCGTCATGATGATCTCGGAGACCCCGGCGGTTTTCGCGGGAATGACGTTCATCAGCACGCTGGACGGATACGCCGCCTTGCCGCCGGGAACATAGACACCCGCCCTGGCAATCGGCGTGATCTTCATACCGAGGATCGTTCCGTCTTCCTTGGCGTCGAACCAGCTGTTGCGGAGCTGCTTCGCATGGAATGCCCGGATATTTTCGGCGGATTTCCGGATGACCTCGACCAGACCGGCATCCAGCTTCCGATATGCCTCGTCGATCTCCGCGCGGGTAACTTTGATGTTATCCGCGGACAGGGCAAATTTGTCAAATCTTAAGGTATAGTCAAAGAGTGCCTTATCCCCGTTCGCCTTGACGTTGGAAATGATCTCGTTGACCGTGCTCTCATATTCCGAATAATTGTTGGGGCTTCTCTTTAAGAGATCGTTCAGAATCCCCTTTTTGCTTTCTTTTGTCAGCGCTACGATTCTCATGCTTTTCTCCCTTTCTGCGCACGTCCCCTGCGCATGGCGAGTTTGTGTCAAGTGTGCAGACACAAAGCTCGTGCTTGAAAAATTCTATTTATCAAGCTTTTCTCTTATCCTGTTGACTAACGTCTTAATCCGCTCCGTCTCCATCTGCATGCTGACCGGATTGACGATCATTCTCGCAGAGAGCGGGCAGACCTCCTCCAGAACCTCCAGCCCGTTTTCCCGCAACGTGGAGCCGGTCTCGACAATATCGACGATGACATCGGAGAGCTCCACCAGCGGCCCGAGCTCCACAGAGCCGTTCAGCTTTATGATGTCTACGGTCTGGTGCTTCTTATTATAGAAATAATCCTTCGCTATGCAGGGATATTTGCTCGCCACACGGATGCGCTCGTGATGCTGTAAAAGCTCCCTCGCGGAAGCAGGCCCGCAGACGCACATGCGGCATTTCCCGAAGCCGAGGTCAAGCACCTCGTAGACATTGCGGTTCTCCTCAAGGATCGTGTCCCTGCCGACAACCCCGATGTCCGCCGCTCCGTACTCAACGTAGGTCGGCACGTCCGGCCCCTTCGCCAGAAAGAACCGGAGCTTCAGCTCCTCGTTGACAAAGATCAGCTTGCGCGAGCTCTTGTCCTTCATCTCGTCACAGGTAATGCCCAGCTGTTCAAATAATTCCAGTGTCTTGTTTGCCAGTCTGCCCTTGCCGAGTGCAAAGGTCAGGTATCTATCTTCACTCATAATCCTCTCCATCCTGCATGTCTTTCGCAATGAGAACAGCGGCGTGGCCGGCGGCTCTTAGCGCCTGTGCCTCAGCCAGCTTCTCTTCGTAATTGTCCGGCAGATAAGTAATCACGCGGACGGGCTCCGGCTCCGGCAGTATAACCTTCTGTCTGGACAGCGCTTCGAGAATGCTGTCGATTACCATGCAGAAGCCGATTGCCGGTGCTTCCTTGCCGAACTGGTGGAGCAGGTGGTCATATCTTCCGCCCTTGACAATGGCGTCGCCCACACCGTAGGTGTATGCCTTAAAAATGACACCAGTGTAATATTTGTATTTACTGAGCATGCCGAGATCAAAGGAAATGTAATCGGCAACCCCGTAAACCTGAAGTACCTTATGTAATTTCTCAAGACGCTCGATCGCGGCAAGAGAACGCTCGTTGCTGACCATGGCGCGCGCGTCGGTCAGGGAACACATATCCCCGAACATATCGGCGACCTTGAGCAGACGGCTGTGGTAGGGCTCGACGACCTTCCGTTCCTGAAGCAGCTCCTGCGCCGCAAAGTAGTTCTTTCCGGAGATGCAGGCGCGGAGATCCATCTCCGTCTCCTCATCCAGTCCCGCTTCCTCACACAGACCCTTGAAATATTCCACCTCGCCGATGGATACCTGAAAGCGCTGCAGCCCGGTATCCAGCAATGCCTTGATGACAAGGCTGATAATCTCGGCATCCGCCTCGACAGAAGGGTCACCGATCAGCTCGGCACCCATCTGTGTCGACTCCTTCAATTTACCTTGCAGGTTAGAGGTATTCGTAAAGGTGTTTCCGACATAGCTGAGCCGGAGCGGCACCTTCTTCTCACTGAAATATTTTGCCGCGCATCTCGCAATGGACGGCGTGAAATCCGGGCGGAGCACCAGCGTATTCCCTTCCTTGTCGAAGAACTTATAGAGCTCCCGGCTTGGGGTCGTCCCGATCTCCTTGGAAAACACATCGAAAAACTCAAAGGTCGGTGTCTGGATCTCCTGATAGCCGTACAGGCGGATGCGCTCATGAAGCCGGTTTTCCACCTCCAGCTTTCTGTGAAATTCTTTTCCGTAGATGTCCCGGACGCCTTCCGGGGTATGTAGAAGTTGTTTACTCATAGCCACCTCTTTAACACTTTAACGTGCTACCATGGCACCATGGTAGAGAAAGAAACTAAATGTAGTATACCGAAGGATATTTATAGTGTCAAGAATTATTTTATACGCTGTCCCGGTCATCCAGATCCTGCTGGAGAATGTCGAGATACGGCACGAGAATGCCGTGCCTCTTGGGCAGAATGTACGCAGGGTTCAGTTCCTCGTAGCGGAAGCTCTTCCGTCCGCCCTCCTGCGCCCGGTTCCAGAAAAAGAGCAGCATTTCCAGAGGAAGATAATAGAGGATGTCCTTATGTGTGTAATAGATCAGGAAAAAGGCGATGCCGCCCTGCTTCTCAAACCGCTTCATAAATTCGACCTGATGCGGATGGATATTTTGCAGGGAAAAGGTATCTACCGAGCATTCTTTGGCGTCAAAGCAGACCGGAAGCCCCTGCACTGCACCAATGTAATCGACGGTGCTCTTCTGTTCAAAATAGGCAAGAGTGATCTGACGATGCTCCTTGTCCATTTTGATCGGTGTGATTGGTGTGGGAACCTTCTGGATCAACGCCAGTCCGGCATCGGCGTATTTCTCGTTTGTCCGGTTGATCATATCCTCCAGCGTTGACCCCCGCAGGCCTCTGGAATTCCATGTTGCCATCTTAATTCAAAATCTCCTCTCCGAACAGCTCACACTGTATGCGCCGGAACTGTTCAGGATAATCGGAAATATAGGTATTTCCGGCGGTTGCCGGGAGGAAAGCTTCCGCATCTCCTGCCTCGGGAAAGACGAGCCTGTAGGCGTGCAGCAGCTGGCAGGAAAGTCCGAATTGCTCCTTCATATAGCGGTTTGTCTTCGCATTGCCATATTTGTGATCCCCGATCAGCGGATGTCCGATGCTCGCCAGATGCGCGCGGATCTGATGTGTCTTTCCGGTAATCAGCTCCACCTCCAGCAGAGTGTAAGCACCTGTCGATTTTAAAGGACGGAAACGTGTCTCAATAAAATCACTCTCCGAACCGGGAGCAGCATGGCTGCTGACCGTGACCTTGTTCCGGGCAGTGTCTTTGTTCAGGTATCCGCGCACTGTCATTTCCGTATCGATGTTTCCGACGCAGATCGTGCGGTAGAACTTCCGGATGCCTCTCCCGCGGATGCACCGGCTTAAATACTGGGAGCCGCGCAGGGATTTCCCACAGAGGACAAGTCCGCTGGTATTGCGGTCAAGACGGTTGCAGACCGAAGGCTTGAAGGTGCGGAGTTCCTCCCGCGGAAAATGTGAGACCTCCAGCAGATAGCCGATCAGCCATTCATTCAGGCTCAGATCGGAGGAAGCCGCCTTCTGGGACAAGATACCCGCGGGCTTGTCAGCGATCAGAATATCCTCATCCTCATACAGCACACGAATGTCCTTTAGGGTATGGAACGCCTGAAGGTATTCCTGAACGGGAGGTTCCTTGACAGAGACCTGTGTCTCCGGCACCGGGCTGAGACCGGTAAATTTCCGGTAGGTCTCCTCCGAAAAGAAAAAGGAAAGCGTGTCGCCCTGTGCGAGAATCTCCGAGCCTTCCGCCCTGTGTCCGTTTAAGGTGATGTTTTTCTTGCGCAGCATCTTGTAGAGGAAGCCGTTCCCGGCATCCGGCATGAATCTATGTAAAAATTTGTCCAGCCGCTGCCCGGACTGGTTCTTTCCGATTGTCACTGTCTGCATGTTGCATTTCCTTCTGTCAAAGTATCACACTCTTTAAGGTCTCGATGATCGCGGCGGAAGCTGCCTCGTTTTCCTCCAGCTCCTTCATCTGCTCCAGACGCTCCGTGTAGCGGGAAAGACTGGTGAAAATCTTGACCGTTACATCCTTATGTCCGTCCAGCTTTAAAATATCGGTGATATGCTTGTTAAATTCTGCCTCGTCAAATTTCGGATCCTCCGTAAAGCCGCAGACCGTCTTGCCGCGGACTGCGAGATGGCTGACGCGGTAGGTCTTGCTGTAGGAGGTAAAAATACAGTCAAACAGGGCGAGCAGCCCCCCGCTGTGCGCTTTGATCTCCGCCGCGTTCTCCGGCTTACAGCTCTTAAAGCGGAAAAACATAATAGCACTCACGGCGCTTTTGCTCGCCGGCAGGCAGCCGAGAACGGCGACGACGGTCAGCAGGTTGACCTTGCTCTTTGTCTGTAAATAGCCGCCTATGAACAAGGATGCCGAGATTCCAAAATAGAGAAGGGTTCGGATCAGCTCGTATTTTTTCTGGGTGTCAAGGTATTTTTCTGTCCCCTTGACCTCCGCTGTGGTAAATAAACGTTTCAGATAGTGCATCTTTTACAGTCCTCTCTTTTTCATCAGTCCCATGATATCCAGAATCAGTCGGTGGGGAAGCGTCTTGGATAACACATGCAGCCCCTTGATCGGCAGACCGCAGACAGACAGCTCCCGCTTGAAGTAGGAGTCACGGAGCGCCTGCTCCACAACTCTCTCGGGGCTTTCCATCACATATTTTTTGATGGCGAGCGTTGTCCCGCCCTGCTCCGCAATATCAAAGAACGGCGTATCCACAGGCCCCGGGCAGACTGCAGTCACCCATATGCCGAGCGGACGAAGCTCCCGTCCGAGGGCTCTGGAAAAGCTCTGCACATAGGCCTTGGTTGCCGCATAGACCGCAAAATCCGGCTGCGGAAGGAAGGCAGCGCTGGAAGCAAGCTGGATGATGCGGCTGTTTCTGCGCATGAAAGGAATCATACGGTGCGTGAGGTCAGTCAGGGCGAGACAGTTCAACCGGATCATGCCCAGCTCTCCCTCCGCCTCCTGCTCGCAGAAAGCGCCCATCAGACCATAGCCCGCGCAATTGACAAGCATGCGTACGGTTGCGTTTCTGGCGATCACAGTGTCTTCAAGCACATCCAGATTCGGCGCAGAGGTAATGTCAATGGCGAAAATGCGGGTCTTGTGGCGCAGGGCTTTTGCAAGCTCCCCAAGCTTCGCCTTGTCTCTCGCAACCAGCCAGAACTCGTCGATGCTATCAAAATGAGAGTCCATCTTCAGTGCAAATTCTTTTCCGATTCCGGACGAAGCGCCGGTGATGATGACAATATTCATAAAAACATCCTCCTTAGGGGCTATACCTACAGTATAGCATAGTAATCGCTGATGTAGTAGTCTGCAAGCGCTTTTTTTCGCTCGCGGTCATTGACCGAATAGGCATCCTCGACGGCACAGACCCGCATCCCGGCAGCCTTCCCTGCCTGAATTCCCGGAATAATATCCTCAAAGACAAGGCATTGTGAGGGCGGACAGTCCAGCCCCTCGGCAACTGCCAGATATATGTCCGGCGAGGGCTTTCCGTGCGCAACGTCACAGCCGGTCATGATGCATGAGAAATAATCCCGGAGGTTATGCACCTTGGCTATGTTTTCCACAAGTTGCCTGGAGTTGCTGGTGGCGATGCCGAGCTTTATGCCCTCCTCCCGGCAACGCTCTAAAAATTCGGGAATGCCGGGCTTTAACGGCACTTCGTTCGCGTATTTATCCCACGCCATACAGTTCCAGTCTTCCTTGATCTGGTCAATGCTGTCGGGAATCGGAAAATGCTCCTTGAAGTACACGGCAGTCTCGCTGAAGCTCATGCCTTCGATGCGGGATTGCAGTTCCTCCGGCAATGGGATTCCGAATCTCCCCAGATATTCAATATCGATCGCACGCCACATCCACATGGAGTCGACCAGCGAGCCGTCGAGGTCAAAAATGACCGCCTTTATGTCCTGTAACATTTCATGCCTCATGAAGAACTTCTACCTCCTCTTCGCTTAAGGGTCTGTATTCGCCCGGCGCAAGCGTCCCGTCGAGCTTCAGACCGCCTAAGGCTGTGCGCCGCAGGGCGGTGACAAGGTTGTTGACCGCAAACAGCATCCGCTTTACCTGATGGAATTTCCCCTCGTGTATTGTCAGCAGAAGCTCCGTCTCCGGCGAGAGAATTTCCACCCTCGCTGGCAGCGTCGGTTCGTCCTCCCCGATGTCCACACCCTGCTCCAGCCGTTGAATATCCTGTGCTGTCAGCGCATGCTCGATTGTGACATGATAGGTCTTGTCGACATGCCTTCCGGGGGACAACAGTCTATGTGCCAGCGCTCCGTCGTTTGTCAAAAGCAGCAGCCCTTCCGTATCCTTGTCCAGCCGTCCGACCGGAAACAGATCGGCGCGTCTGTCCTCCGGACGGAGTAGACCGATCACGGTATCGGAGAGATTGTCCTGCGTTGCCGAGACAACCCCGGCAGGTTTATTCAGCATATAATAATAGAATTTCCGGTAGGAAAGCGTCTGCCCCTGCACGCAGACAATGTCTTTCTTTTCATCAATTTTCAGATCGGCAGTCTTTACGACAGTGTTATTGACACTGATCTTTCCGCGCCTTATCAGTTCCTTTACCTGACTGCGGCTTCCGATATTCAGTTCACATAAGAATTTATCCAGACGCATATACCCAATTTCCCTTTTCATATATTATACAAAGCCTGACCTGTCTGCAAAGGAATTCCGCTGATGATTGTTCTGACCTTCCTTTTTCTTGCGCTGGCGGCATGCATTCTCGGCAATGCGGCGCTGAGCATGCATTACGCCTGTATCGGTCTGGAACTCTGGTTTCAGAAAATGATCCCCGCCCTCCTGCCGTTTATGATCCTGTCCGGTATCATGATCCGTCTGGGACTGACGGAAAAGGTTGCAATGCTGCTCTATCCCGTCGTCGGCCCGCTCTACCGGATCCGGAAAAATGTCGTCTATGCGATGATGCTCGGCTTCCTCTGCGGCTTCCCGATGGGCGCGAAGGTGACGGCGGATCTCTATGACCGGCAGATGATTACAAGACGGGAGGCGGAATATCTGCTGGCTTTCTGTAACAACATCGGCCCAGTCTACTTTTGCAGCTTTGCTCTTCCGCTTCTCGGAAGGACAAAGCTGTTTCCCTATCTGTTCGGCATGTACGGGCTGCCGCTTCTCTACGGGCTGCTGCTCCGCTTTACCTTTTTCCGCGATCTGGCGCCGGAAAACAGTGTCGGACAGGGCGGCTTAAAGGCTGTCCGGTCACGGGAAAAGCTGTCCGCCGGCAGAATGTTAAGGGCTGTCGATGACTCCGTCAAAACCTCCCTGCAAAGCATTCTGTCGCTCGGCGGTTACATGATACTCTTTAATCTTCTGAACCTTCTGCCGCATATGCTTCTCGGCAGGACGCCTGTTCTTCTGGCACCGCTTTTAGAGATCACGGGCGGTCTGTCCATGCTGGATTCCTCGCTTCCGCTCTACAGCCTTCTGGTATTGAGCTTCGGCGGTCTCTCCTGTATCGCCCAGACCTACAGCTGTATCGGTCATACCGATCTCTCCGTCACGGACTACATCCGGCACAAGGTCGTGCTCACGGTAGGAAACGCCCTGTTTTATCTGTTGTGGTTCCTTCTCTGTCCGGCGTCCTTTCTCCGCTGAGCTCTTCGTCTCTTCCGCCTGCGGTACGCGAGAAGCTGTGAAAAGCCCAACAGCACAAAAAAGAGCCCGACAGCAATAAAGCAGATAATCAGAAAGGTGGAAAAGCTGACCGGAGCATCGCTGTCGGCACCGGGAGCGATGACTGGCTCGGCTGCGGCAGAGCTTTCGACTTCCGCAGAGTCAGGAACGGAAACCGGCTCTGTGCTTTCCGTCTCATCCGCCTCCTCATCCTGACCGTAACGGAAAACTTCTGATACCTCGACCACATTGCTTGTGGTGAATAGATCAAAGAGATTATAGGCACGGACAATCACGGTCGGTTTTACACCGGAGGGCACAGACAGATTCAGCGTGAAGGTATCTGCGTAAGTGCCGTTCAAGGCATCGCTGTCCGGCCATGCATTTCTGGGACTGAAAGTCAGTCCGCCGTCAAGGCTGTAGTCATAATAGATCAGTGGGGAATCATAATCTGCGGCACTGACCTGAACGGAAAGCTGACCGGTGCCGTAATCGGCATTTACGAGTTCAGCCTGACAGATGTCCGGCGCCGTATCGTCCCGCAGCGTTGAGGGAACAGGCTGTGTCCCGCTGACCTCCTGAAGCTGATAATCGGAATAATCGACATTTAAGATGCTGCTTTTGAGTCCGAAGTACTTCGCAACTGCGGTAGCATCATCCTTTCCGAACCGGATCAGATCGTCCTCACTGTCACAGAAGCCGGTATCCCTCGCCTCATCCACATGACAGTGTTCCAGAATGACCGCCGGAATATCGCGCGCGTTGGCAAAGCGGATAATGCCGTAGTAGTCCAGTCCCTTGTCTCCCACTCTCGTCTTGATTCCCCGGATGAACAATCCGCGTTCCTTCAGGATGGAGAGGAATTCATAGCCGAACTGGTAGCCGTAATCGTTAAAGGGGGCATTCAGCGGAACCCATATCTCCGACCCGAACAGTTCATGGTACTCGGAGGCATTGTAGTGGATGCTGAACAGGAAGTCGGCATTGACGTTCTTTGCAAACTCTGCCCGCTCCTCAAGCGTCATATCCACATCCTCTGTATGTGTCAGATAGACCTCAACGTTATCATAGAGGGAAAGCTCCTCGTACATGGCGCGTGCGGTCGTCATCGTCATGTACTTTTCCTTTTCAGCTCCGGCAATCGTCCCCTCATTTTCACCGCCGTGCCCCGGGTCGATCACGATGACTGCCGTGTCTGTTTTTGGCTGCTGGAGCCGTTCCGCCGCCGACACCTTCGCGGGCTGCAGGGACAAAAGGGTGGCTGCAAGTGCCGTAAATGTAATGAAAAATCTGCGAATGATCTGCTTCATCAATAAAACCTTTCAATTATAAACATTCTCAATATCAAATAAACCGGTCTTCAAAGGGGGAAGAACTGTCCCCGAGAAAACCGGTTCCTTTTTTGTTGCTCTGTTACTGGATGACCTTCAGATTGTCATCGTTATTATTCGTACCCTCGAGAGGCAGCTCCTCAAATTCCTCCTCGGTGGGATGCAGCGCCTGACGGTTGGACTGGATGAGATCCTTGTACTGGTTCAGGGAGCCGAGCAGACTCTGGTAATTTGCACTGGAGGACTGGATTGCGGAGAGGATGATATTCTCAAGCTCTGCCAGTCTTTCTTCCGTGTACTGGGCTGCCTGCATACGGAATTCATTCGCCTCAAGCGTTGCCTTGTCCAGAATGTCCTGCGCCTGCTTGGATGCCATGGTGACAACCTCGTTTGCCTGAGCGTATGCCTGCTGCATGATCTCATGCTCGCTGATCAGCTCGTTGGTCTGGATCGTTGCCTCGTTAATCAGCTTTTCCGCCTTCTTCCTCGCGTCGTTCAGGATTGCTTCCCGGTTGCTGATTACCTTCTGGTACTGCTTGATCTCATCGGGAGTCTTCAGGCGGAGCTCGCGGATCAGTTCGTCGATCTCGTCCTTATTGACAATGATCTCCGAATTGGACATGAATTTTGGCTTACAGCTCTCAATGTATTCTTCCAGTTCATCTATAACCTGCTCAATTCTACTGCTCATGGGCGTCACTCCTTGCTTTCTTGTTTTATCCGGTACTTCTCATAAATCAGATCAGCTACAAACCCAGGGACACACTGGCTGATGTTGCCGCCGAAGCTTGCGATTTCCTTTACAGTCGAGGAACTCAGATAGGCATATTCCAGACTGGTCGTAAGGAACATGGTGTCCAGCTTCCCCTCAGAAAATTTGCGGTTTGTCTGTGCGATCTGCAATTCATACTCGAAGTCCGTGATTGCGCGCAGCCCTCTGACCGCGACATGAAGATCGTTCTCAGCCGCATAATCGATCAGCAGTCCGCTGAAGCTGTCCACCTGTACATTCGGCAGATCCTTGGTCGCTTCTTTTAATATCTTAACACGTTCTTCCACAGAAAACAACGGTGTCTTCTCTTTATTGTTCAAAACACTGACGATCAGGACATCAAAAATTTTCGACGCCCTTTTGATAATATCAAGATGTCCGTAAGTCATGGGATCAAAACTTCCGGGATAAACAGCTCTCTTCATCGTCATAACCCTCTTCTAGCAGCAGCGTCTGATAAACGCATGTCTGTTTGTCTTGTAACGCTTATCCTTCTCCAGACAGAAACCGAGCTCCGGCAGATAGGAAAAATCGGTTTCCAGTGATGCCTCGACAACGATCAGCGTATCCTGCGTCACATAGCGCATCCCAGCGAGAAGCGCAAGCACCTCCCTCTCGTAGCCGAGATTGTAGGGCGGATCCATGAAAATGAGATCGATCTCCCTTTCATAGATGCTGTTCAATGCACTGCACGCATCCTGTTTTATTACTATAGCACGATCCGTCATTTTCGTAAATGTAAGATTTTGCTGAATACAGTTCAATGCCTTGGGTGCATTATCGACAAAATAAGCCTTTCTGGCGCCCCTGCTCAGCGCCTCAATGCCGATCGCACCGCTGCCGCTGAACAGATCCACGAAGACAGAGCCGGGAATCTCAGCCTGCAGCATATTAAAGAGTGTTTCCTTGATCCGGTCTGTCGTAGGCCTTGTATCCAAGCCCTCCGGAGCCTTCAGCGGAAGACTCCTCGCTGTTCCTGCAATGACACGCATAAATGATCCTTTCCGCGGCATCAGATTCTGATTTTTGTTCCCCTGGTATCTCTCTTTGCCGCCTTCAGATTGTTCAGAAGAATTTTCTTTTCCTTATATTCGATGGAGACCTCTACACCGTTCTGTGTATAGTATACCCGCTCGACCTTATCCTTTGCACCCAGCTTCATTCCGCGGACACCGACGGCTCCCTTTTTCTTCTCGGGAATCTCCTCGATCGGGAAGCGAAGGAAGAAGCCCTCCTTTGTCTGGAGAATGATGTTGCGCTGCTCGAGGACAGACATCACACTGACAACCTTATCTCCTTCGCCCAGCTTTGTCGCCGCTACCGTCCGCTTGGAGACATCAAATTCGCCGCCGTCCACCAGCTTCATCATCGACTGCTCCGTGACAAAGACAACCTGTCTTAAGTTCAGCTCGCTCTGGCTGGTAATGTAGACAATGTTCTCCTTCTCGGAATTATAGTTGCTCACATTGTCGATGGGGATGCCCTTGTCCCGGAACTTGCCGAAAGGAAGATCCATGACCTTGATCGTGTGGAGCTGTCCTGTATCCGTGAACAGGCACACCTTTCCGGTATTCTTGCAGACGAATACAAACCGGTTCTCCGTGTCCGCCGCCTCTTTGTTTCTCTCGTAGGTTGCGACATCGACAGTCTTCGCATAGCCGAAGCGGTCCATGAGGAAGATGACGTTCGTCTCCTCGATCTCCTTCTCCTTGTAGACTGCTTCCTCGGCATTTTCAATCGCTGTCCTGCGCTTGCGCCCATATTCCTTCTTGAAGCCGTCAAGCTCGTTCATGATTACCTGCGCCATGGAATCCCGGCGCTCAAGGATGTCCTCATAGCGGTAGATATTTGCCATGGTCTCCTCATGCTCGTTAATCAGCGCCTCAATCTCGAGTCCGATCAGCTTATACAGACGCATGTCCAGAATGGCGTTCGCCTGCTTCTCCGTGAACATGAGCTGTGCCGCCATGATCTTTGATTCCTTGGACTTGAATTTGATGCCGTCCGTCTTTCCTTCGGTCAGGCACGCCTTTGCCATGGCGCGATCCTTGGAGCCTCTGAGAATCTCGATAATCAGATCAATGACATTACATGCCTTAATCAGTCCCTCCTGCACTTCCTTCCGTTCCATCTCGTGCGCGAGGAGGTTCGTGTACTTTCTGGTGGCAACCTGAAACTGGAAATCGACGTTTGCTTTCAGAATGCTCTTTAAGCCCATCGTTTCCGGTCTGCCGTCACAGATGGCGAGCATATTGACACCAAAGGTATCCTCAAGCCTTGTCTTCTTATATAGAAGGTTGACAAAATTCTCCGGGTCGGCATCCTTCCGCAGTTCAATGACGATCCTTATGCCCTCCTTGGAGGACTGGTTGGAAATATCGACAATATCCTGCGTCTTCTTCGTCTCGGACAGTGCGGCAACATCCTGCAGGAACTTTGCAATGTTCATACCGATCATGGGATAAGGAATTTCCGTGATGACTACATTGGTCTTTCCTCCCTTGGTCTTCTCAAATTCCACCTTGCCGCGGATCTTGATTTTCCCGGTTCCCGTCTCGTAGATGGAGAGCAGCTCGTCCTTGTTGGTGACAATGCCGCCCGTCGGGAAATCAGGACCCTTGATATAGCGCATCAGCTCTCTTGTGCTGATATTTTCGTCGAGCATATAAGCCTTTGTCGCGTCAACGACCTCGCAGAGATTGTGGGGTGGTGTGCTCGTCGTCATGCCGACAGCGATTCCCTCGGAGCCGTTGATGAGGAAGTTCGGAAGCTTCACCGGCAGAACGGTCGGCTCCTTCTCCGTCTCGTCGAAATTCGGCATGAAGTCAACGACGTCCTTGTCCAGATCTGCGAGGAATGCCTCCTGCGTCACCTTCTGGAGCCTTGCCTCGGTATAACGCATTGCGGCGGCACCGTCTCCCTCGATATTGCCAAAGTTGCCGTGACCGTCGATCAGCGGCATGCCCTTTTTGAAATCCTGCGTCATCACGACCAGCGAATCGTAGATGGAGCTGTCGCCGTGAGGATGATATTTACCCATGGTATCGCCGACAATTCTGGCGCTCTTTCGGTAAGGTCTGTCATAGCGGATACCCAGTTCATACATATCGTAGAGCGTCCGGCGCTGAACCGGCTTCAGACCGTCCCTGACATCGGGAAGCGCTCTGGCGATAATAACGCTCATGGCATAGTCGATAAAGGATTTCTGCATCTCCTCAGAGTATTCTGTTTTTATGATTCTGCTGTCTTCCATTCTGTTGTTCATGCCTTTCTATGTATGCAGGGATTATGCGTTGTAATCCAGCTCCGCATCGGTTGCGTGATCGTAGATAAATGCTTTTCTGGGCGGAACCTCAGTGCCCATGAGCAGGCTTGTAATCTCGGATGCCATGCGCGCGTCCTCGATCTCCACGAGCTTCATGCGGCGGGTGTCGGGGTTCAGTGTCGTCTCCCAGAGCTGGTCGGCATCCATCTCGCCGAGACCCTTGTAGCGCTGCAGGGTAAAGGGACCCTTGTGTGTCTTTCTGTATTTTTCCAGAGCCTTATCGTCGTACAGATATTCCTCCTGTCCCTTGGAAGGCATCGCCTTGTACAAGGGAGGCATCGCAATATAGACATGCCCCTCGAAGATCAGCTCGGGCATAAAGCGGTAAAAAAGCGTCAGCAGCAAATTGGAAATGTGTGCGCCGTCCACATCCGCATCCGCCATGATAATGATCTTGTCGTAGCGCAGCTTTGTGATGTCAAAGTCATTTCCGTAGCCCTCGGAGAAGCCGCAGCCGAATGCATTAATCATTGTCTTGATCTCAGCGTTTGCCAGCACCTTGTCGATGCTTGCCTTTTCCACGTTGAGAATCTTTCCCCTGATGGGAAGGATCGCCTGAAACATACGGTTTCTCGCTGTCTTTGCACTGCCGCCGGCGGAATCTCCCTCGACGATGAAAATTTCACATTTCGAGGCATCTCTCGACTCGCAGTTTGCAAGCTTTCCGTTGGAGTCAAAGGAAAACTTCTGCTTCGTCAGCATGTTTGTCTTGGCGCGCTCCTCCGTCTTGCGGATCTTTGCCGCCTTCTCCGCGCAGCCGATGATATTTTTCAGTGTCTCAAGATTCCGGTCAAAGAAACGGACAATCTCATCTCCCGTCACCTTGCTGACAACCTTCGCCGCATCCTGGTTGTCCAGCTTGGTCTTCGTCTGTCCCTCAAAGCGCGGGTCGGGATGCTTGATGGAGACAACGGCTGTCATACCGTTTCTGACATCCGCTCCGGTGAAATTCACGTCCTTTTCCTTTAAGATACCGAGTTCCCGGGCATAATTGTTGATTACATTTGTGAACATGGTTTTAAAGCCGGTCAGATGCGTACCGCCTTCGGAATTGTAAATATTATTACAGAAGCCGAGCACATTCTCGTGGAACTCGTTGACGTACTGGAAAGCGACCTCAACGGAAATGCCGTCGCTCTCGCCGCTGAAATACACGACATCGTGTACGGTCTCCTGATTCTTATTCATGTCCTTGATGAAGCCAATGATTCCCTCCGGCTCATGGTATGTAATATGCTCGGGAGCAGCGCCCCTCAGATCGTGGAAAACAATCGTCAGCTTCGGGTTCAGGTATGCTGTCTCGTGCAGTCTGCTCTTGACTTCGTCTTCCTTAAAACGCGTCTTGTCGAAGATCGTATCGTCGGGCAGAAAGTTGATCGTCGTACCCGTCTCCCTCGTCTTTCCCTTGACGGGAAGCAGGCCGTTCTCCAGCGGAATGACCGGTGTGCCGCGCTCGTATTTATCCTCATAGATAAAGCCGCCTGTCTTTACCGTGACAGTCAGCCTTGTCGAAAGTGCATTTACAACGGAGGAGCCTACACCGTGCAGACCTCCGCTGGTTTTATAGGCAGAGTTGTCAAATTTTCCGCCGGCATGCAGGGTCGTGAAGACCAGACGCTCCGCACTGATGCCTTTCTCATGCATTCCCACGGGAATTCCTCTTCCGTTGTCGGCGACTGTCGCTGAGCCGTCCTTCTCCAGCGTCACGGTAATCGTGTCACAGTACCCCGCCAGATGCTCGTCCACAGAGTTGTCGACGATCTCGTAGATCAGATGATTCAGCCCCTTGGTCGACACGCTGCCGATATACATGCCGGGACGTTTTCTGACGGCCTCCAGCCCCTCCAGGACGGTGATGCTGGATGCGTCATAGTTATTTGACTTTGCCATCGGTAAACCTCTCTTTACAGCTTTATATTTCCAGTTTTTTAGAACAGGTCACTGCCAGTGCGCCGGGCCCGATGTGGCACGCAACGCTTAAGGACAGCGGATCCATGTGGATTTCAAATCCGGGGAAGAGCTCGGAAACCTCGCGCCGGAAGGCTTCTCCGGACTCCAGATCCTGTGTATAAGCCATGGCAATCCAGTGCTTCGCAGGGTCGGGGGCGCCGCCGAAACGGTTCTCCAGATCGCTTTTCACTGCGTTCACCATGATATTTTTTCCCTGATTCGAGGTTCTCGCCTTGGCAAATGCGTCCAGCTTCTCCCCCTGAATCTGGAGAACGGGCTTCAGCTTCAGCATTGTGCCGATTGCAGCCGCAGCCGGTGTGATTCTGCCGCCCTTCTTTAAATAATACAGCGTATCCAGCATGATATAGATACTGCTGTTCAATTTGTCTTTTTCCAGAATATCCTTGATCTCTGCGGCGGTTCTGCCCTTTTCGGCAAGCAGCTTCGCGTCCAGACAGGACTGGCGCTGCGTGACGGAGATGCGCTGGTTGTTGACAACCTGAACACGCCCGTCATACTCCTGTGCAAGCATCATCGCGCTCTGACAGGAGCCGGAAAGACCGCTGCTCATGGGAATGTGTACGATTTCGTCATATTCCTTTAAAAGCTCGTCCCACAGCTTCATCACCGATTCGGGAGAAGGCTGGCTGGTGCAGATATCCGCTCCCGAGGAGAGTTTTTCATAGAACTGCTCCTGTGTCAGGTTAATATCTTCATAATAGGTTTCTTCATTAATCATAAAGGGCATCGGAAGGACATAGATACCCAGTTCTTTTGACGCGTTCTGGGTAATACCACTGTTGCTGTCAGTGACGATTGCGATGCTGGACATAATCAGTTTTCCTCTCTTTTTAAACGTTTAAAACTTATGTTCTCTATTTTACCGTCAGATGCTCCGAAAGTCAACATTCCTTGCAGAGATGGCGGTTATATGAAGGCGCAATGGCGCATGTTCGGGAAGCACAAGCTCCGGGTCTGTCCCAAGCAGTCCGTCAAGCGCTTCCGAGACCTGTTTCAGCACGGACGCATCCGTGTAAATATCGCCGACGCGGAATGCAAATTCCCCGCTCTGCCGGATACCGAACAGATCCCCCGGCCCTCTCAGCTTTAAATCCTCCGAGGCGATAAAGAAGCCGTCATTGGACTTATTCAGGATCTGCAGCCGCTCCATCGTCTCCTGTTTCTCCTGAGTACTGACGAAAATACAATAGCTCTGATACTCTCCTCTGCCGACACGTCCCCTGAGCTGGTGGAGCTGCGCCAGACCGAAGCGCTCCGCATTTTCGACCATCATAACGGTTGCGTTCGGGACGTTGATTCCGACTTCGATGACCGTCGTCGATACCAGAACGTCGATGGAATGCGCCGCAAATTCCTCCATGATGCGGTTTTTGTCCGCGGGACGCATCCTGCCGTGCAGATAGGCGACCTGAATGTCGGACGGGAGCGCCGCCTTCAGCTTTTCCGTGTAATCGACAACATTCTCGAGGTCATCCATCTCGCCTTCCTCGACCTGCGGACAGATGACATACACCTGTCTTCCCTCGGCGACCTGTCCTGCAATGAATTTGTATGCCTTCGGGCGGTAGGAGGTGTTGACAACACAGTTCTTGATCGGCAGCCGGTTCGCCGGAAGCTCGTCTATCACGGAAATGTGGAGATCACCGTACAGGATGATGGCGAGGGTGCGTGGAATCGGCGTCGCGCTCATCACGAGGATATGCGGCTGCTCCCCCTTCTCCGAGAGCGCCTCGCGCTGGTGGACACCGAAGCGGTGCTGCTCATCCGTCACAACCAGAGCGAGCGACTGATAGACCACCTTTTCCTGAATCAGCGCATGTGTGCCGATCACGAGATTTGCCTCTCCCGATGCAATCCTGCCGTAAGCCTCCCGTTTCTCCTTCGCGGTCATGGAGCCGACCAGCAGCACCGGCCGGAACGGGATGCCGTAATTTTCCACGTAGCTGCTTATGGTCTCATAATGCTGCACAGCGAGAACCTCCGTCGGTGCCATAAGCGCCCCCTGATAGCCGTTTGCCGCAGTCATCAGAAGCGCGAGCACGGCAAGGATTGTCTTGCCGGAACCGACATCTCCCTGTATGAGCCGGTTCATGCAGTAACTGCTCCCGAGATCATCCCTGATCTCCTGCCATACCTTTTTCTGCGCCTTTGTCAGCGGGAACGGAAGCTGTTCCAGAAAGCGCACGGTGTCCGCCGTCTCAAACATCCGGTAATGGTTCGGCAGGCCTTCGCTGAAACGCTTATTCTGTCTGAGCAGGAACAGGAAGTCAAAAAACTCGTCGAACACAAGACGTTTCCTCGCGGCGGCAAGCGTCTCCCTGTCTTCCGGGAAGTGAATACTCTGTATGGCAGTCCGCAGATCGGACAGGCCGTATTCCCTCAGCATATTCTGTGGGTAATATTCGTCCTCAAAGCTGCAATTCAGCAGGGCGTACTGCACCGCCTTGCTGAAAGCGTGGTTGGAAAGTCCTTTTGTCAGGGAATACCGGGGGAGCAGCCGGTCCGTCTGCTTCCGGTAATCCTCCAGCGTATAGATTCGCGGCTGTTCCATGATATAGGTACTGCCCCGGCTCTGTACGGTTCCGCGGAAGACATAGAAACCGCCCTGCTTCAAGGTCTTTTTCAGGAATGGCATGTTGAAGAAGGTGAGCTGCAGGCTGCCGCTTCCGTCCGAAATATTCACATTCAGAATGGAGAGCTTTCTCACGCGCTTTTCGTTCGGGATTCCGGCGACGCAGGCGTAGACCGCGCAGACCGCACCGGGGGTAAGCGCGCTGATCCGGACAGGGTCTTCAAACTCCTCATAGTCGCGGGGGTATGCCGCAAGCAGTTCTCCGACGGTCCCGATGCCGAGCTTCCGGAAGAGTTTTTCCGTCTTTTCGCCGATTCCCTTTATTTCAATGACAGGTGATTCACGATTCATGCGGCTCCCCCTCTCTCAACTTCTTAAAAAACCTCTTTCCAGCAAGTGACGTTGCGCAAAATGCACAGACCACCGCAGGCACGCTCTCGCTTTGCTCCGCACGCAGCGGTGCATAAGTCTCCAAAATACGGAGACTAAGCACCGGCGGCTCCAGAATGCGCTGCTTGTGGTCATGTGCATCTTGTGCAACTGTTACATGCAGATGACTGTCACTTGCAGATAACGGTTACTTGCAGACCGCGCATATATATAGTAAGTAAAAAAGGGAGCAGTCAGCGACTGCCCCCTCCTGCATCAGCATGTTGCTTATTCAACAGACATCACATAATAGTAAATAGGCTGTCCGCCGTACTGCAATTCCACATCGCAGTCTGCGTGCTCCGCCGCCACAGCGGCACGGAACGCCTCGGCGTCCTCCTTCGTCACATCACTTCCGTAATAAATACTAATCAGCTCAGAAGTCTCCGTAATCATCTCTGTAACGGTCGCCTTCGCCACCTCGTTTACAGAGGTTCCGACAGAAAGGATTCCCTTATCGCCGATGCCCATGAAATCGCCCTTTTTGATCTCCTTGTCATCAATCATGGTATCGCGCACGGCATAAGTGACCTGTCCGGTGCTTACGTTAGCGATCTCGCGGATCATGTTCTCCTCGTTCTCATCCGCAGAAAGCTCGGGAACGAAGTTGATGACTGCCGTGATTCCCTGCGGTATCGTCTTGGTCGGGATGACGAGAAGCTCCTTCTCGGTCGTCAGCTCCGCCGCCTGATTTGCCGCAAGAATGATATTTTTATTGTTCGGAAGAATGAATATCGTCTTCGCGTTTACCCTCTCCACAGCATCGAGAATATCTGCCGTGCTGGGGTTCATGGTCTGACCGCCCTCGATGATATGGTCAACGCCAAGACTCTTGAAGATCTCGTTTACACCGTCGCCCACGGAGACAGCGATGAAGCCGTAATCCTTGGGAGGCTCCGCGCTCTTCGCCGGTTCAGCGGCAGCCGTCGTCTTCGCCTCTTCCTTTGCAAGCTTTTCCTGATGTTCAAGGCGCATATTGTCAATCTTCATGTTGGACAGTGCGCCGTATTTTAATGCCTTCTGGATTGCCAGACCGGGATCGTTGGTATGTACATGTACCTTTACCACGTCTCCGTCCGCAACACATACGATGGAATCACCGATAGATTCCAGATAAGCCTTGAAATCCATCTCCGTCTTTACATTGAAGGTCTTGTTGAGCAGAATGATAAACTCTGTGCAGTAGCCGAATTTAATCTCCGCCTCCGCTTCCTTTGCCCCACCCTGCGCCTTGTTTTCCGCAGCGGGCGCTGTAAAGCTGAGATCAATCTCTTTTCCCATAAAGGCGTCAAAGGCGCCGCTTAAGACCTCGACCAGTCCCTGTCCGCCGGAATCGACAACGCCTGCCTGCTTCAGCACGGGAAGCATCTCGGGAGTCTGGCTCAAAACATATTTTGCATGCTCGATGATCTCACGGAAGAAGGTCTCAAGATCCTCCGTTCCCGCCTCATGGAGCTCCTTTGCCTTGTCTGCCGCGCCGCGCGCAACGGTAAGGATTGTTCCCTCCTTCGGCTTCATAACCGCCTTGTATGCGGTTTCCACCGCCTTGTCAAAGGAATCGGCAAGAACCGGTATCGTCAGAACCTCCTCCGTCTTGATCCGCTTGGTAAAGCCACGGAACAGCTGGGACAGGATAACGCCGGAGTTTCCTCTCGCACCGCGGAGCGATCCGCTGGAGATTGCCTTGCAGATTGTCTCCATGCTGGCGGCATCGCCGAGCGCGGAAACCTCCTTCGCAGCGGACATGATCGTCATTGTCATATTTGTGCCGGTATCTCCGTCGGGAACCGGGAAAACATTCAGTTCGTTAATCCATTCTTTCTTCGTTTCAAGATTTTTCGCACCGGCTAAGAACATCTTGGACAGCATCTTAGCGTCGATTTGCTGTAAGCTCACAATAAAAGTCCTCCTTAATCAATCACTCTGACACCGTCAACGTAGATGTTGATCTTTTCAATTTCAATGCCGGTAAATTCTTCTACTTTGTACTTTACGCTGTCAATCAGGTTGTCGGCTACCGCCAGAATGCTGACACCGTAAGAAACGATAACATGAAAATCAAGAATCAGCTTGTTCTTGTTCCGCGTCACGCTGATTCCTCTTGTCAGGCTGTCCATCTTAAGGAGCTTTACCAGACCGTCCTTCATGCTGACACCTGCCATGCCGACAATGCCGAAGCATTCCACGGCAACGCTGCCCGCATACTGGGCAATCACTTCATTGTCAATGACAATATTTCCCATATGAGTATTCAAAAGAGAACCCTTCATATACAATAACCTTTCCTTTCTGAGTCTTTCAGGATACCGTCCGCCCGATAATGATGCAGACATATATACTATATTCTAACAGCTTTCCCCGAAAAAGAAAACATGAAAAACAAAAAATTTAAAAAAGTATTTTTTTTGCTTGCTTTTCATTTACATTTCTGTTAAGATATCAATGTTGTGAACTTACTTAATGTCGAGGAGGTGTCAATATGGCTAAGTGTGATGTTTGTGGAAAAGGCGTTCATTTTGGTAACAATGTAAGCCATTCTCATAGAAGAAGCAATGCAATATGGAACTCTAACGTAAAGAGTGTAAAGTGCAAGATCAACGGCGGCGCTAAGAGAATGCATGTATGCACAAGCTGTCTGCGTTCCGGCAAGGTTGAGAGAGCTTAATCGTGTCAGCTGACAAAATGGATTTTGAAAAGCAGGTCATTGCGGCCTGCTTTTTTTCTACCCTTCTTCTCTTCTGCGGGCATATTCCTTATTAATCAGCTGGATCAGCTCAGCGTCCCCAAACAGGTTGTCCGGGTGAAAAATCTTGACGAGATCGCGGTATCTCTTCCTTAATGCAAGTGGATTGCCGGTTCCGTCGAACATCCTTTTGACCGCTTCGGCGGAAACCGTCAGACGGCTTTCGGTGGAAACGTTTCTCTGCTGTTCTGCCAGCTGGCGCTTCTGCCGCTCTAGCGACCGTCTGTCCTCATCCAGCTGCCGGAAACCGTCCTGCAGGATCGCCAGCTTCTTCTCGAAAAAGAGATTCTCCTCCTTCAGCCGTTTCCGCTCCATGACCGTGCGGCGGTTCAGCTCGTCCAGATCCCGCTGGAGACTGATCCGTTCCTTTATATATTTATCACGGGAAGCCTCCAGATCCCGGCGTTCGTTTTCCAGCCGTATGTTTTCCTGAAAAAGCCAGAGCTTCGCTTCCCTGAGCTCGTCCGCATCGGTAGCAGCGGCAACCTCATCCCAATCAATCATTTTATGACAAACCTCCGGAGCTTATGCGCTAATCACCGCAGAAACAGCTGTAGCCTACAAACAATAAGAGCGCGATCATAATAAGCCCCGCCAGACGGTTGTGGGTAATCAGCATCAGAAGCATTCCGATTGCTATTAAAAAAGCGACAAGTCCAATCAGTTTTTTCATGACACCCTGTTTTTATTATCTCGCTCTAATATATGCAGAAGTCCTCGTTAGGATTCTGTTTTCTCCTCGGGAAAAGCGATGTCTACAACATCCTTGTCCGACATTTCCTCTTTCTGCTTCGGCTTGGTAAACTTCTCCACAAGATCGGGAACCATATCCAGAACCTTTGTGACAGCATCCTGATTCTTGATGTTTACCAGCTTTGTATTACCGTCCTTAATGACGAGAACTGCACTGGGCGTCATCTTTCCGCCGAGCCCGCCGGCTCCCGACGCGGAATTCTTCTGTCCGTTGCTGCCTGCACCCGCCGCAACACCGAAGGAGACATCCACGAGCGGAAGAATGATCGTGTCACCGACCGTTGTCGCCTCTCCGACCACAGTCTTTGTCGACAGTACCGTGTCCATTCCCTTCAATAATGCTTCTACAACTCCCTGAAAATTTTCTTTATCAGCCATATTTTCCTCCATTTTTATGCTTTGCTCTCCGCTTCTCTTCGCCCTGCCTTCATCTTCTGGATAAACAGGCGGAGCTTTTTATCCAGAAACAGCTTTAATCCATTCCATGTCAGTGTCCAGAGTGTGATGCGTCCGGAGATGTCGATGTTTCCCTCCAGAATCTGCTGGGTAAAATCCGGTGTCACACATACGCCGTAATGCAGCAACGGTGAAAGCATACCGTAAACCCCGAAGAGATAGCCTGTCGTGTCCGGCGCACCGGTTCCGAAGACAAGGGAGCCGTTGATCCTTCTCGGCCGGATCGCCCGCAGTATCTTTCCAAGTCTCTGCCGTACATGTTTCCAAAGTGCCACGGTATTATCTTCCCGCAGAACTCCTGCATAATAAGACAAATGTTCCCAGATGTCCTTTATTTTACCATATATTTTTAAAATTGTGTACTTTATCTTGCTGATTTTTCCGGGGAAGCCGTCTGCAGGCACCGTATCCTCACCTTCGCCGCCTGCTTCGGACGCTGCATTGGCGGCATCGCCGCTGCCGCCGGTCTCCGTTACGGAGGCTTCCGTTTTGCTGCCGTCAGTCTCCACCCCGGAGGCTGCCGCTCCGCCTGTGGTACCGGTTTCTGTTCCTGCAGCTTCTGTACTGCCCCCGTTCTCCGGTACAGCCTCTGCCTCGCTGTCACCGCCTGCCTTCTGTTCTTTGTCGCTGCCCTTCTTTTCCTGATCGGCATCTTTTCCTTTTCCAGAAGCAGCCGACGTGTCAAGCAGCTTCTTCCACAGCAGCTTCACCGTAACGCTTCCCGGCTCCGGATAGGCGTACCTGACGCGGAACACGCCGAACAGCCAGTCTGCCTTTGCGGAGACGGTGAGCTTGTCCCCGCTGCGCTCCCCTCTTAGCCTGTAGGTAACCGGAAAGAAAAGAACTAACAGCAGAAGCAGGAAGACGAGTGCCAGCAATCCAAGAAGTATTCGCCCTATCAGAGATAAAATCATTATAATTATGTTTGGCATAAAAGATACTCCTTCAACGCACAGTCCCCTCTTTGCGCCAGACAATTTACCGTGATAAGCTCTACGATCCGGACAGCCTCGTCATAATCTCCCGCAATCCCTGCAACATAGACCGGATTGGACTCATAATATTTCTGCACAAGCTGTTTTGCACTGAAAATTTCCAGCTGGTCGGAAGGATTTCTGGAAATGGCAATCAGAAAAACGCCGGAGAGCAAAGGTTTTCTTTCCAGCTTTTTCTTTATTTTATCCAGTTTCTCTGTTCTGATACTTTCACCCAGATACAAATCAGGGTGATAAATGAGCTTTTTTCCCATAATATGGATTCCTTTTTGTCGGATGAAAACAGTATAACACATCTTATAAAGTTTGTAATCAAAAAACATGTACGATAACAAATAGTTGACTTTTTTTCAATATAATTTATACTTAACTATAGTGCTTTACATAAGGAGGAAGGGGTTAATGAAAGCTTTGGCACAAATGGCGTTGACACCGGGAATGACTCTCGGCGAGGACGTAGTTGACAACGGAAACGTATTGATTCCGGCTGACACTGTATTAAATGAGGGGTTGATTGAGCTCTTAAAACGTTATTCCATCATGTGTGTGACCGTAAAGGAAGACGCTGATCTTGCGAAAACGCACAACGAAATGATCCGTCTGAGTGACGGATTCAAAAGCTTTGCACAGAAGCACGCAGACAATCTGCAGATCTATAAAAAGCTGTGCACTTCTCTTGTCAAATCGGGAACTGCCATCCCCGACGAAGCGCTGATGGCTATCTACAATGATATTTCCACCACCTACGGCAACGGTATCGAACTGTTGAGCTTTTTATACAATTTAATGCCGAACGAGGATGAGCTCACCTTTAACCACTGTCTGAATTCCGCATTGCTCGGAGGAACCTTTGCCGACTGGATCAATATGACGCCGGAGGATAAGAAAACCCTGATTCTCTCCTGCTTCTATTATGACATCGGCAAGCTGAGGCTGCCCTATGAGCTGCTCTGGAAACCAGGCAAGCTAAGCGACGAAGAATATAACGAGGTCAAGAAGCATCCCGTCATCGGCTATGCGCTGCTCAACAGTGTTTCCATCGACCAGCACATCAAGAATGTTGTCATTATGCATCACGAGCGGATGGACGGCAGCGGCTATCCCTATCACATGAAGGGAACCCACATTGATCTTTTCGCCAGATATGTTGCGATCATCGACACCTATACGGCGATGGCATCACCGCGTGCCTACCGGCTTGCGCGGACACCGCTTCAGATCATCGGACATTTTGAGGCAAATATGCCGCAGTATGACACGGAACTCCTGTTGCCATTGATGCAGAGAATCGCTGACGCACAGATCGGTACGACCGTACAGCTCTCGGATGATACGGTCTGGAATATTTTCCTCATTCATCCCGGACGTCTCTCCAGACCGGTATTGAAGAACGAGAAAAATGAGTTCCTGGATCTCGTGGAGAACCCGCAGCTTGAGATCGTCAAAAATCTGTAATTTCTTCCGCAGTAACAAAGTGACAGCCGGAATACCTTAAAAGTATTTCCGGCTGCCCCATAAATTGTTTCTTTTTAATTCCAGATATTCATCAAACGCTTTTTCCAGTATCTGCTTTTCATTCGCAAATTTCAATAAATGATAAGCTTCATGGTATTTGTAGAATCCGGAATCTACAAAATATTCTTCCCTTTGTGGCTTGCTGTAATAACTGTCCGCCATCATCAGATACCAGTGGACTTCCTTTTCCACAGTGTCCTCCGGAACACTGAAGGTGTATTCACTCCTGCCGATATACTTGATAATGGTAGCCTTCGCTCCCGATTCCTCCAGCACCTCGCGCAGCGCAGTTTCCTTATACTCCTCGCCCTGCTCGACCGTGCCTTTTGGCAAGACCCATCCCTCATATTTGTTCTTAATATTCTTGTATAAGAGCAGAATCTTTCCACGAAATATTACCACACCGCCACAGCTTGTTGCTTCTATCATTGCAATTCCTCCTGACTGGTGTGCATGTACACAACTAAACAAAGTATAGTCCAATCCCGGCCGGATCGCAACTACTATTTTTTACCGCCGGTCGGTTTCTTCCGCGCGGCCCTTAAAATAGGCGTCAAATATCTGTCTGGCAATCGGCACTGCATAGTCGCCCCCGCTCCCGGCGCCCTCCACAATGATTGTAACGCTGACCTCCGGTTCGTCAGCCGGGGCAAAGCCGGTGAACCATGCGTGGCTCTCTCCCTTTACCGTTCCGTATTCCGCTGAACCGGTCTTTCCGGCTGCGGTATATTCCCTTCCGGACAGCTTGGTCGCTGTTCCGCTCTCGACCACCGCTGTCATCAATTCTTTCAGAATCTCCGCTTCCCCCTCACTCATCAGGCTGCCGTAGCGCTGTGGCTTAAAGGCTTTTACTACGGTTCCGGCATCATTCTCGATATGATCGATGACATACGGCTTCATCAGGACACCTTTGTTTGCGACCGCGTTTGTAATCATATTCAGATGCACCGGTGTGATCTGCGTCTGCCCCTGGCCGATCGATGTCTGCATCATGGCACTGTCCGTCATATCGGACGATACAGCGGCATTGCTCTCCGAATAACGTATTGTCAGCGGAAGTTCACCGCCGAACAACAGACCCTCCAGCGTCTTCTCAAATTCCTCCCGGTTGAGGCTCATACCGATATTGGCAAAGGACGAGTTGCAGGATTTCGCAAAGGAGCGCTCAAAATCCACCTTTCCGTGACTGATGCCGTGATAACAGTTGATCCTGCCGTCGCCATGCTTATAATAGCCCGGGCACTGAAAGGAATAATCCGCATAGGTGTCAGGATTCTCCCGGATATATTCGAGCGCCGTCACAATCTTAAAGGTCGAGCCCGGCGGGTAAAGTCCCTGCGTCGCACGGTTCAACAGGACGGAGCTCTGGCTGTCAGTGAGCAGCGAGTCCCATATCTCCTGAATTTTGTTCGGATCAAAGTCCGGATGGGAAACCATCGCCAGAATCTTGCCGGTTGAGACCTCGCTCACGATTATGGCACCGTTGTAGACGCTGAGCTGTTTATCCGCGACCTGCTGGAGCGTGACATCCAGCGTGGTAAAAACATTGTCACCCGGATTCTTCACGCCCGCCATGTCGTTTGCCACCTTGTTTGTCAGCGGTGTATTCGTATTGATGAGGTAGTAATTTGCCTGTGCCTCCACCCCCATCCTGCCGTTTGTGGAGTAGCCGACAACATGGGAAAACAGATTCTGGTAGGGATAGATGCGGGTCTCGCTCTGGTTATCATCAAGCAGTGTCTCTGCAAGGATCTCCCCTCCGGCGGCATAGATGGTTCCGCGGTAATTTTGTGAAAGCAGAATTTCCTGCCGGGAATTATAGCTGTTATTGACCATGTCCTGCTCGCTTGTGGCGACAAAGTGGACGAGAAATCCGATCATAAACACAAACAAGGCGGAAAAGAGCGCTCCGCTGACAAGAATCGGCTGTTTAGGATTGGGCTTCTTTTTCGGTTTTTCCGATGACATTTGCGGTACCCCCTCTCTGTTGGAGTCTGATATAGATACCCTGGATCAGAAAGAACATAATCATTGTCGTCATGCAGGAGCTTCCTCCGTAGCTGAGAAACGGAAGCGTCACTCCGGTGAGCGGAATCAGATTCATACCGCCTCCGACCGTCAGAAAAATCTGGAAGAGGTACATGATGCCGATGCCGAAGACGATCAGCCGGTAGAATCTGTCACCGACCTGCATTGCAATCCTGCAGCTGATGAGGAAACAGCTCAGCGTAATGAGCAGCAGGCAGATTCCGTAGAGTATGCCGAGCTCTTCACAGATGGCGGAAAAGATAAAGTCCTGGTCGACATAGGGGATGGATTTCGGATTACCCTTCAGAAGACCCATTCCGAACCAGCTGCCGCTTCCCATGGCAAACAGGGACTGCGTGATCGCCCAGCCCTCATTGTCGATATAATCCCACGGAGACCTCCATACCATAACTCTCCTTCTGACATGTGCGAAGAGACGGCAGGCGGCATAGGCAGCACCGCTCCCTCCCACTGCACCGGCAAGCAGGTACAGGTAATTTCCGGTAGCGGCGAATACCAGAAAAACATAGCCGACAAAAAAGATCAGCGCACTGCCCAGATCCTTTGAGACAACCAGGATGATTACATGCAGTCCGGCAATGACCGCCGTGAGGGCAACACGCGGAAACGTCTGCTTCTCCCATAGCGCCCCCGCGACAAAGAAGACAAAAAGGATCTTGACAAACTCGGACGGCTGAAAGGTGATACTGCCGAAAACGGTAAAGGAGATCTTGGAGCCGTGCGTCGCTTCCCCGAGAATCAGAACGACCGCAAGGAGAAGGATGCCGACAACCCCATACACCCATCTCAGCCGTTTCAGGAACCGCACCGTCGACAGGATATAGGGTATAAAAAGCGCTATAATCAGTGACACAAGCGCTATAATATATTGGCGCACTGCCTTGTCAAACGACAGTCTCGACAGAATGCAGAAGCCGCTTCCCATGAGCATACACATATTGTTTAAGAGCATCCTGTGAACATTCTCGTAGATCAGTGGAACCATGATGAGCACAGCGAGCAGAAATGCCTGCACAAACGCATAGAGCAGCAGATATTCCTTATCACCACTGACCAGCATGAGATTCAGGAAGCTCAGCAGCTGGGTCAGGAAAAGGACTGCGCACTGTAAGAGATATGCCGGCTTAGCCGTCTCCTTCCCCAGAAGAAAGGTGACAAAAGAGATCAGCGTATAGATCAGCATACAGACTGTGATGCCGTATTTTGACAATTCAATGATATATTCCTGCATTTTCGCTGCCTTTCTTTTATTCTACGCCCCGCTTTTCGTGTCCGGTCGTATATTCTCCAAGCTCTGTCTGTGTTCCGAGCAGGAACGTATCCAGCACATTGCACATCTCCTCCGGGGACTCCACCGTAAAGTCCAGCCGCAGCCGTGCCCTGTCCTTCCAGCGCGGCAGATCGCGCAGCAGGACGAGCGGAACGCTGTTATAGATAATGTTCATGCAGTGCATGCAATCTCTTATCACGGGAAATTCCTTGTGATACCGGTCGCAGAGGACAGTCTCGGTCTCGCTGTTTTTCCTGCATTGATCGGTGGTCCGCAGGACACAGTTTGCCGTCACCATCATGGGAATCCTGCCATAAACCACCTTCTCAAACGGAGCGCCGCAGGCCATCAGCCTCTGCTGCTCCGCTTTATTCAGTTCATAGGGAAGGCAGAAGCTCTCCGCCCCGGCGCCAAGCTGTAAAAGCGCCTGTTTATTCCATGTATAAAACGAGGCATCAAAATGCCATTCTCCATTCTTTTCCCGGCCCATAAGATAGCCGAGCCCATCTGCCGAACGAAGCAGATAGCCGGAAAAGCTGCTCTCCCGCTCCCCGCAGAGCGCATACAGCCGGTCGAGATACGGCTTGTCGGCATTGCGGAGCACATGAGGCAGTGTCAGGAAAATCCGGCTCCGTCCGGAAAGCCGTCCACAGATCTCTGAATTTCCGCCCTTATCCTGCGCAATCAGGTTTCCGTTCGCATAGACCGTCGTAATGTCTGTGTTCTCCGGATTCCGGTTCATCCAGTCCTCCAGTGCAGTCAGCTGCTCATGGTTTGTGACAGAAACCGCAAAGCCCGTCTGCGTTTTCTCCGAAAAAAGGACTTCGGTGGTGTCTGGTATTATGGATGCCGAAGGCTGTTTTCGGTCCCCGGCACCGGCAAGCATTTTCTCTTCCAGTTCAGAGACGGCAAGCCGTCGGAGATCATTGATCTGCTTTAGGGGATAGAAAGCATCGGAATCAAGCTCTACATAAATATCCTCCGCGCAGAAGCAGCTGTCACCGAGTTTGCCGAGCTGTTTCCTTACATTCTCCTCCGTGACGGGCTGTTTTAGGGCATGATCCACCGTCTGGCCGGTGACGCAGACCGAACAGCTTCCGCTGCTGATTTCAAGACGGGCAGGATTTCCGATACGGAAATATCCCTTTAAAATGACCGGCAGCTTCTTTTTATCGCCAAGGAACTGCTCATGAAGTCGTTGCAGCAGAGCGTCATCCGTGGCACTGTAGGCAGGGCTGTCCAGTGTTACCATCTCTTTTCCGTTGTGCTTGAAATAATAGCCATCCTGTACCTCGCTCCGGATGTAGAGGGAGTTTAAGATTCTGCGATCCGTCTTTTCCACGCGGAAGCGTTCTGCCGCCTCCTCCGCACCATGATTCCCGCGCAGCTGGTAATAACGGTCTATATATCTGCGGTAGACCGAGGTGACACCGGCGGCATATTCGGGGCGTTTCATCCGTCCCTCGATCTTAAAGGAATCGATGCCTGCCTCGATGAACTCCGGCAGATGCTCTATCGTACACATATCCTTCAGGCTTAAGGGATATTGCTCCCGGCCCCTGCGTCCGTCCAGCTTTACGGAATAAGGCAGACGGCAGGGCTGGGCACAGCGCCCCCTGTTCCCGCTTCTGCCGCCGAGGATGCTGCTGAACAGGCACTGACCGGAATAGCAATAGCACATGGCTCCGTGGATAAAGGTTTCCAATTCAATGTCAACGGACTGCCGGATATTTATCAATTCGGCAAGGCTCAGTTCTCTCGCGGGGACGATCCTGCTCGCCCCCATCGACTTTAACAATTCCGCTCCGTAGCTGCTGCACAGCGTCATCTGGGTACTCGCGTGAAGCTCCAATCCCGGGAAAATCTCTTTGATCTGGCGGAAAGCGCCAAAGTCCTGAACGATCACCCCATCCAGCCCCGCCTCGTAAAAGGGGCGCAGATAGTCGTTCAATTCGCTTAACTCATTCTCTTTCATCAGGGTATTTACCGTGAGATACACCCTGCACCCGACGAGCCGCCCGTACCTGATACATGCAACAAGCTCCTCTGTCGTAAAATTTTCCGCATACGCACGCGCACCAAATTTCGATCCGCCAAGATAAACGGCATCCGCTCCCGCATTGACTGCCGCATAAAAGGCTGCCGGACTGCCCGCGGGTGTCAGCAGCTCCACATATTTTCTTTTTTCCATAGAAACCTCGATCTATACATCTGCCTAAAAAGAGAAGCTGTCCGGCTATGGACAGCTCCGAATTATTTTTTCTTAAGTTCCGTCTCCAGCTTAATTATTTTCTTGGCATTCTCGTTTGCCTCCTGCTGAAGTGTTTTGACCTGCTCCTCAGAGTTTTCGAGCTTGATCTGTGCGGAGATCAGTTCATGTTTCAGATCGTACAGCTCCTTTTCCTTTGTCTGAAGCTCTTCCTCCAGAATGGAAATCTGCTTCTTCGCCTTGAAATAATCGTCGGCAATGTTCAGCTGAAGCAGGACTCCCTGCGTATCCATCGGCTGTCTCCGGAAGCTGTCAACCTTATTGTATTCGTTAATCTTATTGTTGATATAGGAGGCTACCTTCTGGAGATATTCCTCGCTTTCATAGCCGCTCAGCGTAAAGACCTTGCCGCCGATGATTACTTCCGTATCTGTTTTGGCTGACATTCGACACACCCCTTTTGTATATGCATACACTCATAGGGATTATTATATATCAATCTGCCGTTACAGGCAAGTAAAAATAAAGCTTATTTTGTACTTTACATTCCTAAATGGTGGTATGCAAGATCCGTCACCACCCTGCCTCTCGGCGTCCTGTTGATAAAACCGTTTTTAATCAGATACGGCTCATAGACATCCTCAATCGTGCCCGCATCCTCCCCGATCGCCGCCGCCAGCGTATCCAGACCGACAGGGCCTCCGTCAAATTTGTTTATCATCGTCATCAGCATATTGCGGTCGATATGATCCAGCCCGAGCTTATCGACATCCATCAGGTCAAGCGCTGTCCTTGCAACCTCCTCCGTGATCACGCCGTCGTATTTCACCTGTGCGAAATCACGGACGCGCTTCAGGATTCGGTTTGCCAGTCTCGGCGTGCCGCGGCTTCTGCGTGCCATCTCCAGAGCGCCCGCCGGCTCGAGCTCCACATTCAGTATCTTCGCGGAATGAATGATGATGACCTGCAGCTCCTCAATCGTATAGAATTCCAGATGATGAATCATGCCGAAGCGGTCCCTGAGCGGTGCGGTCAGAAGCCCCGCCCTTGTCGTCGCGCCGACCAAGGTAAATTTAGGCAGTTCCAGTCTGACAGAACGGGCGGTCGAACCCTTTCCGATCATAATATCGATGCAGTAATCCTCCATGGCGGGGTAAAGCACTTCCTCCACCTGACGGTTCAGACGGTGGATCTCATCCACAAACAGGAGGTCACCCTCCTCCAGATTATTCAGAATCGCCGCCATCTCACCGGGCTTTTCTATCGCCGGGCCGCTGGTCACCTTGAGATGAACCCCCATCTCGTTTGCAATGATTCCAGCAAGCGTCGTCTTTCCGAGTCCCGGAGGTCCGTAGAAAAGGACATGATCCAGTGCATCGCCGCGTTGCTTTGCCGCCTGAATATATACCTTAAGGTTCTCCTTGATCTTAGACTGTCCAATATAATCGTCCAGCGTCTGCGGCCGGAGCGTGCCCTCGATCCTGCTGTCTTCTTCTGTTATATTCGTCTCAATCATCCGTTTAGGCATAATGAAATTTCCTTATCGTAATCAGAATAATTTCTTCAGGGCAGCCTTCAAAACTGCGCCGGAATCCAGTGTCTCGATGTCTTCGATGGCGTTGACTGCCTTGGTACTTTCCGCCTGACCGTAGCCGAGGGAGACAAGCGCTGCGATCGCTTCCTGCTTCTGCGGTGTATCGGCGCGGAGAGATGCAGCACTGCCCTGCGCGATCTCCCTGCTTATCATCTCGTCATCAATGGATATCTTGTCCTTCAGGTCAAGAATGACCCTCTGGGCCGTCTTTGCTCCGATTCCGGGCGCCTTGGAAATTGCCTTGGCATCGCCGGACATAATGGCAAAGCGCAGATCATCCGCGTCCATCACGGAGAGAATCGCCAGACCGCCCTTCGGTCCGATGCCGTTGACCGTAATCAGCTTTTTAAAGATTTCAAGATCACTTCTGGTAAGGAAGCCGAAAAGCTGAAAGGCATCCTCTCGCACACAGGTATAGGTATAAAGCTTCACTGCTTCCCCGATACCCGGCAGTCTGGATGCCGTATCCGCTGAGATTTTCACGTTGTAACCGATCCCATTGACATCGATCACCGCGTTATCTTCCGTAATATCTTCTATAATACCCTTCACATACGCTATCATAGGTACGCTCCATTTCCGCATTCATACTCCCAGTGTACCACACCCGAACATATGTTTCAAGCTTCTTTTTTGAGCAGTTTACGATAGACGACCATAAAACAGACCAGATGTACCGCAAAGGTCAGCGCCCAGCTGATCGGATAGGAAATGTAAAGGCATTCCAATGTCCTGTATTCCCGGAAGATGGTATAGATCCATACGATCCGGAACAGACAGGCACCCGTCAGCGATACCAACATCGGCATGATCGAGTAGCCGAGCCCTCTCAGTCCGCCGACCATGACATCCATCATTCCGCAGAGGAAATAGGGGACGCAGATATATCCCATTCTCAGTATGCCGTAGCTGATAACCACGGGATCGTCCGTATACAGCTTGAGCAGTGTCCCGGCGAGGAAATAGGCGCCGTTGCCCATGGCAAGACCCACGATTATGACGAGGATCTCACATAACAGCAGCGATTTTCCCACTCTCCTATATTTCTTTGCGCCATAGTTCTGTCCACAGAAGCTGATCGCAGCCTGATAAAAGGAGTTCATCGAGGTATAGACGAAGCCCTCCATGTTGCTTCCGGCGGTGTTGCCCGCCATTGCAATCGAGCCGAAGCTGTTGACGGACGACTGGATCAGTACGTTGGAGATGGAGAACAGGGCTCCCTGCAGCCCTGCAGGCAGTCCGATCTGGATCATCTTGAGCAGCTTGTCCCTCTTAATACAGATTCCTTTCAGCTCCAGCTTGTATACACTGTCCGAATTGACAAGGCAGCGCAGGACGAGAACGGCAGAGATTGCCTGTGAGATCACGGTCGCCGTCGCCACTCCCGCAACACCCATCGAGAAGACAATTACGAAAAACAGGTTCAAGCCTACGTTTACAATGCCCGCAATCAGCAGGTAGTAGAGCGGGCGCTTCGTGTCCCCGACCGCGCGGAGCACGGCTGCGCCGAAGTTGTAAGCCATCATAAAGGGCATTCCCGCAAAGTATATCCTCATATAGAGGACGGAATGATTAATGACATCATCCGGTGTTCCCATCAAGACAAGAGCAGGCTTCGAGATAAAGAAGCCTGCAAAAACAAGGATGATCCCGCCGATGACCGAGGTTGCGACCGCTGTCTGGATCATTGTCTTCAATTCTTCTGTCTGCCCTGCTCCGTAAAACCGGGCGACCAGAACATTTGCGCCGACGGACAGACCGATAAAAAGATTTACCAGCAGATTTGTCAGGGAACTGGTGGAGCCGACCGCTGCCAATGCCTCATTTCCTGCAAAATGTCCTGCGACGGCGATATCCGCCGCGTTAAATAAAAGCTGTAGGATGCCGGACAGCATCAGGGGAAAATAAAAGACCAGAATTTTCCCCAGAAGCGGCCCGTTACACATATCAATTTCGTATTTTTTTGTATTTTTCTTTTCCATATCATTTACTGTTGATGTAGTTTATCAGCCCTTCTGATGCAATGATTTTCTGCATGAATTCAGGGAATGCCTGTCCCTTGAAGGAGGTTCCCTTCGTGATGTCGGTGATGATGCCGGTATCAAAATTAACCTCAACCTCATCTCCCGCCTCAATTCCCCGGCTTGCCTCGGGGCATTCAATGATCGGGAGTCCGATATTGATCGCGTTCCTGTAAAAGATTCTCGCAAAGGTCTCCGCAATGACACAGCTCACTCCGGCCGCCTTGATAGCGATCGGTGCATGCTCACGGGAAGAACCGCAGCCGAAATTCTTTTCTGCTACAATAATATCACCCTTTTTTACCTTTCCGATAAATTCCTTGTCAATATCCTCCATACAATGAGCCGCCAGCTCCGCCGGATCGGAGGAATTCAGATACCTCGCGGGAATAATGACATCTGTATCTACGTTATCGCCGTATTTGAAGACCGTTCCTCTTGCATTGTTCATCATAATATACCCAAACCTTTCTGTAATCTGCAAACCTTAACCGAGCTCCTCGGGGGAGGAAATGATTCCCGTGACAGCGCTTGCCGCCGCTACCGCCGGGCTCGCAAGGTAAATCTCCGAGGAAATATGTCCCATACGTCCGACGAAGTTGCGGTTTGTTGTGGAGACGCAGCGCTCTCCTTCCGCAAGAATACCCATATAGCCGCCGAGACAGGGGCCGCAGGTAGGGGTGCTGACGACCGCTCCCGCCTGGATGAAGGTCTTCAACAATCCCTCTTCCATTGCCTGCATGTAAATTGCCTGCGTCGCGGGGATGACAATACATCTCATGCCCTTTGCGACATGTCTGCCCTCTAAGATGGCAGCCGCTGTCCTGAGATCGTCCAGTCTTCCGTTGGTACAGGAACCGATCACAACCTGATCGATCTTAATCTCATCCATTGCCTTGATTTCATCAATCGTATGTGTATTCTCCGGCAGATGGGGGAATGCAACCGTCGGGCGCAGTGTGCTGAGGTCGATCGTGTATTCCTCGTCGTAAACAGCGTCTGCATCTGCCTCATAAACCTTGTATGCTCTGTCGGAATGCTCCTTCATATACTGCTTCGCAACATCATCCACGGGGAAGATGCCGTTCTTTCCGCCCGCCTCGATCGCCATATTTGCAATGGTAAAGCGGTCGTCCATGGACAGATTCGCAATGCCGTCCCCAACAAATTCCATCGACTTATATAATGCGCCGTCCACACCGATCATTCCGATGATATGCAGAATGACATCCTTTCCGCTGACATACTTTGCGGGCTTTCCGGTCAGGTGGAAACGGATTGCAGCCGGAACCTTGAACCATGCCTTTCCGGTCGCCATACCGGCAGCCATGTCCGTGCTTCCCACACCGGTCGAAAACGCGCCAAGAGCGCCGTAGGTACAGGTATGTGAATCTGCTCCGATAATGACATCTCCGGCAACCGTCAGCCCTTTCTCGGGAAGCAGTGCGTGCTCAATGCCCATCTCTCCCACTTCAAAATAGTTGGTGATCTCATTCCTTCTTGCGAACTCTCTCACGCATTTGCAGTGCTCTGCCGACTTGATGTCCTTATTCGGTACAAAGTGATCCGGAACAAGAGCGATTTTATCCTTGTCAAAGACACCCTTGACCTTGAATTTCTCCATTTCCTTAATTGCAACAGGGCTTGTGATGTCGTTGCCCAGCACAAGATCCAGATTTGCTTCGATCAGCTGTCCCGCCTCGACCTTATCCAGTCCCGCCGCAGCCGCAAGGATCTTCTGTGTCATTGTCATTCCCATACGCTCTACCATGCCTTTCTTTGGTTTTTCTACTGAACATGATAGCACAGTTGAGAATATACTTCAAATACAAGTTATTGATTTATTTTCTCCTCGTCGCCCAGCTTCCACGTCGTTGTCACCTTGAACAGGTCGCCGTCCACGTCAATTGCAAGCTCGCCGCCCTGAAGCTCCGTGAAGCTCTTGGCGATAGCGAGTCCAAGCCCAGACCCTTCTGTGTTTCTCGACGCATCGCCCCGCACAAAGCGCTCTGTCAGATCGGCAGAGTCAACGGTGATCTCCTGTGCCGAGATATTCTTAAAGTTCAGTATGACCTTGTCATTCTCCCTGAACCCGTTAATATAGACTCTCGTCCCCTTCAAGGCGTACTTCGCAATGTTTCCGAAGAGGTTCTCGTAAATGCGGTAGCTCTTCTGGCTGTCGAGGGACAGGATCAGCTTCTCATCGGTGAGATTCATTCTCAGGTCAACGCCCGCAGCCTCCAGCTTGTCGGACATCTCGAATGCCACCTGCTTCACAAGGCTCATAATGTCCACGTTCGTCAGGTTCAGGGTAATGTTCTGGGAGTTTGCCTTGCTGACTTCAAACAGATCCTCAATCAGCACCTTCAGGCGGATCGACTTTCTCTCCAGCACATCCAGATATTCCTTACGCTGTTCCTCCGTGATATTCTCATCCTTTAGGAGATTTACATAGGTTATGATTGCCGTGAGAGGCGTTTTGAGGTCATGCGAGACATTCGTGATAAGCTCCGCCTTCATCTTCTGGCTTTTAACCTCCTCGTCCACCGCCTTGCGGAAGCCGGACTGGATCTTGAGCAGCTCCGGGCGGAAGGGCTCGAATACACCTAAATCCTCCCTGATGACGACATTCAGGTTGCCCTTTGCCATCTCATTTTCCGCTGCAAGCAGGATGCGGTACTTCTTCTGGAGGGTGCTGATATACTTTCTCAGGACAAAATACAGGAGTATGGAATAAACAACCGTCACCGCAAATCCGCGGTACCAGAGACAGCTGATGAAAAACAGGATCCCCGCGTTAATCAGGACAATCTTCAGAATCATCCTATGGGCATTCTTCGTCACATCCAGATGCTCCAGCGCGTCCCACGCACTCAGGACCTTTTCCCTGACAAACGGAAAGAAACGGTAAATCAGGCTCTTCTCCTTCACATAGTTCACGGCGCCGCCCGCAAAAATCGTGCGGACGCAGATACCGACGTACCATCCCATAAAAAGACAGACTGCCATAAGCAAAGCCGCGGAATATACAAGTAAAATCCGTGTTTCGTCAAGCCCCATGGACAATTTTGTCGAAATCCTTGCAAGCGTTGTCTGATTCATGGCATCCGTCAGAAAATGTATCGGCAGTGTCATCACCGCATAGGCGCAGAATGCCACTCCGGCTAAGACCTCAAGATACGGGGATAAAACACCGGATTCCCCCCACAGCCGGGAAGGCACGAGCATTCCGAGCGCTGCGATCAGCAGAAGCCCTGCAAAAAACACCCTGAAAATCATCATTTCGGAAGTCTCTGCATTTACCGCATAGATTGTTTCGCTTGCTTCCGTCCAGTTTTCATCCGCCAGCGCATAAGCCACCGTACAGTCCTTCGGGGAACTGATGCTTCCGTATAGGTTAAAATGAGGCATTGCTTCCCGGAGCAGATATGCCAGAGACTGCTCCCGCAATACCGCGTTGGCTGTCTTCCTCGCCGCATCTCCATTCTCTGACGCCAGCGCGCCGATGGAAGCGTTGCCGTTGGTGTCAAATTTGACAGAAAACAGGAAAACGTCACCGGAGTCCGTTTCGCTCAAAAGTTGTTCCGCCCTGGCATCAGAGACATTGGTCACAATTTTTCCAGTGTTGTCGTCCCGGATGGCATAGTCGTAAACCTTGTTCAGACTGTCGAACTGCTCCTCCAGCTCCTGAAAATATTCCGTGAATTCCAACCGGATTTCACCCTCAATATACGACGCTTCCTCATCATCCGGCCACTCCTTCTCCGTGTGCAGATAGAGCTTTTCATAGTCGAGCTGGGAATTGTTCTGAAGGTTATAAAGATCCTTGTAAAGGAGGAAGGTACTCTGGTAGAGCCATGTGAAATTTTCTGTCTGCTCCAGCGCCTCTTCCACACGCTGACCCTCGTGCTGCTGGAGCGTCAGCACGTAGTTCATAACGCCCGATGCCGTAAGCGAAATGAGGATTCCCCACAAAATCCATGATTTCTTAACCTTTTCCGTCCACTTCATAAGCTGCGATCTCCTATTGTCTGTCAATCTTATAGCCAACACCCCAGACAACCTTCAGGTATTTGGGATTTTTAGGATCAATTTCGATCTTCTCCCGGATGTTTCTCACATGAACCATAATCGTATCGGTGTTGACCGCCTTCTCGTTCCAGATACGCTCGTAGATTTCATCCGCCGAGAAGACTCTCCCGGGATTCTTGATGAGAAGCTGAACGATCTTAAATTCCATGGGGGTCAGCTTCACCGGCTCGCCGTCAACGGACACCTCCACGGTATCTTCGTTCAGCTCAAGGCCGCCGATCTCATAGATGTGATCCCCGCCGTCCTTCTCACTCACCGCGGCTAAGTACTTGGAATAACGCCTCAGATGGGAATTGACACGGGCGAGAAGCTCAAGCGGTGTGAAGGGCTTTGTCACATAGTCGTCCGCCCCCATATTCAGTCCCATGATCTTGTCAACCTCCTCGGACTTTGCCGAGAGCATAATCACAGGAAAATCCTGCCCGCACGCGCGCAGCTTCATCAGCATCGTGACCCCGTCCATCACAGGCATCATAATGTCCACAATGGCAAGATGAAGCTCCTCCTGCTCCGCCAACTTCAAGCCCTCCGCGCCGTTCGCCGCCTGATAGACCTCATAGCCCTGATTGCGCAGATAAATCTCTATTCCCTCCCGGATTTCCTTGTCGTCCTCAACTACCAGAATCTTATACTTACCGTCCATTCGACACTCCCGTTTCATGCAACCACAGGAGTAAAAGGAAGACGCTGCCTGTGGTTCGTAATAATCTCATTATAGACGCGTACCGCCTCCTCCGCAACCGCTTCTTCCCGATAGGTGAGACCGGTTCTGCCGGCATGCTCCTCCATCTGCCTCCGCAGTGCCCCATTGCCGCAGAAGGCAAGCATAGCAGAAGCAAATTCATCCTGATTCTCAGGCATCAGATAGCCATTGACTCCATCAGTCACCAAATCCTCCACCCCGGAAGCGCGGACGGCAATCACCGGTGTCCTTCCCGCAAATGCCTCCAGAATGACGATTCCCTGTGTCTCCGTCTTGGAGGCAAAGAGAAACGCATCCGCCGCTGCGTAGTAGGCTGCCGTCTTTTCGTTTGGCAGGGTTCCGGTGAAGATGACTTCATCCTCGATCTGAAGCTCTTCACAGGCTTTCTCATACTGCATTCTGTCCGGCCCGTCTCCCACCATCACGAGCCGGAAGGGCTTCTGATACCGGACTTTAAAGGCAGCGACGCTCTCCAGCAGGAAGCGGATATTCTTTTCCTGCGCCAGTCTTGCCACGGTCAAAAAAAGCGGTATCTGTTCCGCGGCATATTGCCTGCGGACAGCCGTTCTCTGCTCCTTAGAAACACGGAAGCTGTCTTCCTCGATTCCCGTCGGCAGGATGCTCAGCTTGTCAGGGGAGACCGAGCATGCCCCGATCAGGTAATCTCTTATTCCCTCGGTCGGCGCAAAAACATGCTGACAGTGCCTCATAAACATTCTCAGGTAAAGCGGCATGAGGTGCTCCACTCTGACAACACCGCCGGTATAGCATTCCACGTATTTCTCATAGCGGGTGTGATAGGTGAACACAAGCGGAATGTGATATTTCTTAGACAGCCGGGCGGCAGTCTGTCCGATCAATACCGGATGATGTACATGGATAATATCAAATTTCTTTCTTGCAAATTCCCGATCGATCCGCCGGTCGAACGGATTCGGCAGCACAATGCCGCCGATGAAATGCTTCATGCCGGAGGCGTAGCGGAAAACATTCTCCTCCTGCTGTTGTTCCTCGTAGGTCGGGGCAAAGACCGTCACCTCGTGTCCGAGCGCCTCAAGACCCCATTTCAGCCGCTCAATAGAGATCGGCACACCACCAATATAAGGTTTATAGTTGTTTGTCATCAGTGCAATTTTCATCTTTTCCTCCATTTCTGCACACGTTCTTTGCGCATAGCGAGCTTGTGTCTTCCTGTTTCTATGTATCAGCTACGCAATCCCCAGCATGCTGAAAACGCGGTCGCCGAAGAGATACCCCGCCCCGACAAACACAAAATTCCAGATAAAAATGCCGCAGGTCGAGCTGATGATGTACTTCCCCGGCTGCATTCTGATTACACCCGCCGGTATGGAGACAAGCGTCCGCACCATGGGAAGCAGCTTCCCGAGGAATACCCCGAGGCAGCCTTTACGGCGTATCCATTCGATATTTTTTTCCAGCGCTTCCTTCTGCTTCGGGAATTTTTTCGTGTAGGCATTCAGGAACACCTCTCCGCCCTTCCAGCCGAGCGCATACAGCAGCAGGCTTCCGAGAAGCCCTGCGGCGACGGTAATCACCATGACCCAGAAGAAATGGATATTTCCCTTTGCCGCCATAATCCCGGAGAGCGGCATGATGATTCCCGCCGGAAAGCCCGGAAGATTCAGATATTCCAAAAAAACAATCACAAAAATGGCGATCGCGCCGTACTTCGTAAAATAAAAGGTCAAAGTTGCCAGATCCATAGCTGTTTCCTCCCTCGTATGAAACAACTATAATCCTTAAAACTAAACAGTCTTTGCAGGAAAATCAAAAGAATTTCTAAAGAAAATTAAAGGAAATGTAAACGGGCTGCCCCATCAATGGACAGCCCGCATAAGAATCTGTGTGAAATTAGTTGTTGATCAGCTTGTCGTCTTCGTTGTTCCAGCTGTAGAGCTTTCTGATCTCCTCGCCGACCTTCTCTGAAGGATGCTCGGATGCCAGCTTTCTCATAGCCTTGAAGTGAACCTGCTTTCCGGCAGGAGACATATCAAGCAGGAACTCCTTTGCAAAGGTACCATCCTGAATATCGCTTAAGATCTTCTTCATGGTCTTCTTTGTCTCTTCGGTAATCAGCTTGGGACCAGTGATGTAATCGCCGTACTCCGCTGTGTTGGAGATGGAGTATCTCATTCCGGCGAAGCCGCTCTGGTAGATCAGATCTACGATCAGCTTCATCTCGTGGATACACTCAAAGTATGCATTTCTGGGATCATAGCCAGCCTCAACCAACGTCTCAAAGCCTGCCTGCATCAGCGCACATACACCGCCGCACAGCACAGCCTGCTCGCCGAACAGGTCGGTCTCTGTCTCGGTGCGGAAGGTTGTCTCAAGCACACCGGCTCTTGCTCCGCCGATACCGAGCGCATATGCCAGTGCCAGATCCTGTGCCTTTCCGGTAGCGTCCTGTTCAACAGCGATCAGACAGGGCACACCTTTGCCCTCCTGATACTCGCTTCTTACGGTATGTCCGGGTCCCTTGGGCGCGATCATGGTAACGTCAACGTCTGCGGGGGGAACGATACAGCCGAAGTGAATATTGAAGCCATGTGCGAACATCAGCATATTTCCGGCTTCCAGATTCGGCTCAATGTCATTCTTATAAAGGTCTGCCTGCTTCTCATCATTGATCAGAATCATGATGATGTCAGCCTTCTTTGCTGCCTCTGCGGCAGTATATACCTCAAAGCCCTGCTTCTCGGCTTTCTCCCACGACTTGGAGCCCTTGTACAGACCGATAATAACATGACAGCCTGAATCCTTGAGGTTCAACGCGTGTGCATGTCCCTGGCTGCCATAGCCGATAATCGCAATGGTCTTGCCCTCTAACAGAGACAGATTACAATCTTCCTGATAAAAAATTTTTGCCATTTCCTTTTCCTCCATTTGCTTGAAGTTTTTATAACTGACAGGATAACCCTGGAGCTAACAAAAGTGTCCTACTCTTCCAGATAGGTGATATGTTCCGTGCCTCTTCCCAGACCTGCGATACCGGTTCTCGCAAGCTCCAGAATACCGTAGTCGTTCATCAGTCCGATAAACGCCTCGACCTTCTGCTGGTTGCCGGTAAGCTCGATCATAAGGCTTTCCGGTGCGAAATCAATGATCTTTCCGCGGAAGGAATCCACCACGGCGATGACATTCTGGCGCTGTTCAATCGTCGCATGCACTTTAATCAGGACAAGCTCTCTGTATACGCTCTCATCCGGCTTCAATTCCTTGATGTCACGCACGTCAATGAGCTTTGCGACCTGCTTTTCAATCTGTTCGAGAATCTCATCATCCCCGGTGGCAACAATCGTTATTCTCGTAAACCTCGGGTCGGCGGTCACACCCGCCGTAATGCTCTCGATGTTGTATCCCCTTCTGGAGAACAGACCGGAAATCCGGCTCAGAACACCGGAGGTATTGTCCACAAGTAACTGAAATACTTTTTTCTGCATGGAATTCACCGCACCTCGTTTTCTTTAAAGATTAATATAACAATATCCGTGCCGCTTGTCAACCAAAACAATTTAGCCCGTTAAAACTTTAAATCATTACCGTCGATGGAGTGCGCCTATTTTGCCTCATCGTTCTCACAGCACTTCGAGAGTGCAAGTGTCCCGGTTCTGGCGACCTCGACGATACTGATCGTCTCGAGCAGTGTAATCAGGGATTTTACCCTCTCCGGCGTGTCGCAGATCTGGAGCATCATAAAATGCTTTGACATGTCTACAATCTCCGCCGAGTTCATGCTCTCACAGATCTCAAGAATCTCCCTGCGGTTGTTTTTATTGTATTTTACCTTGACGAGCATCAGCTCCCTTGTGATGCATTGCTGCTCCGCAAAGGTTTTTACCTTGATGACATCCAGCTTCTTATTCAGCTGCTTTTCAATCTGCTCGATCGTCCGCTCGTCACCGCCGCTGACAATTGTCATGCAGGAGACCGCAGGATCGTCCGTCTCGCCGACGGCAAGGCTGTCGATGTTAAAGCATCTCCGCGAGAAGAGCCCCGCCACCTTGCAGAGCACGCCGGAGCGGTTTTCCACCAGAACAGAATAAATTCTTTTCTTTATCTTCATGACCTGCTCTCCTTTCACTTCACCGTATCCATCGGATCAATCAGACACTCCAGCAGCACGGATCGGTCATCCTTCAGGAACTCACCGATGACCTCGTCGCAACGCTCCATGTTCTCCAGACGAAGGAAATCAATTCCATAGGCTTCCGCAATTTTCTGCAGATCGGGGCTTCCCGCCAGATCGACAACGGAATAGTGATCCTTATAGGTAAAATGCTGGTACTCCCTGACCATGCCGAGGTAGTTGTTCCGCAGCACAATGATTTTGACCGGGATGGAGTGCTGCTGTAATGTAGCGAGCTCCATCATGGACATCTGGAAGGAGCCGTCGCCACACACGGCGATGACCTGTCTGTCCATGGCGGCTCTTTTCGCCCCCATTGCCGCAGGGATGGAATATCCCATTGTTCCCATTCCGCCGGATGTCAGGAACTTGCCGCTCTTTACCTTTGCATAGCCGCAGCTCCAGATCTGGTTCTGTCCGACATCAGCGACATAGACGGCATTGTCCTCCATCCGCTCGGACAGTCTTGTGATAAATTCCGCAGGATCGACATATGCCGGATTGGGCTGTCTCTTCGGAACCATGCTCTCACGGTAGGAGTCAAGCGTCCTGATCCACTCCTCGCAGTTCGTTGCAAATTCTTCGCCCAGCAAATCGTGGAAAATATTTTTCGCATCTCCGACAAGGGGGATCGTAGGGCCTGCATTTTTGCCGATTTCTGCCGGATCGACGTCGATATGTACCAGAACCTTGTCCCGCGTGATCAGATCCGGCTGGCTCACGGCGCGATCCGCCACGCGCGCGCCAACCATGATCAGAAGGTCAGACTCATTCATTGCCCTGTTCGCATAGGGTTTTCCGTTATTTCCGACCATGCCGTAATACAGCGGATGCTCCGTCGGCATCACACCGATGCCCATCATCGTAGAGACGACAGGTATTCTGTGCTGCTCTGCAAAGCTGCGAAGCTCCTCCTCTGCCTCGCTCAGGAGCACACCGCCCCCGGCGCAGATGATCGGCCTCTTTGCGCGCTCCAGTTCACGGATGACCTTTTTGATCTGTACGGCATGTCCCTTGACGGTCGGCTTGTAGGTGCGGAGCGAGACCTCCTCGGGGTACCGGAACTTGCTGATCGCCGCATTCTGAATATCGATCGGAATGTCGATCAGCACAGGGCCTTTTCTCCCGCTGTTGGCAATGTAGAACGCCTCCTTGAAAACACGGGGAATGTCATTGACATCCTTGATAAGATAGCTGTACTTGACAAAGGATTCCACCGCGCCCGTGATGTCAGCCTCCTGGAAGACATCACTTCCCAGCAGCTCGCTGTTTACCTGACCGGTGATGCAGATCAGCGGAATGCTGTCCGCAAAGGCCGTCGCAATGCCGGTAATCACATTTGTCGCACCGGGGCCGGAGGTGACTGCGCAGACACCGGGCTTTCCGGTTATCCTCGCCATTCCGCTGGCGGCATGCGCCGCATTCTGTTCTGTCCTTATCAGAATCGTCTGAATTTCAGAGTCCAGAATACTGTTGAAAAAAGGACAGATCGCCACGCCGGGATACCCGAAAACCGTGGTAACTCCCTCCGCCTCAAGGCACTTTATGATCGCATCTGCTCCTATCATTCCTCATTCCCCCTTGTCTCACTTCCGATCAGTCTTTTTGCGAGTCTGACCGCCTCCGCCGCGTCGCGCGAATAGCCGTCAGCGCCGATTTCATCCGCATATTCCTGCGTAATGACCGCTCCGCCTATCATAATCTTTGCCGGAACCTTTTTCTCCTTAGCATAGAGAACGACCTCTTTCATGCGCTGCATCGTTGTCGTCATCAGCGCGGACAATGCGATGATCTGCGCGTTGCTTTCCAATGCCGCCTCTATGATCTTTTCCTTAGGGACATCCTTTCCGAGATCGATGACCTTAAAGCCGTAGTTTTTCAGCATCAATGCAACTAAGTTTTTGCCGATGTCATGGATGTCTCCCTCGACCGTTGCAATCACAACGACCGGCATGTCCTCGTCTGAATTTGCCTTCAAAAGCAACGGCTCCAGAATATCAATCGTATTCTTCATCGCCTCCGCGCTGGCAATCAGCTGCGGAAGGAAATATTTGCCCTTGTCGAACAATTCTCCGACCTCGTTGATTGCCGGAAGCAGGATTTCATTTAACAATGCCGACGGTTCCTCCCCGGCATCCAGCGCCCGCTGTGTCAGCCTGGCAATCCCCGACCGGTTGCCCTTCATGACCGCGTTGTGAAGCTCCGCTCTTGCGGTGCTTTCCATCTTCTCCCCAGTCGGTGCCTTTTGCGCACCGGAAGCCTCCGATACCGCCTTCTCCGGGGCTGTGCCCTGCCGTGAAGCGGCAGCAAGCGCAAGCGTTTCCTTCAGCTCGGCTTCCTTCTTCTCTCGCCTTTCCGTCACCTTTGCGGCGTATTCAATATAGCGGATGTCCGCCTCCTCCTTCGCAAGCAGCAGATCCGTCGCCAGCGCACAGCTGACAAGCAGCTCCTGCGAGGGATTTGCGATCGCCATGGTAAGTCCTTCCCTGATGGCAAGCGTCAGAAACGCGGTATTGACAAAGCTCCGCTCCGGCATTCCGAAGGAAATATTCGATAAGCCGCAGATGGTGGCAAGTCCGTTTCTCTTGCAATAGCGGATCGTGTCCAGCGTCTCCAGCGCCGCCTTCTTATTCGCGCCGACCGTCGCCACCAGTCCATCGACGACAACATCCTCCTTCGTCATTCCGAGTTCTATCGCCCGCTGCAGCACCGCCTCGATGATGCCGTTCTTTTCCTCCGGATTTTCCGGCAGTCCTTTATCTGACAGCGGCAGCAGGATAAACATTGCGCCGTATTTTTTCACGATGGGCAGCAGCTTCTCCAGCTTTTCCTTCTCCATGGAGACGGAATTGACCAAGGCTCTTCCCGGATAATGTCTTAACGCCGCTTCCAATACATCCACATGGCTGGAATCCAGCGACAGCGGCAGATTGGTAACGCCGCTCACTTCTTCGATCGCCCTGAGCATCATCGCTTTTTCATCAATGCCGCTCATTCCCATGTTGACATCAAGGATGCGTGCCCCGCCGCTCTCCTGCTCCTCGGCAAACTGCAGCACCTTGTCCATGCAACCTTCCCTGAGCTGTGCCTGCAGCAGCTTTTTCCCGGTCGGGTTGATCCGCTCGCCTACGATAATGAAGCCATCGTCAAGCCCGAAGGAAACCGTCTGCCGCTCCGACGTCAGATAGCGTATGCCCTCTTTTCTTCTCTCGACGGAAACATCCACCTTCTTTCCAAAGGTGTCCCGGAGTCCTCTGATAAATTCCGGTGTTGTTCCGCAGCAGCCGCCGAGAATCGTTGCTCCGGCAGCCGTCAGCTGTTTCATTTCCTCGACAAATTCCGCGGCGGTCATATTGTAGCAGGTATGTCCCTCCTCGTCGAGAAAGGGCAGCCCTGCGTTTGGCTTTGCAATGATGGGGATATCCTTCGTGACACCCGCCATGTCTTCGATAATCTTACGCATGGCTGCGGGGCCGGTGGAACAGTTCACGCCTACCGCGCAGGCACCGAGACTCTCAAGGACGATGGCGGCAGATTTGGCATCCGTTCCGTATAAGGTTCTTCCGTCCGGCTCAAAGGTCATCGTCACCATGACAGGAAGCCCGCAGACCTCCTTTGCCGCGATCAGCGCTGCTCTCGCTTCGCCAAGGCTCATCATTGTCTCTACGACCAGCAGATCAGCTCCGGCAGCTTCCAGCTCGCGAATCTGTTCTTTGTAAATATCAATCAGCTCCTCGAGCTCCATATTTCCCATGGGCTTCAGCTGTTCACCTGTCATTGTCAGGTCGCCGGCAACCAGAACCGTTCTGTCCCCTGCCGTGGAAGCAGCCTCTTTGGAGAGGGCGACCAGCTCCCGGATCATCGCGGACTGCCTGTCGGCAATTCCGTATTCGGCGAGCTTTACCCTGTTTGCGGTAAATGTAGGCGCGTACAGAATATCCGTACCCGCCTGTACATATTGCCGCTGTAATTCCACAAGGACATCCCTGTTTTCCAGTATCCAGCTTTCCGGGCATACCCCTGACGGCATCCCCGCCTTGACAAGATTCGAGCCGGTTGCTCCGTCAAGGTAAATATATTGTTCCGCTAATTCTTTGAATTCTTCGCGTGTCATGTGCTGTATCTTCCTTTGATGAAAACTTAACATCAATCATACCACATACCGGAATTAATCGTAAAGGGGAGGATTTAACCTTTTTCCGGTCATGCTATTGCCAGATATTACAAAATATGATAAATTATAACGTAATGAAAAAGGAACCGGAGGATTATAAGATTGAAAAATAAATTACGTCTGCTTATCACTGCTGTGCTGTCCGCAGCCATGCTGACAGCCTGCGGACAGAGCAACCAGCTTACGCAGTTTCATAAAGATATGGATGACTTTTGTACAAAGGTTTCGGAGATCGACCAGTCCATCAACAATATTGATGCCTCCTCCGAAAACGCCGTGACGGAGCTCCTCGGTTATCTGGATGAACTGGACACTGCGTTCCAGACCTTTGCAAAGCTCGATTTTCCCGATGAATTTAACTATCTGGAGTCAACTGCCGCCGAGGCAAGCCAATATATGACGGAAGCGGTTCAGAGCTATCATGACGCTTACAGCAACGGCTCCTACAACGAATACACGGCGGATTACGCACAGGGAAATTATTCCAGGGCATACAAGCGCCTTCAGATCATCCTCAGCTTTCTTCACGGGGAGACGCCTGACGGTATTGATATGAGCAGTTCTGACTGACGAAGACAAAGTATTCCATAAGTTCATTGTAAAACGGCCATTTTCTCTTGACAGTAATGGTCGTTTTTCTTTCGCTTTTTCTCCAGTCTCTGCTCAGGTTATTGTATTTTACATAGCGGATCTGTATCCTGCTGTCCCGGTTTTTCTTTTCGGTGATATCCATCACTTCCAGAATTTGGCGTTTATATTCTTTCAGCTTCGCCTGCATTTCCGGAGTGGTCTGTCTCGAATACAGGGGACTGAGCGCTATCTTTTTCTCCGCATCCCTTAATGCCTGCCCACTGTCAGGGCGGAGCTCTGCACAACGCACAACGATCCGGTCATTGTCGTCGATAACAACGCCTCTGTAGTAATCACACTGGTAATCCTTATGCCATACCGTTTCGACTTCCGGAATAAATTTTCTTGTTTCACTTCCCATTTTATATGCACCCTTTTTCCTTTGTCAGTTCATTAAAATTCCAAAGCCCAAACGCAAAACATTTTTCAGGATAAAATTCGCGATCAGCAGAACCAGTCCACCCCACAGATACCAGTAATGGAACTTCCATGGCCTGATTCTTTTGAGACCAAGACGATTCAGCCCCTGTGTCAGCATAAAGCCCAAATAAATAACCGCCATGTATGGAATGAGCGGGTGATACCACAGAGCTTTCAGAAAATGTCCGTGCAGCATGGCAATCAGTGCTCTCGTACCGCCACAGCCCGGACAGTAAATGCCAAGTACCGTCGTAAAGAAACAGGGAATCGGCGGGAGTATTCTGCGAAGTAAACATAAATACAGCACTGCCAGCATAAGTACTGCCGCCAGTGCTGCAATTCCGATTTGAAAAAGTTCATCTTCCAGTGTAAATTGCTTTTTTACTTTTTTCATATTCTGCATAGGCTTTAGTTATAAGCACCGTACCTCAGCATCAGTTCCTCCAACAGCTCCTCATAAGTGATCTCACCATTCGAGTAGCTCTGAATGAGGGGAGCAAATGCCTGAAGAAAATATATATAGTATACGGAGGCAAGAACGCCGAAAACAATCGCTATAATGGAACAAACAAGACCTGCAATACCGATTCCCTTGTTCCGGCTTCTCTTGTTTCCAACAATCGCCAGTATCAATCCGATGATACCGAACAGCACGCCGGGCACACCGTAACAGCAGCATGCCGGAATTCCGATAATGCCGAGCACGAGGCTTGCGATCTGCATGCCGTTTGCCTTGTCAGAACCCTCTGAAGCATAGTCGTAAGGAGCCTGATACTGCACATTCGTGTAATCCTGATAGTTGCTTCCGCCTTGCTGTGCATTTTCTGTTGTCTGGGACTCGTTCTGGTTGAACTGTCCGTTTTCGTAATTCTGTTCGTCCATATTTTCCTCCATTTCCACACGCGCTCTTTGCGCATAGTGAGTTTGTATCAAGCGTGCGCCGACACAAATCCCGTGATTGAAAAATTCTATTTTTCAATCTTTTCACCATTCCCTATGTTTTTTTGAGTGCAATAGCATTATAGCATTACTCACGGTGTAAAGTAAATAGGAAGCTCCACATCTTCCCAATAATTCGGCATACGGTAAAAGAAAACAATGGTTGAGTCGGTCAGATAAAAATCCACCTCGTCCCACGAAGCGACAGTGTCCATTCCCATTTCATCACTTACCTGCTGTAAAATTTCGTCGCTGCCTTTCCCTAAGAGCTCAGCTGCCGTTATCTCCTTCCCGGTTTCGCAGTCTATGGTAATACCGTCGAAATAAGAATAAGGGTGAGCACCGCTCATATAAGAGATGTCGTTATATTTAATACTGATATAATCCTCCCCCACAAGGGTAAGTTTCAACAGATGTCATGAATCATAAGGGGTACTAAATCCCTCTTGGGAAACTTACGCATTTTCTCTGTACGACAATTCATACTCATCGTATCATTCTCTGAAAATGATATGCAGAACAGCAGGCGGTTTTTCCGAGCTGCTCATAATCAATATCATCCTTCAAATGTTCTTCTATATAGGCGATTGCCTGGTTTAATCTTTCAATCCATTCCATTTCATCTACTCCTATCATCAAGGTAAGTATACATATAAATTTTAACTTTTTCCTCTCATTATCCGCACGAAAAAGAGAGGCATCTGTCTTTTTGCAGATAACTAATGGCATTTAACAATGTCCGGCAGATTGTAGCACACACTTGATAGAATAACTAGTCTCATTTTAAACTTTGGTGTAAAATCACCTAACTTTTAATTATAGTCCCAGATTATACATCAGCAAATATGAATCCAATATCTGGTTTGTGCCGTAGTAGGATCCTTCAAATATCTCGCACATATAAAAAGAGGACAAACCCCACCGCATAACGGTTTGATTTGTCCTCAAAAATACTGATTTTTTTAATATAATTAGAACTTGCCTGCCTTAGCAGCCTCCTCGATAGATACGGCAACAGCTACCGTAGCGCCAACCATTGGGTTGTTACCCATTCCGATCAGACCCATCATCTCAACGTGAGCCGGAACGGAGGAAGAACCTGCGAACTGTGCATCGGAGTGCATACGTCCAAGAGTATCGGTAAATCCATAGGAAGCAGGGCCTGCAGCCATGTTATCGGGATGCAGGGTACGTCCTGTACCGCCGCCGGATGCAACGGAGAAGTACTTCTTGCCAGCTTCGATTCTCTCCTTCTTATAAGTACCTGCTACGGGATGCTGGAATCTGGTCGGGTTGGTGGAGTTACCGGTAATGGAAACGTCTACATTCTCCTTCCACATGATTGCAACACCTTCGGGAACGCTGTTTGCGCCATAGCAGTTTACCTTGGAACGAAGTCCCTCGGAGTAAGCGATTCTCTCGATCTCCTTGACCGTGTTGGTGTAGGGATCGTACTCAGTCTCAACAAAGGTAAAGCCGTTGATACGGGAAATAATCTTTGCAGCATCCTTTCCGAGACCGTTCAGGATAACACGCAGAGGCTTCTGACGAACCTTGTTTGCCTTCTCTGCGATACCGATTGCACCCTCTGCTGCTGCAAAGGACTCATGACCTGCAAGGAAGCAGAAGCAGTCTGTATCCTCTTCCAGAAGCATCTTACCAAGGTTGCCGTGTCCAAGACCAACCTTACGGGTATCAGCTACGGAACCGGGGATACAGAAGGACTGAAGTCCCTCACCGATTGCAGCCGCAGCCTCGGATGCCTTGCGGCAGCCCTTCTTGATTGCGATGGCAGCACCTACGGTGTATGCCCAGCATGCATTTTCAAAACAGATCGGCTGGATCTTCTTCACCTGCTCATAGACATCCAGACCTGCATCCTTGGTAATCTTCTCTGCTTCTTCGATAGAGGAGATACCATAGCTGTTCAATACAGCAGTAATTTTATCAATACGTCTTTCATATGATTCAAATAAAGCCATTTTTCCTGTCCTCCTTTATCCTTTTTTATTCTTTTCTGGGATCGATGATCTTTACAGCATCATCCACACGGCCATACTGTCCCTTGGACTTCTCATATGCGGTGGTAGGATCATCACCCTTCTTGATGAAGTCGGTCATCTTGCCGAAGTTTACGAACTGGTAGCCGATGATCTGGTCATCCTTGTCCAGTGCGATACCGGTAACATAACCCTCTGCCATCTCCAGATAACGGGGACCCTTCTTCAGAGTTCCGTACATAGTACCAACCTGGCTTCTCAGACCCTTGCCGAGATCCTCAAGTCCTGCGCCGATCGGCAGACCTTCCTCAGAGAATGCACTCTGGGTACGTCCGTAAACGATCTGGAGGAACAGCTCTCTCATAGCGGTGTTGATAGCGTCACATACCAGGTCTGTATTTAAAGCTTCCATAACAGTCAGTCCGGGAAGGATCTCAGCAGCCATTGCTGCGGAATGAGTCATACCGGAACAGCCTACGGTCTCAACCAGCGCTTCCTGGATGATACCCTCTTTCACATTCAGAGTCAGCTTACATGCTCCCTGCTGAGGCGCACACCAACCGACACCGTGTGTCAGACCGGAAATATCTTCTACTTTCTTTGCCTGTACCCACTTTGCTTCTTCAGGGATAGGCGCACAACCATGATGCACACCCTGAGCAACTGTGCACATTTCTTCAACTTCCTTTGAATAAATCATGTGAAATCTCCTTTCAATTATGTACGTTATTATTTCTTCAATCGTCCAATTGATAAAATAATATCATTCATGGAACATTCTCTCACATTTGCGGTAAAAAATCCAGATGTTTTTACAAAAAAACAAGAAATGCGGCAATCTGTTTGCTATACTACATTGGCACGGCGGACGCGCCTCTGTTATAATAGGAGCGTGCCCGAACAAAACATACAAAAAGGAATGGAGGTTCTTTATGAATCAGATACTTGATCTTGCGGGCGAGTGGCTTTTCCGACTCGACAAAGAAAAGCAGGGTCTCACCTCTCACTACGAAAAACAGACCTTTGAGGATACGATACAGCTTCCCACAACCGTCTCCGAGGCACATAAGGGGACGCCGCACGATAAGACCTATACCGGCTATCTCACCGATCCCTACGAGATGTCCGGCTACAGCTGGCACCAGCGGAGACTCCGGCTGCCTTTTGAAAACGCAGAACAATTAAAGGGTAAGCATTTTGAATTCACCATGGAGCGGACAAGAATTTCCTATGTCTGGGTTGACGGCTGCTTTGTCGGCAGCTTTGACAGCTTTGTCGCCAGCCACCGCTACGATCTCACCCCCTACATAACAAATATTAACCCGGTGCTCACCGTCATGGTTTCCAACACGGATTACAAGGTTCCCGGCGGACACCTCACCTCCCCGGACACCCAGACCAACTGGAACGGCATTCTGGGAGACATTTCACTGCAAATCAGCGAAGATGTCCGCTTTGGTCAGATCCGGTCGGAATGCTGTTATGAGGACAAGAACATCCTGCTGCACATTCCCGTGCAGTTTGACGGCTCACTGCCCTGCAATGCCCGGATTGAGGTGCGCCCTGTCCTTGTCCGGCTGAAGACGGATTATCAGAAGCCGGACTGTATCATCCCTGATGACCTTCCTCTGGAGGAACTGACAGACCAGACGCTTCTGACAGCCGAAATCCAGCATTACGACGCAATGCTCCAGCCGGGTCGCCATTACCTTTCCCTGAAGGTGGATCTGTCTGCCTCCGCGGCGCTCTGGGACGAAGAGAAGCCCGCCGTATACCGTCTGGATCTCACCTGCCGCAAGGCGGATGTAACAGTCGCAGATACTTTTGTCTGGTGTGGACTGCGCTCCTTTACCACCGACGGAACGAACTTTGTCATTAACGGCAGAAAGACCTTCCTGCGCGGCAAACACGACGGCATGATCTTCCCGAAGACCGGCTATGCCCCTATGAATGCCGCCGGATGGCTGCATGTCATGAAAATATCCAGAGATTTCGGTATCAACCATTACCGTTTCCACACCTGCTGTCCTCCCGAGGCTGCCTTTATCGCCGCAGACCTTCTCGGCATCTATATGCAGCCGGAGCTTCCGTTCTGGGGAACCTTCAACGGGCCGGAGGATGAGGGCTACCAGAAGGAGGCGCAGGAGTTCCTCGAGGCGGAGGGCTTCCGTATGCTGGAGTCCTTCAGCAACCACCCTTCCTACTGCATGATGTCCATGGGAAATGAACTCTGGGGAAATGCAGCCGCGCTCGACGTGCTCCTCGCCAAATATAAGGCATACCGCCCGCATGTTCTCTTTACGCAGGGCTCAAACAACTTCCAGTGGGTGCCGAACATCCAGCCGCACGACGACTTTTTCTCCGGCGTCCGCTTTACCATCGACAGACAGATCCGTGGCTCCTACGCTATGTGCGATAAGCCCCTCGGTCATGTCCAGACGGATGCTCCCGGCACACGCTTCAACTATGATGCTGCGATCTGCCCGGACTATGTAACCGCCGCACCGGAGGTATCCGCCGACGGCACGATTGAAATTCAATACGGAACAGGCGTAAAGCGCGTGAAGCTGACAGAGGCACAGGCAGAACTGATACCGGAAATTCCCGTTGTCTCCCACGAGATCGGTCAGTATGAGACCTTCCCGGACTTTGGCGAGATCGACCGCTATACCGGCGTCCTCAAGGCACGCAATCTGGCGGAATTCCGCCGCAGACTCGATGAAAAGGGGATGCTGGATTTCGCAGGAGACTATTTCCGCAACTCCGGCGCCCTCGCCGTCGCCTGCTATAAGGATGAGCTGGAGACAGCCCTCCGCTCCTCGCGGCTCGGCGGTTTCCAGATTCTGGACATCCAGGACTTCACCGGACAGGGAACCGCCCTTGTCGGCATCCTCAATTCCTTCATGGAAAATAAGGGGCTGGTATCCGCCGAAGACTGGAGAAGCTTCTGCTCGGATGCAGTGATACAGGCGGAGTTCGACAGCTATATTGCGCTCTCCGGGCAGGACTTCCCCTTCACAGCTTCCTTAAGCTGGTTCCGGAAGGGGACACTGCCGGACAGCACACTCTGCTGTACCCTGAAAAACGCTGACGGCGAAACGCTTGCCTCCCTGTCGCAAAAGCTTCCGGCGATCACGGAACAGGGCAGACATGTACTCGGCGACTTTAATCTCCCGCTCCCGGCGGCATCGTCTCCCTCCGCCCTCTTCCTGACAATCGAATTGGAGGGAACGGGAATTGTCAACAAATATACCTTATGGTCTTATCCGGCGAAGGACGGTGTTTCCGCACAAAACGCTGCACAGGCGCTGAATCTTGCCGATCTGCCGCAGATTGCCGGGACGTCAAAGGTCTGCCTGTTCTTCCTGCCCGCTGAGGAGAACGTCGCTTCCATCGAGGGAACCTACTGCACGGACTTCTGGTGCTATCATATGTTCCGGCTGATCTCCCTCAACATGAAGAAGGAAATCCCCGTCGGTACGATGGGCTTATCCATCCAAAAGGAGCATGAATCGCTGAAAGGCTTCCCCTGCGAGAGCTTTTCGACTCCGCAGTGGCATTCCATCGTCACCGCCTCCCGCTCGACCATCCTCGATGGCACGAAGATCCGGCCGATTGTCCAGACAATTGATAATTTTGACCGCAATTACCGTCTCGGTCTGCTCTATGAAATTTACTTAAGCGACCTAGACCTCGGCGTCCTCGTATGTACGAGCGACCTGCCCCGCCTGATGAATGAAGGGCATCCGGAGGCACAGGCACTGTACGACAACCTGACATCTTATCTGCCTGCCCTCTCCGGGCACCGCACCGACGCTTACAACATGACATACGCAGAGTTCAAAGCGCTTCTCTCCGCAGAGGTACAGGAACCCGAGTGGGAGTAAACCATTTCTCCAAAACAACATCCCCTGTTGACCTTGTAATCAACAGGGGATGTATCATATTGTCATCGTTCCATCTGCAAGACTTTTAGCGGCAAACGGGATGAAATAAAATGGTATTGTCAATAATTTTTGTTCTGCATGGTAACCGTAGTTATTTTGTGAAATCTTAATGGCATACTCAAACTTATTATGATTAGAAAATTTTTCAAGAGAGTTGAGCGTTCCTCTGCCCTTTTTTACATCAATCGGATATAATTTATTGTTCGATTCAATAATAAATTCCAGTTCTGCAGATGCCTTTCCTCTCCAATAAAACAATTTAAGTCCTTTGGCAATCAGCTCATTCGCCACAAAATTCTCAAAGAAAATGCCTGACAAAGTATTTTCCCTATCACTTGATATAAACGACGCTGCGTTAATACCGCTTTGATAAGAAAACATTCCGATGTCTCCAAGGAAAAGACGGAAATTGCTCTCGTTATCCGGCATCAACGGCATCGTAATATGTTCCTTCAGTTGAAAGGACTGATTAACAATATGCGCCATGCTAAGCCACTGGATAGCAGTTGCAAAATCTCTTGTCTTACTCTTTTCCTCAATGAGTCCCGGCGAGAAATTTCTGGATTCCCTGTTAAGTTCTTTGTAAATATTCGAGAACAGGGAACGGGAACGCAGAATTGCTTCCGGACTCGCCTGATATAGCTCCATGGCTGCAAGATAATTATCGTACAAGACTTTGAGAATTTCTCTTGCATCATATAGGCTGTCGTCCTCAATATAGGCTTCTACCGCTTCCGGCATACCGCCAACCAACAGATATTTATACACCTGCTCCATTGCCAGTTCATGAATTTTAAAATCAAGTGGTGTTTTGCTTTCATACGCATTTTTTACCGCATCGTAAAGCATTCTATTACTGTTCATCAGAAATTCATCAAATGTCATCGGATAAACAGTCATTTGATTTATCTTCCCTACAGGGAACAGAAATTTACCATTGTCCGTCACACCACGTTTATGAGTTTCCCTCTGTATTTTAATTCTAACCATTGATCCCGTAGCAATAACAGGTATCTGCCTGAAATCCTGGCAAAAATATTTAAGCGCAGATATAATGTTAGGACATTCTTGTACCTCGTCAAATATCAAAAGTGTGTTTTCTGTCACTTTCTTTCCTTTCGACAGAGATATATATTCGATAATTTTTTCCGGATTTGCAGTCTTAGAACAAAACTCACTGATCTGATCCTCAATTTTGCAATCAATATAGATATAGCTATCCTGATAATAGTTTTCTGCAAAAATATCCTTGATCAGATAAGTTTTTCCAACCTGTCTTGCCCCCCACACGATTAAGGGCTTCTTGCGTCTATTCTCATTCCAATCAATAAGATTTTGCAATGCATTACGTTCCATATATCCCCTCCCAGTGAGCTGATAAATTAATTACAACATAATTTGCACCATTTTTCAAGTTATTATATGCATTATTTGCACCTATATCCGCATTTATTTAATAATTATTTGCACTTTTTTCAACCAGACACACCAAAACAACATCCCCTGTTGACCTTGTAATCAACAGGGGATGTTTTAATTCTCCTCAGAAGATATTGTATCGGAAGACGTATTTACATACAGTGTTTCCCGTAAAGTATAGTATTCTTCCGACAGGTAATCTGTATAGTTGTATTTTGTAAGATATACCAGCTGATCTGCTTTGAGCAGGATGAGCTGTGCCGTACCGTATAACTGGTGTCCGGTCAGGTATTCCTTAAAGTCCGTCTCGAACTCACGGAAATCCTGTTCGCTAAGATCCGCTCCGTCAATGAATACCATTAAACTGCTCTCTAGCTTTCCCTGAAGCTCCGTATCTGCTGTCGGCACTTCGTCTAATGAGGTCTTTGTAATTTCAGCATAAACCTTTACCTCTGTGTCCGGCAGAATCGTTTTGATACCATCGTGCACATACGAGACAAATACTGCATTTGCGGCAACATTTATATAGTCATCCACATATCCGGCATCTGTCTTTGTGATAGTAAAGCAATCTGTTTCTTTGTCACCGGAGGTCGGATAAGCACGCATATATTCTCTTTCCAAAAAACCCGGAGCGCCATAGCCTGCATAGGAAAAGGAAGTATTGTACTTCTCCTCTGCATAAGACAGCATTTCTTCGATTGCAACAATTGCCATTTTCTGTGACGTCAAAAGCTCGGTACACTCCGTTGACAGACCCTGTTCTGCTAAAATATCTTTTTGCCTCTGATTCAGGGAAACCACCGATTCTGTGTTACTTGGTAAATCTGAATTGTTACCCGCGCACCCACACACGCCTATCGTTAAAAATAATAAACTGACTATGATTCCCAAGCCAACATTTCTTTTCATATATAGCCCCTCTTTTCTTTCGCTTAGGCCTTGGGGCCGGCCTAAGCGTTTTCTCTGTTACCTATTCATTATACATTTGACAAAATCAGTTCCATTTTTCCGGTCAGTTCGACCTTCTTCACGCCGTTCGGGATGATGAAATGATCGCCCTTTTTCAGCGGCTGGCTGTTGACAATGCCGTCTCCCGACAGCACGGTTGCCAGCATAAACGGCGCATCCATGTCAAAGCTCATCTCACCGTTCAGATTCAGCTTCCTTACACGGTAATAACTGCAACGGTACAGCTCGTTCAGGCAGTTCTCGGGAAGCTCTGCCGCAGATAACACGCTGTCCGCTGCGGACTTTGCCGGAACATTGATGACGTCGATGCTCTGCTCGACATGAAGCTGTCTGGGCTTGCCGTTTGACAGTCTGTCATAATCGTAGACGCGGTAAGTAATATCGCTGTTCTGCTGGGTCTCCAGAATCAGCAGCCCGCCCTTGATTGCATGAACCGTTCCGGGATCGATCTGAATGAAATCGCCCTTCTTCACAGGTATCTCACGAATAAACTCCTTCCAGCGTCCCCCGTGAATCATGTCGGAAAGCTCCTCTCTCGTCTTCGCATTGTGCCCGACAACGAGGGTTGCATTTTCCGGGCAATCCAGCACATACCAACACTCGGTCTTTCCGAGGGATCCGTTTTCGTGTACCTTCGCGTAAGCGTCATCGGGATGTACCTGAATGCTGAGATCATCCTTCGCATCGATGATCTTTACCAGCAGAGGGAAGCGGTCGCCGCCCACATTGCCGAAGATCTCGGGATGCTCCGCCCACAGCGTGGACAGCTTCTCTCCCGCATAGCGTCCGTCACGGATAGTTCCCTCTCCGTTGGGATGCGCGGAGATGCCCCAGCATTCTCCGATGTCCGTTCCCTCCACAGGATAGCCAAAATCTTCATGCAGTCTGCTTCCGCCCCAGATATTATGTGTGAATACCGGGTTCAGGAACAGAATATCCTGACAGGGATTATTGCAGGACAGGTTTGCCCCGCCGGTCTCGATGACCTTCTTGTACCAGAACGCGGAATCCTTGACAATACGCTTCTGGGTCTGGTAATTGACGTAAACGATGCCGAAGCGCTGCTTGTAGCCATCGCTCCACTCAAAATTATCGAGGAAGGTCCAGAGGAAATAGCCTCTGACATCAGCCCCCTCCTGCATTGCCTGCTGCATCGCACCAATATAGCTGTCGAGGAAGGTGATCCTGTCGTTGTCGTGCACCCTGCCGTCGGGCGCGACATTGTCATGACAGCCCATACCGTTCTCTGTGATATACAGCGGCAGCGGATAGCGTTCCGTCAGGAATTTGATTCCATAGTAAAATGCCTTCGGCGTCACCGGCCAGTCGGTTCCCGTCTTGGGGAAGCCCGGCTCTCTCGCAACAAATTCCGGCTCGCCGTTCTCACCGGCTCTGACATAATAACCGTTATAAATATTCTGCCCCATAAAGTCGAGCGGCTGATGGATCAGCTCCATATCCGCATCCGTGATTTCCGGCAGATACTCCTTGAACTGCTCCAGTCCTTCCTTCGGGTAGTGCCCTAAAAATACCGGATCGGAGAACCATACAACATTCCATGTCCAGTTGGACATCGGATTATAGAAGCCAAAGTAAACCTTCTTCGCCGCTTCGATGTCCTCCGGCTTATCCGTATACGGATAAGCGACTCCGCCCGTGGGTGCATAGCCGACCTTGATCGGCTGCTTTGCATATTTTCTCAGCATGATCACAGCCTGTCCATGCGACTTCAACAGATTATGCGCGATCTGGAAGGTCTCTGGATAGGAGAGCTTTAAGCCCGGTGCATGAACACCGCTCAGATGTCCCAGACCTACCGCGCACTGCGGCTCATTGATCGTAATAAAATTCTCACAGATGTCCGAGAAATTCTCGGCAACCACCTTCGCATAATAGCCAAACCATTCCACGACCTGCGGATTCAGCCAGCCGCCCTTATCCTGTAATGCCTGCGGAAATTCCCAGTGGAACAGCGTGATATAAGGTATGATGCCGTTCTCACGCATGGAGAGAATCATATTCCGGTACAGCTCGACAGCCTTCGGATTGACCTCGCCGCAGCCGTCGGGAATCAGTCTCGCCCAGTTGATCGAAAAACGATAGGCCTGAACTCCCAGATTGCGCATCAGCGCATAGTCCTCTCTGTAGCGGTGCATATGGTCACAGCTCACGGAAGCGTCCTGCTGTTCAAATACCCTGCCCTCTTCCACAAAGGTGTCCCAGACGTTCTTGCCTCTTCCGTCATCGGGGTCTGTCCCTTCGACCTGATAGGCGCTGCTGGCAACACCCCATATAAAATCCTTGCTAAACATAACGACTCCTCCTGATTTTCAGATACTCTTTAGCCGGCGATCACGGATACAAGATAGAACGGCAGCTTATCCTCCGGGTGCGTCTCCTTCAGCCGGATCTCGACTGTATGCATCTTATTATCCCCGTGTTCCAGCACGGTGTCAATCACCATCTTGTCGCCCCATGTCTCATCGAAGTTTGCATCCAGCCGGAACGGATGGGTTTCATCCCCATCGAGAATCAGTTCAGCCACGGGCGCGGGAAGCTGAATCGTTCTGCGGTACTGCACACCGATGCAGCTGCCCTCTACCTCAAAGCGGATGGAAGCACCCTTTTCGGCCGCCGTCCAGCCCTTCTTAAAGATGTCCGTGATCGCGCTCTGCGGCGCTGCATCCGGTGTGAATCCATCCAGAACCGGCTTCGCATTGTCATTGCGGTAGCGGACCGAATGCTCGTAGCCGTTGGGTGTCAACGTCTCGGCTTTCAGTTCCACCTCCTCTTCCCTGTTTGGCAGATCCTTCAAAATACCATCGAGGAAATAGGTAATGACCGATGCGACCAGCTCATGCCCGAGATCATTCGGATGTAAATCGTCCGGTGTAATCGCCCTGTTGTCCAGTCTGCCCGCAACCAGCTCCGGGAAAATACTGCTCTGCATGCTTACGGCAGGCAGCTCATAATGCCGTGCAACCCTTCCGTGCATCAGCTGGGCGTTCGCGCCGCTGTCATAGCACACATTATGTACAAGAAGCACTGCCGGCTTCCACGCAGCACCGTAGATCTTACGGATCAGTCCCTCGTAGGTCTCCAGATAATGCTCGGTCGGCACATCATTCACGGAAAATTCCACGATGACAAAATCGGGCTGGTAAGCAAGCAGATCGCTGTCCGCCCTCGCGCAGCCAAACTGGGAATCCGTCGCCCCGATACCGGCATTCAGGTAGCGCAGCTGAGCCTTCGGAAAGGTCTTTCCAAACCAGTCAAACACGCGGTAGGCATAACACAATTCCGGTGTGGAGGAATGAAAGCCCTGCGTGATGGAACCTCCGAGAAAACCGATCGTCAGCTGTTCTCCCTTCTGCGCTCTCTCAAAGACCTTCTTGATTCTTGCCTGATTTCCGCGGTTTGCAATACCCGCTTCATAATTAATTCTGATATCCATGCCAAATGTCCTCCCCCAATGAATTGATGTAGGTGCTCAGCTCCTCAGCCATTTTTTCCGCCTCGGGAATCCTGATATGTCCCGGCGTGCCACAGCCGTTTTTCTCGTAGAGAAAATGATGCACCCTGTTACTTCCAAGCTCCCGGCAGACCTCGTCGATTGCCTTATCCCAGCTGCTGTCATGCCCGAGAATCGTCGTTGCGAGGATAAACTGCGTCTCCGGGTAGAGCGCCATCAGCTTTTCCAGAAACGCTCTGTATGCCTTTCTCCAGCTGACCGACTTCTCGCAGTCATAGTCCTCCGCCATATAGTCTTCGGGATTCGCATCGTTCTGTCCGATGGCAACGATGACAACATGCGGCTTCCACTGCCCGAAGCTCCAGCTTTTCAACGCGCCGAGCTGTGGATTGTATTGCAGCTTATCGTAGATGGACTCCATGCCGACATAATCCGGGCCGCAGAACCAGCCTGTCTTATCCAGCAGCGCAGCGCCTCCCTGAGAAGTGATATGCAGCCTCGCGCCCAGCCTTCTTGCGGTAAGCCAGGAATAGGAATACCAGCTGTTGGAGAATTCCCCGTCATGCTTCGGGTCTTCCTTCCCGACATAGTCAACCGCCTCAGACACCTCCCCACAGGACACGCTGTCGCCGAATACTTCCATTCTGCGCGAGGACAGCGCCGCCTGCGGAAGAAGCTCTCCGTCCCCACTCAGTTCAAAGCCGCAGAGCCGGAAGTAATGGCAGGCATCCATCCGCTTGAACAGAAGAAGCTCGTGCGTGCTTCCGGTGAGTCTTTTTCCGATTTCATAGCTGTGAACCTCTTCATCCTCCGCAAGGCTGAATTTTCCCTGCCTGCCATCGAGGATGTAACCGATGTAATCCGTGAAATAGGCTCTCCGGTTCGCAAGCCTTACGCTGATGCTGTCCCCGGTAAAGGCCAGCCTGACATAGCTTCCCGCGTAGATAAAGACCGGCTCCTCCTTTTTCTCGAAATCAATTCTTCCGCAATAATCCAGATATTCATGATCCGGTAATATCAACATAGCTTTTATCCCTTCAGCAACTCTAAATTCTTCTTTATCAGTTCACATCTCTGCGCCACACACTCCACGCTTCTTCCGGGATCGGCAGGCGTATGGAACACATAGTCCTTCAACCGGTCAATGGTCGTCGTTGCGACATGAAGCCTTGTGTCGGAGGATGCATAGTAGATGAATACTTCGTTCTTCTCGTTGACAATCGCACCGTTCGTGAACACCACGTTCGACACATCGCCGACGCGCTCCTCCCCTCTGGGCCCGATCAGCAGTCCAGACGGCTCAGCGATCACCTTGGAGGGATCGTTCAGATCCGTTGCGAACGCATAGATGACATATCTTAATCCGGCAGCGGTATTTCTCACGCCGTGGGCAATGTGGATCCATCCCCTGTCGGTCTTGATCGGCGTTGCACCGGCACCGTTCTTCGCCTCGGTGATGGTATGATACTTTCTGAGGCTCGTCATCTTCTCCTCGTCGATCACCGCGTGTGTGATGTCATCGCAGAGACCGAAGCCGACACCTCCGCCGCTTCCCGTCTCGATGAAATCATCCATGGGTCTTGTATAGAAGGCATATTTTCCGTTGACAAACTCCGGATGCAGGACAACATTTCTCTGCTGCGGCGAGCGCAGGGTTGTAAGGTTATCCAGTCTTTCCCAGTGCTTTAAATCCTTTGTGCGGACAATGCCTGCGGCGGCAACTGCTGCGGACAGGTCATTCACGGTCTTATCCTTGCTCTCGGAGCAGAACACACCGTAGATATAGCCATCCTCATGCTGCGTCAGGCGCATGTCGTAGACATTCGTCTCCTCCGGACAGGTGTCGTCCAGAAGAATCGGATAATCCCAGAAGCGGAAGCCGTCCACGCCGTTGTCGCTCTCCGCCACGCCGAAGAAGGACTTTCTGTCATTTCCCTCAATGCGGGCTACCAGATAATACTTTCCGTTCAGATAGATCGCACCGGAATTCATCACGGCATTGATGCCGAGACGCTCCATGAAATAAGGATTTGTCTCCTTGTCCAGATCATACTTCCATGTCAGGGGAATATGCTCCCTTGTCAGCACCGGATAAGTATATCTCTCGTAAACGCCGTTGTAGAAATCCTTATTCACGGTATTCTTTCTTTCAAGCAGCGTCTCCTGCTCCTTTAAAAGCTCATAATACTTTTCGTGTATCATCTCACAGCTCCTCCGCTCTTCTCATAATCTCCATGCACATTCTGCCGTTGTGGTAAGGGCATTTCCAAGGCTCTACGATCGGTCTGTCGGGATAGGGCTTTCCGTTCTTGTCGACCTCCCAGAACCATTCCGAGCCCTCTCTCTTATCGATCACATATTCCTTGATAAACTCCCACTGCCGCAGCGCTGCCTCCAGATATTCCGCATGGCTCCGGTCGCGCTGGTAGCCGTTCAGGAATCCGACCACGCTCTCCGCCTGCACCCACCAGATCCTGTGTTCGTTGACAACGCCCTTGTCACATTCATTTGCGAGGGAATGTCCGTCAAAGGCAATCTTATAAATCTGCGCCGTCAGATCCTTTGTGATCGGCGAGAGCTTACTGCGGTAGCTCTCCTTTCCGAGCACATCCACACCGTGATCTATCAGCCATGCCGTCTCAATGTCATGTCCGTAGGAATGAAGATCAATGATGGAATGATAATTCTCATCAAAGAAGACCTCCTGACGATGTCTTTCCGTGTTGTAGATCTTATCTGCAAAGGTATCCATGATCCAGCCGAGTCTTGCTCCGACCCGCTCATCCTTCGACACCTTATACAGCTGTGTGTATGCCTCGAACACATGGAGCAGCGTGTTCATGGTCTTCGCCGCCATAACACCGTTCTCCGAGAGTTTCTCGTTGGATTCCGGTTTGAAATCCACCGTGAATGCCTCCAGATAGCCGACCTCGTCCGTACACTTCTCCTCGATCAGTTCAAACAGTTCAAAGGCTGTCTTCAACGCATCCGCATCCCCGGTTGCCTCATAGTAGGAGGACAGGGCGTAGATGCAGAATGCCTGATTGTAGGTATGCTTCGTCGTATCCTCCGGCGTTCCGTCCGCATGGAGCGACCAGTAGATACCGCCGTTGGTTCTGTCCAGACAATGCTCCTTCAAAAATTCATAGCCATGGCGCGCCTCCGCCAGGATATCCTCCGGCGTATAGCCGTGCTTTTCGCACTCGCCCGCCGCGATCAGTCCGTTTTTACAGCATAGATAAGCGTTCGCAAAGAACCATGTGATCCGGCTGTTTAAGATACAGCCCTTGACCGCTTCCTTGTCCGTCTCCAGCCCGTAGGACATATAGCCGTACCAGCCGCCCTTCACATCATCTCTCAGCCCGCGCCAGAAGGGAATGATCCGTCCCAGCAGATGTTCCCTTGCTTCTTCCGATAATTTCTTAATCTCTTCCATCACTTTTCCTCTTTTACTAAGAAAGGGCTGCTGCAAATTCAGTTACATTTACAACAGCCCGTAAATTCATTTCGGCACTTCCTTAGCGCTTTCCGATCTCCCTGTCATTGTCATTGGTCACGCTGTGATCCTTGATGTAGGCAACGATCTCATCCAGCTTTGTGAATGCCAGTCCGACATAGCTGTCTGCACAGCCGTAGTAAATGGCAATCTTTCCGCTCTCGGAATCATGAATGGTTGCGCAGGGGAAGGTAACGTTCGGCACGAAGCCTCTCTCCTCATACCACTCCTCGGGAGTAAGCAGGAAGTTCTCGCAACGGTAAAGCACCTTGGACGGATTCTCCAGATCAAGGATTGCTCCGCCGATGGAATATACATAGCCGTTGCAGGTTCCGCTGACACCATGATAGAACAGCAGCCAGCCCTCGGTCGTCTCGATCGGTGCAGCACCGCCGCCGATCTTTAAGGACTCCCACCACTCATTGCCGCGGCTCATCACATGTCTGTGCTTGCCCCAGTATACCAGATCCGGGCTCTCGCTGACAAAGATGTCTCCGAACGGTGTGTGACCGGAATCGGAGGGACGGCTCAGCAGCATGAACTTGCCGTTGATCTTTCTGGGGAACAGAACTGCATTACGGTTGAACGGCAGGAACGGATTCTCAATTCTTGTGAAGGTCTTGAAGTCCGTTGTCTTAGCCATACCGATGGCTGCGCCATAGAAATCCTGACACCAGATCAGATAATATACATCCTCAACCTTTACCAGACGGGGATCATATGCATAGTAAGGCATGAAGTCATTGCCTTCCTCGTCCTTGAAGGGAATCGGCTTGGGATCGAACTCCCAGTGGATCGCATCCTCACTTCTTCCGAGATAGATATAAGGAATACCGTTGGTCTGCTCACCACGGAAAACACCGATAAACTTTCCCTCATAGGGCATTACGGCACTGTTGAAGATACGGGCTACACCCTCGATCGGGTTACGTCCGATGATCGGGTTCTCATTATATCTCCAGACAGGTGCTCCCTTAAGCCCTTCGGGCTTTTCCTGCCAGGGAACATTTTTTACGGCAGGTGAAATCATCTTTAATTCGCTCATAGTAATTAAACCTCACATATATTTTTTTCGTAAGAGCTACTCATAATACCACTTCTGTGCTTCTTCGCTGTCCTCATCCACCGGCGGCATCAGCCTGCGCAGAATCTTCTCGATCGGAAAAGAAAAGGCAAACAGGAACACACCGGGCAGAATAAACACGCTCCATGGCATCAGATAGATTCCGGCACACATTGCCAGAAACACCGCCTGAGTCAGAATTGTCACAGGCAGGAATTTAAACATCAGCACTCCGGAACGCTTTATCAGCTCCCATCCCGTCAGCCGGAACCTCGACACGACCGGGCAGAGATACACGACAAGTCCGGTAATCAGAAAGGCAATGAATATCAATACCACGAAGATACTGTTATTCAAGGCACTTTCATTCTGCCAGACATACAGCAGATCCAGAGCAAGAACGGCGGCTGCAAGCCAGAAGCCAAGCGTAAACGGAAGCATCTGACGGAAATTATCCTTAAATGCCTTCCAGAACTCCCGGCCGACATAGCCGGTCTTATGTCTGACGCATTTCGCCATGGTATAATATGCCGCCGCAGATGATGCGCCTGCCGTGATCAGCGGAATGGAAAATACCACCCACAGAATACCGACATACAGGATGTCGAATAACAGATTCATAAAGCGGCCGAACGCACCATCAAAGCGGAACATATCTCTACCTCATCTTAATCTTACCTTATGTCTTACTTAAAGTAGCTGTCCAGAGCGTCCTGAACCTGCTGCTTGTAGGTCTCCTGGAACTGGGCAGCGGTCATCTCGCCGTCAAGCAGCTGGGACCAATCCCACTCAAGACCGAGTGCGTTCCAAAGGTCGAATGCTCCTCTTGCTCCCATGTACTCCATAACCTTGTAGTTCTCCTCGGTGATTGCACAGTCCTCCCACCATGTCAGATCGTTGTCACGAAGATCTACATCATCATGGTACCAGTTCTGCCAGTCATAGAACACATTGTATACCAGTTCGGGATCCTCAACACCTGCAGGAAGCATCCACGCGTTACCGGAGGAAACGTTCTTGAACTTGTTTGTAGCCTCGTCACCGGAAGGTCCGATCGGCCAAGGACACCATACAACGTCGAACTCAAGTCCTGCATCATTGTTTGCGGAAGAGATCCATGCTGCGTCGATCCAGAAAGCAACTCTGCCATCCATGTAGCAGTTCTGGTTGTAGTTGAAGTCCTCAGCGTTCCAGGGATTTGCAACCTTGTCAACATTGTACATATTGTAGATGAAGTCCAGAACCTCAGTTACCTCAGGGCTGGAAAGGTTCTCAACATCGCTGGTTGCGATTCCGGTACCGTTACTCATCAGCAGGTTATAAACCAGGAAGTCCCAACGGGAACCATAGCCGTAAACATCTGTCACACCATCGCCATCGGTATCTCTGGTCAGAGCGAGCATATACTCTCTCCACTTATCCCATGTCCACTCGCCTCTCTCATAGAGTGCGTTGGGATCCTCAAGACCAACCTCGTCAAGCATCTGCTTGTTGTAAGCCAGCATGTAAGTATTTGCCAGCAGCATCTCACCGCTGTTGGACTGGAACAGATATACACCGTCATTCTTGCCGATGTCTACCTGGGAGAATACAACCTGATCATGGAAAAGGTCGTTGTCTGCGGGAAGCACATCCTGAAGGTTTGTTGCAAAGCCGTTCAATGCCGCGGGGATACCGAAGCTAAGGTCAACCTCGTAGATGTCAACGTCGGGATGTCCTGCCAGGATGGAGGTATTGATGGACTCCTGAATACCATCATATGTCAGGTTTACGAACTGGATTTCAACGTTGTACTTGTCTTCTACTTCCTTGACAACATCAAAATGCTTCTGTGCCAGTTCTTCATCAGACACGCTGGGATCATCATAAATGTCAGCGTTTGTGCTGTCGTAGTAATGGTCATACCATGTACCGATCTTGATGACGCGCTTCTCGGTGGAAGTGTTGTTTGTCTCTGTGCCTGTGCTTGCGCTGGAGCTCTCAGTTACACTGCTGCTCTGGCTCTCAGAGCTTGTTCCTGCATTGTCAGATCCGCAGGCAGCCATGCTCAGTGCCATTGTCGCGCAGAGACCAGCGGAAAGAATTTTCTTGCTTACATTTTTCATTTTATGATTGTCCTCCTATCATTTTCACCATGGCGGGTCTTTCCCGCCATGGCGTTACCGTTTCTGAACTGGTAGATCCTTTTAGTTTGCAGAGCCAACCTTTACGGAGTAAACCTCCCATGCACCGCTTGCTTCGCACTGCATTCTTGCGCCCCACTTGGAAACATCATCGCCGCAAACCGCTGCGATCTGCTCGTAGGTAATCTGGCATACACTGCCATTGAAGACTGCGGAATCGCTGTTGGAGCCGTCGGCATTGCCCTGGGCTACTCTCATCCAACCGTTCTCGGAATCAGGCATTACGATCCACATATCTCCTGTCTCACTGGTGTACTGGATGCTTACAACGGAACCGGGAACAAGTGCATCAAGGATCTCTTGAGGCATATCGAAGCCATCCTGACTCCAAGCGCCTGCAGAAATAGCAAAGCCTTCAAAGTTCACCAGATTCTTCAGTGCCTTGAACTCAGCCGCCTTGCCGACCTTCACGCCGTATACTTCCCATGCGCCGGTAGCTTCACACTGCATTCTTGCGCCCCACTTGGAAACATCGTCGCCGCAAACCGCTGCGATCTGCTCGTAGGTGATGTAGCACTTGCTGCCGTCGAAGATAGCGGAATCACTGTTGGAGCCGTCCGCATTACCCTGGCCTACTCTCATCCAGCCGTTCTCGGAATCAGGCATTACGATCCACATATCTCCGTTCTCGCTGGAGTAGCTGATTTCAACTACAGAACCGGGAACAAGGGCATCCAGAATCTCCTGAGGCATATCGAAGCCATCCTGACTCCAGCCACCGCCGGAAACCGCAAAGCCTTCAAAGTTCACTGCATCCTGTACGGTGTAGGAAGGAGCTGCTGTTCCAACCTTTACGGAGAATACTTCCCATGCACCGCTTGCCTCGCACTGCATTCTTGCGCCCCACTTGGAAACATCATCGCCGCATACTGCTGCGAGCTGCTCGTAGGTGATCTGTGCAATATTGCCGGAATTGTTGATGTAAGCCACATCGCTGTTGGAGCCGTCAGCGTTGCCCTGACCTACTCTCATCCAGCCGTTCTCTGCATCGGGCATTACAATCCACATATCTCCGTTCTCGCTGGAGTAGCTGATCTCAACTACAGAGCCGGGAACAAGTGCATCGAGGATCTCCTGAGGCATATCAAAGCCGTCCTGGCTCCAGCCACCTGCAGAAATTGCAAAGCCTTCAAAGTTCACTGCGTTCTTCAGGCTGTAGAGGTTGCTTCTGTCAACCTTATCGGTTGACGCTGCAACGTACTCAACAGTGGTATCTGCCTTTAATACATTGCCGGATGCATCCAGGAATGCGATATCGTCAATGTAGAGGTTTGCTGCTGTAGCGCCCTTGTCCTTGCCGGTATCTGTCTCAAGAGATACGACAATGTAGTTTCCAGCTGTGAAAGACTGTCCGTCCGGAACCGTGCAGGTAACTCTCTTCGGGTTGGCAGTCTCAAGGTATACAGACCATGCGGACTCATTCTTTGTATTGTCCTCTCCAAGGAAGGTGTAAATCTTACCGGATGTGGAAGCAAAGTTTCCGTCGGGATTCTCGGTTCCGATTGTCATCTCGATGGTTCTTACCTTGGAGACGTCATCGCCGAGCAGCGCGTCTGCCTGAATACCTACATAGATGGTTCCACCCTGAGGTGTTACCTTCAGTGCTTTGGAGCCGTTGTAGCTTACGACCTCAAGTACAGAGTCATCTGCCTTTGCAGCCGCTACGCTCTTGTCGTTGCCGACAAAGCCAAAGTTTCCGTCCCCGAAGTCAATGCTGACTTCTCCCACCTGAAGATCAACATTTCCCTTCTCTTCCGATGCTGATGAGGAAGGGGGTTCCTCAGAAGATTCCACTGTAGACTCTACAGAAGATTCTTCAGCGACACTGCTGTTTGATGCTTCTTCCCCTCCACAGGCGGTCATGCCTAAAACCATGGCTGCCGTCATTGATAGTGCAAGTAATTTTTTTGCTTTCAACTTCTTCATCCTCCTTTAGTTGTATTAGTTGAAATGTATAGCCAGAGAGCTTCCCGTCTTATCCGACGATACCGCTTCTCTCAACTCCTTCGATAAACTGCTTCTGCAGTGCAATATAGATCAGGACGATCGGTATCATGATCAGGACAATGCCCGCATCCAGGAACAGCTCCAGAATGTTCGGGTCAAGAATCTTCTCCACGTTGGAGATTGATGCCTCGATCGTCGAAATCTTTTTACTGATTACAATGTTGTCGCTGACAAGGAACAAATTCGCGTAAAAGGTATCGTTGTACTGCCATACCATAGAGAAGATTGCTACCGTTACAACGGAAGGCATTGCGTTAATCAGCATGATGCGGAAATAGGTATACCATGTTCCGGCTCCGTCTACAAATGCCGCCTCTTCAATTTCCTTCGGCAGTCCGCGGAAGAACTGGTTGAACATGTAAATGTACAGACCCGATCTCAGTCCGCAGCCGAATGCCGTCATGATATACATCGGCACCGGTGTTGCCAGAAGGTTCAGGGAAGAACCTGTCACCGCCTTGATGATTCCGAATACATCGAAATTCGAGAAGGTCATGTACAGCGGAAGCATGATCGTGTTTGTGGGGATGACGATCATGACAACCACACAGGCGAACAGGATTCCCTTTCCCGGAAAGTTAAATCTTGCAAAGCCGTAACCTACCATCGAGCAGATCAGAACCTGAATCACCATGAGCGACAGGGAATACAGAATGGAGCTTCCCAGTGTCTTCCAGTAGTTCAGATACTGGATTGCAATTTTGTAACGCATCAGCGTCGGCTCCTGCGGGAGCAGGTAAACCATCGGATTATAGTTATCTGCGTCGGAGAAAAATGAACTGCTGATAATTCCGAGCACGGGTCCCAGAATGACATAGCACACACCGACAATCAGTGCCAGCCGGAACAGTCCAAGAACAAAGCCCTTGATGTTGCTGATCCAGCGCAGTCTGTCGTTGGTGAACTGTGTGTCCGCCTTCATCGACGCAATGCTGTCTCTGACTCCCTGAACGGAAAATACTTTCTTCTGCTTTTCCATCTTTTTCTCCTTTCCTAGTTATAGTAGAAGGTACGTTTCTGTATCAGCCTGCAGACGATGACAAGGATCAGACAGGTAACGATCGTTGACACCAGACTGAATACAGAGCTCAGACCATAGTTGAAATACTTAAATGCCGTTGTGTATGCCAGTTCGACCACATCCGACCGGGTGAAGCTGTCCACGACTGTGTACACCACATTCGTGATGATGTGTGGCATAACCATCGGGAAGGTTACCTTCCAGAAGGTCTCATAGGCAGTTGCGCCCTCAATCTTCGCCACCTCGTACATGGAGCCCGGAATGGACTGCAAAGCCGCGATGAAGATGATGATCTGCACACCGGAGGCATTGATGATGTCACTGATCCGTCCGACTGCTCCCGAGATGTACTCGATGATCGTCTCCGGCAGACCTAAGGATGTAAACATCTGTATGTAATACTCGACGCTGACTCCGCTTCCGGCCGCCGCTTCCGCCAGCTCAGAGGCTGAGTTGGAGATACCGCCGCTCATCATGCTTCTCGCCAGATCCATTGCCGCGCCTATAGCGTCGGAATTCAGGATAACCGGCAGGAAGAAGATTGCTCTCACAAGGGTACGTCCCTTGAATTTCCTGTTCAACAGCATTGCCATGAACAAGCTGAAAAAGGTAATCAGCGGTACATCGATCAGCATGTTTCCGATGGATGTCGTCAGCACCTGCTTGTAGGTGGCATGCGCACGGAACGCATAGATGAAATTATTCAGCCCGACAAAATTCAGCGAATATCCGCCGCCGGGATTGACGGTCATCTCCGAGAAGGAGAACTGCACCGTCATGACCATGCTTCTCACATAGAACCAGATGAAGCCGATCAGCCACGGCAGAATGAAGATGAATCCCTTCATGGCTCTTCTCTGGGAAAGGGAGCGTTTTTTCTTTTGTTTTGTTCTTACCTCTGCCATTATTTCACACCCCCTACCAGATAACCCTTTGCAGGTACTGTCACACCGTTCACTGCCTTATCCGAATTTCCTGTGTTGATGTAGATCACAACACCGTTGCTGTAGGTCACAGCCTTCACTCCGGAATCCAGTGTCTCATGCTTTATCATTGCTGCCCCGGTCACATATTTCAGTGCGCCGTTTACCTCGTTGTAGATTGCAACCGCGTCGTCCTTCCAGTTCTCATAGGAGGTGGAATAAAAACGGTTCAGTGCGGTCGTCTTGATGTCGCTGGAGTTCTCCCATGAGAACATGAAGTGCGGTGCAGCGCCATTTTCAACAAGGTTCAGTACAATATCGGACTTCTCATAGGTATCGCTCAGGTTGATGACGCTGCCGGCATAATCAATGTAGCCGTGGATCAGCATCTCATAGAACGGAACCGTCTCATCAATGATGTAGTAATCATTGGAGGAAAGCGGAACGTTAATCATATCATCCGCATAGCCGAACGCGTAATCATTACCTGCATTCAGCAGAATGCTCTTGCCGGTATCCTTCATGTCGCCGAGCGCCGCCGTTACGACATCTAATGCTGCTTCCCTGTCAATGATATTGGTTCTCTTCTTGTCGGAATGCAGCTCGTTTCCGAGATCTCTGAGGGAGATTCCGCTGATGTCATACTTTCCGATCTTTTTCACAAAGGCATCCGTGTACCGGTGCAGGAACTTCGGTGAGATCAGATAATAATGGTTCTCCTCATAGCCGAGGCCGGAGGTCTGTCTCAGTGTCGCCGGATTGACGAGACCGAACTCGGCAACATATCCCGCGCCATAGTATCTGGAGGTCTCATTTCCGTAGGAGTAACGCTTGCTGATAAAGGTTACTTTCTGGAAAGCCACATCCGCATAAAAGGTATTTCCATCCGCTGCCATCCTGCTGCTCAGCGCCTCGAGATCCGATTTGCCGCCCAGTGCATGGGGAATCTTGATCTTGTTCGCAACGTCGTGATAATAACCTCTGTTCATCCAGCCCTGGAAATTCATGACCTGCTTCGTAATGCCGCTGTCATAAAGGTCTGTATAAATGTCCTCCGCCTCTTCAAAGGTGGTCATTGCATACATGCCCTGATACTGGGTGCCGAGGAAAAACTTTGTCATGCCGACACCGCCGAGAACATCATAGTAAAATTTCAGGTCATCCCCTGTCGTTTCCTCTGCTGTCAGCTTTCCTTCCCTCACAAGTCTGTCCCTGTAATAGTTGGCCGCCGAAGAGTAATCCGCATTTTCCTCCGTCAGCATCGTGTACTTCACTGTCAGATCCGCGTCATAATGGTTGGTCTCGACGATCGGGATGTCCGCCTCGTTACCTGTCGTTCCGAACATGGACAGCTTATCGTTTCCGCGTACTACAAAGGTGGGATATACGAAGTTGTATTCGTTCACCTTGCCGGATACATAAGCCGTCAGAAGTGCGTAGGACGCTCCGTCCTCGATCGTTGCGAAGACTGCACTGTCCTTGCGGAAGATGCCGTAAAGCGCCAGCTTGGTATCTGTTGTATTCTCTCTGACCGTATACTCTGCGGAAAGAGGATCAAGACCGTAAACATATTCGGAATAGGGGCTGGTTCCCGTCTTTCCGTTGTTGAAGTTAATCAGGGAGCCGGAACCGTTCGGCACGAGCATATAGCCCTCTTCCTCCGTTCCCGCCGCTCCGAAGTATCTGAGCATCTGGATTCGGAAAATGCTTCCACCGCCGTTCTCCTTTACCTCCGAGAGAGGAATCGAAACATCGACTGCATCGCCGTTCAACCGGTATTCCAGCGGAATCTCAAAGGAGATCGGGATAAGTCCCTCCACACCTGAGCCTTCCATCTCGGCAATATACTCTTCCTCGGTAAAACCTGCCTCGGTAAAGTAATTGTTCAGCTTTCTCAGCTGTGATGCTCCCTTTACCGCAGATTCAAGCAGTTCGTAATAATTGTCTGCCACCTTGCTCTCGGTATATTTCTTCTTCGTGAAGGTTCTGCCCTCTTCCGACATCCGCTCCATTACTTTTTCCAGTGTGTCTGCACTGATATACCGGGGAACAATACCGGTCTCACTCGACAGATCACCCATCGTGTAGAGGAACCGGACACCGTTTGCAATGGACTCCACTTCCAGCTGTCCGCGCTCCGCGCAGTAGCTGTAGGAATCGAAGGTACCCTGCGTTCTCGTGGTATTGAAGTAATCAACAATCAGCTGGGATTTCAGGTAGGCCTTATTGGTACCGCTCGCGATGCTGTCCTCATCCGCGTCTGTGGGGTTGGAATAGGTAATATTTCCGTTTCTCTTATCCACCACCGCCACCGCGCCGGAGGAGGTGTTCACATACAGCTTTAATGTGTCATTCTCTGCGGCAAGCACCATATCCGCCACATCGGACTTTGTTTCACTGATTGCCTGAAATTCCCCGCCCTCCTCATAGCTGTAGGAGGAAAGCTCGTTCTGATATCCGTTATAGAAGTAATACCGGATCAGCCAGCGTGCCAGGAAGATCAAAATGACAGCGGCGATAATGCTGATAAATGCTATCAATATTTTTTTGCTTGTGCGCATCTTTTTCATTTCGCCCTCCTACTATACTCTGAAGATCAGTTCCTGGTAAATACTGTAGATGAAGTTATACACCTGATTCAAAAGGTCAAACAGTAACAGCGCCAGAAAGATAATAATAAACATTGCGATGAAGGTCAGGAAAATCGTAATCAGCGTTTTCCCAAGGGTGTAATTGTGAACCTGCATAATACCCATCAGCATCATAATCAGTCCGTAGGCAATTCCCAGTCCCATGATGATAAAGTAAAACGCTCCCTCGTCCTCTGTCACGAACTGGCTGAATATCGTTGCAATGTTGAAGCAGACGATAATCGGTGTCATGGCATAGCCGATTGCAATCAGAATATCCTTCATCCTGCCCTCACCGCCCATCAGGCAGGTGATTGACCAGTTGCTCACACAGAACAGGAAATACAGGAGCAATACTGCGATAAGCTCTGTAAACGCATTGACATCAAGCGGGTCAATATCATTTACAATGAAGCCCGCCGACATACGGTTGATGGAAAAGGTAAAGGAAAAGAGGATGACCAGCAGTATTGCAATCGGTACGCAGCCTCTCTCCCGGTGCCTGATCTCATAATAAGCATCCATCGGATGACTCACCGTGTAGAAAGCATATTTCCACTTTTCTTTTGAAAACAGTCCCTTCATCAGCTGAGCCCTCCTTCCTTCTTGGCCTGCTTCGGCTTTCTGCCGAGCTTTGTCCGGATCTTTTCGCCAAGGAATTTATTGTAGATCACGAGAAACGCAATCAGCACAATGACTACTGTCATAATCACGTTCATGTTCTGTGTCAGGATCTCGTTCCGGTATCTCTTGTAGGCGATGGAGTAATACTTGCGGTTCATGCCGAGCTCCAAATATTCCATTGCCTTTTTGTTGTCTCCGGCTGTCAGATAAGCCTTACCCATACCGGTGTTCGCCAGCTCGTTGTTCTCATCCAGCCTCAGAACGGCTTCCCACTTTTCGATTGCCTGTGCTTCGTCACCGTCATAACGGAGTCCGACAGCATCGTTAATCAGCGAGCCGTACTGCGTCTCCGCGAAGACAAGCACAGCATTCTGGTAAGCGTCCAGCACGATGATCTGATCGTCGATCGCCTCGATGGCAACCGGTGTTGTAAAGGTTCCCTGCTGGCTTCCCAGTCCACCGAAAATGTAGAGCAGGTTTCCTTCTTTATCATAGGTAAAGATACGTCCGCGCTTTCTGTCAAGCAGGGAGTAGATACCTCTTCCGCGGTAAACAACGTCGATGAATTCACTGGCTCCGCCGTAATCACCGTACACACCGAACTGAAGGTCTCCGCCGAGATTTTCGTTCTCACCCTTCTGGATGACATCCTCTCCTCTCGGATTCAGTCTTCTCACACCCTGGATTCCTGCGGAGTCGATGTTGGAGGCATATACGAAGCCGTCGCTGTCAATGTCGATTCCGGTAAACTCTGTCGGAATGTACAGCTGCTGTTTCGCTCTCTCCTCCTTGCTGGCAAGTCTCTTCCAGAACTTCTCCCAGAGGGTGATCTTAACCTCGATCGTTCCGAAGTAGCCTGTGAAGTCTCCCGTGTTCTCGAATACCAGAATACCCTCGAACGCGTTCTTGGCGATACAGTAGACACGGTCTGCATAGTCAACCGTTACCTTCAACGGTATAAAGTCAAAGCCCTCTTCCAGAATCTCGGACTGCGGATTGTCGATGATCTTGACGAACTCGCCCTCCGGGGTAAGTACAACAATTCTCTTGTTGTCCGTGTCCGCAACATAGAGCTGATTGTTGGAGGAAACACACACACCGTTCGGTGTCTTAAAGCCATCCTCCGCTCCGTCTCTGGTAAAGCTGTCGATGATCCTGACCACCTCGGTCATGTCACGGTTCAGCACCACGATACGGTTGTTCTTGGTGTCTGCAACATAGATCTCGCCGTTCGGCGCCTTACAGATATCCTGCGGCTCGTTGAAAGAGGTAATTCCGAGATCCTGTCCCGTCACGCTCCCCGACGGAACATATGCCGCCGGTGTCATGACGATATACTCACGATAGTTGTAATTGTAGGTGTCGTAGGGAAGCTCCTCCGCTCTCACGGTTTCGCCCACAGTAGTAAACATGACTGCAAGGCCGAGGAGGAAAGCAGCTGACTTTTTTATCAAATTCGCTTTTTTCATTCTGTGCCTCCCGTCAATCCTTCATACCTGACGTCGTCATCGTCTCCAAGACGTTGTTCTGACAGATCAGGAAGAAAATAATAGGTACTGCTGCAACAATAAAGGTAACTGCCGCTGCCGCTCCGGCTCTCGCCGTGCCGCCCGCCGTAATCTGCTGCAGGGAATACTGCAAAGGCTTCAGTTCCTCGTTTCTTAAGAACAGGCTTCCCGTGTTGCCCCACATCTGCTGGAACTGGAAAATGGCAAGTGTCAGCCATGCGGGCTTAACGTTCGGCATAACGATCGACCAGAAGATTCTCCACTCGGATGCACCGTCCAGTCTCGCCGATTCCATCAGGGAATCCGGCAGCTGTTCCATGAACTGCTTCATCAGGTAAAGTCCCATGCCGAACGAGAATGCCGGAAGGACAAGCGCTGCGTAGGTATTGTTGATGTGCAGCCAGCTGATAATCAGGTACTGCGGGATCTGTGTTACCGTCCAGGAGAACATCATGGATAACACGACCATGCTGAACAGGATGTTCTTTCCCGGGAACTTATGCTTTGCCAGCGGATAAGCTGCAAGGGATGCACAGAGCACGTGTCCCACCATGCCGCCTCCGGTGATGATGATCGTGTTCAGTATGTATCTGGAGAACGGCACCCATGAGTTGTTCATCAGCACAAACAGGTCTGAGAAGTTCTCAAGTGTCGGGTTCCGCACAAAAATCTTCGGCGGGAACTGATAAATTTCATCCAGCGGCTTCAGCGCGTTGTTGATAATCATGACCAGCGGAAGCGCCATGAAGATTCCGCAGATGAACATCAGGATGAACAACAGCGTGTTTCCTGCCATGGAACGGTTTAATTTCTTTTCTCTCGGTTTTCTCTTGAAGAGTTTGCGTTTTGCAGTTGTTGTCTGCGTTGTATCTTTCTTTGCCATTATTCGCCAACCCTCCTTAACAGTTTCTGTACCAGCTTGTTCGTTCCTACCATCAGCAGGAACAGAACCGTTGCAATCGCCGATGCATAACCCATTTCAAATCTCGTTGAACCGTAGTCCAGAAGGTGCGTTACCACCGTTGCTCCGGCGTAGTTCACGGAAGGGTTTCCTGCCAGCTGTATCGAGATGTCTGCCACGGCAAAGGACTGCGTGATCTGCATAACGGCACCGAACATCAGCTGAGGCTTCATGGAAGGCAGTGTCACATACCAGAGCTCCTGCCAGCGGTTCTTGACGCCATCCAGCGCAGCCGCTTCGTACAGGCTCTTATCTACCGTCTGGAGACCTGCGATGAAGGAAAGGAAGCCGGTACCAAGTGACAGCCACAGCTGTACGACGATCAGCACGGGAAGGACATATTTCTCTGTCTTCATCCAGAGGATCGCTTCATCCAGAATGCCGAGCTTAATCAGGATACCGTTTAAGTAACCGTAACGGTCACCGGTCAGGATCAGGTTCCAGACCATGTATGCGTTACCGCAGATACTCGGCGCGTAGAAAATCAGCGTCAGGAACGACCGGAATTTACCGGAAAACTCGTTGATGATCCACGCGAACAGCAGACACAGAATGTAGCTGACCGGTCCGGTCACCACCGCGAAGATCAGGGTGTTCTTCAAAGCAATCAGGAAGATGTCATCCTCCAGGAACAACTTGACGTAATTCTTCCAGCCTACAAAGGTAGGCATTTCCAACATGTTAAAGTAAGTAAAGCTCAGAACAATGGAGATCACTACCGGCAAAACCGTAAAGAGGAAAAATAAGATGAAATACGGTGCCAGCATCATATAGGAAACACGGCTTCTCTTGATGCGATAGCCTAATTTTTTCTGCTTTGCGGCGATATCCAGTGCTTCCTGTGAAACAGTATTCTGTTCAGCCATTATCAATCTCCTCCTCTCTTAGTCTTCTGCCACCGGCAGTCCAAGCTCCTGCCGCTTGTAATCGATCTCTGCATTAATATAAATTACCTTATCCATCAGCTCTTCTCTCGGCGATGCGGTATCCGTCTCGGTCGTTACGGTATAGAACGCATTGTTTACGTTTCGCCAGGAGTAATAACCGCCCGGCACCTGGGGAATTCCCTTTACCCACTGGAAAGCTTCCTCCAGCGCCTCGTAGTCGTCTACCGGCCAGGGCATGTTTGCAAACGCCTCCAAGTTCGCGGTAGGCACTCTCGCCGCCGAGCCCATCAGGCTCTCCATCTCGCGTCCGTACTGTGTCTGCACGTCTGCTGATGTCCACCATTTCAGGAACTCCCAGCACTCTTCGGGATAAGCCGTATCCGCCATGATGATGCTTGCCAGTCCGGTGCAGCCTGTGCTGTGATCCACCGTTCCGTCCTCTCTCACCGTTCCGGGAACCGGAGCGAAATCCCACAATCCCGCAATATCCGGTGCGGAAACGACCAGATTGTTATAGGTCGTGTAATCTGCAATTACAATCGGACATTCACCGGTTCGGAAACGCTCCTCCACGCTGGTCTCCTTGTCGAGCTTGTAATCTGTATAGAATTCACAGTAATCCTTGAAGGTGTTTACCGCCACATCCGAATCCAGTACGGAGCGCGCTCCGTCTTCGGTATAATAGCTTCCGCCGTTCTGGTAAAGCAGCATTGCAAAGATCTGTTCGCTGGGCAGCATACCGAATTCCATCTGGTTCTTTGCCAGCACCGCCATCGCAACCTTTACCTCATCCCAGGTCTGGGGCACTTCCATGCCGAGCTCGGCGAGAATGTCTTTTCTGTAGAACATTACCGGGAAAGTCGTTGTCTCCGGCAGTCCGTAGGTCGCACCGTCAAACTCAAACGGAACCATTGCCGCCTCTGCGAATCTCGTTCTGACCTCATCCAGATCATCAAACTGGCTCAGATCCAGAACGGCATTTCGGATACCGTAGTTGACGGGAGTGTCATTACCTGTATTTAAGACTGCACCGGCGATACCGTTTGTATTTGCGACCTGAATCGCCACATCCGGGCCCTCGCCCGCCAGCTCTGCTCTCAGCAGCGTGTTCATATCAACCAGCTGCACGTTGACGTTGACGCCGAAGGAATTGGTAAAGCCTTCATCGATCATCTTCTTGATGATGTTCGCCTGGTCACGGCCGGAGCCGATCCACAGTGTGATCGTCGTGTCATCCGCCTTGTCATTTTCAATGACATTACCGATCTGGTTATAGTCAATTACAAAGGAATAATAAAGCCGTCTGCACTCATATCCGAGCTTGCTGAGGAAGGAGGTATTCTTATACTCTACCTTCGTGTCGGGTGAGGTGATATTGATGCGGTCGATCGCCAGCGGCTGCTCCGTCACCTGTGTCACCCAGTTACCGCAGGCTCTGACGTTGATCTTGTAAGAGCCGATGACGCGGACAAAATATTCTGCATCGTCGATCAGGTCATCCAGCTGATCCCGCATCGTCAGGAGCACGGTCAGTCTGTCGGAATTCTTTCCGGTCAGCTCCTGCATCTGATCGATCGCGCCGGCGAGCTGTTCCCTTACTGCTACCAGCTCATTGTGCAGCTCCGGCAGGGATGCCTCCAGCTGATAGTCTCTGTAGGTATCGGGGGAAACACCGGTGATCTTGATGACCTCACGGTATATGCTGTTCAGCTGCTGTACACAGCTCTGTACTTCGCTGATAATGTTGGAGAAATCTCCGAGCACTGCCTGCATGCGCAGTGTGTGGTGCCCTTCCTCCAGATAGAACTGATATGCCTCTCCGTTCTCGTCGGAAAGCACATCCTCTCTCCAGCTCTGTCCGTAGGAGAAGCCGTAATCCTCCATCTCCTTGAACGGAACCTCACCGTCGATGGTAATTCGTCTGGAGACATAAATACCTCTCACGAAGTTCTGGCAGTCGTAGAGGGAAATATTGTAATAGCCGCTCTGCGGTATATCGAAGTCCCACTCGATCCACTGTCCGACCAGTCTCCACGAGTTTCCGCCGATCGTGTTGTTCAGCAGCTCCTTCGCACTGGAGGGCGAAACGGAGGGTGATGACTGATCCTGTGTGGGATAAAGCATCTGGGAGGAAGTCCTCGTCGCGTTTTCCCCTTCGATCGTGATCTTATGTCCCGAGGTTACTGTTGCTCCCTTTGCGTCCTGCTCCGCCTTTGTATCGGCATAGCTTTTTGCGCTGCTCGCATTGCTTAACACAATCTGGTTGATGAGCATCGGCTCACGCAGGGAAAGCATTGTAATCGTATGTGTGCCCTTGGTCAGATACACAGCCAGCGGTGAAGTCACATAACCCTCGCTGTCGTACACATAGCTCGTGATCCATTCGGGCGCCTCGATCATGCTCGGGCGGTTGTCGTTGCCCTGATTATCCTTTTCCCAGTGATAGGTCGCCGATCCGTTTGCGTTAAGATTATCCTCCTCGAGATCAAAGCGCCATATTCTGTAAAAGTCAATGGAAGCCATCTCTTTATAAGGAAGCTTTCCGTCAATGAAAATGCTTCTCTCTATATCCGAGTTCTTGCCTGCAATCGGGTAATAGACCAGTGACAGGTTGTAAAAGCCTTCCTTCTGAACCTCTACCTCGAATTCCACCAGTGAATTCTCACTCGTGTAAACGCTGTCGCCCTGCATTCCCTCATAGTCGGTATAGATCACCGGGTCAGCTGCCTTATCGCCCTCATCATAACGGACTACCGCTTCCGCTCCGACCGTCAGTGTCTCCTCGGGATAGGACTGCTCGAACTGACTCACATAGGTTGTATAGCCGACAATCGATTTGTCAATGGAATATGTACTGACAATCTCATCATAGTCGTCCATGGAGTAGTCGGTTCTCGCAAAACTGTCCAGGCCCGTAAACGGCAGCATGGTAAATGCCATTGTCGCAAGAAGGACAGATGCTATCGATTTTTTTAACCATTTCGCTCGCTTCATCGTTTTCCCCGTTTCCGCGCCATGCGCTTAAAACTATTTGTCATACCATTGTTCCTCCCCTGTATCCGCCTTCGGCGTATAGGCGCGCATCGCTTTTTCCATCGGGAAGGTCAGTGCGAGACACCAAAGTCCCGGCACAAAGAAAAAGCAGGGGATCGGCAGGAAGTAGACTAATACCCATCCGATCAGCGCCGTTCCCGCCAGATCAAGGATCGTCAGCGGCAGGAACCTGATACTCATAACAAATGATAACTTCAAAATCTGTGTCAGCTTCATATCGAATCTTGAAAAAACCGGAAACAGATATAAGATAATGCATGTGCTGACAAAGATCAGAAAGCTGTATAATACCGACATCGGTGTCTGCTGTCCGTCCGCCGCCAGGAAGTAATTTCTTCCAAAGAACAGTGCCAGCAGCCAGAGCAGACATACAGCCGTCAGAAGCACTCCCCTTGCGAGTGTCCTCTTCATCGAGCTGCAAAATTCCCTGAGCGGATATCCCCGTTCCCTTCTGATGCTCTTCATCGTCGCATAGTAGAGAGAAGTCAGCGCCGGTCCGATCGTAACAACCGGCAGGCAGCATATGAGGAACACCATGTCCAGAAGAATGATCTCTCCCATTTTATTCAGGAAGCCGATCAGCTTTCCGTCATAAGACAAAAGCCCTGCACCCTTTTGTTTCTTCAAAGCTTTTCTCTCCCCTTTACTTTTCCCTGATCGGATATTCCTTGAGATCAGGAAGCTCATCCAGGGTAATCACCGCATCGTTGCTGTAAAACCTTTTCAGTGCCTCCGCCTCAGTATACTGTTCACTGTAGGAGTAGATCGCCGTAGGCTTGGCAACGAACTCGCCGTTCCAGGTACACCAGAAGCCCCACATCGCTCCGTCGCGGATTGCGAGATCCGGGTCAAAGACACAGCCGTTCTCCGAAAGGACAACCATCTTTGCCGGTGTTGTGTATTCGACTGCCTCCAGATATTTATTGACCTGCGAGGTGTAAACGCGTTCGCCTGGATAAATGTCTTCCCCAATAATGTCTACATACTCATCACCCGGATACCAGTCCTTGTTCTGTCCGTTCCACACCCAGATCAGATTGTTTAATCCGTATTCATTTGTAAGCCTGTCATAAAGCAGCCTGTACAGCTGTATGTATGCGTCCGCGCCGCTTGCGCCCCACCAGAACCAGCCGCCGCTCGCCTCATGTAATGGTCTCCACAGAATCGGCACCCCGGCATCCTGCAGGATCTTCAGCTGTGCCGCAATGGCATCGATATCCTGCATCAGCAGATCGTAGCCTTCCTGATCCTCACCGTTCATGATCTTTGCGAGATCAATATTGGTGTACTGTGCATAGAAGCCGCTGTACCAGTTTCCTGTCAGATATTTTGACGGTGCGTTCCAGTGCCAGCAGAAGGTAACAATACCTCCCTGCTCCCAGCATTGAAGCGCCAGATCCGTGGAACGTCCGTTGCTTCCGTTCTCCACAAAGGAGGGAGTGTATTCCATAAAGTCAAGTCCGAGCACGGCCGGGGTCTTATCCGTCACCTTCTTGATGACCTGAAATTCTTTTCCGTACATTCCTGTGTCGCAGTACTGTCCGGAGAGAATCTTCTTGCCGTAATTATCCACCAGATAGCTCATCAGTCGTCTGGCATTTTCTGTCGCATTGGGATTCACCAGCTCCGCCGATACCTGATATACAGATTCCGGTATTGGTTTTGATGTCGTCACTTTTAAATAGTCCAAATCGATCCACCCCCAGTACTTGGAAACGGTCACATCGTGGTCTCCCGCGTCCAGATAAACTCTTTTCAATTCTGTCTCCGCGATCTCACTGCTGTCCGTCACAAGATTTCCGAGGTGGTCGCCGTCAACATTCACATAATTCTCTTTATATCCGCTTGCGGAGCTTCCAAAAAGCAAATCATAGAACCCACTTTCCGGTGTATTGATATGGAAGATACATTCGTCTCCGTCTTCCTCAAATCCGGTGGCATAGCCCTCGCCGCTGTATCCGCTCTTTCCCGTCTCCGCTCTCGCATTGCCGGTGAAAGAAGCGTCCTCCGCCTCATAGGTGCCGATGATGGTGGGTACAAATACCTCTTCCTGCTCTGCCGTTCCATTCGTTTCACCGCTGCTTCCGCATCCCGCCATGACACTTCCAAAGGTTGCCAATGCCATAAGACTTACCATTGCTTTCCTGCTTTTTTTCATCGCATCACTCCCCATAGGGTTAATTATTTAAGTAATTTTAGCTTCTAATGGATTAAATTATAAATCTTTTATACGATTAATTCAATCTTTTTTCATAAATTCTTCGTCAGTTTTACCATATTACCAATTCTAGTTTCTAATTTTTGTGCATATTTTTAGGGCAGATAACTTCAAAAAACGGAAATTCGTTATCTGCCCTACTTTATTTTTTAGTTAAATTAATCTTTAATACTTTCTGAGGTTAAAAGTCCAAGGAGGTGAAAGATATCTCCCATGGCATTTTCGCTCCGTCTGAGCTCCACTGTATGCTCGCCCACCGTGTCTGAGGCGTAAACCTCATCCGCCTTGATCGCATTTCCCCAGCCGCCGGTGAAATCCGCATCGATTGTCCTGACCGGTTCCCCATCGATCAGTACCTCGAACTGCCCACTTTTTCCGTCCGTAGTCGCAAGGTAAAGGATTCCGAGTCTGCTGAAGGAAGCCCGGAACACAATACCGCCCCCTCCATTACAGCCCCAGCCGTTCGGGAACTGCTGACTGCTCTTTTCCTCCGCGAAGTCTCCGTACTCCTCCGGTGTGATGACACTGCTGTCCAGAACCGCCGCCCTGCCGTACACCGCTTTCGTCAGAGGCTCTGTCACGGCATCCGCATCCGGCTCCCCAAGCGTGTTCCGAACCTCATAGACACCGTTCAGGTAATTCCAGAGAATCTCGCCCGTCACCGCATGTCCCAGAGCGGAAGGATGGACGCCGTCACCGGAGAGCTCCTTCGCCGTGTAACGCCCGGTCTCTATCATATCGGAAATTACGTTCGCATAGCTCAGCATGGGCACACTGTAGTGATAACCAACCAGCACTTCGCTGGTCTGTGCGGAAATGCCGCTCGTCTGTGCCATGAACAGGCAGATCACCGCCGGTGCGGCATCGTCTGTCAGCAGATTGTAGATCAGGTTATCGTAAGACTTCTTATAAAAGCTGTTGTTGCCATCGTTCACCGCAAACTCCACGAGAACCAGATCCGGTTCACTGTCAAGCACGTCCCGCTCCAGCCGGTGTACGCCGAGATAGGAATCCGTCCCACCAATACCGGCATTCACAAACCGGAACTCCGTCTCCGGAAAGCGTTGTTCCCACCAGTCAAAGAAGCGGTCGGCATACGCCTTTCTCTCCCCGACCTCCGTATCCCGCTTTCCGCCGGCTATTGTTCCCTGCGTGATTGAGCCGCCGATACAGGCAATCGTCACCTTCTCTCCCATCTCCGCCTTGCGCATGACCGCCGCGAGCGCCCTGTCATCGCAGCCCGCCCACATGTCTGCCAGCTCCATGTCCGTGTCGGAGAGAAATGCGGTGGGAAGACTTAAGATATCCTCCGCAGGAGCTTCCTCCAAAATGCCGCTCTCCTCCGATACCACCGATGCGCCTGTGTCAGCGGTATTATCCGCCTTTTCTGTATTTTCCTGTTCCCCACAGCCTGTAGCCGAAAGCGCAAGTGCCGCCGTCAGTGCCAGTGCGAGGAGCTTTCTGTCCCAATGCCGATCCCTCATCTTATTGTCTCTACACTTTCTTTGACAACGAGTCTGCCCTCGACAATATGTGTTCCATAACGGCAGGACTCCTTTTCCATTCTTTTTACAAGAATCTTGACCGCCTGCTTTGCCATAGCCGTCTGATCGACCTCATAGGTCGTGATGCCGACATCGCAGATGCCCGGATAGATATAATTGTCAAAACCGGCAACCGAAATGTCCTCCGGCACACGGTAGCCGCTTGCCCTCAGCTTCTGGATCATCCGCCCCGCCGTCAGATCGCAGTTACAGAAGAAAGCGGTCGGCATTTCCACCGGAAGCTGTAAAAGCTCATCCTCGATAAGGCCGCTTGCCATATCGCGGTCATCCAGTCTCCAGTCCTGACGCGGCTCGATTCCATGCTCCAGAAGCGCCTTCACGTACCCAAGATAGCGGTCTGTGATGGAGCTGGTCGCAAGAAGCGTCCCGACATAGCCGATTTTCGTATGTCCCTGCGACAGCAGGTAATTCGTGAGGTGATAAGCGCCGTAATAGCTGTCGGAGACAACAGAGTCCGTCCCCTGCTCCTCATCGGTAAAGTCCATATACACAAGTGGCACACCGCTGTTCTCGCGCAGCATCTTTAAGAAGCCCGCCGACATCCTGCCGATCACGATCACGCCGTGTACCTTCTGCTCCTTAATTACCTTCGGTACCTCCAGCTGCTCCTCCATCCGGCGGCTGATTACCTCCATCAGGGTGAAGCATTCATAGCCGAGCGCACAGGTCGAAACATGCTGATACATCTGCCAGTAGAAGGATTCGTATTTGTCGAGATAACTCTCCTCGATCAGCACACCGATATTGTGGCTCTGCCTGATCTTCTTGTCCCTCATCACCGCAGACGGCTGCTTATATCCGAGTTCGTCCGCCAGCCTTTTGATCTTGTCGCGCATTTCCTCGCTGACGCCCTTCTGACCGGAGAGCGCCTTCGACACCGTCACGGTGCTGACTCCGACTCTCTCCGCAATATCTGCCAGTTTCACTGCTTTCGCCATAAGAATTCTCCTTAATGTCCCGCCACCAGATGAATCAGCTTCGACTGGAAGTCCCCCCACATTCCCTGTACGAGAATGCCTGCATTCATCAGTGTGTCGCCGAAATAGATTTCTCCGGTTTCTTCGTCTCTGTACTGCCGTTTCGGATCAAGCCCGGAGAGCCTGATGCAGCGGCTGTGATGGTTCGCACGGTTCAGCACCTGCACAAAGGTAATCAGTGCCTCGGACTTATCCTTTGCAACCACCTCATAACAATCATAATAATGATTTTCACGGTAAGAAGCAAGTCTGTAGTAATCGCCGTTTCTCACAAGGTCATTGTACTTGTGGTACATGGCAACCTGCCCAGGGATCTGCTTTCTGTCCTCCTCGGGGATCTTGGTAATGTCAAGCTCGTAGCCGAAGGTTCCCGCCAGTGCGACATTGCCACGCGTGGAGAAGGGTGTTGTCCTTCCGACCGTGTGGTTCGGGCAGTCCGACACATGCGCCCCCATCGTTGACAGTGGATAAATCAGCGCCGTGCCCTCCTGAATCTCCAGACGCTCGATTGCATCCGTATCGTCGGAGCACCAGATCTGGGGACTGTAAAAAAGCATACCGGGGTCAAATCTCGCTCCGCCGCCGGAACAGTTCTCCAGAAGCAGATTCGGAAATTCCCTTATCAGCCTCTCCTGCAGTTCATACACAGCAAGCACATAGCGGTGGCTGAGCTCGCCCTGATTCTCCCTGCCGAGATACAGGCTTCCGAGATCGGTGAGTTGACGGTTCATATCCCATTTTACATATTCAATATTTGCACTGTGGAGGACAGCCGCCACTGCATTATATACATAGTCCAGCACTTCCGGTCTTGTGAGATCAAGCACAAACTGGTTTCTGGAACGGCAGGGAACTCTTCCCTCGATTGCGATTGCCCAGTCGGGATGCTCCCGGTAAAGCTCGGAGTCCGGGGAAATCATCTCCGGCTCAAACCAGATGCCGAATTTCAAACCGATTTTATTCACCTCATCGACGAGCACCTTCAGTCCGCCGGGAAGCTTCTCCTCGTTGACACTCCAGTCGCCGAGACTGGTGTTGTCATCGTTGCGGTGGCCGAACCAGCCGTCGTCCATGACAAGCATCTCAATTCCCGCCTTCTTCGCTTCCTTCGCAATGGCAATCAGCTTCTCGGTATTAAAGTTAAAGTAAGTCGCCTCCCAGTTGTTAATCAGAATCGGGCGCTTCTTGTCCTTATAGGGGCTTCTGATCAGGTGCTGTCTGTAGAGATCGTGCAGCGTCCTGCTCATGCCGCCGAGACCCTCTGCGGAGTAGGTTAAAATAACCTCCGGCGCAAAAAAGCTCTCCCCCGCCCTGACTTCAAAGCAGAAGTTCTTGGGGTGAATACCCATCTGCACCCTGAGATTGTCGAACTGGTTCTTCTCCACCTGTGCAAAAAAGTTTCCCGAATACACAAAGTGGAAGCCGTAGACATTGCCGCTCTCCTGTGTTGCCTTCTCCGAGACAAGCGCCATGAACGGGTGCTCCTGATGTGAGGACTCGCCCTTTGTGGAGCCGACGCTCTGCTTGCCGTAGCCGATGCTCCTGAAATCCATGTGGCGCTCTCTCGCCCAGGAACCGTGAAGCGTCAGCAGCCTGTAGTCCTCCTGATCCATATCCACGCTCGCAGACATCAGTCTGGTCAGGAAAAAGCTGTCCTTGGAGACATTCTTAATCTCCACGCTTCTCGCAACGACATCAAGCCCGCGGAAGATGCTGTAGCGCAAAACTGCCTCCATGCCTAATACCTTATCCTCCGCCTCAAGCTCCAGTGTCATGCACTCGTCCTCCGTTCCGAAGGTCGCCGGGAGACCGGGCAGTCCGGGTTTTCCGTTCAAAATGCGGTGTCCCTTGTAGACAAGTTCTACAGCATTGTGCCCGTTCACATCCTTTACCTCAACCGCACTCTCGCGGTAATCGCCGGTATTACAGCCGGGAAATTCCATCGGGAAGGTATCAAAGAAAGAGCTCCTGTCCCGGTTATTCTTAGAGGGAACAAGCGGATTCTCCTCCGTGCGCATCAGATAAGCGACATTGCTGTCACTGATTTTTTTTCCATAATATATATGTCCGATAAAGCCCTCCTGGTCTGCAATGCCAATCAGATAACTCGTATTCTCCGTATCCAGCTGAAAGACCCTGTTCTGCTCATCAAATTTAATTTTCATTCGCAACCTCCGATTTCCTCGACGGACTCGTCAATTTTATATCTCTATCATATGGGAAATTCCGACCTTTTTAAATAGATAAAATTAACAAATTATATCTTGCATTTTATTAAATTTAACTAATATTAAGCTAAATTAATCCTGCTTTACACCATAAAAAAGAGCCGAACGCTTTCCCGTGCAGCTCTCTGTCTCAGAAATCTATGCAAGCATCATTCTGTCATTTGCAAATTCATCTCCGCTCGCCTCTTCAAATTTACGCAGCAGATCCGATACCGTCAGCTTCTTCTTTTCCTCACCGGCAACATCATAAATGATATGTCCCTCATGCATCATCACAAGGCGGTTGCCATGTGCAATGGCATCCTTCATGTTATGGGTAATCATGATCGTCGTCAGTCCGTCACGCTGTACGATCCGGTCTGTCACCTCAAGCACCTTCGACGCCGTCTTGGGATCGAGCGCCGCCGTGTGCTCATCCAGTAAAAGCAGCTTCGGCTTTTCCAGCGTCGCCATGAGCAGGGTCAGCGCCTGTCTCTGTCCGCCGGAGAGAAGCCCGACATGTGTTGTCAGACGGTTTTCCAGCCCAAGGCCTAGTATCTGCAGCTGCTCCTTGTAGCTCTCCCGCTCCTTCGCCGTGATACCGATCTTCAAGCCTCTGCGCTTTCCTCTTCTCGCCGCCAGCGCAAGGTTTTCCTCAATCTGCATGCTTGCAGCCGTTCCCGTCATCGGATCCTGAAAGACGCGGCCAAGGTACTTCGCCCTTCTGTGCTCGGACAGCCTCGTGACGTCAACGCCGTCGATCATTATGCTTCCCGCATCGACGAACCACGTTCCTGCAATGGCGTTGAGCATCGTGGACTTTCCCGCTCCGTTGCCGCCGATGACTGTGACAAAATCGCCCTCCGCGAGATGTAAATCCAGCCCGTTGAGCGCCCGTTTTTCATTTACTGTTCCGGCATTAAAGGTTTTGCTGATCTGGTTGATGTCAAGCATTGGAAGCACCTCCCTTTTTCGCGGACTTTCTGAAATAATGATCCTTGACATAAGGGATCGCAAGGAATACGGCAACCACTGTCGCAGAAACCAGCTTCAGATCGTTTGCGTTCAGCCCGAGCCAGAGCACGACCTGCAGCACAAGGTAATAGACAACACCGCCCATTGCCACGGAGGCAAGCTTAAAGGCAAAATTTCCATGGATCTTGCCAAAGATAACCTGCGCGATGATAACCGCCGCAAGGCCGATGACGATCGCGCCGCGCCCTGCATTGATGTCCGCAAAGCCCTGATACTGTGCATACAGTGCGCTTGCGAAAGCGACGATGCCGTTGCTGAGCATCAGTCCGATAATCTTCGTCACATTTGTGTTGATACCCTGTGCTCTGGACATGTTCTGGTTAGAGCCGGTGGCTCTGATGGAGCAGCCAAGCTCCGTTCCGAAAAACCAGTACAGCAGGGCAATCAAAATGGCGATCGTGATCACTGCGATCACCAGTGTATTTTTATAGAACGGAACATCCTTAATATAACGCAGGGAGACAAGCAGATCATATTTGTCAACATTGATCGCCTGATTCGCCTTGTTGCTCATAATGCGGAGATTGATGGAGTACAATCCCAGCTGTGTCAGGATTCCCGCAAGAATGGCAGGGATTCCGAGAAACGTGTGCAGAACACCTGTGACAAGTCCCGCCAGAGCGCCCGCTATAAAAGAGACAAGCAATGCAAACCAGACCGGAAATCCCGCCAGCATCATCATGATGCAGACAGCTCCTCCCGTACACATGGTTCCGTCCACGGTCAGATCGGCGAGGTCAAGGATCTTGTAGGTGATATAGACCCCGATCGCCATGATTCCCCATATCAGCCCCTGAGCACAGGCTCCGGGCAACGCGTTTAGCAATGACATTACATCCAAAACTGCTTACCTCCCCAAACTGTCTTATTCTGCTTCGATTGCCTCATAGCCGTCCGGCACGGTAATGCCCAGCTCGGCACAGATCTCTGCATTGTACTTCTTTGTCACCTGAGGTGCGAAACGGACCTCCATGGTCGATACATCGGCACCGTTTACAAGAATGTCGTATGCCATCAGTCCGGTCTCATATCCGATGTCATAGTAGCTGATGGACAGTGTAGCCACGCCACAGCCCTTGCAGATGCCCTCCTCACCGGCGATAACAGGAACACCTGCCGGACGGCATACGTTGTCGATGACAGAGGTAGAGGATGCCGCCGTGTTGTCGGTCGGGATATAGATGACATCACACTCGCTCACCGCATTCGTCACGACAGACGCAATATCGTTGGTATCCGCAAAGGAATAATTCTTGCAGGTCACTCCCAGCTTTTCAAGCTCCCCGGTAACAATTTTCACCTGATATTCAGAGTTGGGCTCTGCGGAACAGTAAAGCATACCGACATTCTGTGCATCCGGGAAAAGCTCCTTCAGCATTGCCGCCTGCTCTGCCAGAGGCGCAAGATCCGATGTACCCGAGATATTCACGCCTGTCGTTCCGTTCCAGTCGCTGATGTCCAGCGCCGTCGCATAGTCCGTGACAGAGGTTCCGAGAATCGGGATCGTGTTGGTTGCCGCCGCTGCCGACTGCAACGGTGCGGTTGCGTTTGCAAGGATCAGATCCACCCCTGATGAGACGAACTGATTCACGATCGTCGAACAGGTAGCCGACTCACCGGAAGCGTTCTGTTCATTAAATTTTACCTTGTCACCGAGCTTTTCCGTCAGCGCATCCTTAAAGCCCTGCGTCGCAGCATCCAGAGCCGGGTGCTGAACCAGCTGGCAGATACCTACCGTGTATGTATCCTTGGAGCCTGCGGAAGAGCCGCAGCCCGTGAGCATTGTCGCTGCCACACAGGCAGTCATAACCAGAGCCATCAACTTCTTTTTCATAATCATCCTCATTCCTTCTTTTACACTTTAGCGCATCAACGCTTTATAGAACTATACAACAGTGTGTAAAAAAAGTCAATGTTTTTCCACGATTTCTGTCTTTGACTTATAAATGCTGTGCGGCGGAACCACGCCTCTCACCATCGAGGTCGGATAGACATTGGACTCCCTGCCGATCACCGTTCCGGGATTCAGTACGCTGTTACAGCCAACCTCCACATAATCTCCGAGCATGGCGCCCATCTTTTTCAGTCCGGTCTCAATGCAGACTTCCCTTCCCTTTACCGTGACAAGCGTCTTGTCACTCTTGACATTGGACGTGATCGAGCCTGCACCCATGTGGGATTTATAGCCGAGAATGCTGTCTCCGACATAGTTGTAATGCGGTACCTGCACCTTGTTAAACAGGATGACATTTTTCAGCTCCGTGGAGTTGCCGACGACGGCTCCCTTGCCGACAATGGCGTTTCCGCGCACAAAGGCACAGTGACGGATCTCCGCTTCCTCATCCACGATGAGCGGCCCGTTCAGGCAGGCGGTCGGCGCTACCTTCGCGCTCTTCGCAATCCAGATATTCTCGCCCCTCTCCTCGTACAGCCCGCCCGGAAGCCGCTTTCCGAGTTCAATAATATAATCATGGATCTCCGGAAGCACCTCCCACGGATACTCCGCATCCTCAAAAAGCTCTGCCGCAATCGTCTCCTTCAAATCATAAAGCTCTGCAATCGTGATCTGATCCTTCATCTCTCCCATATCTCCTTTATGCTTCTTTTTTACTGCGGGCGCTTCCCGCTGTCTTATAATTTCCCGCCGCCGTATCGAACATTCCGTACAACTGCCTCTGGTTGTTAAGCTGCTTCACATACTCCGTTCTTCTGCCGACAAAGCCGGACAGCTTATCCATGTACTCCTGCGAGGAGATTGTACCTTCCGCAACCATCGTCAGCCCCTTCTCCCAGCTGGCGGTCAACGCCGGGTCGAGCAGCGGCCGTATCGACCCGCTTACGACGTCATAGATCATCTCCCCCATCAGCGTCGGTGTCAGAACCTGCGTCTTCTTGTTCAGGGAAAGGTATTCGATATTGACGAGCTTTTTCAGGATTTCCGCCCGCGTTGCGCTCGTACCGATACCGCTGCCCTTGATCTGCGCCCGCAGCTCCTCGTCCTCGATGAACTGCCCGGCGTTCTCCATTGTCAGGATGATGCTTCCCGAGGTGTAGCGCTTCGGCGGGGAGGTCTCCCCCTCCTTGATCTCAAAGGAGTCTGTCGAAAGCGGATCTCCCTTTTTCAACGTTCCGAGAAGCTTTGTAAACGCCTCGTCACACCGGATCTCGCTCTCCTCATTCTCGCCGTCCGGCGCCGCGTCCTCCTTCTTGTCTTCCTCCTTCTTATCCCCGTTCTGCCTGTCGGCATCCTTCCGGAAGACATAGGCGACCTTCTGATAGCCCTCATCGACCAGCACCTTGAAATTTGCAAAAAATTTCTCTTCCTTGACCCGGATGCATAGGGCAAACTTCTGGTACACCGCCGCCGGATAAAAGATGCTTAAGAAACGTCTCACGATCAGCTCATATACCTTCGCCGACAGTGCGGAAAGCCCGGAGAGGCTGCCAAAGCCCTGTCCCGTCGGGATGACAGCATAGTGATCCGTGATCTGTTTATCGTTGACATATCTGGTCTTTGCGATCCCCTTATAGGTTCCGCTGTTTAAAATTTCCGCCGCGAAGCCCGCCGCCGGAGCATAGTTTTTCAGTCCGCCGATGTTTTTATGAATTTCCTTCGCAACCGCCGTCGACAGCACGCGGGCATCCGTTCTCGGGTAGGTCACGAGTTTTTTCTCATAGAGCTCCTGAATGATACCGAGCGTCTGATCCGGGCTGATCTTGAAGAACTTTGAGCAGTCGTTCTGCAGCTCCGCCAGATTATAGAGCAGCGGCGGATTTTTATTCTCCTTCTTCCGCTCTATGCTCTCCAGCACCGCATCTCCCGCAGGCTCCTCCTGCAGATGCCCGATCAGCTCCTGGGCGTCCTCCCGCTCCTTGAAGCCGTTCTCCTTATAGAGCTTCGGTGACAGATAAAACGGGGATCCCTCCACCGCCCGCCACTCGCCCGTGATCTTATTCTCCTGCAATTTAAAGTTCCCCAGAACCCGGTAGAACGGCGTCTTGACAAAGGACCGGATCTCCCGCTCCCGGTTTACGACAATGCCGAGGACGCAGGTCATCACCCTGCCGACCGAAATCACGGCTCTGTCTCTTTTCAGATAGTCCTTCACGGTTCTGCCGTACTTGAGCGTCAGCACGCGGGAAAAGTTGATTCCCATGAGATAATCTTCCTTCGCGCGCAGATAGGCGGCGTCGCTGAGATTGTCGTATTCGCTCAAGTCCTTCGCTTCCCGGATGCCTCTTAAGATCTCTTCCTCCGTCTGGGAATCGATCCAGACGCGCCTCCGTTCCTTCCCGGTGACACCCGACATCTGCTCTACGAGCCGGTAAATATATTCTCCCTCACGCCCCGAGTCGGTGCAGACATAGATGGTCGTCACGTCCGGTCTTTTCAGCAGCGAACTGACAATATTGAACTGCTTTCTCGAGCTCTCGATCACCTCGTACTTAAATTCCGCCGGGAGAAAAGGAATGGTGTCAAAGCTCCACCTCTTATATTTTTCATCATAGGCCTCGGGATAGCTCATTGTGACAAGATGACCCACGCACCATGTCACGATTGCCGTCTCCGATTCGAGATAACCGTCACGCGATGTCGCGCTGACCTTCAACGCATTCGCAAACTCCCTCGCCACGCTCGGTTTCTCCGCAATAAATAAACTTTTCCCCACGAACTAATGCCCTTCACTTTCTCTGATTCCCAACAGCTTCACTCTTCCCTCTCCGGCAGCCTTTTTAAGCTGCTCATCAAAGCCTCTCTCGCAGTAAAGCCGGATGTCTGTCGTTTTTATGCGCGCCTTCTTCATGGAGGCAAGCAGTCTCTCGTAATCGCTGTACAGCATTTTTCCTGACCATTTACAGCACGCGGCGCCGATCTGCTCCTTATCGGCATCGGATGCCACAATGTCAATATTGCCGGTCTTTCCCCGCCACTCGCCGACGGTGCGGTACTCCCTGCCCATCCGTTCACGGCAGGCAAGACAATATGCCTCCTCGGTATACTGCTCATAGGTCGGCGCAATCTTCCTTTTATAAAATTCCTCCGGTGTCAGCTGCTGGAGCATGCTCTGATTCGGAAAAAGGTAGCGGAAATAAAATCTTACATAGGGATTTACAATCCTGTAGACACCCTTCTGGGCATTAGCCCTCCCCTCCGTTTCAAAGGAATACACCTTCTCAACCAGATCAAGCTCCATCAGATTTTTCAGATAGACGCTGATCTTCGCGCGGGAAAATCCGGTATGCACATAGATGTCATTCAGCTTGTAAAAGCCTCCCGCCAGGGCGGAGAGGATCGTATTATAGACGCAGGGCTCGCGCAGCTCCCGCTCCAGAAAGACCTCCATCTCCTCATGCAGACGGCTCTCAACCGCCACAATGCTCCGGATGATATTCTTCTCAGCAGTCAGCTTGGGGGAGAAATTGACCCAATATCCCGGAATGCCGCCGAGAACGGCATAGCTTCGCAATGCCTCCTCCATGGAATACTCTTTAAACAGTGTGCGCATCTCAAGGAAGCCGAAGGGTCTCACCTTGAGAAAGCCGTTGATTCTGGCAGCCTTGCTCCCGATCTTGCCGACGAGATGATTCTCTACCCAGCCCGCAGCCGACGTGACAAGGACGATCATCACCTGCCGTCCGCCGCTTCCCTCCTCCGCGAACTCGGTCAGCCTGTCGAAGAAATTCAGCCCGCCCTTTATCATGTACTGAAATTCATCGATGACAAGAACTGGCCGCCCGCCCGGAACCTCCGACAGCGCAGCCCTGAAAATCTGTCCGTAATCAGGATACTTTTCCATGGAGAGTCCCTGCTCTCTCAGCTCCGCTCCCCACTGAAAACATTGCTCTCTGCCGGAACAGGCTCTTGCAAGATAATATGCGAACCCTTTCCCCGCACAAAACTCCTGCAAGAGCCTCGTCTTTCCAACGCCCTTACTTCCATATACAATTACCAGCTGGCTTCCCGGTCTGCCATAATGCTGCTCCAGAAAGCGCAGCTCCGCATTACGCCCCACAAACTCTTTCACAGGCAATCCTTTCTTCCCCTACACGGAGCCGGACATGATCTTCTCCTCGAACTCAGTCGGAAGAAGCGGTTTGCTGAACAAATAGCCCTGAATCACATCGCAGCCGATTGCGTGCAGATACTTATACTGCTGTTCGTTCTCGACACCCTCGGCGATGGATTCAAAACCGAGAGACTTCACCATACTGATAATGGATTCGGTAATCACCCGTGTCGCCGAGTCCGTCATGACCGTATCGATAAAGGACTTGTCAATCTTCAGGGTATCAATCGGCAGCTTTTTCAGATAAGAAAGCGACGAAAAACCTGTCCCGAAGTCGTCAAGGGAAATCCTGATCCCATAATCCCTGAGCACCTTCAATTTCTCAAACACCGCCTCAAAATCATCAATCAGTATTGTTTCCGTAATTTCCAGTTCGATCTCCGACGGCTTCACCTTATATTTGTTCAGTGTCTCAACAATGGACTCCACAAATTCCTCCTTCTTATACTGGATCGCCGAAATATTGATCGACATGACAAACGGAAAGCCGAACTGCTTTCTCCACGCGGCATACTGTCTGACGCTCTCCTCCACGACCCATTTGCCGATTGTCACGATGGAGCCGTTCTTCTCGGCGATCGGGATGAAGGTCGCCGGGCTTATGACCTGTGACTCCTCGTCCCGCCATCTGATCAGCGCCTCCACGCCGCGCAGCCTCCGGTTGCCCGCATAGTACTGCGGCTGATAGCACATGTAAAAGTCCTTGTTGTAGACTGCCTTTTTCAGCTTGTTTTCCAGTTCTATCGAGCTTAAAAAGTCCTCAAGAATCGGCGCATCAAAATATTGCAGGAGGTTTCTTCCCTGCCTCTTGCACTTATAGACGACCAGCTCCGCACAGTTGATCAGCTCCAGTGCAGAGGTGGATGCCTCCGGGTACTCCGCGACGCCGACGCTCACGGTGATATTGATATTCTGTCCCGTGCTGATATGAAAGTTCTCCTTTGTCCGCCTGCGGATCGCCTTATAGATCGTATCGACCGACCTTGCGCCCGACGGATCGTAGATCGCCATGCAGAACACATCACTGTGCAGGTGGCACGCGACGACATTTTCCCCGCAGAACTCCTTCAGAAAGAACCCGAACTGCTGTACCAGCTCGTCCCCGACGACGATGCCCAGACTGTCATTGACCTTCCGGAACTCATCAATGTCGAGCACCAGCACACTGACCACATCGTTATTCTCCGAAGCCTTTTTTACATACTCCGTCAGCATCCGCACAAAGTAATTGCGGTTATACAGCCCTGTCAGCCCGTCGTAATATGCCATGTAGGTCAGTTCCTCATTCTGTGCGCGCGCCTTGGTAATATTCTTGACGTAGAGCACCTTGTCCGTCGGCTGCCCGTCGGCATTGTAGGTAATATGTACGCGGAACTGCATCCAGATCTTTCTTTCCTTCATCTGGCACTCGACCGTCCGCGTCACTTCCTTTTCCTTCTCAAGAAAAAGCACTTCGCGGAGGGCAAGGGAGAAGGACTCCTCGACCAGATCGAGCAGCCCTGTGTAATCCCTCATTTCATGTACTTCAAATCCGAAATATTCCTTCCACTGTCCCAGTGTGAAAAAATGATTTTTCTCAAAGGAGTAATACAGGTACGCGCCTTCTGCGGTATCGCAGACCTTCTCGTACATCCTGTCCTTCTCCGTCAGCTTCTGGTTCATCGCCTTCAGCAGATCCAATTGATAGCGCAGTTCGCTCATCTTTACCTCCATGCCTAAAGGCACGCGCTTATTTTGCCGTGATATATCCCTGTGCCTTTAAAAGCTCCGCGCAGAGAACCGCACCGCCCGCTGCACCTCTTACCGTGTTGTGTGACAGTCCCACGAACTTAAAGTCATATACGGTATCCTCGCGCAGTCTGCCAACGCTGATACCCATACCGTTCTCATAGTTGACATCCAGGCTTACCTGCGGTCTGTTGTCCTCCTCGAGATACTGGATGAACTGCTTCGGTGCGCTGGGAAGTCCGAGTCTCTGAGGCTCTCCCGAGAACTCGCGCAGCTTCTGGATCAGCTGCTCCTTGGTCGGCTTCTTTGCAAACTTTACAAATACGGCAGCGGTATGTCCGTTCAGAACGGGAACACGGATACACTGACAGGTAATCACAGGGCTTGTTGCCGGCACGATCACGCCGTCCTCGATCTTACCCCAGATTCTCAGAGGCTCCTTCTCGCTCTTCTCCTCCTCACCGCCGATGTAAGGAATGATGTTTCCAACCATCTCAGGCCAGTCCTTAAAGGTCTTTCCCGCACCGGAAATTGCCTGATAAGTCGTCGCAACGACCTCGACAGGCTCAAACTCCTTCCATGCCGTGAGCACAGGCGCGTAGCTCTGGATGGAGCAGTTCGGCTTTACGGCGACAAAGCCTCTCTTTGTGCCGAGACGCTTCTTCTGGAACTCGATCACCTGCATATGCTCGGGGTTGATTTCCGGCACTACCATGGGCACATCGGGTGTCCAGCGGTGTGCGCTGTTATTGGAAACGACGGGGGTTTCTGTCTTCGCATACTCCTCCTCGATCTTCTTGATCTCTTCCTTTGTCATATCTACGGCGCTGAATACGAAGTCTACCTGGGAGGCAACCTTCTCCACCTCATTGACATTCATGACAACGAGCTTCTTCACCGCCTCCGGCATCGGTGTGTCCATCTTCCATCTGTCGCCTACCGCATCCTCATAGGTCTTTCCCGCGGAACGGGGACTTGCCGCAATGGTAGTCACCTCAAACCACGGATGGTTCTCCAGAAGGGAAATGAATCTCTGACCTACCATACCCGTGCCGCCTAAAATACCAACCTTCAGTTTCTCACTCATAATCTTCTCCTCTTTTCCGCGCGCTGCGCTTTTTCTTGATTTATTTTCTGACATCTCCCGGACCGCCGCCCGTCAGACATCCCGGATCACTTCGCCACCTGCTCCGCAAGCGTTCCCTCCGCAAGATAGCTCCTGCAGCCCTCCAGCACCCTGCGCATTGCTTCCGCGCCCGGCGCTCCGATCGTCAGCCGCTTCTCCACACAGGTCTGTAAAGAAACCGCATCATAAATATCCTCTCCAAAGTATTCGCTGATCGCCTTGAGCTCCTCCAGCGTCAGCGCGTCAATGGAGGTCTTCTTATCAATACAGTACAGCACCAGTCTGCCGATAATGCCGTGTGCATCCCGGAAGGGCACGCCCTTTCCGACGAGATAATCCGCCGCGTCCGTTGCGTTTGTGAAGCCGTTCATGGCGCTCGCCGCCATGCGTTCCTTCTGGAAACGCATTGTTCTTATCATTCCGGTAAAAAGTACAAGGCAGTCCTCAACGGTGTCCATCGCGTCAAACGCGACCTCCTTGTCCTCCTGCATATCCTTGTTGTAGGCGAGCGGAAGCCCCTTCATCGTCGTCAGTAGGGACATCAGCGCTCCGTATACCCGCCCTGTCTTTCCTCTCACAAGCTCCGCAATATCCGGATTCTTCTTCTGGGGCATAATGCTGCTTCCGGTGGAATAGGCATCGTCGATCTCCACAAAGCGGTATTCGTCCGAATTCCATATGATGATCTCCTCGCTGAAACGGCTCAGATGCATCATGACCGTCGCAAGCGCAGATAGAAATTCAATCAGATAATCCCTGTCCGCCACAGAATCGATACTGTTCATCGTCGGTCCCGCAAAGCCCAACAGTTTGGCGGTATATTCCCGGTCGAGCGGATAGGTGGTTCCTGCCAGCGCCCCGGCGCCCAGCGGACAGTAATTCATTCTGTTATAAATATCTGCCATGCGCTGTCTGTCTCTCTTGAACATTTCAAAATAAGCGCCGTAGTGATGTGCAAGAGTGATCGGCTGTGCCTTCTGCAGATGGGTGAAGCCCGGCATATAGGTCTCGAGATTTGTCTCCATGGTGGAGTAAACCGCTTCGAGCAGCTCCTTCAGCAGTTCATCGGTATGTAACACCTGCTCCCTCGTGTAGAGACGCATGTCCAGGGCGACCTGGTCGTTACGGCTTCTGCCTGTGTGCAGCCGCTTTCCCGCCTCTCCGATCCTGTCGATCAGATTTCCCTCGACAAAGCTGTGGACATCCTCGTATTTCTTTTCGTCAATTGCAAGCTCTCCCGAGAGTGTGTCGCGCAGGATTCCCTCAAGCCCCGCAATAATGGAATCCCTGTCCTCCTCCGTCAGGATTCCCTGCTTCGCCAGCATGCGCACATGTGCGATACTGCCCTGAATATCCTGAGAAATCAGACGCTTGTCAAAACCTATGGACGCATTGAAATCATAAACTCTCTGATCCGTTTCTTTTGTAAAGCGTCCGCCCCAAAGCTGTGCCATACTATACTTGCTCCTTCCACGACAGGAAAAATCCTCAATCCGGCCGTATTGAATATTAAACTTAAATTTGATATTACCATAAAGAATGCCGTTATGCAAGCAATGTAACCTCTTTTTGTCCACACACATATCTTAAGATAAAACGAAAAAGGAATGGCATTCTCATGCAAAACATTCTGGAGTTGAAAAACATCGGCTATTCCTATCACAGCCTCCACGGAGAGACAAAGGCACTGGAGAACATCTCCTTCGGCGTAAAGGAGGGGGAATTCGTCGCCATTGTCGGCCCGAGCGGGTGCGGAAAGTCCACACTGCTCTCCATCATCGCGGGGCTTCTGGAGCCGGAGCAGGGAACCATCCTCTTCAACAACCCGGATGGCAGCCTGCAATACCCCAAGATCGGCTATATGCTGCAGCGGGATCACCTTTTTGAATGGCGCAGCGTCTACCGCAACGTGACACTCGGTCTTGAACTGCATCATATGCTCACACCGGAGCGTCTGAAAAACGTCGACCGCCTCCTCGAAGAATACGGTCTCTCCGCCTTCCGCGACAAGCGCCCCAGCGAGCTGTCCGGCGGCATGAAGCAACGTGCCGCGCTGATTAGAACGCTCGCGCTGGAGCCGCAGCTTCTTCTGCTTGACGAGCCCTTCAGCGCTCTGGATTACCAGACAAGGCTCATGGTGTCCGCCGACATCTGCCGGCTGATACGCGCCGCCGGAAAAACAATGATTATCATCACCCACGATCTTTCGGAGGCTATCAGCCTTGCCGACCGCATCATCATCCTCTCCGGACGTCCGGCTGTCATCAAGACTGAGATGCCTGTCAAGCTCACACTCACAGACGACTCACCGCTCGCCGCGAGGAATGCGCCGGAATTTCAACTCTTATTCAACAGGCTATGGGAGGATTTGACACATGAAAACAAATCAGACTCATGAATTGACCCGCCAGGAACTTTTTGTCCGGGAACACAGGCGCCATCATCACCAGATATCCTCCTGGCGTTTTTTCATCTTCGCGCTCTTTCTTGCCCTGTGGGAAACCAGCGCAGCCCTTGGCTGGATCGACAGCTTCTTCTTTTCCAGCCCAAGCCGCGTGGTGCTGTGCTTTGTCGAGCAGCTGCGCACGAACCACATGCTCACGCACATCGGCGTCACCCTGTTTGAAACCATTGCGAGCTTCCTGCTCGTGATCGGCTTCAGTCTGCTGGTCTCGACGCTGCTCTGGTATTCCAGAAAGCTGTCCGAGATCCTGGAGCCGTATCTGGTCGTACTGAACAGTCTGCCGAAATCCGCTCTCGCCCCACTGTTCATCGTCTGGCTCGGCACCGGGACGACGACCATCATCGTCGCCGGTATCTCCGTCGCCATCTTCGGTTCCATCATCAGCTTCTACACAGGCTTTCAGCAGGTGGATTCCGAAAAGGTCACTCTCATCTACACACTCGGCGGAAGAAAGCAGGATGCCTTTTTCAAGGTCGTCCTGCCCGGTTCCCTGCCGATCCTGCTGAGCACCGCAAAGGTAAACATCGGGCTTGCGCTGGTGGGCGTTATCATCGGTGAATTTCTTGCCGCAAGGCGTGGGCTCGGCTACCTCATCATCTACGGCTCACAGGTCTTCCAGCTCGACATGGTAATCACAAGCATCATCATTCTGTGCATCATCGCCCTGCTGTTCTACAAGTCGATCCAGATGATCGAGCACAGAATCCGGAAGAAATTTAAGATGTAATTTAAGCTATCATCAAAAAGGCCGAAAAGCATATGCTTTCAGGCCTTACATAAGGCAGCCGTCAGTTTCTGAGAAATTTTTGAAAAAGAATGAAATTTAGTCTTGAAAATAAATGCATAAGAAGTTATAATACTATTGTTGTGCTTGAGGTACAACTTAATATGCTTCCGTGGCTCAGTCGGTAGAGCGACGCACTCGTAATGCGTAGGTCAGGGGTTCGAATCCCCTCGGGAGCTTTTAAAAAAAGGCGGTACGGCAGTTTAATCCTGCTGTACCGCCTTTTTTGCCACACCGTCTTAAGGACAGTGCCAGCGATCCAGATGTACATCCAGCTGATTGAACGGAATCTCGATGCCCGCCTTATCCAGCGCGAGCTTGCAGTTCTCCGTGATTCTCCACTTTCCGGTCCAGAACTTGTCCTGTGCAAACCAGCAGCGCACTCCCAGATTCACGCTGGATGCCGCAAGCTCATCGACAAAGACCAGCCTGTCCTTGTCTTTCAGGACATCCTCATCCTCCTGCAGTACCCTTTCCAGCACCTCCTTCGCGCGCTGTAAATCCGCCTGATAGGAAATGCCGACGATGATGTCCATCCGCCTTTCTTTCCGCGCGGTATAATTGACGATGCTGCTGTTGGCAAGGCTGCCGTTCGGCAGGATGATCGTCCGGTTGTCCGGCGTCAGAAGCTGGGTATAGAAAATCTGTATCTCCGTGACCGTTCCCTCTTTTCCGGTCGTGCTCTCCTGAATGTAATCGCCCACCTTAAACGGCTTCAAGAGAAGGATCAGGACACCTCCCGCCAGATTCGACAGACTGCCCTGCACGGCGAGACCGATCGCCACGCCTGCGGAGCCGAGCACTGCCACAATGCTCGCCGCATCCACACCCACGGAGGACGCGATCATCAGTGCAAGCAGGATATACAGCGCCGCCTTGATAAAGGAGTCCACAAACTGCACGACTCCCGTCTCCGCGCCGACACGCTGCATGGACTTTCTGACAACCTTCCGGATCAGCTTAATCAGCTGCACACCGATGATAAAGCAGAGCACCGCGATCAGCACCCTCACACCGAGGTGCAGTGCCTTCTCCGGTAGCTGCATGAAAAAGCTCTTTACCACACCCGGCTTTGTAATCTCCTCGACGATCTCCTCCACCGGATCACCGGCAGCCGTCAGCAGAATTATTTTATGATTCAATCTTATCCCCTCTTCCTTGTTTTTCCACCTGTCTGCTTTGCTGTATTCTCCAGTGAAATCGGGAAAAACTTCAATATACTCAGCGACAGCGGCGCCAGCCTGACAACAAGGGAATTTTCCCTCTCGTCGCACTCGACGGCTCTCGAGCGCTTTGCACGGCTGTTGACGACACCGCTTCCGCCATATTTCACATCATCCGTATTCAGGATCTCCTTATACTTACCGGCAGCCGGCACGCCCGTCGCCACCTCTCTTGCCACGCCGGAGAAATTAGCAACCACCAGCAGCATTTCATCCTCCTTCAAGCCCTTCCTCGCATAGCTCAGGCAGCAGGTGTCTGCGGCGATACTGTTGATCCATTCAAATTTTTCGGGTGCATCATCCACGGCGTACAGCTCAGGCTGCTCGCGGTAAATCCGGTTCAGGTCACAGATCAGCCTTGAAATTCCCTCGTTCTCGTCAAACGCCATCAGATTCCACTCGACCGACCTGCGCTCATTCCACTCATCCGATTCCGCCACATCCTGTCCCATAAACAGCAGCTTCTTGCCGGGATGGGTCATCAGGTAACCGTAGGTCAGGCGCAGATTCGCGAATTTCTGCTGCTGGTCTCCCGCCATCTGTTCCAGCAGGGAACCCTTTCCATGCGTCAGCTCCTCATGCGAAAATCCCACAATAAAGTTCTCACTGTACGCATAGACCGTGCTGAAGGTCAGTTCACTGTGATGGTGGCTCCTGAAATAAGGGTCTCTGTGAATATAATCCAGATAGCTCTCCGCGCATCCGGCATTCCATTGCAGGTCAAATCCGAGTCCGCCCGCATCCAGCGCCCCGGTGACCTCCGGGAACGTATGCCCACCGGACGCAATCGTAATCACACCGTGGTTTCTCTTTTTCAGTATGGAATTTAAATGTTTCAGAAATTCCAGCGCTTCCAGGTCTTCGCTCTCGCCATAAATATTTTTTCTCCGGCTTCCGTAGAGCAGTTCCTCCACCGCGCCGACACAGATGCCGTCGACATGGTACTTTTCCACCCAGAAAAGAGCATTTGCAAGCAGATAATTCGATACCTCATGTCTGCCGAAGCAGAAGTCGGACATGCCCTGCCCGCGCATCTGCTCGTCCGCACAGTCTTCCTCGTAAAGGCAGGTTCCGTCGAAATGATCCAGTCCGTGAACATCCCTCGGAAAACCGGCAGGCATCCAGTCGAGAATCACGCCGATCCCCGCCTTATGCAGCTCATTGACAAAATACATGAAATCCTGCGGCGTTCCGTAACGCGCCGTCGGCGCATAGTAGCCGAGCGTCTGATAGCCCCATGACTCATCCAGCGGATGCTCCATCACCGGCATGAGCTGTACATGGGTATAGCCCATCTCCCGCACAAACGGAATCAGGCTGTCGGCAATGCTGCGGAAATCGGCATACAGCTGCCCTTCTTCCGGTGCCGTAAAGGAACCGGGATAGAACTCATAGACACTGACCGGCACATTTCCCAGCTGCAGCCTTGCTCTCTGGTTCAGGAATTCCGCGTCCTCCCAGTAAAATTCATACAGATCGGTGATGACGGATGCCGTATCCGGTCTGAGCTGCGCGGCATTACAATACGGATCTGCCTTGAGATAGGTCAGACCGTTCTTCAGCTTTATTTCAAATTTATAATTCTGTCCGATCTCAGCGCCGGGAACAAAAATTTCAAAAATGCCCGAGTCCCAGAGCCTGCGCATCTGGTGTACCCTGCCGTCCCAGCGGTTGAAATCTCCTGCCACGCTGACGCGGAGCGCATGCGGCGCCCATACGGCAAAATAGGTTCCCCCTACGCCGTCCATCGCCATGGGATGCGCCCCGAGCTTTTCATAGACCGTATAATGAATCCCGTTCTTGAATAGTTCCGTGTCCTTCTTTGAAATCAGCGGTGCAAAACGGTAGGCCTCGCCATGTCTGGAGACCGTTCCGTCCGCCTCCTTCACCACATAATGATAGCCCGGCACATCCTTTTCCGGCATTGGCAGGAATGCGGCAAAATACCCGTCCGTATCCGCCAGCTCCATCTGAAAGGTCTCACCTGTATCATTCAGCACAATCGCAACCTTTTTCGCGTCCGGGAAAAAAGCCTGTACCAGCGCCTGGCTTCCGGCGTCATGCGGCCCCAGCAATGCATGCGGATCATCACACTCAGAGTAGATGATCTCCTCTATTTTCGGCCAGTTCATCAGACTGTATAACCTCTTATTCATATTTATCTCCCCAGAAACACTCTATACATCTCGTCCTCACAGTGATACAATAGAACCGTTCCGGCAATGATAACAATGTCGGATGATTCCTACTATTTTTATTCTACCACGAAATAAGGGATCTGTGAACAGAAAGGATACGAAAATTATGACTGATGAAAACAAAAAGTTTCTGGCAAGGATCAACGCCTACGCCGAGGATGTGCTCGGTGAGATCGATCCCCAGAAAACTCCCGTCTCCATGCAGCTGGAAAAGCTGAAGCCCATTATGGAAGAGATTGCCGCCGAGCGGAATGTCTCTCTTGAGGATATTTTCATTCTCTACATGGATCTGCAGAGCGAAGCCTCCTTCGCATCCCAGAAAAAGCTCGAGGACAGTCTGCAGGACCTAAACGACGGCTTCGACGGCAGCATGCCGCTGCTGTTCCGTTAAAAAAAGCGTTGCCGCAGTGGCAACGCCTTTTTTAGGTGCGCGTTGTACAGCGCGCCTTTTTTACTTTACGATTCTGACTCTGAATACGCCTTCGATCTTCTCCAGCGCTTCAATAATTTCTCCGGTCGGCGTGCTCTCCACATCGATCATCGTGTAAGCGACATCGCCTCTCGACTTGTTCGTCAGCTCACTGATGTTGATGCCCTTCGCACCGAACTCCGCCGTAAACTGCGTAATCATGTTGGCAATATTCTTGTGGAAAATGGCAACTCTGCCCGCCTTTGTGCACACGCCCATGTCACATGCGGGATAGTTCACGCTGTTGCGGATATTTCCGTTCTCCAGATAATCCATCATCTCGGCAACTGCCATGACAGCGCAGTTGTCCTCGGACTCCTCTGTGCTTGCTCCCAGATGGGGAATGACGATGCAGCCCTTCTGTCCAGCCGTGGTAGGGTTCGGAAAATCCGATACATAGCGGGCAATCTTGCCGCTTGCCAGTCCCTCCAGCACATCCTTCTCGTTTGCGAGCAGGTCTCTCGCAAAGTTCAGCAGGATCACGCCCTCCTTCATCTTTGCGATGGACACGGCATTAATCATGCCCTTTGTGGAATCCATAAGAGGCACATGGATTGTAATATAGTCACATTCTGCGTAGATGTCATCCACATTCAGCACATGCTTTACGGAGCGGCTCAGGTTCCACGCCGCATTGACCGACAGATAGGGGTCGTAGCCGTAGACCTCCATGCCGAGCGCTACAGCTGCGTTTGCAACCCTTACGCCGATCGCTCCGAGACCGATGACACCGAGCTTCTTGCCCATGATCTCTGTTCCGGCAAAGTTCTTTTTCTCCTTCTCCGCCGCCTTCGCAATGTCTGCGTTGTCAGCCGAAGCCTTGACCCACTCGATGCCGCCGACAACGTCTCTCGCTGCCAGAAGCATACCCGCAAGTACAAGCTCCTTTACGCCGTTTGCGTTTGCTCCGGGCGTGTTAAACACAACGACACCCTTCTCCGCGCATTTGTCCAGCGGAATATTGTTCACACCCGCTCCGGCTCTCGCCACGGCGAGCAGTCCCTCCGGGATCTCCATATCGTGCATGGATGCACTTCTCACCAGAACGCCGTCCGCCTCGTTGATGTCTGCGGTGATCTGGTACTGTTCGCTGAAATTCTTCAATCCCACATCAGCGATGGGATTCAGGCAATTTATCTTAAACATAGGCTCTCCTTTACTTTGCATTCTGCTTTTCAAACTCTCTCATAAATGCAACCAGCTTCTCCACGCCCTCGATCGGCATTGCGTTGTAGATACTTGCGCGCATACCGCCGACGGTTCTGTGTCCCTTGAGGTTCACAAAGCCTGCAGCCGTCGCTTCCTTTACAAACTTTGCGTCCAGCTCCTCATCTCCTGTCACGAAGGGCACATTCATCAGGGAGCGGTCCTCCTTGCGCACGGTACCGTGGAACAGCTTGCTCTCGTCGAGGAAGTCATAGAGAACCTTCGCCTTCTTCTCGTTGCGCTCCTTCATAACCTCCAGACCGCCCATCTTTTTCAGCCACTTGAACACCTTGCCGCAGATATAGATGCCGTATGCGGGCGGTGTGTTGTACAGGGAATTGTTGTCCGCATGGATCTTATATCTGAGCATGGTGGGGGTGCCCGGAAGCACATCCTCGGTAATCAGATCCTCACGGATAATCACGATAACGACACCTGCCGGCCCGATGTTCTTCTGAACGCCGCCGTAGATCACACCGTACTTCGTGACATCGACCGGCTCGGACAAAAAGCAGCTGGAAACGTCCGCAACAAGCGGCTTGCCCTTTGTGTTCGGCAGGGTCTTGAACTTCGTTCCGTAGATAGTGTTGTTCTCACAGATATAAACATAGTCCGCATCCTCACTGATCGGCAGATCCGAGCAGTCAGGGATATAAGAAAAGGTCTTATCCTCCGAAGAAGCGATCTTATTCGCCTTGCCGTAAATAGAAGCCTCCTGATATGCCTTCTTCGCCCACTGACCCGTAACAATATAGTCAGCGACCTTATTCTTCATCAGGTTCATGGGAATCATGGCAAACTGCTGGCTGGCTCCACCCTGTAAAAAGAGCACCTTATAATTGTCCGGAATGTTCATGAGCTCTCTCAGATCCGCTTCCGCTTCCTTGATGATCGTATCGTAAGCTTTAGATCGGTGACTCATCTCCATAACGGACATTCCTGTCCCCTTATAATCAAGCATCTCATCGGCAGCTTCGCGCAGAACTTCCTCCGGCAGCACCGCTGGCCCCGCAGAAAAATTATACACTCTGGACATTTCACATTCCTCCTCAAATTTGTATATGTAGTCTAAGAATAATCTTTCTTTTTACTTTAGTCAAGTAAATAATTAACTTTTTACATTGATAAACCATCAGTAGAACATCACAACAGGCGTTCCGACCTCCACCATATCATATAGCTCCGCCATGATTTCGGGCGGCGTATTGATACAGCCGTGGGAACCGTTTTTCTTGTAGATCTCTCCGCCGAACTTCTTCCGCCAGTCCGCGTCGTGAATCCCGACGCCTCCCTTTACCGGCATCCAGTACTTGACCGGAGTTGCGTAATCCGGCCCGCGCAGCACACGGTTCCTCTGCTTATTGTACACGAAATTGATTCCCTCCGGGGTTCCCATCCTTCTGCCGGTATTGCCCGTCACCACATCCGTGTCAAGCTTCAGCTCGCCGTTCTCGTAATAGTACATATGCTGCTCGGTCATATCTACTTCAATATAGGTATCTCCGATGTCGTCAAGCCCGCGCACAAAGCCCTCCTGCAGATAGGCTGGCACATGGCTCACCGGCTCCGTCTTCTCTCCCTGCAGGATTTCCATGAGATATGCCGTCTCCGCGTCTGCATCCAGTCTGGTTCCGTAGGTGACATATTTCACACTGATTATATCGCCCCTTGTCGACGGAAACTCGCGCACCGTATCGCAGGTATCGTACTGCTCCGCGAGTCCCTTTACCCAGTCCGCGATGCGGCTCTCGTCAACCACCGGTTCCCCGCTGCTGTCAAGCCGGAGCTCATGCGCCTCATCCGCCGCAAGAAACGAGCTTAAGATGGCGGGCGTCAAGGGGATCTGCTCCGCCCCCATGTCATAGGTTATGCTGCGCGCAAAGAAATCCTGCAATCTGCTCCAGAGCGCCCTCTGGGAAATGTCCTCCGCACTGTCCTCCTGCACATCATAACAGCCGCCCTTCACCAGATCGATGTAGGTCACGCCGTCCGTGAGACAGCTCTCCACAAAACCGATCAGCTTCTGGACATTCAGCCGCACCTGATTGTGATCCTCAAGGTAATATCCATCCTCGCCGAAAGCCACACGGCAGCCGCTCTTTTCGTCCGCCGCTGCCTGTTTTACAAGCTCCGTCGCCTCCACTGCCTCTCTGAGAAGGGTGTCGTTCCATCGCAGCTTAGCAGCGGCGATCGTCTCCCTGACCGGCTCCTGCATATTGTTCATCCATAGCGCGGAGGAATGTGTCCGCAGGTAAGCTCTCAATGCGGAGGTATAGTCGGGAAGCAGCCCGATATCCTCCGCACGCAGCCTCCACTCCTCTCCCTGCTCATCCAGAAGAATGACCTCCGGCAGTTCTGTGCCGGAGGTAAGCTCTTCATTCACCTGTTCTATCGTCTTTCCGGTGCAATAGACCCCGTTGATCCATGTGTTCACCGGAAAATTATTCCTGTAATACAATCCCAGTGCCAGAAACCCGCCGAGCAAAACCAGCAGTCCGCACAGCGGTATCAGTATCAGGATGCGAATCAGTTTTTTCATGATCTCTTTGCAAAGTCGTCGCCGTCAAAGACCTCTGCGATTGGCGCACCCGCCGGAACCATCGGAAATACCTTGTCGTCTTCCGGTATCATACACTCGATCACGACAGGACACTTCATGGCAATCGCCTTCTCCAGCGCAGGCTGTACCTCTTCCTTCTTTGTTACTCTGATCGCCGCACAGCCGAGAGCCTCCGCCACCTTGCTGAAGTCAACCTTGTCGTTCAGCACGGTCTGGGAATATCTCTTGCCGTAGAACAGCGTCTGCCACTGTCTCACCATTCCGAGCACGTGATTGTTAATCACGACATCGATGATCGGAATATTATAGCGGCTCGCGGTCGCCAGCTCGTTCATGTTCATCCGAAAGCAGCCGTCGCCCGAAATGTTAAAGCAGATCTTATCCGGCTGTCCGACCTGTGCGCCAATGCAGGCTCCCAGTCCGTAGCCCATGGTTCCGAGTCCTCCCGAGGAGAGGAAGGTGCGGGGCTTCGTATAATGGAAATACTGCGCCGTCCACATCTGGTGCTGTCCGACATCCGTCGTAATCAGCGCGTCTCCCCCTGTCACCTTGTCAATCATCTCTATAATATATGGGCAGGAAAGCTGACTGTCATCATATTTCAGAGGATATTTTTCTTTTAATTCGCTGATCCTCCGCATCCAGTCTGCGTGATCCTGCTTGTTGAGCTTCTTGTTGAGCTGCTGCAGCACAAGCTTCAGATCACCGACAACTCCGGCATTGACACGGATATTCTTATTGATCTCCGCCGCATCAATATCGATCTGGATGATCTTGGCATTCTCGGCAAATTTGTGCGGATTGCCTGTCACGCGGTCGGAGAATCTTGCCCCCAGCGCAACCAGCAGGTCACATTCGCTCACGCCGAGGTTGGATGCCTTCGTGCCGTGCATACCGATCATTCCGGTGTAGCGCGGGCTGCGTCCGTCAAACGCGCCTTTTCCCATCAGGGTATCGCAGACCGGCGCGTCGATGAGCTCGGCAAACTCCGCAACCTCCTCGCAGGCTCCCGAGATCACAGCCCCGCCGCCGAGGTAGATGAACGGCTTCTTCGCCGCCCTTATGTACTCTGCGAGTTCGTCCAGCTCCGCATCCGTCCATGTGATCTTTTTCGGCTTCGGCTCAGGCTTTACCGGCGTATACTCACAGACTGCCGCCGTCACATCCTTTGTGATGTCGACCAGAACCGGGCCCGGTCTTCCGCTCTTTGCGATCTCAAATGCCTTGCGCAGCGTAGGCGCCAGATCCTCAATATTCTTTACGATATAGCCGTGCTTTGTGATCGGCATTGTCACACCGGCAATGTCAACCTCCTGAAAGGTGTCCTTTCCGAGCATCGGAAGCGTTACATTCGCCGTAATTGCCACGATCGGCACGGAGTCCATGTAGGCTGTCGCAATTCCCGTCACCAGATTTGTCGCGCCGGGGCCGCTGGTCGCCATGCAGACACCGACCTTTCCCGTCGCCCTCGCATAGCCGTCAGCCGCATGTGCAGCTCCCTGCTCGTGGGAAGTCAGTATATGCCTGATCTCACTGCTGTGCTTGTAGAGCGCGTCATATATATTCAGTATCGTGCCGCCGGGATAGCCGAAGACGGTATCTACGCCCTGCTCCTTCAGGCACTCCACAACAATTTCGGAACCGTTTAACTGCATGTTCTTACCTCCAAATTTATTTTCTACCGGGGATTTCCAGAATCGCTCCGCGGTTTCCGCTTGTCACGAGCTCGCGGTAGCGGGAAAGGTAGCCTGTCGTCACCTTCGGCGTTCTGGGCTGCCACTTTGCACGGCGGGCTGCCAGCTCTTCATCGGAAACCTTTACATTCAGTGTCAGCTCAGGAATGTTGATGCTGATGATGTCGCCCTCCTCGACCAGTGCGATCGGCCCGCAGACCGCCGCCTCGGGAGACACATGTCCGATGGATGCCCCTCTGGAAGCGCCGGAGAAACGTCCGTCCGTAATCAGTGCGACACTGGAGCCGAGCCCCATACCGGCAATCGCCGAGGTAGGATTCAGCATCTCGCGCATGCCCGGGCCACCCTTCGGTCCCTCATAGCGGATGACAACGACATCCCCTGCAACGATCTTTCCGCCCTTGATCGCGGCGATCGCATCCTCCTCACAGTCAAACACTCTCGCCGGGCCCTCGTGAACCATCATCTCCTCCACGACAGCCGAGCGCTTTACAACAGAGCCGTCCGGCGCGAGATTCCCCTTCAGCACCGCCAGACCGCCGGTCTTGCTGTAGGGATTGTCTACGGGACGGATTACCTCAGGATTCCGGTTGACCGCTCCGGCAATATTTTCCCCGATCGTCCTTCCGGTCACGGTCATGCACTCCGTGTTCAGAAGTCCGATGTCGGCAAGCTCCTTCATCACGGCGTACACACCGCCCGCCTCGTTCAGATCCTCCATGTAGGTCGGGCCTGCGGGTGCAAGGTGACAGAGGTTCGGTGTCTTCTCGCTGATCGGGTTGGCAAAGCTGATGTCAAAGTCGAATCCGATCTCATGGGCGATCGCAGGCAGATGGAGCATTGAGTTTGTCGAGCAGCCGAGCGCCATATCCACCGTCAGGGCGTTCATGATAGCTTCCTTTGTAATAATATCACGCGCGCGGATATTCTTCCGGAACATCTCCATGACAGCCATACCGGCATGCTTTGCCAGCTTGATTCTCTCGGAGTAGACGGCAGGGATGGTTCCGTTGCCGCGAAGTCCCATGCCGAGTGCTTCCGTCAGGCAGTTCATGGAGTTTGCGGTATACATTCCGGAACAGGAACCGCAGGTCGGGCAGACCTTGTTCTCAAACTCACAGACATCCTCCTCCGTCATCGTTCCTGCCGCATAAGCGCCAACCGCCTCAAACATGGAGGAAAGGCTTCTTTTCTGCCCCTTGACATGACCGGCAAGCATCGGACCTCCGGACACAAATACGGTCGGAAGGTTCAGTCTTGCGGCAGCCATCAGCAGTCCGGGCACATTCTTGTCACAGTTGGGAACCATGACGAGGGCATCAAACTGGTGGGCAATCGCCATGCATTCCGTCGAGTCGGCGATCAGATCGCGCGTCACAAGGGAATACTTCATTCCGACGTGTCCCATGGCAATTCCGTCGCACACAGCGATCGCCGGAAATACCACGGGCACACCGCCCGCCTCGGCAACGCCGAGCTTGACCGCTTCCACAATCTTGTCTATATTCATATGTCCGGGAACAATCTCATTGTAGGAGCTGACGATCCCGACCATCGGCTTCTTCATTTCCTCCGGGGTAAACCCGAGCGCATTGAAAAGACTTCTTGCCGGTGCCTGCTGCATACCGGCTCTCGCATTATCACTTACCATACTGAACCTCATTTCCGCGCACGAAGCTGCGCTGTTTTCTTCTTTGCTAATCGACAGCATTTATCGGATTCTCTCTGCCAGAAGCGTCCCCATCCGGGAGCAGCCGACTCTTGTACAGCCCTCCGACATGATGTCACCCGTGCGGTAGCCGTCCTTCAATACCTGCTTTACGGCAGTCTCGACGGCATCCGCCTCCCTGTCAAGGTCGAAGCTGTAGCGGAGCATCATTGCCGCGCTGAGCACCGTTGCGATCGGGTTAGCGACATCCTTGCCGGCAATATCCGGCGCTGAGCCGTGGCTGGGCTCATACAGGCCGAACTTGGTATCGTTCAGGCTCGCGCTTGCAAGCATACCGATCGAACCGGTTACCATGCTCGCCTCGTCCGACAGAATATCACCGAACATATTCTCTGTGAGAATGACGTCAAACTGCGCCGGGTCGCGCACAAGCTGCATCGCGCAGTTGTCGACCAGCATATGCTCCAGCTTTACCTCCGGATAGTCCTTCGCCACCTCCTCGACAACCTTTCTCCAGAGCCGGGAGGAATCCAGCACATTCGCCTTGTCAACGCTCGTCACTTTCTTTCTGCGCTTCATGGCGATCTCGAAGCCCTTTATGGCAATTCTTCGGATCTCGTTTTCATCGTACGTCAGCGTGTCAATCGCCTTGCGCACACCGTTTTCCTCGACGGTCTTTCTCTCGCCGAAATACAGTCCGCCGGTCAGCTCTCTCATAATCAGCATGTCAAAACCCGCCTTGCTGATCTCCTCCTTCAGCGGACATGCCGCCGCAAGCTCGTCGTACAGAACCGCCGGTCTTAAGTTTGCGAAAAGATCCAGCGCCTTGCGGATCGCAAGCAGTCCCGCCTCGGGGCGAAGGCTGGGCGGAAGCCGGTACCACGGCGATGTCGTCGTGTCGCCGCCGATGGAGCCCATCAGGACAGCGCCAGCCGCCTTTGCCTTTGCGATCGCCTCCTCCGTCAACGGTACACCGTGGACGTCGATGGACGCGCCTCCCATCAGAATATCTTCAAAAAACATCTTATGTCCGTAGACTGCAGCGACCTTCTCCAGAACCTTCTTTGCCTCTGTCACGATCTCCGGCCCGATCCCATCTCCGGGAATACAGGTGATATGTAATTCCATAGCCTTCTTCCTTTCCCATCCCTCTTTCCTCTGCTTTTATGTTTCACAGTGCGAAAGACATTTTCCTATTATATTAACTGAAAAGATGATATTTTTCAACATTATCTTATAATGAATCAAAGAAAAAGGCAATGTCTCCCGACACTGCCCAAAAATTTCCTGTCACTTTAATGTGCAATTAGTTTGCCTGGCTCTCGCTCGGCTTCTCAATACGGCTGATTGCCTGCTTATCCATCGGGATACGGCAGTTCTTGTTGCTGCCGAACTCAACGATAACGGTATCGTCGGCAATGTCAATTACCACGCCGTAAAAACCGGAGGTCGTCAGAACGCAGTCACCGATTGCCAGCTGTGAAAGCATGGCAGCCATTTTCTTCTTTTCCTTGCTCTGGGGTCTGAATAAGAAGAACCACATTGCAAAAAAGAAAATCGCATATACGGCAATCATTGTGATAAGACTTCCGACCGATCCGCCCCCTTCTGTCGTTGTTGCTGCTGTCTCAGATAATAAAATTCCCATTTGCTTCCTCCATAAATAAAGTTATTTCGTCAGGGCAGACCTGCCCTCCGTTGCTCTCTAAAACGATATGATACACAAAAAGCTGCTGTCAGGCAAGCATTTTATACATTTTTTATGAATGCCCCGGGGCTGAACCGTCACTCTCCCTGCATTCCTTCCAGCTTGCGCTTTTTATATTCCGCGAACCTGCCCTCGTCCAGTGCATCCCTGATCTCTTCCATCATCGTGTTATAGAAATAGAGATTGTGCAGCACACAGAGCCGCATACCGAGCATCTCCTTCGCCTTCAGCAGATGGCGGATGTAGGCTCTGGAATAGCGTCTGCACGCCGGACAGCCACAGCCCTCCTCGATCGGTCTGTCGTCCAGCTCATATTTCGCATTGAACAGATTGATCTTTCCATGGTTCGTGTAGAGATGCCCATGCCTGCCGTTTCTGCTCGGGTAAACACAGTCAAAGAAATCGATGCCGCGCTCCACGCCCTCCAGAATGTTGGCGGGCGTTCCGACACCCATCAGATAGGTCGGCTTGTCCTTCGGCAGATACGGCACCACCTCGTCCAGAATGTGATACATTTCCTCGTGCGTCTCGCCGACGGCAAGCCCGCCGACCGCATAGCCGTCCAGTTCCAGCTCCGAAATCCGCTTGGCATGTTCAATGCGGATGTCCGGATAGACTGCACCCTGATTGATTCCAAAGAGCAGCTGGTTCTTGTTGATTGTATCCTCCAGCGAGTTGAGTCTGTTCATCTCCCGCTTACATCTCTCGAGCCATCTCGTCGTCCGCTCGACGGATGCCTGCACATATGCTCTCTCCGCCTTGCTGGGCGCACACTCGTCAAACGCCATCGCAATCGTGGAGGCGAGATTGGACTGGATCTGCATGCTCTCCTCCGGCCCCATGAAAATCTTGTGCCCGTCGATATGGGAATGGAAGTAAACGCCCTCCTCCTTTATCTTTCTCAGCCCGGCAAGGGAAAACACCTGAAATCCGCCGGAATCGGTCAGTATGGGCTTATTCCACGACATGAACTTATGAAGACCGCCCAGCTTTTTCACGATCTCATCCCCGGGGCGCACATGGAGATGATAGGTATTCGACAGCTCAACCTGCGTCTTGATCTCTTCCAGATCGGAGGTGGCAACAGCTCCCTTGATCGCAGCGGCCGTTCCGACATTCATGAACACCGGCGTCTGTATCACACCGTGCACGGTCGCCATCTCCGCTCTCTTTGCCCTGCCCTCCTGCTTTAAAATCCGATACATATTAAAAATATTCCTCCCAGAATTCTTCCAGTGTAATTCCCTGCTCCGTCATCAGGGTAGCGGCCTCCGCGCCGACATAGCGGAAATGCCACGGCTCATATTCGATCCCGGTAATATCCTCCTTGCCCTTCGGGTAGCGCAGGATGAAGCCGTATTTACAGCTGTTCTCTGCAAGCCATTTCCCGGCAGCCGTCTTTGCGAATCCCTCGTTCAGGGCGACATAGGTATCCGTGACAATATCCAATGCCAGACCGATCTGGTGCTCACTGGCATTCGGCACTGTCACAGCCTGACTCGCCAGCTGATACGCCTCCATATAGGACAGTCCACGCTTCATATATTTTGTAATCTTCCGTCCAAAGAGCATTTCCTGATATTGCAGATCCCGGTAGGGTGAACAGATTGCAAGCGTCACACCGTCATCCTTCGCCGCCTGTATCATATCCAGAAGGTCATCGATGATCCGCTCGTCACAGTGCATGATTCCCTTCATCGTGCTGATATTTCCGAGCGGCACTTCCTCCTCATAGCCGTCGGGGATGGAGTGCTGCTTGTTAATCAGTATCAGCCGCCAGTCATCCTCGGAGAACTCATAGACCTTGTCCTCCTCTGACACCTCCTGCCTTTCCTGTTCTCCGGCAGTCTCTCCCGCCGAAAGTCTGTCCTGATTATAATCGAGGATGTCCGAGGTGCTGTACCGCGTGACAATGTCCATGCCGTGCGCCGTATCCAGCAGTTCATCCCCCTCCATCAGGACGTCATCATCGTCGAGAAGCTGAATGTCTTCCAGATTGATCTCCTGCTCTTCCGCCAGCACAATGTCCTGCGCCTCATCGGAGATCGGGTTCCACTCGTCGGTATTTTTACTGCCGCTCACAAACGCCGGGAAGGAAAAGCTGCTGTAGACAACGGAAAACAGGAGTACAATTCCGAGCGTCGCAAGCCTTTTTCCGTTTCCTTTCAGATATGCCGCCACATGGAAAAAAAACATTCCCACTGCCATCACGGGAATGATACAGAAACGACAGACAATATTCTTTTTTCCTATTTTCAGCAGTTTCTTGCGAAAGCGCTCCTCGGGTGACATTTTCATTTGTGTTCAGCCTTTGATCTTCTGTGCCGCCTGAACCGGCATTTGTATACAACTATTTCAAGCATAGCACATTTTTCCCAAATGTACACATGTTTTTCAAAAAAGTTACCTTTTTTCCATTTTCAAAAAAGTTGCCATTTTTACAGGATTAAAGTACAATATAGCAAAAACATAGATGAATGCGAAATGTAGGTTTCCGCGAGTGACGTTTCCGCGAGGGACGTTGCACAGGATGCACAGACCGCCGCAGGCACGCTCTCGCTTTGCTTCGCTCGCAGCGGTGCGTAAGTCTCCAAAGTACGGAGACTAAGCACCGGCGGCTCCAGAGTGCGCTGCTTGCGGTCAGGTGCATTCTGCACAACTGTTATCGGAAATATGGCGTTTCGTAATACTTTAATATCCAGCAAATACGGAGGGAAAAGATGGCAGGGTCAACAATAGGTACAATATTCAGGATTACTACATGGGGGGAATCGCACGGGAAGGCGCTCGGCGTTGTGATCGACGGCTGTCCCGCAGGGCTTGCGCTCACAGAAGCCGACATTCAGGAATATCTGGATCGCAGGAAGCCGGGCACGAGCAGTCTCACCACACCGCGGAAGGAGGCGGACTGCGTTGAGATTCTCTCTGGCGTCTTCAACGGTCTGACGACTGGCACGCCGATCTCCCTGATGGTAAGGAATACCTCCCAGCATTCCGCAGACTATGACGAAATCGCCTCTTACTACCGCCCCGGCCACGCAGACTATACCTTCGATGAAAAATACGGCTTCCGCGACTACCGCGGCGGCGGGCGCTCCTCCGGGCGTGAGACCGTGGGGCGTGTCGCAGCCGGAGCTGTCGCAGCCAAGCTTTTAAAGGAACTGGGAGTCACCGTCTGCGCCTACACGCGCTCGATCGGTCCGGTCGAGATCGATCCCGGACGCTTCGACCGCTCCGCCATCCTATCCACGCCAACTGCAATGCCTGACCGTACAGCGAGCGAGGCGGCTGTCACCTGTCTTGAGGAAGCAAAAAAGAACGGCGACTCTGTTGGGGGCTGTATGGAATGTATCGTGGACGGTCTTCCCGCTGGAATCGGCGATCCGGTGTTCGAGAAGCTGGACGCAAACCTTGCAAAGGCCATCATGTCCATCGGTGCGGTCAAAGCGGTGGAAATCGGCGACGGCTGTCAGGTCTCCCGCCGGACAGGCAGTGAGAACAATGATTTCTTCTGTCTGAAGGACGGGGAGGTCTCCAAGCGGACAAACCACGCGGGCGGCATTCTCGGCGGCATCAGCGACGGCAGCCGCATCCTGATCCGTGCGCACGTAAAGCCGACGCCCTCCATCTTCCGGACACAGCAGACCGTCAATAAAGCCGGGGAGGAGATCGACATCAATATCAAGGGGCGCCACGACCCCATCATCGTTCCCCGGGCTGTCGTTGTCATGGAATGCATGACTGCCCTCACGCTCCTCGATGCCATGCTGGTAAACATGTCCGCAAGAGTGGATCGCATCAAGGACTTCTACCGAAGGAAATAACTCCCACCGAAAAAGCAGCCGGTCAGAAGAAAATTTCTGACCGGCTGCCTGCGTTTACCGTTATCGTTATGCTTATATTCTATGGAAGATAATACAGTTCGGCACATTGACCTTGATCGGCGCGCCGTTCATAATCAGCGTTCCCTGCTTGATGTCAACATGGAAGAAGGTCATGTCGTTCGACTCATGGTTCAGGGACACAAGGAACTTGTTGTTCGGGAACAGTGCCGCATCCTTCGGATATTCTCCGCTGATCGGAAGGCTGAATACCTTTGTCAGCATTCCGGTCTGCTCATCCACGCTGAAGAGCACAGCGGAATTGTCTCCCGCTACAGTGCTTAAAAGATATTTGTGATCCTCCGAGAAAGTCAATGCGCTGGTAGCGTTGGAGCTGCCTCTCTCAAGCTTCGCGGTCTCAACCGTCTGAACCTTCTCGAATACCGGCTGTCCGTCCTTATCTTCATAGGAATAGACATCGATATAGCATTTCCACTCATGCACAATGTAGATAAAGCGTCCGTCCTTGGAAATCTTGATATGTCTGGGCGCGGACTCTATCTCGCTCCGGATGACATCCGCGAGGGAAACCTTGCCGTTCTCCACGTCAAAGCGGTAGACATTGACATGATCCATACCCTGATCGGCAACCAGCAGATATTTATTGTCATGTGTCATTCTTGCACAGTTGATATGCGGTCTGAAATTCCTGTCTGCCAGACTTCCGAGACCCTTGTGGAAGATTTCGTCCGTGATCTCGCCGATGGAGCCGTCCTCCTTCAGCTTCAGAACCGTGAGCTTTCCGTCATGGTAACCTGCTACGAACAGATAGCTGTCCGTATAGTCTGTGGACACATAACAGCCTCTCATACCGTTGATCGGTGCAAAATTTAAGAGCTCCAGTCCTCCGTCCTTCTTGATCGTATAGGATTCCACGCCGAAGTCCGTGATGGAATACAGATATTTTCCGTTATGTGAGATCGTCACATAGGAGGAGTTGGTGATCTCCACCTGATCCTTCTCTATGAAACGGCCGTTCTTCATATCGACATCATATATTTTTATTCCGTGGTTATCTCCCTGTGTATAGGTGGAGACATATGCCACATATTTTTCCTTTTCCATGCGGAATACCTCCTTCTGCTTTCCCTAAATATAGCACAAAACGAGGCAATGTAAAACCTTTTTTTCTTTTTCTCGATGATTTCGACTTTCAGGGGAAAATCCTGTCAAATATTCGTTGACTTTCTGGGTGGAAGTGTATAAAATTTATGGCAGTATGCATCCGGTACGGATGCCCGGAAAATTTTGATTTTTAAGGAGAGTTGCAGCATGAAAGACGCTCTTGTTGATCTGGTCAATATTTCAAAATCCTACGACGGACAGCTGATTCTTGACGACCTGAATCTCTATATCCGCCAGAATGAGTTTCTGACCCTGCTCGGTCCCAGCGGCTGTGGCAAGACCACGACTCTCCGCATCCTCGGCGGTTTTGAAAAGCCCGATAAGGGACAGGTCATCTTTGAGGGTCAGGACATCACACAGCTGCCCCCGAACAAACGGAACCTGAATACCGTCTTCCAGAAGTATGCCCTCTTCACGCATATGGATGTTGCGGAAAACATTGCCTTCGGCTTAAAGATCAAGGGCAAGAGCAAGTCCTATATTGACGACAAGATTAAGTATGCACTGAAGCTGGTAAACCTTGACGGCTATGAGCACCGTATGCCGGACTCTCTCAGCGGCGGCCAGCAGCAGCGTATTGCCATCGCCCGCGCTATCGTAAATGAACCGAAGCTCCTTCTCCTCGACGAGCCCCTCGGCGCGCTCGATCTGAAGCTGCGTCAGGACATGCAGTACGAGCTGATCCGTCTGAAGAACGAGCTTGGCATTACCTTTATCTATGTTACCCACGATCAGGAGGAAGCCCTCACGATGTCCGATACGATCGTTGTCATGAATCAGGGCTATATCCAGCAGATCGGCACACCGGAAAAGATCTACAACGAGCCGGAAAACGCCTTTGTCGCTGACTTTATCGGCGACAGCAACATTCTCGGCGCTACCATGCTGCAGGACAGACTGGTGGAAATCCTCGGTGCAAAATTTGCCTGCGTCGACGAGGGCTTCGGTGTCAACAAGCCGGTAGATGCCGTCATCCGCCCCGAGGACGTCGAACTGGTGGAACCCTCTCAGGGAACCATCCAGGGTGTTGTCACGCACATCATCTTCAAGGGTGTTCACTACGAGATGGAGGTCACCGCCAACGGCTATGAATGGCTCGTCCATTCGACAAAAATGTTTCCTGTCGGCACTGCTGTCGGCATCCAGATCGATCCGTTTAACATCCAGATCATGAACAAACCGGAATCCGAGGACGAGGAGGCTGTTGGAGTCAATGAATAAAAAGATGCTGTCGATTCCTTTTCTCTTCTGGTCAGCGCTTTTCATCATCGTGCCGCTGTGCATGGTTTTCTACTACGGGCTGACCGACAAGAACGGAGTCTTTACCTTAAGTAATATAGCGGCGATCGCCACGCCGGAGCATTCCAAGGCTCTCTGGGAGTCTGTCAAGCTGTCCGTGGTGAGCACCGTGATCTGCTTCCTGCTCGCCTACCCTCTCGCAATGATACTGAGCCGCGCCGGTACCAGCAGGGATTCCTTTATTGTACTGATTTTTATTCTGCCGATGTGGATGAACTTTCTGCTGCGCACTTTGGCATGGCAGACGCTTCTGGAGAAGACCGGTGTGATCAACAGCATCCTTGAGCTGCTGCATCTGCCCTCCCTGAATATCATCAACACACCGTCGGCGATTGTGCTGGGCATGGTTTACAACTTCCTGCCCTTTATGGTTCTGCCGATCTACAATGTGCTCGTGAAGATAGATGTCAACATGATAAATGCCGCAAGGGATCTGGGTGCCAACAGTGTCCAGACCTTTTTCAAGATCATTTTCCCTCTGAGTATTCCGGGCATTATCAGCGGAGTCACAATGGTTTTCGTTCCTGCCCTGACGACCTTTGTCATCTCAAAGATTCTCGGAGGCAGCAAGATCCTGCTGATCGGAAACGTCATCGAGCAGGAATTTACCCAGACCGGCAACTGGCACCTTGGAAGCGGACTTTCCATCGTGCTCATGTTGTTCATCATCCTTAATATGGTAATCAGTGCCGTCACAGATAAAGAAGGGGAGGCGAACGCACTATGAGAAATGCGGCAAGAAGAATCTATATTGCTCTGATCTTTATCTTCCTCTATGCGCCTATCGCCACGCTGATCGTACTCTCCTTCAATGCGAGCAAGACAAGGGCAAAATGGGGCGGCTTTACGCTGAAATGGTATCAGAGCCTCTTCCAGAACGACGTCATCATGCAGGCGCTCTGGAACACGCTGGCGATTGCCCTGCTCTCGGCAGTCATTTCGACCGTCATCGGCACAATCGCCTGTATCTCTCTGCAGGCAATGAAGAGGAAAACGCGGACCATCAGTCTCGGAATCGCCAATATCCCGATGCTGAATGCCGACATCGTCACGGGTATTTCCCTGATGCTGCTCTTTATCAGCCTCGGCATTAAATTCGGTTTTCTCACGATCCTGATGGCACACATCACCTTCAATATTCCTTATGTGATCCTCAGTGTCATGCCCAGGATGAAGCAGCTGAACCTGCATACCTACGAGGCGGCTCTCGATCTCGGCGCATCCCAGCTGCGTGCTTTTTTCAAGGTCGTCTTTCCCGACCTGCTACCCGGAATCCTCTCCGGCTTCTTGATGGCATTCACCATGTCGCTGGATGATTTCATTATCACGCACTTTACAAAGGGGCCCGGAATCGATACATTGTCCACGAAGATTTATACCGAAGTGAAAAAGGGGATCAAGCCCGAGATGTATGCCCTGTCGGCGATCATCTTCGTCTCGGTTCTGGTCCTGCTTCTGCTTGTCAATTACACACCTAAGAAAAAGGTAAAATAAGTCATATACGAGGAGGAAAAAGTTTGAAACAAATAAGTAGAAAACAACCAAGAAATAAAGGGCATAGCAAATAAACCACCTAATCAGCTGGCTTTT